>NZ_JANMLM010000006.1:0-6138 GCF_031372575.1 Sphingomonas sp. | reverse complement strand
GATGACGAGGCAATCGACGAGGTGCACACCACGGCGGATGATGTCGAGATGGCCGAGCGTCAGCGGGTCGAAGGTGCCGGGATAGACCCCGATGCGATGCAGGCTCATCGATCACGCTCCGTCACGAAATGGGCAATGGCGCGGAGCAAGTCAGCTTCTTCGCCATGGCTTGCTAGATGCTCGATCGCTTGGTCCACAAGCATGCTCGCCTGAAGCCGTGCGCGCTCCTCGCCAAGCAACGACACAAAAGTCGCCTTGCCCGCGCTTGCATCCTTGCCGACCTTCTTGCCCGCGGTTTGCGCGTCGCCCGAATGGTCGATCAGATCGTCGGCGATCTGGAAGGCGAGGCCGATGTTGCGCGCATAACCGCGATAGGGCGTCCGCGAATCGGCTGGCAGACGGGCGAGGATACAGGCCGATTCGACCGCATATTCGATCAAGGCACCGGTCTTGAGCTGCTGGAGCCGGGTGATCGCGGCCAGGTCGAGCGTTTCGCCTTCCGCCGCCAGATCGAGCATCTGCCCGCCGCCCATCCCCGACAGTCCAGACGCGCTGGCCAGCTCGAGCACCAGTTCGGCGCGGGCTGAGGGTTCGGGACAGGTGACCGGGTCGGACAATATTTCAAACGCCAGGTCGTGGAAGCAATCGCCGGCGAGGATTGCGGTGGCTTCGTCATACGCCTTGTGGACGGTCGGCTTGCCCCGGCGAAGATCATCATTGTCCATCGCCGGCAGATCGTCGTGGATCAGGCTGTAGACGTGGATCGCCTCGATCGCCGTGCCGACGCGGATCGCGCGATCCTCGTCGATCCCGAACAAGCGCGAGGCGGCAACGGCGAGCAAAGGCCGCAATTTCTTGCCGCCACCAATTGCCGCATGGCGCATTGCCGCGAACAGCCGGTCGCGCGGGTCGCCCGGGGGCTCGAGCAACTGGGCGAAGATCGAATCGACTGCGCCCGCGATCCGCCGTGCCTCGGCGTCGAGATCAATAGCAGGGCGCTCGATCATCTTAGTCGACATCGAACGGCACCGTTCCGGCGGGCTGGCCATCGGTACCGATCGAGATTTGCTCGATCCGCTCCTGCGCGGCCTTGAGGCGGGCCTCGCAATGGCGCTTCAGCCGGTCGCCGCGCTGATAGAGTTCGATCGAATTGTCGAGCGGCTCGCTCCCCACTTCCAGAGTGCGGACGATCGTCTCGAGTTCGGCCAGCGCGGCCTCGAAACTCAACTGGTCAATGCTCGTCGCTTCCATGGCTCAGGCTTGTCCCCGACACGCGTTCGAATGGCAAGTCAGCGCTTGAACGGATCCTTGATTCCCGGGACAATCTCGTCCGAAGTGTCGACCTCGCCAGCTTCGGCAGCGACCAAAGCAGCCTCGGCATCGCGGGCGTGCTGGTCGCGTTCGTCGCGAAGCTCCTGGATCAGCGCCGCACGATCGCTGTCGAAGCGCGTGTCGGTCGGTGCCGGGGTACCGGCCGCCTTCTGCGCCTTGATCACCGCCGCGTCCAATTCGCGCTGCGACGTCAGGCCAAGGGTGACCGGATCCTTGGGCTGAATATTGGCCATGTTCCAGTGACTGCGGTCGCGGATCGCGCCGATCGTGGTGCGGGTGGTGCCGATCAGCTTGCCGATCTGGCCGTCCGACACTTCGGGATGGTTGCGGATGATCCACGCGATCCCGTCGGGCTTGTCCTGGCGTTTCGACACCGGAGTGTAGCGCGGGCCCTTGGTGCGGGTGATCGGGTCCGGCTCCTTGTGCATCGTGAGCACATAATCGGGATCGGCCTGGCCCTTCTCGATTTCCTCATGGGTCAGTTCATTGGCGCGGATCGGATCGCGGCCGGTCAGCTTGGTCGCCGCAGTATCATCGGCGATGGCCTGGATCTCGAGGATATGAAGCCCGCAGAATTCAGCAATCTGGGTGAATGCGAGCGAAGTGTTGTCCACCAGCCAGGCGGCGGTGGCATGGGGCATGAGCGGCTGGGCCACACGAAGTCTCCTGAAAACAAGTTGGGCCGCCCCTTCCCGGAGCGGCCACAGTGCCATTCGATCTAGTCTTGTAGGGGCCGAAGGGCAAGCGGAGTCTGGTCCGAGCCTAGAGGCTCGACCGTCGGAAAAGACCAACGGTCAAAGCGCGACTAAGGTTTCGGCATGTGATAGACGAATGTTGCCGAACGCTTTGTCGAGAAGGAAGGACCCTCGATGACCAACGCGCTTAAGTTTTCCACCGCCAACGCCAGAATCTCCCTTCTCTCGCTTGCATTGCTCGGGACGATTTCGTGCGGTGACCAAAAGGCGGAGCAAGTCGAAGCGCAGAAAGTGTCGATGAAGAATTCCGGGAAAATAGCGACGATCCCAACCCGATCAACCTACACGACTGCGGCCGAAAAGTTCTGCTATTGGAACGACAAGAAATATTCTGACGGCGCAATGGTTTGCGATAGTAAACGGCGTTTCAAATGTTGGACCGACAAATGGGTCGACATCGGCAATTGCTGAGCCGTTAAGTCTCCAAGACGATCTTGCCGACGTGCTCGCCGCTTTCCATCCGCGCGTGGGCGGCGGCGGCTTCGGCCAAGGGAAACACCTTCTCGATCACTGGCTTGAGGCGATTGCCCTCCACATAGGGCCAGACGGTCTTGGCGAGTTCGTCGGCGACCATCGTCTTGAACTGGACGTCGCGCGGACGCAGCGTCGATCCGGTCAGCGTCAGGCGGCGGCGCATGATCTCCATGATCGGGACTTCGGCCGTCGCGCCGCGCTGGAAGGCAATCGAGACGTGGCGACCGTCGTCGGCCATGCAAGCGAGGTTGCGCGGCAGATAATCGCCGCCGACCATGTCGAGCACGACGTCGACCCCCTTGCCGCAGGTGATCTGTTTGACCGCCTCGACGAAGTCTTTGTCGCGATAATTGATCGCATGGGCCGCGCCGATCGCCTTGGCCGCAGTGCATTTGTCATCGCTGCCACAGGTGACAATCACTTGAAGCCCGAACAATTTGCCGAGCAGGATCGCCATCGTCCCAATCCCGCTAGTGCCGCCATGAACCAGCACGGTGTCGCCATCGGCCGCAAAGCCGCGCTCGAACAGGTTTACCCACACGGTGAACAGGGTCTCGGGCATTGCCGCAGCCTCGGTCATTCGGAGCACTTCAGGGACCGGCAAACAGGTGCCCATCGGCGCGACGCAATATTGGGCATAGCCGCCGCCCGCCACCAGCGCGCACACGCGGCGGCCGATCAGCATGTCCGCTCCCGGCCCCGCTGCGACGACCGTCCCGGCAATCTCCAGTCCCGGCAGATCCGACGCGCCGGGCGGCGGCGGATACGCCCCCATCCGCTGCAGCACATCGGGGCGATTGACCCCGGCGGCGGCAACGCGGACCAGCACTTCGTCGGCCCCCGGCTGCGGCACCGGCCGTTCGACCAGCCGCAGCACCTCGGGCCCGCCGGGGGCGGAAATTTCGACTGCCTGCATATGCTTGGGGATGTTCACGACGCGCCTTATTGACAGCGCCTCGCGATCGGTCAACGCTGCATCGCATGGACGAGGACGACTTCTTTTCCACCCGGCCGACCGATCCGGTGACCCTGGTCTGCAAGCAGGAGCTGGGGCCGCTGTCGGTGACCGAGCTCGACGAGCGGATCGCCTTGCTCAAAGGCGAGATCGCGCGGGTCGAGGATCACATGGCCGCAACTCAGGCCCACCGCAGCGCCGCCGATGAGCTGTTCAAGCGATCGTAACCCCGTTTCCGGCGGTTCGGTGCATTCTTGCGCCGCGCGCCCCTCGATTAGTTATCAGGCCTTGATCGCCGCCACCTTATTGCCGACATAAGGGGTCAAGGAGCTAACCGATGCCCAGTTTTGCCCGCGAACTCGAACAGTCCCTTCACAATGCGCTCGGCGAGGCGTCGAAGCGGCGGCATGAATATGCGACGCTCGAACATTTGCTGATGGCGCTGATCGACGATGAACATGCGTCGAAGGTGATGACTGCATGCGGGGTCAATCGCGACGAGCTGAAGGCGACGGTCAAACATTATCTCGACAATGAGCTTGGTGCATTGGTCGCCGACAGTGCGACCGACCCGACCCCGACCAGCGGGTTCCAGCGGGTGGTGCAGCGCGCGATCCTCCACGTCCAGTCATCGGGCCGCGACGATGTAACGGGGGCCAACGTCCTGGTCGCCTTGTTCAGCGAGCGCGAAAGCTATGCCGTATATTTCCTGCAGCAGCAGGATATGAGCCGATTGGATGCAGTGACCTACATCAGCCACGGCGTCGGCATGGGCGACGCCGAGCCCGAGGCGCGCGATGTCAGCGGGACCGGAACCGAAGACAAGACCGAGGCCAAGCCAGCCGACAAGAAGGAAAGCGCGCTCCAGCAGTTTACCGTCAATCTCAACGACAAGGCCAAGGCGGGCAAGGTCGATCCATTGATCGGGCGGATGGCCGAGGTCGACCGGACGGTGCAGATCCTTTGCCGCCGCTCGAAAAATAACCCGCTGTATGTCGGCGACCCTGGAGTCGGGAAGACCGCGATTGCGGAAGGGCTAGCGCGCAAGATCATCGAAGGCGATGTCCCCGAGGTGTTGAAGCCGGCGGTGATCTACTCGCTCGACATGGGCGCGTTGCTGGCCGGCACGCGCTATCGCGGCGATTTTGAGGAGCGGCTCAAGTCGGTCGTCAACGAGCTTGAAAAGCTGCCCGATGCGATCCTGTTTATCGACGAAATCCACACCGTCATCGGCGCTGGCGCAACCAGCGGCGGGGCGATGGACGCGTCCAATCTGCTCAAGCCCGCGCTAAGTTCGGGCGCGATCCGCTGCATCGGCTCGACCACCTACAAGGAATTCCGCAATCATTTCGAAAAGGACCGCGCCTTGCTGCGCCGGTTCCAGAAGATCGACGTCAACGAACCGACGGTCGAAGATACGATCAAGATCATCGCCGGCCTGCGCTCCTCGTTCGAGCAGCATCACAAGGTTCGCTACACGTCGGACGCGATCAAGTCGGCAGTCGAGCTGTCGGCGCGCTACATCCACGACCGCAAATTGCCCGACAAGGCGATCGACGTGATCGACGAGGTTGGTGCGATGCAAATGCTCGTACCCCCGAGCCGCCGCAAGAAAACCATCACCACGAAGGAAATTGAGGCGGTGGTGGCGACGATGGCGCGGATCCCGCCGAAATCGGTGTCGAGCGACGACAAGCGCGCACTCGAGACGCTCGAGACCGACCTTAAGCGCGTAGTGTTCGGGCAGGATCTGGCGATTGAGCGGTTGGCCTCGGCGATCAAGCTGAGCCGCGCTGGACTGCGCGATCCCGACAAGCCGATCGGCAATTATCTCTTCTCCGGCCCCACGGGCGTCGGCAAGACCGAGGTCGCCCGTCAGCTGGCGTCGGTAATGGGCATTCCGCTGCAGCGGTTCGACATGTCCGAATATATGGAGCGCCATTCGGTCAGCCGATTGAACGGTGCTCCGCCGGGCTATGTCGGCTACGACCAGGGCGGATTGCTGACCGATGCGGTCGATCAGCAGCCCCACAGCGTGTTGCTGCTCGACGAGATCGAGAAAGCCCATCCCGATCTGTTCAACATCCTGTTGCAGGTGATGGATAATGGCAAGCTGACCGATCACCACGGCAAGACGGTTGATTTCCGCAATACCATCCTGATCATGACCACCAATGCCGGCGCCGCCGACATGGCGCGTGAAGGCATCGGGTTCGGCGCGCTGAGCCGCGACGATGTCCAGGAAGATGCGATCAAGAAGATGTTCACCCCCGAATTCCGCAACCGCCTCGATGCGGTGGTGCCGTTCGGCTATCTGCCGCCCGCGGGAGTTGCGCGGGTGGTCGACAAGTTCATCCTGCAGATGGAAATGCAGCTCGCCGATCGCAACGTCCACATCCAGCTCGACGATGAAGCGCGCGAATGGCTGACCACCAAGGGCTATGACAAGATGAACGGCGCACGCCCGATGGGCCGCCTGATGCAGGAGAAGATCAAGCAACCGCTGGCCGAGGAATTGCTATTCGGCAAACTGGTCGACGGCGGCGAGGTCAAGGTCCGCATCAAGGACAACCAGCCGTCGTTCGAAATTGTCTCTGCGCCGCCCAAGGCGTCCAAGGTGCG
>NZ_JANMLM010000071.1:0-2768 GCF_031372575.1 Sphingomonas sp. | reverse complement strand
GGGGCCGATATCCAGGATCATCTCGTCTTCGGCGACTTCGTGGACGTTGACGGTGCGCAAGGAATGCGGGTTGGGCGCGAATTCCTTGGCCACGACGACGTCGTAGGGAAGGTGGATGGTGCAACCGGCGGCGTCGCCACGTTCGAAAATGCTTTCCGCTTCGCTGAGCAAGTCTGTCTCATACAAGGATTTTCCGACCCTTACACCGCGCGCAGCGAGGAAGGTGTTGGCCATCCCGCCGCCGATGATCAGATGATCGACTTTGCCGAGCAAATGACCGAGCACGGCGAGCTTCGACGACACTTTCGCGCCGCCGACGACCGCAGCGACCGGACGCTGGGGGTTGCCGAGCACTCTCTCCAACGCCGTAAGCTCGGCCTCCATAGCGCGGCCGGCATAGCTTGGCAGGAGGTGGGCTATCCCTTCGGTCGAGGCATGGGCACGGTGCGCGGCGGAGAAAGCGTCGTTGACGTAAAGTTCGCCGAGCGCCGCCATGCCCTTCGCCAGCGCTAAGTCATTGGTTTCCTCGCCATCGTGGAAGCGGGTATTCTCGAGGATACCGATATTACCGCTGAGCATCGTCGTGATTGCCCGCGCCGCTTCGGGGCCCTGGCAATCCTCTATGAAGCGCACTGAGCGGCCGGTCAGTTCGGCCAGCGGGCGGACCAGTTGCGCGGTCGACATGTCGGGGCGATTGTCGCCCTTGGGGCGCCCGAAATGCGACAGCAGGAGGACGATCGCGCCCTTGTCGCTCAATTCGAGCACGGTCGGGAGAAGCGCACGCAGACGGTTGTCATCGGCGACCGAGGCGCCGTTCATCGGCACGTTGAGATCGACGCGGACCAGAACGCGCTTGCCCCTCAGGTCGTCGGGCAAATCGTCGAGGGTTTTGAAGCCGGGCATGACTAGCCCAGCTTGGCCATCACGCCCGCCGTGTCGACCATGCGGTTCGAAAAACCCCATTCATTGTCGTACCAGCTGAGCACACGGACGAGCTTGCCTTCGAGGACAGCGGTTTCAAGGCTATCGACGGTCGAGCTTGCCGCATCGCCGTTGAGGTCGATCGAGACCAATGGCTCATCGGTATAGGCCAGCACGCCCTTCAACGGTCCGCTTTCCGATGCAGCCTTGAGCAGGCCATTGACCTCCTCGACACTGGTGTCGCGCGACGGGGTGAAGGTCAGGTCGATCAGGCTGACGTTGGGGGTCGGGACGCGGATCGCCGAGCCGTCGAGCTTGCCCTTCAGTTCGGGCATCCCTCCGCCGACCGCGCGGGCGGCGCCGGTGGTGGTCGGGATCATCGACATGCCGGCGGCGCGCGCGCGGCGCATGTCGCCGTGGATCTGGTCGAGGATCTTTTGATCGTTGGTGTAAGCGTGGATGGTGGTCATCAGCCCGCGCTCGATCCCGATCGCGTCGTTGAGCACCTTGGCCACCGGCGCGAGGCAATTGGTGGTGCAGCTGGCGTTGCTGACGATCTTGTGGTCGGCGGTCAGCTTGTCGTGATTGACGCCATAGACGACGGTCAAATCGGCGCCCTTGGCCGGAGCCGAGATCAAAACCCGCTTGGCGCCAGCGTCGAGATGCTTCTGGCCCCCGCCGGCATCGGTGAAGAAACCGGTGCATTCGAGCGCGATGTCGACGCCGAGTTCCCTGTGCGGAAGATTGGCGGGGTCGCGCTCGGCGGTGACCTTGATGCGATGTCCGTTGACGATCATCACATCGCCCTCGGCCGATACTTCGCCAGCGAACTTGCCGTGGACGCTGTCGCGCTTGAACAGCAGCGCATTGGCTTTGGCATCGGCGAGATCGTTGATCGCGACGAGTTCGAGATCGTGGTCGTCGCGGCTCAATATGGCACGTGCGACGAGCCGGCCGATGCGGCCAAAACCATTGATTGCAACCTTGGTCATTTGCCCAGTTTCTCCAGGATTTTGGGAAGGATTGCCTCCTTCGTGAGGCCGAAATACGGGTACAGATCGGAGGCCGGGGCCGAGGCACCGAAGCGGTCGATGCCGATGCGCAGGCCGTGCAGGCCGGTGTAGCGTTCCCAGCCCTTGGTAATCCCCGCCTCGATCGAAACGCGCAATATATCCTTGTTCGAAACGTCGGGCAGGATGTCGTGCTGGTAAGCGCTGGCCTGTTCGTCGAAGCGATCGGTCGAGGGCATCGACACCACGTCGGCGCCAATGCCTTGATCTTCAAGCGCGGCCGCGATGTCGACCGCAATCTCGACCTCGGTGCCGGTGGCGATGATGATCACCTTGCGGTCGGCCTTGGCGGCGCTGAGGCGGTACGCTCCCTTAGCCGAGAGGTTGGACTTCTCCGCCTTGATGCGCAAAGCGCGGACGTTCTGGCGGGACAGAGCGAGCAGGCTCGGCCCGTTATCGGTCAAGGCGGCGGCCCAGCATTCGGCGGTCTCGACTGCGTCGGCGGGGCGATAGACGGTGAGTTGCGGGATCGCGCGCAGGGCCTGGAGATGCTCGACCGGCTGATGGGTCGGCCCATCTTCGCCAAGCCCGATAGAATCGTGGGTCATGACGTGGATCACCTTGGCTTTTTGCAGCGCGCCGAGGCGGATCGCGGGGCGGCTGTAATCGGAGAAGACCATGAAGGTACCGCCGTAGGGGATCACCCCGCCGTGCTGCGCCATGCCGGTCATCGCCGCCGCCATGCCAAATTCGCGGATCCCGTAGTGAATATAGCGGCCGCCATAATTGCCAGCGTCAAGCACCGCGATATTCTTGGTCAGCGTATTGTTCGACGGT
>NZ_JANMLM010000055.1:0-5997 GCF_031372575.1 Sphingomonas sp. | reverse complement strand
AAGGCCAAGGGCCACGACATCAAGGTCGGCAAATTCCCGTTCATGGCCAACAGCCGCGCCAAGACCAATCGCGACACCGACGGCTTCGTCAAGATTATCGCCGATGCCAAATCCGACCGCGTACTCGGGGTGTGGATCATTTCGTCTTTGGCAGGGACGCTGATCGCCGAGGCCGCGCTGGCGATGGAGTTCGGCGCGACCAGCGAGGACATCGCCTACACCTGCCACGCCCACCCGACCCACGCCGAGGCGCTCAAGGAAGCCGCGATGGCGGTCACCGGCAAGCCGATCCACATCTGATGGCGGGCCTGCGTTCGACCCTTCGCCGCTACCATATCTGGCTCGGCTGGCTGATCGGCGTGCCGATGCTGTTCTGGACGATCTCGGGCGTGCTGATGGTGGTCAAGCCGATTGAGGAAGTGCGCGGCGCGGCCTTGCTGTCCGATCCGCCGCCAGTCCGCACCACAATCCCACCGGTGGCCCCTGCTATCGACGTGCGCCCCTTATCCAAACTGACGCTCGAGCAGCGCGCCACTGGCCCGCGCTGGGTGCTGGCCTTTGCCGATGGCACCAGTCGCCTCGCCGATCCCGCGACCGGCCGTTTGCTCCCCGCGATGAGCCCCGCCGATGCCGCGCGCGAGCTTGGAGCGCGCTATGCCGGCAAGGCAAAGATCGTTTCGGTCAGCCACATCGATCCGGCCAACCCGCCGCTCGATCTGCGCCGTCCGCTCGACAGCTGGAAGATCAGCATGTCCGACGGGACCTTTTTCTACGTCGATCGCTGGACCGGCGAGATCGCCGCGCGGCGCACCGCCTGGTGGCGGTTCTATGATTTCATGTGGGGGCTGCACATCATGGACCTGCAGACCCGTGAGGATGCACATAATCCGTGGCTGATCGGCTTCGGGATCGTCGCCGCACTGACCACCATCATGGCCCTGATCCTGTTGCCGATGACCTCGCGTCGCAAGAAGAAGCGCAAGATCAGCCAAACAGGTTGAGCAGCATCGTCTTCCACCCGCGCGGCTCCGACGGCGGGGCTGCCGACAGCTCGACCGGGCATTCGAGGCAGCGCACCTGGATCGCCGGGCCCGCCATGATCCGCTGCAGGTCAGCCAGTGCAGTCGCCAGCAACCGGTCGGGCGCCGGCGACAACGCTGCGAACGCGTCGGTCGGAACGCTTTCGCTTTCCTCACCAGAGAAAACCGCCATGAACTCCTCGCGGAAGCTTGGCGCGCGGTCGAGGTAGCGAACCCCGCGCTCGTCGCCCAATTTGGCCAGCCCCGCCGCCGCCGCAATGGCGTCGTCCAGCGAGCCGAACTGGTCGACCAACCCGAGCTGGCGCGCGGTCCCGCCGTCCCACACCCGGCCCTGCGCGATCTTGTCGATGTCAGCCATGCTCTTGTTGCGCGACTGGCCGACAATGGTCAGAAACTGGCGGTAAATGCTCTCGACCCCGGCCTGGATCATCCGCCCCGCCTCGGGCGATGGCCCGCCGAGTACATCGGGTTCGCCCGACAAGGGCGTCGTCTTGACCCCGTCGGCGCCGACCCCGAGCTTGGCCAGGCTACCCTGGAAGCTCGGGATGATCCCGAACACGCCGATCGATCCGGTAATGGTCGACGGCTCGGCGAATATCTTGTCGCCCGCGCTCGCCACCCAGTAACCGCCCGATGCCGCGACATTGCCCATCGACACCACGACCGGTATTTTCTTCGCCTTGGCGGCAAGGACTGCCTGCCGGATCCGCTCCGATGCAATCGCCGATCCGCCGGGCGAATCGACTCGCACCACCAGCGCCTTCAAACTGTCGTCGCGAAGACCCTTCTCGATCAGCCGCGCGATGGTCTCGCCGCCGGCATTGCCGCCGGTCGATTTGCCGTCGACAATTTCCCCAGCGACGGTGACCACGCCGATCGGCCCTTTGGGATCGCGGTCGACTGCGTCGTTGAGGTAACTGGCGAGCTTGATCGCCTGATAGCCGCCCCGGGCATCGTCATCCTTGCCGCCAAGCTCCGCCAGCCGCGCTTCATACGCCTGCCGCTCGCCCAGTTGGTCGACCAGTTTCGCCGCCACTGCTGCCTTGCCCAGGTCGCCGCCATTGGCATCGAGCACGGCCACCGGATCCTTCAGATAGGTATCGATCGCCGCTGCCGGCCGCGCCAGTTTGACATGCTCGCGCCACGTCTCGAGCAACGCCCCGGCCAGCGCCTGAGCATTTTCCCTGGCCTCGGGCGACATATCGTTGCGGATGTACGGCTCGACCGCCGATTTGTAGGTCCCGACCTTGTAGACATTGGCGGTGATGCCGAGCTTGTCCATCAGCCCTTTGTAATACAAATTCTTGCCGCCCGGCCCGGTGATCGCCACCGCGCCCATCGGGCTCAACCAGATTTCCGACGCGTTGGAGGCAAGTTGATAGCTGTCGTCGGTGTAGCCGGTAGCGAAGGCGACCACTGTCTTGCCCGATGCGCGCACCCGGCGGACGGCGGTTCCAAGGTCGCCGATCGCGGTCTGCCCGCCACCCAGGAAGCTGTCGAGGTCGAGCGCAACCGCTTTCACCCGGTCGTCGGTTCGTGCCCCGTCGAGCGCGGCGATAAGGTCGCGCAGGCGATATTCATGGATTCCCCCCGCGCCGCTGAGAATGTCGGAAAACGCCGCCTGCGTGGGTTGTTCGACCAAGGTCCCGTCGAGAGCGAGCACCAGCACCCCGTCGCTGATCGGCGCCGGCCGCGACGACAATGCGGCATAAAGCCCGCCGAAGAACAGCAGCAACAGGATCAGGACCAACGCATCCTTGATCCCGACCAGCAATTTCCACACCGCACGAACGAACCGCATGAGATACTCCTTTGGATGTTGCCTAGCCGAGCGTTTCAACGGCGCGAAGGGATTTTCGACGGGCGGGCAACTGGCGCGGCACAAGGAACCTGCTAACCGCACCCGATGAGCGCAACCGATCCATCCTCCCCCTGGCGCACCGAAATTCGCGCGACGATGGCGCTCGCCTGGCCGCTAATTCTTGCCAATCTGACGATGGCGGCGATCCAGGCGACCGATGTGGTGCTGATGGGCTGGCTCGGACCGCGTCCGCTCGCGGCGTCAGCGCTGGGGCTCAACCTGACTTTCGCCATGACCTTGGTCGCGCTCGGCCTGGTCACCGCTTCCTCGCCGATGATGGCCACCGCGCTTGGTGCGAAGACCCGCTCGGTACGCGACGTCAGGCGCACCTTTCGCCAGTCGCTGTGGATGGTCGCGACGATCATCGGCCCGATCTGGCTGGTGCTGTATTTCTCCGAAGGGTTGATCCGCGGCCTTGGACAGGATCCGGCCCTGGCGCGCGATGCCCAGACCTTCCTGCGCGGCTACATGTGGTCGGCGCTCCCGTTTCTCGCCTTCCAGGCAATGCGCAATTTCGTCTCGGCGCTCGAGCGGCCGGGCTGGGTGCTGGCGATCAGCCTGGTCGGGATCATCCTCAATGCCCTGCTTGGCTATGGGCTGATTTTTGGGCGCTTCGGTTTGCCCGAAATGGGCATTTTTGGCGGCGGTCTGGCAAGCTCGATCGTCTGGACGCTGCTCGCGGTGTTGCTCGCCATCGTTATCGTTACCGACCGCCAGTTCCGGCGCTTCCATTTGTTCGGCAATCTGTGGCGCGCCGACTGGCCGCGCTACCGCAAATTGTGGCTGCTCGGCCTGCCGATCGGGCTTGCCATGGGGTTCGAAGGCGGGGTGTTCAGCGCCGCCGCTTACCTGATGGGGCTGATCAACGCCGAGAGCCTTGCCGCCCACGCGGTCGCGCTGCAGATCGCCGCTTTGTCGTTCATGGTGCCGTGGGGAATGGCGCAGGCGGCGACGGTGCGGGTCGGCCTGTTCCTCGGGCGCGGCGATCCCGATGGCGTGATGCGCGCCGGCTGGACCGCGTGGGTGATTGGGGTCGGCTTCATGTCGGTCATGGCCTTGGTCATCTGGGCGATCCCGCACGAGTTGATCACCTTGTTCCTCGACGATACCCCAGCCAACGCGACCGTGATCGCGCTCGGCGTCTCGTTTCTCGCCATTGCCGCCATCTTTCAGGTGGTCGACGGGGCGCAGGTGGTCGGCGCGGGGATGCTGCGCGGGCTTCACGACACGCGCGTGCCGATGCTGTTCACGTTGGTCGGTTACTGGGGCATCGGCATCGGCATCGGTGCCTGGCTCGCCTTTCGCGACGGCTGGGCAGGGGTCGGCTTATGGACCGGGCTCGCCATTGGCCTGGCGATCGTCTCCGTCCTGATGCTGTGGCGCTGGTGGCGGCGCGAGGCACTCGGCCTGTTGCCGCCGGTCGCGGGGTAAAGCGTTCTAGGCTTCGATTTCCACGACATCGCCGATCTTCGTCATGCCGTATAGCGCCTTGGCCATCGGCGCGGGCAGGCGGATGCAGCCGTGGCTGGCGGGATAGCCCGGCACCACACCGGCGTGAAACGCGCGGCCCCATTTGTCGAGCCGCTGCATGAACGGCATCGGCGCGTTGGAATATTTGTTCGACCGGTGGAACGGCTTCTTCTGCAGGATGGTCCATTTGCCCGGATCGGTCGGATGGTCTGCGGTGCCATGGGACGACGTCGACATCGCGACCAGCACGCCGCTCTTGTACACATAGGTTTTCTGGTTGCGTAGCGAGACGAGGATCGACACCGGGCCGTTCTTGGGGATCGCAGCGGCGGGCAGCATCCGATACTCGCCCGGGCGGATCGCGGTCGATCCGAACTTCAGCGCGGCTTCGCGCTCGGCGGCCATGGTCAGCGGATTGATCACCACCACCGGCACATCGACGATCGGTGCGCGCTGCACCGGGGCGGTGGCGCAACTGGCGAGCAACAGGCCGAACCCGGCCGTTAAAATCTTCTTCATGGAGAATCAGGGCCTTAGATGGTTAATCTGGATCAAGCCTTCACCAGTCGGCGGCAAATGCCAAGCCCTTGGTCGCTATTGATGGGCGGCGTCCTTGACTTGTTGGACAGGGCCACCCAGATGCAGGTCATCGCTGGCACTCCTTCGATGTGAGTGCCAAGCGGCAACATCAACGACAAAAAAGAAGGTCCAACAACATGGGTTTCAGGCCGCTTCATGACCGAGTTCTCGTCCGCCGGGTCGAGGCTGAGGAAAAGACTGCTGGCGGGATCATTATCCCCGACAGCGCCAAGGAAAAGCCGCAAGAAGGTGAAGTCGTCTCGGTTGGCACCGGTGCGCGCGCCGATGATGGCAAGATCACTCCGCTCGACGTCAAGGCCGGCGACAAGATCCTGTTCGGCAAATGGTCGGGCACCGAGGTCAAGGTCGACGGTGAAGACCTGATCATCATGAAGGAAAGCGACATCCTCGGAGTCATCGCCTGACTTTCTGACCGGCGCGCGACTAGCGCGTCAGTGCGAACATTCGGAACATTCAACCATTTGAAAGGGTAGCCAACATGGCAGCCAAAGACGTAAAATTCAGCCGCGACGCGCGTGAGCGCATTCTGAAGGGCGTGGATATCCTCGCCGACGCGGTCAAGGTGACCTTGGGGCCCAAGGGCCGCAACGTCGTGATCGACAAAAGCTATGGCGCACCGCGCATCACCAAGGACGGCGTTACCGTCGCCAAGGAAATCGAGCTCAAGGACAAGTTCGAGAATATGGGCGCGCAGATGCTTCGCGAAGTCGCGTCGCGGACCAACGACAATGCCGGTGACGGCACCACCACCGCGACCGTTCTCGCCCAGGCGATCGTTCGCGAAGGCATGAAGTCGGTTTCAGCCGGCATGAACCCGATGGATTTGAAGCGCGGCATCGATCTCGCCGTGATCAAGGTCGTCGACGATCTCAAGGCGCGCTCGAAGCCCGTATCGGGCTCGAACGAGATCGCCCAGGTCGGGATCATCTCGGCCAATGGCGATACCGTGGTCGGTGAGAAGATCGCCGAAGCGATGGAAAAGGTCGGCAAGGAAGGCGTCATCACCGTCGAGGAAGCCAAGGGGCT
>NZ_JANMLM010000047.1:0-3091 GCF_031372575.1 Sphingomonas sp. | reverse complement strand
CGGAAAGTCGAAATCGGCCAAATCCAACACGGGCTATGACGCGCTTGCGCGCCTCGCCGAAAACCCGATCGTCGCCGACCTGATCGCAATCGGGGCAACCGCTGCGGTAACCGCCATCGCGGCCGGCATGTCGAGCAAGTCGGGCAAGTCGTCGGGCAATGCGGTCAAGGATGCGGGCAAGGCGGCTGCCGCCGCCATCGGCGCGCGGTTGATGACCGAATATCAGGCGGTCAAGGATTCGGCCGCCGAAGCCAAGGCCAAGGAAGCCAAGACGGCCAAGAAAGCTTAAGAGAGACGAAGCAAGGTGAGGCGGGCGCGGCCGGTGTCGCGCTCGACCTCGAGGCTCAGCGGCCCGGGATCGACGCTCGCGCCGCGCTCGGTCTCGACCGCCATCCACCCGCCGGGCGCGAGCCATTCAGCCGCTACGACCGACGCGACCGCCGCGCTGCCCGAGCCATCGGCATAAGGCGGATCGGCGAGGATCAGGTGAACCGGTTGCGCGCGCGGCAGGCGGGCGGCAGACATCGCCATGATGTCGATCCCGGTCGCCCCGAGGGTTGCGGCATTGGCGCGGATCGCGTCGGTCGCGGCGCGGTCATTCTCGACAAAGGTGCAATGGACAGCGCCGCGCGACAAGGCTTCGAGCCCGAGCGCGCCGCTGCCCGCGTAGAGATCGGCGACCCGCAATGCATCGAAGCTGCCGAGGCGGCTGGCAAGCATCGAGAATAATGTCTCGCGGGTGCGGTCGGCGGTCGGGCGAGTTTGCAGTCCGGCGGGGGCAATCAGTTTCCGCCCGCGCCACGCGCCCGAAATGATCCTCACTTAAGCTCCTGCCTAAAGCGGAACAGGGCTTCGCGCGGGACTTCGCCGACTTCGCCCGGGGCAAGCCCCTCGGCGTTGAACGGGCCGTAAGCGGTGCGGATCAGGCGCGAGACCTGAAGGCCGAGATGTTCGAGAACATTGCGCACTTCGCGATTTTTGCCTTCGGTCAGACTCATCTCGATCCAGCCGTTGCGCCCGGTGCGGCGTTCGAGATTGGCGTTGATCGAGCCGTAGCGAATGCCCTCGATCGTCACGCCTTCGGCCAATTCCTCGAGTTGGTCCTGCGACACGGTGCCGAAGGCGCGGGCGCGATAGGTGCGGACGACTCCGGTGCTCGGCAGTTCGAGCTGTCGCTTCAACTCGCCGTCATTGGTCAGCAGCAGCAGCCCCTCGGTCATATAATCGAGCCGCCCGATCGGGATCAGCCGCGGCAGGCCCGGCGGCATCTTGTCGTAAATCGTCGGTCGGCCCTTGGGGTCGCGCTCGGCGGTCAAGCAGCCGGTCGGCTTGTAGAAGCAATAGAGGCGCGCCGCCGCGGGCGGCTTGACCGCCTTGCCGTCGACCGTGACGCCCTCAAGCGAGGAGAGCAGGGTCGCAGGGGTCTTGAGCACCTCGCCATTGAGCGCGATGCGGCCATCTTCGATCATCCGCTCGATTTCGCGGCGCGAGGCGACCCCGGCGCGGGCCAGCAGCTTGGCGATTCGCTGATCGCCATCGTCGCGCGGCAACGGCGGTCCACTGGCTTTTCGCGGTGTATTGGGGCGCCGTGGCACGGGCGGGCGCTTCGTTCGTTGCGGGGTCACTATTGTTGTCCTACTGGAGTCGCCATGCTGTTCGGCAAGCGCAAGCGTATCGTCAAGCGAGTCCTTATCATTGAGGATGAACCCCTGACGGCGTTCGACAATGAAATGATCCTTCGCGACTGCGGATTGGAAGTGGTCGCGACGCATGACGATTTCGAAGAAGCGCTGGCCGCGCTCGACCGCGAGCAGGTCGATCTGATCCTCAGCGACGTGCGCCTGCGCGGCGATCGAACCGGGATCGACCTGGCCCACGAAGCCAAGAAACGCGGCATCCCCTTATTGTTCATCACCGGTTACCCGCCCGACAATGCGCATGAATTGTCGATCGGCTGCCTGATGAAGCCCTATAACGACCGCGCGATGCGCCAGGCACTGGAAGCGATCGACAAGCATCTCGACGGCAAACCGTGCAAGCCACCCAAGGGGCTACAGTTGTTTCCAATCACCCGCGACGAGGCGGGGGTTTAAGCCTTTAACAGCGCGTCAACCTTGGCATGGAAGTCCGATACGCCATTTTCCAACGTGCCGAGCTGGACCTCCTTGAGCAATCCGCTCGACAGGCCGCGGTAGCAGAGTTCCGCTGCGTGGAAATCTTCGCCGGCGAAGGTTACGCCGTCGAGCAAATCCCAGCTGCGCTTCCAATGCGCTTCGGCCTCATTGGTCTGCGGCGGTTCGGGGATCAGCATGAAATCTTCGACCAGGCAGGTGCCGACGCTGGTCGGCATGACGACCATGATGTTGATGTAATCGGGGCTGACGATGACCACCGCGTTGGGGAAAATCTGATAGGTGTAGGTCACGACGCGGCGGAGCGCGCTCCAGTCGTTGCGGTCGACATCGGCGAGATAATCGGCGCGGCCGACGGCAGCGCGCTGATGCTGGCCGATGCAGTCCGCCGCGGTAATCCCGTCGGCGAAGAAATTGGCGATGGTCGACGAATGCAGTCGCTGGACGTGGTAGGATTCAAGGAATGCGTCGATCACCAGTTTCCAATTGGCGGCGACAGAGTGGGTCTTGCGCTTGTAGAGATGGTGCGCGCTGAACCCGAAGGCGTCGAAATCCTCGCACAGCATCGCGATTTCGGCGAAATCTTCTTTCTGGTCATGCGAAAACCAGATCAGCCCGCCGCATTCGAAATCGCGGAAGCGCATCAAGGAATGCGCGTCTTTGTCCATCCCGGGGAAGCAATCGGCGCGCGGCAGGCCGAGCAGGCTGCCGTCCGAACGATAGGTCCAGGCGTGATAGGGACAGACGATCCGCGCCGCGGGGACCGCATGCTCGCCGTCGCCATTAAGCAGTCGGGTACCGCGATGGCGGCAGACATTGGCCATGACATGCGCCTCGCCCTGCGCGTCGCGACTGAGGATCAACGGGACGCCATAACCATCGTGGGCCACGGCAAGATTGTTCTTGGGGAGCAACGCCGATGGAGCGAGCAACAGCGGCAGCTTCTGGAACAAGGCGCG
>NZ_JANMLM010000045.1:0-5884 GCF_031372575.1 Sphingomonas sp. | reverse complement strand
AGCCGGCCGAAACGTAGCCCATGTCGCCCGTATCGAGCCAGCCGTCGGCCGAAAGGCAGGCGTCGGTCGATTCGGGATCGCGGAAATAGCTGTGCATGACCGATGAGCCGCGGCAATATAATTTGCCGATCCCGCGCTCGGCCATCACGCTTCCGTCGCCATCGCGCACTTCGACTTCCATGCCGATCACCGGCTTGCCGCAATTGACGATCGCACGGTAGCGGCGCGGGCGTTCCTGCGCCGGTGTGCCAGCGCCCGACAGTTCGGATTCCTCGACCAGCTCAAGGCGAATGCCTTCGCCGGGCGGCATGATCGATACCGCAAGCGTTGCTTCGGCGAGGCCGTAGGACGGGCAAAAGGCCTGCGCCTTGAACCCGGCGTCGGCGAATTCATCGACGAACGCCTGCATCACGTCGGGGCGGATCATGTCCGCGCCATTGCCGGCAATCCGCCAGCGCGACAGGTCGAAGCGGTCGGCAGCGCGGGTTTGCGAACTCATCCGGCGCGAGCAAATGTCATAGCCGAAGGTCGGCGAGTAGCTCAACGTGGTGCCGGGATTGCGGCTGATCAGGTCGAGCCAGGCGAGCGGGCGTCGCGCGAAATCCTCGGTCTTGAGATAATCGACGCTGACCTGGTTGGCGAGCGGCGAGAGCATGCAGCCGACCAGCCCCATGTCATGGTACCAAGGCAACCAACTGATGCAGCGGTCGGTATCCTGCAGCTCGATGCCCATCGAATGGGCGTGGAGATTGTCGAGCAACGCGCGATGGGTGACGGCAACGCCATGCGGAAAGCGGGTCGAGCCCGAGGAATATTGCAGGTAGGCAATCGAACTGCCGGTGTTGGCAGGAAGATCGGCCGTCGACTGCTCAACCTCGGTAAGGCTGTCCCAATCGCGTGCCTTGACGTTACGCTGCGTCGCTGCCTCGATCGAAAATTCGGCAAGTTCGGGGGGATAGAGGAACAGCTGCGGGTCGCTGCTCTCGAGCATGACCAGCAATTGCGCGACATAGGCTTCGCGACCGCCGAAGCTGGTCGGCAGGGGCAATGGTACCGGCCACAGCCCGGCGTAGATCGCGCCAAAGAAGCAGGCGGCGAATTCAGCGCCCGTCTCCGCCACTAGCGCGACCCGGTCACCGGGCACCAGCCCAAGCGCGACGAAGCGCCGGGCATGCGCCAAGGCATCGGTACGAAGATCGGCATAAGGATAAGCGCGGGTCAGCGTGCCGCGGGCGTCGTGAAAATTCATCCCCCGAGCGCCGGTTGCGGCATAATCGAGCGCGTCGCCAACCGTCTCGAAATCGGCGAGCCGACGGGCAAGCCCGTCGAGCGTGGGCGTTGCGCCGTTGGGGGAAAGCTCGGTCATCGTCGGTATATCGTGATCAGTTACGCCTTGCAGTCGATCTTGGCTGCGACACTTTGCGTGATGGTAGGGGAGTGTGGCACAAACATGGCGATATGCGTGACCGCCAGCCCCGTAGCAGAGAACGCAAAGTGCGCCCGCCGCTCGATGAAGCGGCGCTACGGGAGGTTGCGTTGAGCTATGTCGCGCGGTTTGCGACCAGCCGATCCAAGCTTGGCCAGTATCTTAGGCGCAAGCTCAACGAACGCGGCTGGGCTGGCGAGCGAGAAGCGCCACTTGCCGCAATTGTCGAGAAACTGGCCGATGCGGGCTACATTGACGACCCGGCCTATGCATTGGCCAAGGCGCGCACACTGGGATCGCGCGGCTATGGCGAGCGGCGGGTCGCGGGTGAGTTGCGTGCGGCCGGGATCGAGGAAGAGGATGGGGCCGCCGCGCGTGATCTGGCGCGCGATGGAGCAAGCGAGGCAGCGCTGAAGTTTGCCCGGCGCAAACGGATCGGGCCGTTCGCCACCAGCCCGCCCGATCGACGGGACTCGGACAAGGCGCTGGCCGCGATGATCCGCGCCGGACACCCGTTCGAGCTTGCCAAAAGGGTGCTCAACCTGCCGCCCGATTTTGATTCGGAAGTGTAACCAACTGACAGGGCGCGACTTTACCGTTTTCCTCCGCGACGGTTTTACCATTTGCCCCGACATGGTATGAACTGGCCGTGCGTCAGACGGGAGACAGCAAGGCGCGGGCCGCCAATTCGCCGGCTGCGGGCGATCCCACAGCCGCGCATGCGATTCTTAGCGATGGCGACGAGGATGACGTCGCGGGTGAAGCTGAAGCAGCTATCGATGGCGACCAAGCGTATGACGATGGCGACGGAATCCCGATCAGCGGCCGGATCAAATGGTTCGATGCCACGCGCGGTTTTGGGTTCCTGGTCAGCGACGATGTCGAGGGCGATGTGCTGATCCATTTTTCGGTGCTCCGCGACCATGGCCGGCGGAGCCTTCCCGAAGGTGCGATAATCGAATGCATCGCCGAACAGCAGGATCGCGGTTTCCAGGCCCGGCGAATCATCTCGATCGACCTCAGCGAGGCCTTGCCGATCCCGCCGCGACCCGCCATTCCCGCCGCCGACCGTGCCGACCGCCAGGCGTTGACCGACGCCGCCGGAACGTTCGAGCTGGTAGAGGTGAAATGGTTCAATCGCGTGAAGGGCTATGGCTTCGTCAATCGGCCTGCGGAGCCCGATGCGGATATCTTCGTCCACATGGAGACGGTGCGCGTGGCGGGGCTGGCCGATCTGCATCCGGACGACCGGATCGAAGCGCGGATCGCGGAAGGTCGCAAGGGCCTGACCGCAGTCGAGCTGCGGCTCGCCTGAACTTCAGATTCCTGCTCATCGCCCTTGTTGCAGCGCCAGCAGCCTGCCAGCCGGCGTCGGCACCCGTGGCTCTTGAGCGCTCGGACGCCGGGCTCGAGCAAGTCCCGCTGACGATCCAGTCGGGCGACAAGACCCACCGCTTGATCGTCGAAGTCGCCCGCACCGGCCAGCAGCAGCAGACCGGACTGATGAACCGCGCCACGCTGGCCGACGATCGCGGCATGATCTTCCCATATGAACAGCCACGCGAAGTTGCGTTCTGGATGAAGAACACATTGATTCCCCTCGACATGATTTTCGTCGCGCCGGGGGGTACGATCTTGCGGATCGAGGCCAATACCGTGCCTTACTCGCTGGAGCCGGTCCCATCGGGCGGCGACGTCGAAGCGGTGCTTGAGCTGGCCGGAGGGCGCGCGGCGGAGCTTGGTATCGGTGATGGTGACCAGGTCGACTGGAAGCGTTGATCGCATGGCTCAACGGCGCTAACGGCTCGCCATGGGAATTTTCGCAAATGCCTTCACTTGGTGGAACGGCGCATCGTGGGGCACGTCGCTATTCTCCCGCCGTCATGGCGCGGAAGCCGGGCGCGACGACGCCGGCAATGCCTATTTCCGCCACCGCACGGATCCCGCGCGCCGCTGGGTAATCTACGCCGGCGCCAATGACAGCAGCCGCGTGTCGCCGGGGTGGAATGCGTGGCTTCGCGGGACGATCGACGACGTGCCCGACAAGGCGCTGCCCGAGCGGCGCGCGTTCGAACTCGCGCCGCAGGCCAATCTGACCGGCAGCGACCAGGCGTGGCGACCCGCGGGGTCGATGCGCAGTGGCGGCCAGCGCCCCGCCGCGACCGGCGACTACAGCGCCTGGACGCCCGACCAAACGTGATTGCGAAGCGCGTCCTTGGACTATGCGCGCTGAGCCTGGCGGTCGCGGCGTGCGATCGCGAGGAGTCGATGGCCGAGAATAAAATTGTTGCCGAAACCCTTCCGCCAGGGATCGACACTGCGGGCGTGACCCCGATGGCCGAGCGCGTGGCGGTGATCGCCCTGCTCAACAAGCGTAACGGGATCGTCCGCGATTTCACGCTCAGGCCGGGCCAGGCGGTTCGGGTAAAGGACGTCACCATTCGTCTTCGGGCATGCGATTCGACCGCGCCGTGGGAAACCGAGCGACTAACCGGCGCGTTCGTCCAGCTCGACAATCTCAAGCCCGACGGCAAATGGTATCGGGTGTTCTCGGGCTGGCTGTACAAGGAGAGCCCGTCGCTCAACGTGGTCGAGCATCCGGTCTATGATGCGTGGGTCAGGAGCTGCGCGATGACCTGGCCGGGGGCTGCCGAAGCGCCGCCGTCGGCGCGGGGATCGAGCAATGCATCGAGCGCCCCGAAATCAGGCGGTGGCAGAACGTCGGGATCATCTACGTCGACCAATGCGGCCGAGCCAGCCACCGACGCGCCCGCCGTCGACCCGGCCCCGAGCGCCCCGGAAAGCAACGCTACGTAAGCATCGCGGGCGATCGTCACCGCGCCGAGCGAGGCGAGATGATCGGTCATGAACTGGCAATCGAGCAATTTGAAATGCCCGACGCGCAGGCGAGCGACGAGCCACGCCAGTGCGACCTTCGACGCGTCGGTGCGGCTGCTGAACATCGATTCGCCAAAGAAGGCGCGGCCGAGGCGGACGCCGTAGAGACCGCCGACCAATTCGCGGTCCTGCCAGCATTCGATCGAATGGGCTTGTCCGGCGGCATGGAGGCCGAGCGTGGCGCGTTCGATGTCGGCGTTGATCCACGTCTCGGGCCGGTCAGCGCAAGCGCGGATGACCTCGGCGAAGGCGGTGTCACGCGTGACGGTGAAGGCGTCGCTGCGAACCCGCTTGGCGAGCGAGCGCGACAGGCGGAATTGGTCGAGCCGAATGATCGCGCGTTCGCGTGGCTCGACCCAGAAAATCTCCTCGGCATCGCGGCTGTCGGCCATCGGGAAGATACCGGCGGCGTAACCGCGCAGCAGGATCCGGGGGTCGAGGCCGCTCATGAGCCCGAGCTTATAGTAACTCGCGGACCATGTCTTGCGGGCGGCACAAGCGGACGCCCCGCTCGGTTTCGACTAAAGGCCGGTTGATCAGGATCGGGTGCTGCATCATCGCGTCGAGGATCGCGTCGTCGCTGGCGTCGGCGAGACCGAGTTCGGTGGCCAGCGCCTCCTTGGCACGCAGGCCGTCGCGCGGGGTAATCCCGGCGCGTTGGTAGAGCCGCACCAATTCGTCGCGCGATGGCGGGGTTTTGAGATACTCAATCACAGTGACGTCGGCGCCTTCGTCGCGGAGGATCTCAAGTGTCTTTCGTGAGGTGCCGCAGGCAGGATTATGGAGGATGGTGGCGTTCATTCGGTCGGATTCTCAAGCCATTGTTCGAGCCATTTGATGGTGTAGTCGCCAGTCCTGAACGCCTCGGTGCGGATGATTTTTTGCTGCAGCGGGACGGTGGTCTTCATGCCTTCGACCACGAACTCCTCGAGCGCGCGCTTCAATCGCATGATGCAATCGTCGCGGGTGACGCCGTAGACGATAAGCTTGCCGATCATGCTGTCGTAATAAGGCGGTACGCGATAGCCGGCGTAGAGCCCGCTATCGACGCGGACATGCATGCCGCCGGGGGCGACATAATTTTTCACGAGGCCGGGAGAGGGGGCGAAGGTCACCGGATCCTCGGCGTTGATGCGGCATTCGATGGCGTGGCCGTGGAGCACCACCTCATCCTGCGTGCAGGATAGGCCATCGCCCTGCGCGACGCGGATCTGCTCGCGGACGAGATCGATATCGCTGATCAATTCGGTCACCGGATGTTCGACCTGGAGCCGGGTATTCATCTCGATGAAGTAGAATTCATCATTCTCGTAGAGGAACTCGATCGTTCCTGCGCCGCGATAGCCCATGTCGGCCATCGCCTTGGCGACGATTCCACCCATCCGCGCGCGCTGTTCGGGCGAGATGACCGGCGAGGGGGCTTCCTCGATCACTTTTTGGTGGCGCCGCTGGATCGAGCAATCGCGTTCGCCGATGTGGATCGCCTTGCCTTCGCCGTCGCCGAAAATCTGGAATTCGATGTGGCGCGGATCGCCGAGATATTTTTCGAGATAGACGGTG
>NZ_JANMLM010000103.1:0-1637 GCF_031372575.1 Sphingomonas sp. | reverse complement strand
ATCGACCTCGAACAATTCGGGGATGAAGCGCCAGCACCAGTCGAGCCCCTCGGCCATCCGCACTGCGCTCTCCTCGGTCCCGTCGCCGAGCCGGATCGTCCAGTCGGCGGCCAGTTCGCGGTGATAGGCGACTTCCTTGACCGCCTTCGCGGCCAGTCCGGACAGGAACGGATCGGGGCTGTCGGACAATTCGCGGTACAGCAGGTGCTGATAGGTCGAGAATAGCAATTGCCGCGCGATCGTCCGCGCGAAATCGCCATTGGGCTGCTCTACAAGCCAGCAATTCTTGTAATCCAGCACGTCGCGGTGGAACGCCAATTCATCGCCATCGTCATTATTGGCTTTGTTGAGCAGATGCGTCGCCTGCCCGATCAGGTCGAGCGCAAGATTGGCGAGGCTGAGATCAACCTCCAGCCCCGGCGCATGCCCGCACCATTCGGACAATCGCTGGCCAAGCACGAGCGAATCATCCCCCAGCCGCACCAGATAATCATAATAAGCATCCTCGAGCGGATCCTTGCCCGGCGCAGCAATGCCTTCGTCAAACACGCCGCCATCGGGCGCATTGTTCGCATCGCGCACATCCTTGGGGTCGATCACCGGAAGCGAGGGCATCAGATATGCTTCACCACATCGGGAATGTCGTAGAAGGTCGGGTGCCGATAGACCTTGTCCTCGGCCGGTTCGAACAACGGCCCGCTATCGGCCGGATCGCTGGCAATGATCTGGTCCGACTTCACGATCCACAGCGAGACGCCTTCCTGCCGCCGGGTATAGGTGTCTCGGGCATGGGCCAGCGCGAGCTTCGGGTCAGGAGCATGAACGCTGCCAACGTGGCGATGCGCCATGCCGCCCTTCGAGCGAATAAAGACTTCCCACAAGGGCCAGTCATGACCCTCACTCACGCCGCCACCCGGGCAGCGCGCTTCGCCTCATAGGCCGCGGCGGCATCGCGCACCCAGGCACCGTCGTTCCACGCGTCGCGGCGATCCTTCATCCGCTCCTTGGCGACCGGCCCTTCGCCGCGCACCACTGCGTAAAATTCCTCCCAGTCGATCGCACCAAAGTCGTAGCCGCCCTTGGCCTCATTCCACTTGAGGTCGGGGTCGGGGATCGTCAGCCCGAGATACTCAGCCTGCGGAACCCCGATATCGACGCATTTCTGCCGCAGCTCGTCATTGGTCTCGCGCTTGATCCGCCAGCGCATCGAGCGCTCGGTATTGGGCGAGTTGTCGTCGGGCGGGCCGAACATCATCAGGCTCGGCCACCACCAGCGGTTGAGCGCGTCCTGCGCCATGCGCTTTTGCTCCGCCGTGCCATTGGCGAGCACCATCATGATCTCGTAACCCTGGCGCTGGTGGAAGCTTTCCTCCTTGCACACGCGGACCATCGCCCGCGCATAAGGGCCATAGGAAGCGCGCTGCAGCGGCACTTGGTTCATGATCGCCGCGCCGTCGACCAGCCAGCCGATCGCGCCGATATCGGCCCAGGTCAAAGTCGGATAATTGAAGATCGTCGAATATTTGGCTTTGCCCGAGTGAAGCGCGTCGATCATCTGCTCGCGGCTGGTGCCAAGCGTTTCGGCAGCGCAATAGAGATACAGCCCGTGCCCCGCCTCGTCCTGCACCTTGGCGAGC
>NZ_JANMLM010000102.1:0-18411 GCF_031372575.1 Sphingomonas sp. | reverse complement strand
CCGGGGTCGGCGCCTATGATCGCTACATCCAGACCGACGCCAGCATCAACATGGGCAATTCGGGCGGCCCGATGTTCGACATGATGGGCAATGTCATCGGCATCAATTCGGCGCTCATTTCGCCGACCGGCGCCAATGTCGGGATTGGCCTTGCCATCCCCGCCGAACTGGCCAAGCCGGTGATCGATTCGCTGCGTCGTGGCCAGCGCCCGCAGCGCGGTTATCTCGGGGTCAGCCTCCAGCCGCTCGACGAAAATATCGCGTCGTCGCTTGGCCTGCCCAAGGATCAGGGCGAATTGGTTCGCTCGGTCGTCCCCGGCCAGGCGGCAGCGCGCGCCGGGCTTCGCCAGGGCGATGTCATCCTGACCGTCGGCGGCCAGATGGTCACCCCGGACGAAACGGTGTCATTCCTGATTGCCAATTCGACGGTCGGCACCCGCGTCCCGCTCGAGATCGTCCGCAACGGGCGCCGCGAAACGGTGACCGTGGTCGTCGGCCAACGCCCGACCGAGGAACAGCTTGCGGCGCAAACTGGTGGAAGCGATGACGGCTCGCCGAGCGATTCGGCAACCGGCTCGACCGTCGGGACGCAAGTCATCGGCCTGACGCTACAGCCGCTGACCGCCGACCTCGCGCGCCGTTCGAACATCCCCGCCACGGTGCGCGGCGTGTTCATCACCGCGGTCGATGCGTCGAGCGATGCGGCGGAGAAGGGGCTTCGCGCCGGCTTCGTCATCATGTCGGTCAACCAGGTGGCGGTGACCTCCCCGGCGCAGGTGACTGCCGCCGTTGATGCAGCCCGCCGCGCCGGCCGCAAGAGCGTGCTGTTGCTGGTCAAGAGCGGCACCGCGCCTGAAGCATTCGTCGGGATCGACATCGCGCCGCAGTAGGTGCTTGCTCGTGCTCCATCGTTCGGCCTAGGTTCGCACCTTAGCCGAACGAGGAACGCATCCATGGCCGATCAGCCGACAAATATCTTTATCGGGGCAGGCAGCGGCGGGACCAATCCGCAAGCGCTCGAACTGAAGCGCGCCAATCGCCACGGGTTGATCGCAGGCGCAACCGGCACCGGCAAGACCGTCACGCTGCAAGGCATCGTCGAGGGTTTGTCCGCCGCTGGCGTGCCGTGCTTCGTGGCCGACGTGAAGGGCGATTTGTCGGGCCTCGCTTTGGCCGGATCGCCGACCGGCAAGATGCACGATATTTTTGCTGCCCGCGCGGCCGAAGTCGGCATGACCGACTGGCACTATAAGGATACCCCGGTCCAATTCTGGGACCTGTTCGGCGAAAAGGGCCATCCGATCCGCACCACGATCAGTGAGATGGGGCCGCTATTGCTGTCGCGGCTGATGAATTTGAACGATGTCCAGGAAGGCGTGCTGACGATCGCTTTCACCATTGCCGACAAAGAAGGGCTGTTGCTGCTCGACCTCGACGACATGCAGGCGATGTTGGTCGAATGCGGTGAACGCGCCGACGAACTGACGCTTCAATATGGCAATGTTTCCAAGCAGTCGATCGGTTCGATCCAGCGCAACATGCTCCAGCTCCGTAGCCAGGGCGGCGACCATTTCTTTGGCGAGCCGGCGTTGGAATTGCATGATTTCATCGCGCTCGACGATAGCGGACGGGGGATCGTCAACATCCTTGCCGCCGACAAGTTGATGGCATCGCCGCGGCTCTACGCCACCTTCCTGTTGTGGCTGCTGAGCGAATTGTTCGAGCAGCTTCCCGAAATTGGCGATCCCGACAAGCCGGTGCTGTGCTTCTTCTTCGACGAGGCGCATCTGCTGTTCGACGATGCCCCGCCGGGTCTGCTGGAAAAGGTCGAGCAGGTCGTCCGGCTGATCCGCTCGAAGGGGGTCGGGGTGTATTTCATCACCCAGAACCCGATCGACATTCCCGACAAGGTTGCGGCGCAGCTCAACAATCGCATTCAGCACAAGCTCAACGCGTTCACCCCGCGCGATCAGCAGGCGGTTCGCGCTGCGGCGGATACCTTCCGCGCCAATCCCGGGGTCGATGTCGCGACCGCGATTACCGAACTCAAGATCGGTGAGGCGTTGGTGTCCTTGCTTCAGCCCGACGGCGCGCCAAGCCCGGTCGAGCGGACGCTGATCAAGCCGCCCGAATCGCGGGTTGCCCCGATCACGCCCGAAGAACGCACGATCTTCGTCACCACCGACGCTATCGGCAGCAGATATGACGAACTGATCGACCGCCAGTCGGCCGAGGAGATCATCAAGGCCAAGGGCGATGAAGCGGCGGCGGCGGTTGCCGTGGCGGAGGCCAAGACCGAAACCGACAAGAATGCCGCGGTCCAGGCCAAGCTCGATGCCCAGACCGCCAAGGCGCAGGCGCAGGCCGCTGCCGTCACCGCGCGGATGGAAGCGCAGCAACATGCTGCCGAACAACGGCTCGAACTGGCCCGCGTGCGTGAAGCCGAGCGCCAGGCCGCCCGTGCGGCGCGGGAAGCAGCCAAGCCGAGCCTGACCGATAAGGTGCTGACGTCGGCCGCAAGGTCGGTCGCCAGCTCGGTCGGTCGGCAGCTGACCGGTCGCTTGCTGCGCGGCGTTCTTGGTGGCTTATTCCGTGGTCGCTAAATTACCCGATGTTGCCGATCTGGAGCGGGCGTGGCGCGACGCCTTGTTTGCCAAGGATGAAGCGGCGCTGCGCAAGCTGATCCATCCGTTGTTCAAACTGGTCGGGATCCGCTCGACCGGCACGGTCGCGGTCGGGCTCGACGATTGGCTTGGCGCGCTCGAGAAAATGGACATTGCCAGCCTTGAAGTGCGGGTCACCGATTCGGTGCGACTCGATCAGACCATCGTCGCCACGGTCGATGCACAGTGGAAGTTGCGGTTCATGGGCCACACGATCGACGAGCGCGTGCTGCTGACCGATGTCTGGGCCAAGACCGACGCTGGCTGGCAAGTGCTTCGCCGCCATAGCAGCCCGGTGCCCGCCGGGGTCCATATCGAATGAGCCTCGACCTGCTCTATCGGTGGAGCGAAGCGGCACTGGATGAGCAGCCCGCGACGATCGCGCTGCGCCGCGAAATCCATGCCGATCCCGAGCTCGGGCTCGATTGCCCGCGCACCCGCGACAAGTTGAAAGCGGCGCTGGCCGGGCTCCCGCTCGTTATCCGCGACAGCGCCTCGACCAGCGGCTTCGTTGCCTTGCTCGACGGCACTGTCGTCGGCGACGCATCACGCACCGTGCTGCTGCGCGGCGACATGGATGCGCTTCCCATCCGCGAGACGACCGGGCTCGATTTCGCCAGCCGCATACCCGGCACGATGCATGCCTGCGGCCATGACAGCCATTCGGCGATGCTCGCCGCCGCCGCGCGCTTGCTATGCGCCCGCCGCGATACGTTCGCGGGCAAAATCCTGTTCATGTTCCAGCCGGGGGAGGAGGGGCATCACGGCGCGCGCGAGATGATCGCCGAAGGGCTGCTCGACGATCCCGCGCCCGACGCCGCCTTCGCGCTCCACATCTGGCCCAATCTGCCCGGTGGCGCGGTCGCCTGCCGCCCCGGCGCAATGCTCGCCTCGACCGACACGTTGCGCGCACGGATCGTCGGCAAGGGCGGTCATGCCGCCATGCCGCACGATGCGATCGACCCGGTGCCGGTCGCCGCCGAAATCGTCCTTGCATTGCAAACTGAAGTCGCGCGCCGCACCCCGGTCACCACCGATCCGGTGGTGCTATCGATCACCAGGATCAGCGCGGGCACCACACATAACGTGCTTCCCGAAGCGGTCGATTTACTCGGTACCTTGCGCACCTTGTCGCCCGCCGGTCGCACCCGCACCCGCGCCGCGTTCGAGCGAATTTGCACCCATGTCGCACTGGCCCACGGCTGCACCGCCGAAGTCGAGATCGACCCCGGCTATCCCGCAACCGTCAATGATCCGCGCGCGGTCGCCTTGATCGAGCGGCTGGCCGGCGCCGATTACATCCTCGCCCCCGCGCCGAGCATGGGCGGGGAAGATTTCTCCTACGTGCTCGAACGTATTCCGGGCGCAATGGCGTTCCTCGGCGTGGCACCGTCAGGCGGCGATCCGCTGGCCCGCGCCCCGCTTCACAATCCGGCGATGCTGGTCGATGAAACAGCAATGCCGCGCGGGGTTGCACTTCATTGCGCCTTCGCAACGACTTTCCTCGATTCAGGTTTCGCCATATGATGCTCGCATTGCTGTTGGCGCTCGCCGACCTCACCGGTTTCTACGCCTCCAGCCAAACCGAAGTCGCCGCCGCGATCGAGCTCGAGGCCGATGGCAAATTTGCTTACGCGCTCGATTATGGCGCGGTGTCCGAAGTCGCCGAGGGCAGCTGGACCAGCGAAGGCACGACCATCTATCTAACCTCGACCCGGACCGACGGCGTGTACAAGCAGGCCGCTTTCAATCGCGAACCGCTAACAATCGACGGCGGGGCGTTGCTGCTCAAACGCTATGACATCGTCATCCGCTTCAACCGCGACGACAGCCTGCCGACCCCGCCCAACCGCAACAAGAAACTTTAGGAACTCCACATGGCCACCAGCCCCGACACCAGCGACCAACTCAAGGAACTGACCTTCCGCGGGATCGTCATCGGCGCGATCCTCACGCTCTTGTTCACTGCCGCCAACGTCTATCTCGGGCTCAAGCTTGGAATCACGTTCGCCACCTCGATCCCGGCTGCGGTGATCTCGATGGCGGTGCTTAAATTCTTCCGCGATGCGACCATCCAGGAAAATAATATCGTCCAGACCATCGCCTCGGCGGCGGGCACGTTGTCGGCGATCATCTTCGTCCTGCCGGGCCTGATCATGGTCGGCTGGTGGACTGGCTTCCCGTTCTGGTTGTCGGTCGCCGTGATCGGGCTTGGCGGCGTGCTGGGGGTGATGTTCTCGGTCCCGTTGCGGCGTGCGTTGGTAACCGGCAGCGACCTTCCTTACCCCGAAGGTGTCGCCGCCGCCGAAGTGCTCAAGGTCGGTGCCGGGGTCGGCGGGGCGGAAGAGAATCGCATCGGGCTAAGGATGATCCTGTGGAGCTCGCTCGTCTCGGCCGCCTATGCGCTGATCGCCCAGACCAAATACGTCGCGACCGAGGCCGCGCGCGCCTTGCCGTTCGGCGGTGGCGCGACCACCGTTTCGACCAGCCTGTCGATGGCGCTGATCGGGGTTGGCCATCTGGTTGGAATGGCGGTCGGAATCGCGATGTTGGCGGGACTGATTATCAGCTGGTTCGTGCTGGTGCCGTGGCAGACCGGCCTCGCCGGGCTGGCCTCCGCCGCTGATCTCGAGACATTGGTCTCGACCGTCTTCCGGGCGAAAGTCCGCTTCATCGGCGCCGGGACAATCGGCGTCGCGGCCATTTGGACCCTGCTCAAGATCATCGGCCCGATCATCAAGGGCGTCACCTCGGCCCTCGCCGCCAGTCGCGCGCGGGCCAAGGGCGGACAAGTCAGCCTGGCACTGACCGAACGCGACATTCCGATCGGGATCATTGGCGTCACCATCCTCGGCTCGATGATCCCCATCGGCCTGCTGCTGTCGGCCTTCGCGCAAAGCGGCCCGATCGCCGCCGCGCCAATGCTGACCATCGGCCTCAGCTTGCTCTACATCCTCGTCGCAGGGGCGATCATCGCCGCGATTACCGGCTACATGGCGGGCCTGATCGGTGCTTCGAACAGCCCGGTATCGGGGGTCGGGATCCTCACCGTACTCGGCATTTCACTCTTGCTCGTGGCGATCTTCGGACGGGAATTGGGCGTTGACGCGTCTCAGAGCCTGGTCGCCTATGCGTTGTTCGTCACTGCAATCATCTTCGGCGTGGCGACCATCGCCAATGACAATCTGCAGGATCTAAAGACCGGCCAATTGGTCGGCGCGACCCCGTGGAAGCAGCAGGTGGCTTTGATCATCGGCGTGATCTTTGGCAGCCTTGTGATCCCGCCGATCCTGACTATCCTCAACGACGCGTTCGGGTTTGTCGGCGCCCCCGGTGCCGGTCCCAACGCCCTGGCGGCACCACAGGCGGCACTGATTTCGGCCATCGCGCAAGGCGTGCTTGGCGGCAGCCTCGACTGGAATTTGATCGGGCTTGGCGCGCTGATCGGCGTCGGGGCGATTATCGTCGATGAAGTGCTTCGGCGCAGCGGGAAATATTCGCTTCCCCCGCTTGCGGTCGGAATGGGGATTTACCTGCCGATGTCGCTGACCCTGCTGATCCCGGTCGGCGCGACGATCGGCTATCTCTATAACAAATGGGCCGCCCGCGCGCCTGATCCGGCCTTTGCCGAGCGATTGGGCGTGCTGATGGCGACCGGACTGATCGTCGGCGAAAGTCTGTTCGGGGTCGCGTTCGCGGGCATCGTCGGCGCGACCGACAATGATTCCCCGCTGGCGCTGGTCAAGGATTTCGCCTGGGCGGTGCCGCTCGGTCTGATCGCCTTTGCTGGCGCCATCGCCTGGCTTTACCTGAAAACCCGCGCCGAAGCCGGGGCCAAGACCGCGACCACCTAGAAGGTCAGCCGCGCCCGCGGTAAGGCGCGACGCCCTGGTCGGGGAGCCATAAGCCCTTGGGCGGCTCCCCTGATTGCCAGAAGACGTCGATCGGGATTCCGCCGCGCGGATACCAGTAACCGCCGATCCGCAGCCACTTGGGTGCCATCTCGTCGAACAGGCGCTTGCCGATCCCGACGGTGACGTCCTCATGGAAGCCGGCGTGATTGCGGAAGGCCCCGAGGAACAGCTTGAGGCTCTTCGACTCGACGATCGTCTCGCCAGGCGCATAATCGATTACCAGATGCGCGAAGTCGGGCTGGCCGGTAACCGGGCACAACGAGGTGAATTCTGGCGCGGCGAAGCGCACCAGATAAAGCTCGCCGGCGCGCGGGTTGGGGACATAATCGAGTTCGGCCGCAGCGGGGGAAGCAGGAAGCGAGCTCGGTTGGCCGAGATGTTTGGGATTGGTCATGGCGCGAGGCTCCTAGCAGCGTCGCGCGCGGGCCGCTAGGAGACTGCGATGGACGATCTAGTGACCACCGACTGGCTGGCGCGCAATCTTGGCGCGGACGATCTGGCGATTGTCGATTGTTCGGCGTTCATGCCCGCCGACAAGCGTGACGGCGTGGCGGAGTTTCTAACCCGGCACATCCCCGGTGCGCGCTTCCTCGACATATCCGAGGTCGCCGACAAGGCGAACCCGGCGCCGCACATGCTGCCATCCGCCGAAGCATTCGCCGCGGCGATGGTGGCGCTTGGCGTCGGGCGTGACGATCGGATCATCGTCTATGACAACAGCCCGCTGCGCAGCGCGGCTCGCGGCTGGTTCATGCTCCGCCATTTCGGCGCGGAACGGGTCGCGATCCTCGACGGCGGACTGCAGAAATGGAATCGCGAGAGCCGCCCGTTGGAGCATGGCCCGGCAATGCCCCGCACGGTGCGGTTCGATGCGCGTGCGGCGACCGACGTGATCGACAAGGATGGCGTGCTGGCCAATCGCGACCTGCCGCTGGCCGACGCGCGGGGCCCAGCGCGGTTCGACGGCAGTGAGGCCGATCCGCGCCCGGGGATCGCGTCGGGCCACATTCCCCGCGCGCGCAACCTGCCGTTCGCCAAGCTCTATCGCGACGACGGCACGTTCAAATCGGGCGATGCCCTGCGCGCTGAATTCGATGCGGCGGGAATAGACCCCGAGCGCCCGTTCATCGCCAGCTGCGGCTCTGGCGTGACCGCCAACAGCCTGATCTTCGCGGCGCGCCGATTGGGCGGGCGTGGGCATAAGCTGTATGATGGCAGCTGGAGCGAATGGGGTGCCGATCCCGACACGCCCAAGGAAGTCGGACGCGCTAAAGCGTAAGCAAGGTACCAAGTCGGTCGAGCTCGCTGCGGATCGAGGCGGTCAGCGTGTCAATCGCCGCGCGATTGGCCTCGAGACCGGCATCGCGAAGCGCGCCAATCACTTCGAGCCCGGCGACCGATCCGGCCACCGCATGGGCGGACATTGCATCGAACAACGCATGCTGCGCCTCGGTCGCTGTCGGCCAGGCGGCGGCGAGTACGGTCTGGTCGGCCGCCTCTCCGACGTGGCCACTCAGCCCTTCGGCGGCGGCAAGCGCCTGCGCAAGGCCGGCGACTCGCGCCAGTGCATCGGCTGGCGGAGCAACGTCGAAAGCGTCGGGTTCGGGCAAAAAATGGATCATGGCTGCGAGTATTAACGCGTCAGCCCTAAGAAAAAGTGAATCGCCGCGCCTGCCTAGGACGCGGCGTTCCCGTCGGCGTCGATATCGCGCAAGATCCAGCCGCGCTGCGGAATGGTCTCGATGAACTCCGCGCCGTTCGACGCCATCCGCAATTTCTTGCGCAATTTGGAGATGAACACGTCGATGATCTTGGGCTGCGGCTGATCGTCGGCGCGGCGGTAGAGATGCTTCAGCAACATCGTCCGTGTCACGACGTTGTTGCGCGCAAAGGCGAGCAGTTCGAGCACCCGATATTCCATCTCGGTAATCCCGATCGGATGGGTGTCGATGCGGATCAGGCGCTGGGTCGTATCGACCGCAAGCCGACCGCCACAAAGGGTGGCTGGCATGTCCGCACCGCTCGCCTTGAGGCTGGACAGCAAGCGCGACGCGGCCTCGTCGCTTTCCTCGGCCGACATGACGCCGGGCGAGCCAAGCAGGGCCTGCTGCAGGTCGCCGAACGTCTCATGCGCCTCCTCGACAATCCGCAGCCCTTCCTCGAACCGGCGCTTGGCGCGGTCGAGGATCGATTCCAGTTCGGCAAGCCGGGCGGAGAGCGATTCTGAAGGCATGGGGTCGATCGTCTTCCTTATTTTGGCGGCTGCGCGGTCGCTTCGGCGCTATTCGCCTCGGGCGCGGCAATGATCGCCTGGGTCTCGGCACCCTTGTCGACCACCCGCGTCTCGGGATCGCCGGCGACCGATCGCGCACCGATCACCGCGCGGTCGCGGCCGGCATTGTCGAGCATCTTGCTTTCGGTCTGGCTGCGCGGGGCAGGGCCACCGAACAAGGCTTCGACGGCCTGCGCCTGTGCGCCCTCGGCGGTCGAGCTGACGGTGCCGGCGACCGGCGGGGTCAGCGAATAATCGGGCGGGATCACCAGCGGCGCGTTGCGCGCCACGGCAAACTCGTCAAGCGCCTTGGTCTTGGGCGCCAGCAGGCTGCAGCCGCCAAGGGCGATCGCCGGCAAAACCAGCAGGGTGGGGATGAACTTACGCATGATCGATCTTCTCCTCGGGCGCCGCCGGCCGGATGAATATGGCACGAAGCAGCAGAATGACGACGCCGATGCTAATCGCCGCGTCGGCGACATTAAAGACTAAAAACGGACGCCACTCGCCGAAATGCAGGTCGAGGAAGTCGACCACAAACCCCAGCCGCACCCTGTCGACGATATTGCCCAGTGCGCCGCCAAGCACAAGCGCCAGCGCGATCCGCTCGCCGCTCTTTTCTTCCTTTCTGATCCACCAGGCAACGATTCCGGCGATAATTGCGGTCCCGGCGATCAGCAGCCAGCGTTGCGTGTCGCTACTCGCCTGGGCAAATCCCAGGCTGATGCCGCGATTTTCGACCCAGGTGAAATTGAAGATCGGCAGCAAGATGATCTGCCCGCGCTGCTCGAGCGCCAGCGGCCCGATCATGATGAACTTGCTGATCTGGTCGATCGCAAAAATGACGATCGCGAGCCCGTAAGCGGTCCGCAGCTTACCCATTGACCACCCCTTCGCATCGATCGCACAAATCGCCATCCTCGGTCACTTCGGGCAAATGCCGCCAGCAGCGCCCGCATTTGTGGTTGGTTGTTTTTCGATAACCCGTCGGTCGGCCCGTATTCACGTTCGCAACAATGAAAATCTCAGCCAGGTCGAGATCGCCGGGGTCGCCCTGATAATCGACTTCTACTTCGAGGCTTGAGCCGACTACTTTGTCACGGCGCATCGGCTCAATTTGTTCGTTTGCAAGCACGCGCGTCGCGCGAACGTTCTGCCATTTACTGATCAACGCCTCATTAGGTGCGGCGCCGAGCTCCGGCCACTCCAGCAAATGCACCGAACCCCCATCCGGATAGCGCGTCCCCCACACTTCCTCCGCCGTGAACACCAGCACCGGCGCGGCCCAGCGCACCAATGCCTGGAACATCGTGTCGAGGACGGTGCGATACGCGCGGCGCTTGGGGTCGTCCGCGCCATCGCAATACAGCGAATCCTTGCGGATATCGAAGTAGAAAGCCGACAAATCCTCGTTGCAGAAATCGCCCAACGCGCGGACGTAGGTGTTGAAGTCGAAATCATCGACCGCTTGCCGCAACTTCGCATCCAGCCCCGCCAGCAATGACAGCATGTACCGCTCAAGCTCGGGCATGGCGGCGACGTCGGTCACCCGCTCGGCCTCATCGAACCCCTCGAGCGCGCCGAGCAGATAGCGGAATGTATTGCGCAATTTGCGATATTGGTCGGCGACCCCGGCGAGGATTTCCTTGCCGATCCGGTGATCCTCGGTGAAGTCGACGCTCAGCGCCCACAGCCGCAAGATGTCCGCGCCACTGTCGCGCATCAAATCGGTCGGGCTGATCGTATTGCCCAGGCTCTTGGACATTTTCATGCCCTTGCTATCCATCGTGAAGCCGTGGGTCAGCACCGCATTGTACGGCGCGCGGCCGCGGGTGCCGCAGCTTTCCATCAGGCTCGACTGGAACCAGCCGCGATGCTGGTCCGACCCCTCGAGGTACAGATCGGCGGGCCAGCGCTGCTCGGGCCAGGCGCCGCTTTCCAGCGTGAACACATGGGTGCAGCCGCTGTCGAACCACACATCGAGGATGTCGGTCACCATCTCGTATTCGGCGGCTTGGTAGGTGCTGCCGAGATACTCCTGCGCCCGCGCTTCCTCCCACGCGTCGACGCCCTCGGCCTTGATCGCGGCGACAATCCGCGCGTTGACCGCATCGTCGACCAATGGCTGATTGCCCCCGCGCTTGACGAACAACGCGATCGGCACCCCCCACGCGCGCTGGCGGCTGATCACCCAATCGGGCCGCCCCTCGACCATCGAGCGAATGCGGTTTTCGCCTTTCTCGGGCACCCAGCGGGTGTTGGCGATGGCATGAAGCGCGGTTTGGCGAAGGCTCGGCGGCTTGGCGAGCGCCCCGCCTTCATTGTCCCACCTTTTCTCGGCGAAGCTCTCGCAATGCTCGACGCGCAAGGGCGTATCCATCGCGATGAACCATTGCGGCGTACACCGGTAAATCACCTTGGCCTTCGATCGCCACGAATGCGGGTAGCTGTGCTTGTAATCCGCCGACGCCGCGAGCAGCCCGCCGGACGCGCGGAGATCCTCGCAGATGGGCCCATCCGGCGCATTGAACTTGGCGTTGATGACGCTGCCCTGCCCGCCGAGCCAGCCCCAGTCCGCGCGATACTTCCCGTCGCCTTCGACCGCGAACACCGGGTCGATGCCATTGGCCTTGCACAGGTCGAAATCGTCCTCGCCATGGTCGGGCGCCATGTGGACCAGCCCGGTGCCGGTGTCGGTGGTGACGAAGTCGCCGGGCAGGAACGGGCGCGGCTTGGCGAAGAAGCCGCCGAGATGGTGCATCGGGTGGCGGGCGATGGTGCCGGCGAGGTCGGAGCCTTTGCCGCGCCAGCCCCCTGAATTCAGCCCAGCACTGTCTTCAGCCTCGCTGTAGCGAATGAAGAATTCTTCGATCAGCTGTTCGGCGACCACATACTTCTTTTGCGTGTCGCGATCCTTAAGAAGCGAATACTCAACCTCCGGCCCATAAGCGATCGCCTGGTTGACCGGGATCGTCCACGGGGTCGTCGTCCAGATCACCGCATGGGCGCCGACCAGCTCGGGGATCGGGCTCTCGACGATCTCGAACGCCACATCGATCTGGGTCGAGACAATGTCTTCATATTCGATCTCGGCCTCGGCCAGCGCGGTCTTTTCGACCGGGGACCACATCACCGGCTTGGCGCCGCGATAGAGCTGGCCGGTCTGCGCGAACTTCAGCAGCTCGGACACGATCGTGCCTTCGGCGACTGCGTTCATCGTCAGATACGGCTTGTCCCACTGCCCGCCGATCCCGAGCCGCTTCAATTGCTCGCGCTGGGTATCGACCCAACCCTGCGCATAAGCGCGGCATTCGGCGCGGAATTCTTTGATCGGCACCTGATCCTTGTCGAGCTTCTTCTTGCGATATTGCTCTTCGATCTTCCACTCGATCGGCAGCCCGTGGCAGTCCCAGCCGGGCACGTACGGCGCGTCCTTGCCGAGCAGGGTCTGCGTCCGCACCACCATGTCCTTGAGGATGTGGTTGAGCGCATGGCCGATGTGGATGTCGCCATTGGCGTAAGGCGGCCCGTCATGAAGAATGAACTGCTCGCGCCCCGCCCGCGCCGCGCGCAGCTGGCCATAAGCGTCGTCGGCCTGCCACTTGGCCAGGATCCCCGGCTCCTTCTGCGGCAGCCCCGCCTTCATCGGAAAGTCGGTCTTGGGCAGGAAGACTGTGGACCTGTAATCAGGCTTGGCGGGGGGTGTGTCGGACATCGCGGCGGCTCTAGCGGGTGGCGGCCGAGATGCAAACTCTTAGCCCTCCCCCTTGATGGGGGAGGGTTGGGTGGGGGTGATGGTCGATCGTGAGTATGGTATCTGTTGAGCGATCACCCCCACCTAAATCCTCCCCCATCGAGGGGGAGGACCTCAGAGCAATCGCCTCGCGTCAGCCGCATCCTGATCCATCTGAACCCTCAGCGCCTCAAGCCCGTCAAACTTCATTTCACCGCGCAGATAATGCACCAGCGCGACCTCGATCACCCGCCCGTACAAATCGCCATTCCAGTCGAACAGCACCGCCTCGAGCAGCTCCTTCGGCGGATCGAACATCGGCCGCACGCCGATATTCGCCACCCCGTCATGCTCGCTGCCGTCATCCAGCGTCACCCGCACCGCATAAATTCCATACGCCGGGCGCTGGTACGAACCCAGTTCGACATTGGCGGTCGGCCAGCCGAGCGCTCGCCCGCGCTTGTCGCCATGCTGGACCACGCCCTCGATCGCGAATGGCCGCGTCAGCAAGTGCGTCGCGCTGTGCGGGTCGCCCCCGATCAGCGCCGCGCGGACCCGGCTCGATGACACCGGCAACCCGTCGAGTGCCACCGCGCCGACCGTCTCGGCGACAATGCCATGCGCCGCGCCCAGGCTCTGCAGTGTCGCGGCATTGCCGCCGCGCGCCTTGCCGAAGGTGAAGTCCTCCCCGGTCACCACCCCTGCCGCGCCAAGCCTGTCAGCCAGCAACTCCGCGACAAAATCCTCCGCGCTGGTGCTGGCGAGCGCGGCGTTGAAGTCGAACACCAGCATTGCGTCCGCGCCGGCCGCCGCGAACAGGCGCTGGCGCTGGTCGAGGCTGGTCAGCCGGAATGGCGCGGCGTCGGGCTTGAAGTGGCGCACCGGGTGCGGATCGAAGGTGGCGACGATCACCGGCCTGCGCTCATGCGCGCCGCGTTGCACCGCCCGTCCGACCACCGCCTGGTGGCCAAGGTGGAACCCGTCGAAATTGCCAAGCGCGACAATTGCATCCTTGAGTGCTTCGGGGATCGGGCTATCGAGGGTCAGGCGCTGCATATCGCGGCTGGCTTAACGGCAATCAGTTTCAAGTCCAGACGCCAAACTCTGAACCCCACCGCTTGACTCTCGGCAATGCCAAACCTAAATGCTCGCTATCCCGTTCCTCCGGTAATTCGGCGGCGCATTCGTGCGTCCGTCGATTTCGCACTTGGAATGCGGGGTTATCGCTTTGAGATGGGGCGCGCGTGCCACGCCGCCCTGTGGAGCTTGGGAGACTATATTCTTATGGCACGTATTGCCGGGGTCAATATCCCCACCAACAAGCGCGTTGAAATCGCCTTGACCTACATCCACGGCATTGGGCGCACCAAGGCCAAGGAAATCACCGAGAAGCTGAAGATCGCGCCCGAACGCCGGGTCCAGGATCTGTCGGATTCAGAAGTGCTGCAAATCCGCGAATCGATCGATGCCGATCACACCGTGGAAGGTGACCTTCGCCGCCAGACGTCGATGAACATCAAGCGGCTGATGGATCTGGCCTGCTATCGCGGGCTTCGCCATCGCAAGGGCCTTCCGGTCCGCGGCCAGCGCACGCACACCAATGCGCGCACCCGCAAGGGCAAGGCCAAGCCGATCGCCGGCAAGAAGAAGTAATCTTTCTTCGCCGCTTCAGCAGTTCAAAGAATTAGGGATTTCCAATGGCCCAAGCACCTCAGCGCATCCGCCGCCGCGAACGCAAAAACATCACGTCGGGGGTGGCGCATGTTAACGCCAGCTTCAACAATACCATGATCACCATCACCGATGCGCAGGGCAATGCGATTGCTTGGTCAAGCGCCGGGACGATGGGCTTCAAGGGCAGCCGCAAGTCGACTCCGTACGCTGCGCAGGTTGCTGCGGAAGACGCGGGCCGCAAGGCCGCCGAGCATGGCGTCCGCACCCTCGAAGTCGAAGTCAAAGGCCCCGGGTCGGGCCGCGAATCGGCGCTTCGTGCGCTGCAATCGGTCGGCTTCCAGATCACCTCGATCCGCGACGTCACCTCGATCCCGCATAACGGCGTCCGCCCCTCGAAACGCCGCCGGGTCTAAGCTTTCGGCCAAAGTGGTACTTTGGCCGAAGGTAGAAGACGAAGAAAGTTTCAATTCAAGGGTTTAGCGGGACGCCGCTGCCCCAGCTGCCAAGGAAACCACATGACCGTCAACGTAAAGAACTGGCAGGAACTCAAGAAGCCGAACGCGCTCGAGCGCAAGACCGGCGCGGGCGATGTCCGCCGCAAGGGCGTATTCGTCGCTGAGCCGCTGGAACGTGGCTTCGGCATGACGCTCGGCAACTCGCTTCGCCGTGTCCTCCTCAGCTCGCTGCAGGGCGCCGCGGTCACCAGCCTCAAGATCGAGGGCGTGCTGCACGAATTCAGCAGCCTGGCCGGGGTCCGCGAGGACGTCACCGACATCGTGCTCAACGTCAAGCAGATCGCGCTCAAGATGGAAGGCGAAGGCCCCAAAAGGCTGCAGCTGTCGGCGACCGGTCCGGGCGAAGTCACGGCGGGCCAGATTGCGGCCACCGGCGACATCGAGATCACCAACCCCGACCTCGTCCTGTGCCACCTCGACGATGGCGCGACCTTCAACATGGAACTGACGGTTGACGTCGGCAAGGGTTACGTCCCGAGCCAGGCCAACCGCCCGGCCGACGCCCCAATCGGCCTGATCCCGATCGACGCTTTGTATAGCCCGGTGCGCCAGGTCGCGTACAAGATCGAGAACACCCGCGTCGGCCAGGAACTGGATTATGACAAGCTCACGCTGACGATTGAAACCGACGGTACCGTCAGCCCCGAAGATGCGCTGGCGTTCGCGGCGCGCATCCTTCAGGATCAGCTGCAATTGTTCGTCCACTTCGACGACGCGATGGTCCGCTCGGCCCCGTCGGGGATGATGGGCGGCGCGGCCCCGGCCCCGCTCGGCAGCGACGCCCAGATCGCCGCCGATACCAACCAGCTCAACCGTTATTTGCTCAAGAAGGTCGACGAATTGGAATTGTCGGTCCGCTCGGCCAACTGCCTCAAGAACGACAACATCATCTACATCGGCGACCTGGTCCAGAAGACCGAAGCCGAAATGCTCCGCACCCCCAATTTCGGCCGCAAGTCGCTGAACGAAATCAAGGAAGTGCTGGCGAGCATGGGGCTGCGGTTAGGAATGGACATCCCCGGCTGGCCGCCGGAGAATATCGAGGAAATGGCGAAGAAACTCGAGCAGGAATTGCTCGGCTAAGCGCCAGCCGCAATCGAACATCGCCAAGGGCGGTCCCGCGAGGGGCCGCCCTTTCCGCGTCTGACTTGGGCTGCGCTTATTCGGTCGGGGCGGGGTCGACGCGGCCGATCGGGACCCAGCTGGCCTTGTCGTCATCGCTCGATTCGAGGTCGCCGCCGGCGGTCGGCCAGCGCAGATATTGGTTGAGCGACTTGTTGTAGGCGAGGGTGTAAATCTCGCTGCTGGTGGCGATCTCCTCATAATCGGCTTCGCCATCGGCGTTGGTAAAGGTCCACAAGTCTGGATCGGTAAACCATTCCAGTTTGAGCATCTCGCCTTTGTACAGCATGGGCGCGCTAGCATCTTCGGCGGCGTTATCGGTCGCGGCAGCGGCGGCGTCAGGGGCGGCGGTGGCGGCGACCGCGACCGGCTCGCGCGGTTGGGAATCCACGCCGAAGCCGAACACCTTGGCCAAGGCGGCGACCGCACCGACCAGCCCGGTCAGTCCGACCACCCAGCCGGTGGTGCCCGAAAACGGGCCCGAGCCGCCGCCGCTCCCGCTGCTGGCCGATTCCTGCCCCGATGTCGGTTCATCCGTCATGATCAATCCCCCCGAATTGCACTCTCCAGCGTCGAACATGCCATTGAATGCGCGGCTTGGCCATGCCCCCGCGACTTGACTTGGCGCGCCGGATCGGGTTGAGGAGCCGCTCTCCCGCAAGAGACGGATATGCGCAGCCGCCGATGAGTGCTGCGTGGCCGGGTTTACCTGATACGGAACCCCGACGAACAGAAGGATTGAGATCATGCGCCATCGCGTTGGCCATCGGAAATTGCAGCGGACCTCGGCCCATCGTACCGCGATGTTCCGCAACATGGCCGCATCGCTCATCAAGCATGAGCAGATCACCACCACCACCGCCAAGGCGAAGGAGCTTCGGCCCTACGTCGAGAAACTGATTACCTTGGCCAAGAAGGGCGGCCTGTCGAACCGCCGCCTGGCGATGAGCCGGTTGATGGACGAGACCCAGCTGGCAAAATTGTTCGACGTGCTGGCGAGCCGCTATGCAAGCCGCGACGGTGGTTACTGCCGCGTGGTCAAGGCGGGCATCCGCATGTCGGACGCCGCCGCCATCTCGATCATCGAATTCGTCGACCGCGACGTTTCCGCCAAGGGCCAGGATTCGGGCCCGGTGATGGGCGACGAGGAACTCGCCGACGCGTAAGCGCGACGATACCAAGTCCAATATCGAGACGCTTCGGGCGCCGAGCTGTTAATCGGCTCAGGCGCCCGAAATCCATGCACGGCCCGCCGTTAACGAGGTTAGCCGACATGGTTACGCAATTGCGCTGTCATATTGATCGTGATTAGCTTTCTCTTGCTCGGATTAGCGAGAAGGGGAACCCACATGCCTGTACCACCAGCAACCACATTGACCGGAACGCCGGGCGACGACGATCTGTTCGGGACCGTCAGCGAAGACGTAATCGACGGGCTGGAGGGCAATGACACTATCAGCGGCGGGCTGGGCAGCGACTGGGTGACCTATCAGGGGTCGCCGGGCGCGGTGGAGGTGTTCATCGGGCCGACCGGGTTCGGATCGGCCAGCGGCGGCTATGGCGACGACAATCTCGACAGTATCGAAAATATCGTCGGGTCGAACTTCGACGACTTCATTTCGGCGAGCAGCAGCAATCCGCTGGCGACCGACAATATCTTCAACGGTCTGGGCGGCAATGACGTGCTGCTGGGCGGGCGCGGCAATGACACGTTGTACGGCGGCGACGGGCACGACACGCTCTACGGCCAGCAGGGCGACGATCTGATCCAGGGCGAGGCCGGCAATGATTTCATGCGCGGCGGCAGCGGCAATGACACGCTCGACGGCGGCAGCGGGTTCGACCGGGTCAGTTTTTTCCCCACTGGAAGCGATACGGTCATCAGCGGGGTGACGGTGTCGCTGCTGCTGCAAGGCGTTGCGCAGGATACGGGGCAGGGGCTCGACACATTGATCGGGGTCGAATCGCTGTCGGGCACGCCGTTCAACGACAGTTTGACCGGGGACGCCAATATCAACTGGCTGATCTCGGCCGACTTTGACGGGGCGGGCGGCGACGATCAGCTTTACGGGCTGGGCGGCAATGATCTGCTCGAGGTCGCGGCGGGCAATCATATCCTCGACGGCGGTGCCGACGTCGATACCTTGTCGTTCAACGCGCTCGGCTTTGCACTACCCAATGGGGTCAATGTCTCGCTCGCGCTGCAAGGCGCGGCGCAGGTCACTGGCCTGGGCAGCATGACGATCAGCAATGTGGAAAATTTGTCGGGGACGTCGTTCGACGACACGCTGACCGGCGATGCCAATGCCAATGCCTTGTACGGCGCGGGCGGCAAAGACAGCCTGAGCGGCGGCGCGGGCAATGACGTGCTGTACGGCGACGCGATCGTCAGCGCGTACAATCCGGTCGACGGCAATCCCAGCGGTCCGGCGCTCTACACCGACGTGACCTTGTTCGGGCAGGTGGCGGGCAATGACGTGCTCGACGGCGGCGCCGGGGACGACATTTTGAACGGCGG
>NZ_JANMLM010000101.1:0-11932 GCF_031372575.1 Sphingomonas sp. | reverse complement strand
GCCGGACCTGATCGAGCGCCATGGTGGCGCCCGGGAGGAACCGCCCTCTGGTGCGCAGACTGAAGATTAAGGTCTTAAGGCAATGAATCTCATCCAGACTCTCGAGCGCGAAGCGATCGAGGCACTGACCGACATCCGTGCGGTCCCCGATTTCCGCCCCGGCGATACGCTCAGGGTCGGCGTCAAGGTCGTCGAAGGCGACCGCGCCCGCGTCCAGAATTTCGAAGGCGTGTGCATCGCGCGGTCGAATAAGGGCATCGGCTCCAACTTCACCGTCCGCAAGATCAGCTTCGGCGAAGGTGTCGAGCGCGTGTTCCCGCTTTACTCGCCGGCCGTCGATTCGATCGAAGTCGTGCGCCGTGGCGCCGTTCGCCGCGCCAAGCTTTATTATCTGCGCGGTCGCCGCGGCAAATCGGCACGTATCGCCGAACGTCGCGATCCGCGTCCGCTCAAGGGCGACAAGAAAGAAGGCTAAGCCTATCTGGTGCGATCAAGTTAAAGGGCGGGCACTTCGGCTCCCGCCCTTTTTCGTTGGCAGTCGATCAGGGCGCTTTATATTTCTGCCACGGATCGTGCCCATTGCTCCATTGCGACGATCCGAATGCAGTCAGGCAAGCCATAAAGCGGGGATCGAAGATCATTCCTTTGACCGCTGGATCCTGTCCGCGACAGGCCGGAATCCGGGGCGCTCGATCCCAGCCGTCGGCGGTCGTGGTGTACAGGCTCAGCCCCGCGCGGTCGGCGTAAACCGCGGCGAGGTCGAGCGAATCCTGATCGACCTGATTGAAGATGATCGTCCGCAGTCGCCACAAGGTCGGCAGCAGCTCGGCGGGCAATTGCTTGATCATCTCGGGGGCGACCGTGCCGTTGCGCAAGGCATAGATTCGCCCGTCGGTGTTGATCATCCGGTTGGCACCGGCCGCCATCGCCCGCGCTTCGATGATCTCGCGCACCGTTTCGGGAAGCAGGAACGAGTGTCGCACGCCCCCGTCGAGCCATGGCCGCCCGTTGATCGTGACTTGCCGGAACACCACCGGCACCGCTGACGATGCGAGTAACGCCGCCGTGTAACAATCGCGCCGCTCGGTGCCGGTCAGTTGGGATGCAATAGCGCCAAGATCGAACGCCTTGAAATCCCCGCTCAAGGCGTCGACCGCGCCGACCACCAGCGCGCGTCCACTGCGGTCATGCTCGGCCGCAACTTCGTCGACCAGGGGCTCTATTCGCCTCTGGATAAATGCCTTCAGCGGCGCCGTGTCGGCCATCGATCCATTGGCGAGAATGAACAGGCCATTGTGTCGATCAACCAGTTCGCCTTCGTCGCGGATTGAATAAGCCTCGATCAGGCCGTCGTCAAAGCGGGGGCCGAGATAAGCGAAGGTCGCCTGTAGCGCGCCGGTGCTGATCCCGGTGGTGATCCGTGCCGGCAACCGACCGCGCGCCGACCAGCCTTTGATCACGCCCGCGCCATAGGCTCCCCACTGGCCGCCGCCCGACAGGATAAGTGCGTCGGAATAAAGCGTTTCTGGAGCCGGCGCTGCGCCAGGGGTGGGTCGTCCTCCACCAGGCGGGGCAGGCGCTTGTTCCGCAAACGCCCCGGCCATCATATTGGTCAGCTCGCCCATCGGCCGCGCCGCGGTCATCGGCTGCGCAGGATTGGGGAAGGTGAATTCGGATAATCGCGGACAGGCTGTTTCAAGCGGCTGATCGCGCGAACAAGCGGACGAAACCAGGGCGGCAATGACGACCAACAGACTTACGATACCGCGTCCCATCGCCATCTTCCCCGGGTTAAGATTCCTGATCGGCCCTGGATGGACTTATGCCCGGATTCTCGGGTTCGACAATGGCTTGGTGCCCGCCGAATGGCTGGCGCGCTTTTCGGTGGACGGCCTGCGCATGCTCGCTAGTCTTGCTCGATGCCGATAAAACTCATCTTGCTCGCCGCCTCCGCTCTGGTGACTGTCCCCGTCAGCGCCCAAGCCCTGGCCCCGCAAAAGCTGACGCTTGAGCGGGTGTTCGCCAGCCCGGCGCTGACCGGTGCCGTCCCCCGAGCCGTCAAATTGTCGCCCGACGGCAAGCTCGTTACCTTGCTTCGCAATCGTCCCGACGATCTCGAGCGCTATGATCTGTGGGCGATTGATCCCGCCACCGGCAGCGCGCGGATGCTGGTCGACAGCAAGAAATTCGCCGCTGGCGGGGTGCTCAGCGAGGCCGAGCGGATGCAGCGCGAGCGCGCCCGAATCGCCAATCTGACCGGAATTGTCAGCTATGACTGGGCCCCCGACGGCAACAGCATCGTCGTCCCGCTCGACGGCGACATCTATCTCGCTGACCTCGCCGGCAATGTGAAACGATTGACCACCACCAAGGGCTCGGAGCTCGACGCCACCGCCAGCGAGAAAAGCCGCTATGTCTCGTTCGTGCGCGACAATGAGCTTTACACGCTCGACCTTGCCACCAGTGCCGAGCGAAAGCTGACCAGCGGCGCGTCGGACACCGTCAGCTGGGGTCTAGCCGAATTCATCGCGCAGGAGGAGCTCGGCCGCACCAAAGGCCATTGGTGGGCACCCGACGACAGCCGCATCGCGGTCGCGCGGGTCGACGACAGCAAGGTCGAGGTCGCGACCCGCGCCGCGATCGGGGCTGACAAGACGACCACCTTCGAACAACGCTACCCGCGCGCCGGGACCGCCAATTCGCTGGTCGACCTGTATCTGATGAACCCCGACGGCAGTGGCCAGGTCAAGGCCGACCTCGGCCCCGATCCCGACGTCTATCTGGCGCGGGTCGACTGGCTGCCCGATGCCAGCGGGCTGATCGTCCAGCGCCAGAGCCGCGATCAGAAAAGGCTCGACGTGCTGCACATCGACGCCCGCAGCGGCACCTCGACATTGCTGTTCAGCGACACGTCCGACATGTGGATCAATTTGACCAACGATCTCAAGCCGCTCAAGGACGGCTCGATCCTGTTTTCGTCCGAACGATCGGGGTTTCGCCAGCTGTATCGCTGGGCGAAGGGCAAGATCGCCCCGCTGACTCGCGGCGCGTGGGTGGTCGATGGGGTCGACGGGGTCGATGAGTCCGCTGGTCGGCTGTATTTCACCGCGTTCAAGGACAGCACGATCGAGCGTCACCTGTACGTACTCGACTATCGCCAGCGCGGCACCGTGCCCAAGCTGCTGACCAAGCCCGGCACCAACAACGCCGTGACGATGGACAAGACCGGCAGGCTCGCGCTCATCTCGACCACCGCGCCCGGCCAGCCGTTGCAAGTGTGGCTCGCCAATGGCAAGGGCGAGCGGCTGGCGTGGATCGAAGAAAATAAGGTCGCGGGCAACCACCCCTATGCCTCGTTCATCGCCACTGACGCCAAGCCGCAATTCGGCCACCTCACCGCCGCCGACGGCAAGACCCAGCTCGATTATCGCCTTGTCCTGCCGCGCCTCGCTCCCGGTCAGCGCGCACCGGTTCTGGTCACCGTCTATGGCGGCCCGCAGGCGCATGATGTCCAGACCGGCTTCGTCTCGCCCCTGCACCAATATCTCGTTCAGCAAGGCTGGGCGTTGTTCCAGGTCGGTAATCGCGGGCAGGAAGGGCGCGGCACCGCGTTCCAGAAGCCCGTCTATCGCGCGCTTGGCGGGGTCGAGGTCGCCGACCAGCTCGCCGCACTCGCGTGGCTCAAGCAGCAGCCGTTTGCCGATGGGTCGAAGGTCGCAATCTATGGCCACAGCTATGGCGGCTATATGGTGCTCAAATTGCTCCAGGCCGCACCGGGTGCCTATGCCGCCGGGATCGCCGGCGCCCCGGTGACCCGCTGGGACCTTTACGACACCCATTATACCGAACATTATATGGGTGACCCGAACGCTCTTCGCGCCGCTTACGACAAGGCCGATGCGCTTGGCGACAGCAAGCGGATCAAGGACCCGTTATTGCTGTATCACGGCATGTCCGACGACAATGTCCTGTTCCAGAATTCGACCGAGCTGATGGCCAAGCTACAGGAAGAGAAAGTCCCGTTTGAAATGATGGTCTATCCCGGCAAGGGGCATGGCATCACCGGCACCAACATCTCGGTCCATTTGTGGACCACGATCCTCGATTTCCTCAAGCGGCGCGGGATTGGCGACGGGGTGCGTTGACATTGCGGGGGCGCAGTCCCACTTCGCCCCGACACCGCGCATAAGGAATTGAAAATGGGCTATCGGGTCGTCGTCGTCGGCGCCACCGGCAATGTCGGTCGGGAGATCCTCAACATCTTGGTCGAACGGCAATTCCCGTATGACGAGATTGCGGCGGTCGCCAGCGGCCGCTCGACCGGCCAGATGATCGACCTTGGCGACAGCGGCAAGGAATTGAAGGTCCGCAATATCGAGCATTTCGATTTCGACGGCTGGGATTTGGCCCTGTTCGCCGCCGGCTCGGCCGTCTCCAAAGTCTATGCCCCGATCGCCGCCGCCGCTGGTTGCACGGTGATCGACAACAGTTCGCTCTATCGGATGGACCCCGACGTCCCGCTGATCGTGCCCGAGGTCAATCCCGAGGCGATCGACGGATATCGCGCCAAGAACATCATCGCCAACCCAAATTGCTCGACCGCGCAGATGGTTGTTGCCCTGAAGCCGCTGCACGACGCCGCGACCATCAAGCGAGTCGTCGTCGCCACCTACCAGTCGGTGTCGGGCGCGGGCAAAGCGGGGATGGACGAACTGTTCGAGCAAAGCCGCAACATCTTCGTCGGCGATTCAAATTCGCCGGTCAAATTCACCAAGCAGATCGCGTTCAACGTCATCCCTCACATCGACGACTTCCTCGACGACGGCTCGACCAAGGAGGAATGGAAGATGGTGGTCGAGACCAAGAAGATCCTCGGCGCCAAGATCAAGGTCAGCGCGACCTGCGTCCGCGTCCCGGTGTTCGTCGGGCATAGCGAGGCGATCAATATCGAGTTCGAAGATGAGATTTCGGCCGCCGATGCGCAGCGCATCCTGCGTGAATCGCCTGGCATCATGCTGGTCGATAAGCGCGAGGATGGCGGCTACGTCACCCCGGTCGAATGCGTCGGCGAATATGCCACTTATGTCAGCCGCGTGCGTGAGGACCCGACGGTCGATAATGGCCTGTCGATCTGGGTTGTCAGCGACAACCTCCGCAAGGGCGCGGCTTTGAACGCGGTGCAGATCGCCGAGTTGCTCGGCAGGCGGCATTTGCAGAAAGCAGCCTAGGGCGCGTCACCCCATTCGCGCAGCAAATTCTGCTGTACCACCAGCAACCGGGCATGAACCGCCGGGCTGACATGCTCGCGTTCGTCGCGCGCGATGATCCCCAGCTCGGACACCGAAGCGCGATGCGCCGGGTCGGCGATCCGGCTCTGGATGAAAGTGAACGCCGCCAGCCGCTCACCGCGGGTCACCGCCTCGACCTCATGTGGGGTGTTGGCGGGATAAAGGATGGCATGGCCCGCGGGCAGCTTGAATGACGCGCGCACATCGCCCGAATGGATCACCAGGGCACCCCCGTCATAGCTCGCCGGATCGGCGAGGAAGATGGTGCACGCCAGATCGTTGCGGATCGTCACCTTGCCGAGCGGAAGATACGCATTGTCGCCGTGCAATGCATAGCCCATCCCCGGCGAATATCGGCTCAGCAGCGGCAGCGCGACCGCGACCGGAAGCGCGAAATCATTGAACGTCGGGTTCGCGCCAAGCGCCTTGGCGATGATCGTGCCGCTTTCCTCGCGCGCCGCCCCGTCCTTGATCTGCTCATTCCTCTTGCCGGTGTTGGTCGGGTTGCTGATCCGTCCGTCGACCCACGCCGCGCCGTGCGCAAGCGCGCGCAACCGTGCGACTTGATCGGCGTTGAGCAACTCGAACAGTCGGTACATATTCATGCCCCGTGCGGCCTTGGCGGTTGCCAGCTTAAGCGACTAATGTGGCCGGCAACAGAGGGAGGTTAGTCCAATGCGCTACTCAATCATCGCCGCGATGCTGCCGGCGCTCGCCGCCTGCCAGCAACCCGCCGCCCGGCCCCCGGTGACCGAGGCGCAAGCCGAGCAGATCGCGAGCGCTGCGGAAGCCACCTTCACCACCGGCGATCTCGGCAAGATCATGGATCAATATGCCGACAATGCCGTGATGATCGATGCCTCGACCGCCGATCCCAGCACCGACCGCAAGGTTCAGGCGGGCTGGGCGAAGAATTTCGTCAGCATGAAACCCGCCGATTACCAGGTCGCCGGGCGTCATATCCAGTTGATCGGCCCCGACGCCTTCGTCAGCTCGGGCATCGAGCGGTTCACGGTCGAAGCCGGCGCCGCCCGCCCCACCGTCAGCGCCCGCTTTATCGACGTCTTCCAGCGCCAGAAGGACGGCAAGTGGAAAATCATCAGCGAGCATGTCTCGATGCCGCCCACCCCGAGCGGCCAGCTTTGACCGACAAGATGACCGGTGGCTGCGCGTGCGGGCGGATCCGGTTTGAAGCGGCGATCGACAGCGACGAGGCGTATCTGTGCCATTGCCGGATGTGCCAGCGCGCCAGCGGCAGTGTCAGCCTGGCAATGGTTGGGATCGACCAGGCCGACGTCCGCTGGAGCCACGAGCCCGACTGGTATGAAAGCTCGGCTATTGCGCAGCGCCCCTATTGCGCCAAATGCGGCACGTCGCTCGGCTTCCGCTACACGACGGACACCGACAGGATGGACCTCACCGTCGCCGCGTTCGACAACCCGCCATACTTCCGGCCGACCAGCCACTTCGGCGCGGAGAGCATCCACGAAGCATGGCTCGACACGTCCGGACTGCCGCGCACCCGCTCGGACGGATATCAGAAGCTCGTCGAACGCTGGCGCGCGGCGGGTGAGGAGCCGCGTTGACTGACCCCTCCATCCACCATTGGACCGCCTCCGATGGGGTTGAATTGGTTTGGCGCGAAGTGGGGCAGGGCCGCGCGGTGGTGCTCCTCCATGGCCTATTCTCCGACGGCGTGACCAACTGGATCAAATTCGGAGCTGCCGAGCGACTTGTCGAGGTCGGCTTTCGCGTGGTCATGCCTGATCTTCGCGCGCATGGCCTGAGCGGCAAGCCGCACGATCCAGCGCTTTATTCCGACGGAATCCTCGGCCGCGACCTGACCGAGCTGATCGCGCATCTCGAGCTTGCCGATTACGACCTCGGCGGCTTTTCGCTCGGCTCGCGCACCGTTGTTCAGGCGGTCGGGGAGGGGCTCACCCCGCGCCGCGTCGTGCTGGCCGGGATGGGGTTGGAAGGGCTGACCGGCTGGCTTCGGCGCAAGCATTTTTTCCTCGACGCAATCGCCAATGTCGAAACCTCGAGCCGGGGTGATCCGCACTGGCTCGCCATTCAATTCATGAAGACGATGAAGGTCGATCTCGACGCTGCCAAGCTATTGCTCCCGACCTTTACCGATGCGTATCCCGACTGGCTCGCCGCATTCACCATGTCGACGCTCGTGATGTGCGGGACCGAGGATGAGGACAATGGCAGCGCGCCGAAGCTGGCCGATGCGCTTCCCAATGCAACCTACGCACCGATCCCCGGCACCCACATGTCGAGCGTGACCAAACCCGAGTTCGGTCAGGCGATTGCGGCATTTCTCGGAGCGTCTTGACGATCGGGGCGTTGAACGCGCATCCGCCGCCCACGCGAACAACAAAAACAGACCAAGGATGAGGATCCCCCACCGATGAAGATGCTAGCTTCCACCGTTTCGATGCTCGCGCTGGCGCTTGCCGGTTGCGCCACAACCACTGACGTTATGGTCGCCGAAACGTCGGTCATCGCCGCACCCGAAGCGCCGCCCGCCGCGCCCGCGCTGACCGTTGCTCAAGCCGACGCATTCATCGCTGCGGCGGAAAAGGATCTGTTCGATTATTCGGTCCAATCGAGCCTCGTGAATTGGGACAATGCCACCAACATCACCGACGCGACCGATGCTGCCGCGGCCAAGATCAATGCGATCGGCACCGAAAAAACCGTCAAATATGCGATCGAGGCAGCGAAATATGCGCAGATCGAGGGTTTGAGCTACGACACCAAGCGCAAGCTCGACATCCTCCGCAACGGCATCGTCCTGCCCGCGCCGACCAAGCCGGGCGCAGCGACCGAGCTCAACAATATCGCGACCAAGCTGCAGTCCGATTATGGCAAGGGCAAGGGCACGCTGAATGGCAAGCCGATCAACGGATCGGACATTGAAGCCGAGATGGGCAACATCAAGCGGACGCCGCGCGAGCTGGCCGAAATGTGGACCAGCTGGCACGACAATGTCGGCGCGCCGATGAAGAATGATTATGCGCGCATGGTTGGAATCGCCAACGCCGGGTCGAAGGAATTGGGCTTTGCCGACACCGGCGCGATGTGGCGCTCGGGCTATGACATGCCGCCCGAGGCCTTCGCGGCCGAGACCGAGCGACTGTGGCAGGAAGTCAAGCCGCTCTACATGGCGCTCCACACCTACACCCGGACCCAGCTCAACAAGAAATATGGTAAGGGCGTCCAGCCCGCGACCGGCCCGATCCGCGCCGACTTGCTGGGCAATATGTGGGCCCAGGAATGGGGCAATATCTATCCGTTGGTCGCACCCAAGGGGGCGGGCGATCTCGGCTTCGACGTGACCGATTTGCTCGCCGCCAAAAAGTATGACGAGCTCAAGATGGTCAAGACCGGGGAGGGCTTCTTCTCGAGCCTTGGCTTCGCTCCGCTGCCGCAGACGTTTTACGAACGCTCGATGTTCCTCAAGCCCAAGGATCGCGAAGTGGTATGTCACGCCTCGGCGTGGGATCTGGACAATAAGGACGACGTCCGGATCAAGATGTGCATCAAGCGCAATGGCGACGATTTCACCACCATCCACCATGAGCTTGGCCACAATTATTACCAGCGGGCCTACAAGAACCAGCCGACGCTGTACCTGAACGGCGCCAATGACGGTTTCCACGAGGCAATCGGCGATGCGGTTGCGCTGTCGATCACGCCCGAATATCTGGTCCAGATCGGAATGCTCCCGCGCAGCCGCGTGCCGAGCGCAGACAAGGATATCGGCCTGTTGCTCCGCCAGGCGATGGACAAGGTCGCGTTCCTGCCGTTTGGCTTGTTGGTCGACCGCTATCGCTGGGGTATCTTCGACGGAACCATCGCGCCCGCCGATTACAACAATGCCTGGACCAGGATGCGGCTCGATTATCAGGGCATCACCCCGCCGACCGCGCGCTCGGCCGATGGCTTCGACGCCGGGGCCAAGTTCCACATTCCCGGCAACACGCCCTACACCCGCTATTTCCTGGCGCGGGTCCTGCAGTTTCAATTCTACAAGGCGGCGTGCGACGCGGCCGGGTGGAAGGGCCCGCTCCACCGCTGCAGCTTCTACGGTAACAAGGATGTCGGCGCGAAGCTGAATGCGATGCTCGAAATGGGCGCGTCCAAGCCGTGGCCCGACGCCCTCGAGGCGTTTACCGGCACCCGCCAGATGTCGGGTACCGCAATGGTCGAATATTTCGCCCCATTGAAAGCGTGGCTCGACAAGCAGAACGCCGGCAAGACGCAGGGTTGGTAGAGTGACAAAAAAGGGGAGCGGGCCAGTGCGGCTCGCTCCCCTCGATTGCGACCTAAAGGTCAGCGATTAGTAGCTGACGGCGCCGGTCTTGATCTGGCTGTCGATCACTGGATCGACCGGGAAAGTGGTTGCGGGTTCGCCGGTCGTCTTCAGGCTGAGCGCTTCCTCGGCGAGCTGCGCCTGGGTCTTGTCGCCATCCAGCCCGTCGCGGATTTTGGCGACTTTGGCCTTGGCCTTGGTCCCGGCGTCAGTCAGCCCGTCTTTGACCCGCTCGCCGGTTTCGCTCGCGGTTTCCTTGACGCTGGCGGCGATGTCGCCGCTGAATTCGGAGAAGCTCTTGCCGCTTTTCTTGAAGGCGAAAAACCCTGCCACGGCGGCGGCTATGCCCGACACCAGACCGGTGGCGATCGCCGCGGTTGCGACCGGGCGTGCCTTGATTGCCTTGCCGGCGCGAGCCGTAACCGAGGGATTGGCGGTCGTCTTCGCCTGACGCGGCGTCGTTGTGCGGCTGCGTGCCGGACGGCGGGTGGTTTTGGTGGTTGCCATTTTACTCTCCTTACAGGGTTGAACCGATTGGGAGGGAAACGAACGGCGGGGCATTAGGTCCCCGCCGCCGTCGCAACTTTTGGTCGACTTGGCCCGGTTACAGCTGGCCGAGCATCGTCTAGGCGCTTGAGGCGGAGAATTCGCCCGGCGCCTCGACATTGAGTTGTTCGACCACGCCATCGTTGACGACCATCGAGTAACGCTGGCTGCGCTTGCCCATGCCGAACTTGCTGCCGTCCATCGTCAGTCCGATCGCTTCGGCGAAGTCGCCATTGCCATCGGCCAGCATGACGATGTCTTCGCTGCCCTGCGCCTTGTTCCACGCGCCCATCACGAACGCATCATTGACCGAGGTGCAGGCGATTTCGTCAACGCCCTTGGACGTGAAGTCGCCGGCCTTGTCGACATAGCCCGGCAAATGCCGCGCCGAGCAGGTCGGGGTGTAGGCCCCGGGGACCGCGAACAAGGCGATCTTCTTGCCCTTGAAATGTTCGCCGGTGGTGGTGGGCATCGGCCCGTCAGCAGTGGCGATGGCGAGTGGCACATCGGGCAGGCGGTCGCCGACCTTGATTGTCATGATTCTATCTCCTTTTTCGATGAACTGGCCTCTATCTCCCTCGTGTGACTCTGTGAAGGCTTGCCCGTCGCGCCACGCCGTCGCATCGTCGGATCAATGGAAGTCCCGCGTTTCCTTTCCGGCAAGCTGCTGCTTGCGATGCCCGGCATGGCCGACCCGCGCTTCGACCATGCGGTGATCGCGATGGCAGTGCATGACGAACATGGCGCGGTCGGGATCGGCATCGGCCAGCTCCGCGCCGGGATCCGCTTTCGCGCCTTGCTCCGCCAACTCGATGTCGACCCTGGCGACGCGCCTGATTGCGTTGTCCACCACGGCGGCCCGGTCGAGCCCGGCCGCGGCTTTGTCCTCCACAGCGAGGATTGGGGCGGGCAGGATACGGTCAGAATCGTCGGCACCAACAACGCCGCCTACGCGATGACCGGCACCATCGACGTCCTCAAAGCCATTGCCGAAGGCCGCGGTCCGTCGCGCTGGCTGATCGCGCTCGGCTATGCCGGGTGGGACGGCGGCCAGCTCGACCAGGAAATGACCCGCCACGGCTGGTTCGCTGCCGACAGCAGCCCCGCCTTGCTGTTCGACACCCCGCCCGAGGAGCGCTGGGAAACCGCCTTCAAGGGAGAAGGTATCGACCCGCGCTTGTTGGCCACAGAGACCGGCGCGGCGTGAGCGCAAGAACATATAAAGAATTCTTTATATTTGCTTTTCAGCGCGCTCGGGGGTAGGGGCGGCGCAATCTTTCACCTTCGGAGAATGCACCCGTGGCCACCCATGCTGACACCTTGACCCGCGCCAACCTCGCGAACGATTACATCGTCAAGGACATTGCGCTTGCCGCGTTCGGCCGCAAGGAAATCGAGATCGCCGAAACCGAGATGCCGGGCCTGATGGCATTGCGCCAGGAATTCGGCGCGTCGCAGCCGCTCAAGGGCGCGCGCATAGTCGGTTCGCTGCACATGACGATTCAGACTGCCGTCCTGATCGAGACCCTCACCGCACTCGGCGCGACCGTCCGCTGGGCGTCGTGTAACATCTACTCGACGCAGGATCATGCCGCCGCCGCCATCGCCCAGACGGGCGTCCCGGTGTTCGCGATCAAGGGCGAGACGCTCGAGGAATATTGGGACTATGTCGTCCGCATCTTCGACTGGTCGACCGAAACCGACCGCGACCAGACCTGCAACCTCATCCTCGACGATGGCGGCGATGCCACCATGTTCGCATTGTGGGGCGCGC
>NZ_JANMLM010000092.1:0-43708 GCF_031372575.1 Sphingomonas sp. | reverse complement strand
GTCATCCCAAGGGCCTGTACATGCTGTTCTTCGCCGAAATGTGGGAGCGATTCTCTTACTACGGCATGCGCGCGCTGCTGATTTTCTACCTGACCAAGCATTGGCTGTTCGCCGACGACAAGGCGAACCTGATTTACGGCGCTTATACCAGCCTAGTGTACATCACCCCGGTACTCGGCGGTTATATCGCCGATCGTTATTTGGGGCAGCGCAAGGCGGTGTTGTTCGGCGGACTGCTGCTCGCCTTCGGCCATAGCCTGATGGCGGTCGAAGGCGTCGGCGGCCAGTCCGATCCGACGATCAATGTCTTCTGGCTCGCGTTGGCGTTCATCATCGTCGGCTCGGGTTTCCTCAAAGCCAACATCTCGGTGATGGTCGGGCAGCTGTACAAGCTGACCGACATTCGCCGCGATGGTGCCTACACCATCTTCTACATGGGGATTAACGTCGGCGCGGCGATCGGTACGATCCTGGTCGGCTATCTCGGCGAGACGATCGGCTGGGGCTATGGCTTCGGCCTGGCCGGTATCGGCATGATTGTCGGCCTGATCGTGTTCGTGCTCGGCAAGAAGGCGCTCAACGGCGCGGGCGAATCCCCCGTCGTGCTTAGCAAGAGCAAGGAAATGTCGGTCTATGGTGTCGGCGTCGCCGCCGTCGCGGTGATCTGGGCGCTGGTCCAATATCAGGATGTCATCCAGACTCTACTGATAGTGTCTGGAACAGTATTGCTCGGATATGTCGCGGCGGTCGCGGCTTTGCAATTGCCATACGGAGCGATTGGCAAGGCGCCAGCCGACAGTCGCGGGATGGTTTTCGGTGGCATGGCGCTGATGCTATTCCAAGCCGTGTCCGACGTGCTCAAATTGCCGACCTCTAACGCGACGATGGGCAGCCTCTCGATCGCAAATATGATTTGCTTGGCTGGCTTTGTGGTCATTCTTTTGGGCTTAGCGATCGAGAAGTTTCGGATCGAAAATCAGCCGCGTGATCGTATCTATGCAATTCTGTTCCTGATCGCGCTCAACCCGATCTTCTGGGGCCTGTTCGAGCAGGCGGGCGGGTCGATGAACCTGTTCACCGACCGGTTCGTCGACCGGGCCGGCGTCCCGGCGTCGATCTTCCAGTCGATCAACCCGATCATCATCATCTTGTTAGCACCGTTGTTCGCGGGATTGTGGGTGACGCTCGGGCGACGCGGCCTCGAGCCGTCGGCACCGGCCAAGTTCGGCATTGCCTTGTTGCAGATGGGTTTTGCCAATCTGGTGCTGGTGTGGGGCGCGATGGCGGTCGGGATCGACGTGATGGTGCCGGTGCTTTTCGTGTTCGCTTATTATCTGTTCGCGACGACCGCTGAATTGTGCCTCTCGCCGGTCGGCCTAAGCGCGATGAACCGGCTTGCGCCGAGCTTCATGGCGTCGCTGATCATGGGCGCTTGGTTCTACATGACCGCGGTCGGCAATTTCGTCGCCGGCAAGATCGGCGAGGCAACCGGCGGCGAAGGCGGCGAAATGACCAAGCAGGGCCTGCTCGACATTTATTCGATGTTCGGCTGGGTAACGATCGGCATCGGCGTCGCGGTTTTGCTCGTCTCGCCAATCGTCAAGCGATGGATGCATCTCGACACGCTTGAGGATGGTCCGCTCGCCGGCGATCGCGAGCTTGGCGAACCGCAGGCTGCGGGAACCAACCTCGATGGTGAGGTGAAGGCCTGATGCGCAGCGTCGTCGCCGCCGCCCTTGTCGCAGCAATGCTTGGGGGGTGTGCGGCGACCCCGCCACTCAAGGCGCCACCGATCCGCATCAACGAGGATCCCTATCCGTCGACCTACGCCCGCTATCCCGGCGCGCCGACGGTAATCCGCGGGGCGACGATCTTCGACGGCGAAGGCGGGCGGATCAACGATGGCACAGTGATCTTCGCCGACGGCGCGGTGGTCGCAACCGGTGATGCGTCGCTGGCCAGCCCTGCGGGGGCGATCGAGATAAACGGGGCGGGCAAGTTCGTGACCCCGGGGATCATCGACGTCCACAGCCACCTTGGCGACTATCCGTCACCTGGTGTCGAAGGAAACAGCGACGGCAATGAAGCGACCGGCGCCTCGCGGCCCGAGGTGTGGGCCGAGCATAGCGTGTGGCCGCAGGACCCCGGTTTTTCGCGTGCGCTGGCCAATGGCGGGGTGACCTCGCTGCAGATTCTGCCCGGTTCGGCCAATTTGTTCGGCGGACGATCGGTGGTGCTCAAGAATGTCCCGGCGCGCACCTCGCAGGGCATGAAATTTCCTGGTGCGCCTTACGGGCTGAAGATGGCGTGCGGCGAGAATCCCAAGCGCGTTTACGGCAACAAGGGCGGCCCCGGCACGCGGATGGGCAATGTCGCCGTCACCCGCGCGACGTGGCTCAAGGCCCAGGACTATGACCGCAAGTGGGACAAATATGAGAAGGTCGGCGGGGACATGCCCGGCCGCGATCTTGCGATGGACACCTTGCGCGGCGTACTCGACGGCAAGATCCGCATTCACAATCATTGCTACCGCGCCGACGAAATGGCGATCATGATCGATATGAGCCACGAATTTGGCTACAAGATCAGCACCTTTCACCATGCGGTCGAGAGCTACAAGGTGGCCGATCTGCTCGCGCGTGAGGGGATTTGCTCGGCGATGTGGGCTGACTGGTATGGCTTCAAGATGGAAAGCTATGACGGGATCAAGGAGAATATTCCGTTCGTCGACCGCGCCGGAGCATGTGCCATCGTCCATTCGGATGATGCCAACGGAATCCAGCGCTTGAACCAGGAAGCAGCCAAGGCGCTCGCCGACGGTCGCCGCGCCGGGGTCAACGTCAGTGACGAATCGGCGTGGCGCTGGCTGAGCTTTAATCCGGCCAAGGCGCTCGGCCTCGAAAGCCGCGTCGGAAGCCTCAAGCCGGGCAAGATGGCCGACATTGTGCTGTGGAACGGCAATCCGTTCAGCACCTACACGCGGCCCGAAAAAGTGTGGATCGACGGGGCAATGATGTACGATAGCGCCAACCCGCGCCTGCGCCCGGTAAGCGACTTCGAGCTTGGCCAGCCAGGCGAAGGAGACACCAAGTGAAGCGCCTGCTGATCGCCGCCGCGTTGCTCGCCAGCGCCACCCCACTTGCCGCCCAGACCATTGCGATTACCGGCGGCACCGTGGCGCTGGGTGACGGATCGAACCCGATTGTCGGGGCGACCGTCGTCATCCAAAACGGCAAGATATTGGCTGCTGGCGTGGGTGTGCCGATCCCGCGCGGGGCGGAGATTGTTGATGCCCGCGGCAAGTGGGTCACGCCGGGGATCGTCGGTGGCTTCTCGCGGCTGGGGCTGAGCGAAGTCGACCTGTCGGCCGATGGCACCACCGACGACCGCGCGCCGAGCGGGCCGTTCAGCGCCGCAATCGATGTCGCACCGGCGGTCAACCCGATGGGATCGACCATCTCCGTCAACCGCGCCGACGGGGTAACTCGGGCAATTGTCGCGCCCAACACCGCGCGCAGCATCTTCGCCGGGCAGGGGGCGGTGATCGACCTCGGTGCCGACCGCGACGCGATCACCGCCGCGCGCAAATTCCAGTTTGTCGAGCTTGGCGAAAGTGGCGCGGAAACCGCTGGCGGATCGCGCGCGTCGGCGCATCTGATGTTCCGCAATGCATTGCGCGAGGCCGGCGAGTTGGGCCGCAATGCTCAGCGCCCGGACGACGTCATGCTGACCCGGTTCGACGCGGCGGCGCTGGTGCCGGTGCTGCAAGGGCGGCAATATCTGCTGGTCCATGTCGAACAGGCCAATGATATCCTCCAGGCGATCGCGCTCAAGCGCGATTTCCCCGCGCTCAAGATGGTGCTGGTCGGGGTGACCGAAGGCTGGACCGTCGCCGACCGGATCGCGGCCTCGGGAATCCCGGTGATTGCCTCGGCGGTCAACGATCTTCCGGCAAGCTTTGAGCAACTTGCCGCGACGCAATCGAACATCGGGCGGATGCGCAACGCCGGGGTCAAGGTCGCGATCGGGATGATTGACGACAATGATTCGCGCTATTTGTTCAACCAGCGCCAATATGCCGCCAACCTTGTCGCGCTGGGCAAGGTGCCGGGTGCGACCGGGGTCAGCTGGGGCGACGCACTGGCGATGATCACGTCCAAGCCGGCCGAAGTGATCGGCATGGGCGACCAGATCGGCAGCCTGGTACGCGGGCGACAGGGCGACGTGGTGATCTGGTCGGGCGATCCGCTCGAGGTGGGAAGCGAGGCACAGATGGTGTGGATCGATGGCGTTAGCCAGCCACTCGAAAGCCGCCAGACCAAGCTTCGCGACCGCTATAAGACGCTCGACCGGCAAGCGCTTCCCGAGGCGTACCGGCGATGAGTGCGATGACGGGCCTGATCCTCGGGTCGGTCGCGTTCGTGGGCACGCATTTCGCGATGTCGCACCCGATGCGCGCGCCGATGGTCAGCGCGCTGGGCGAGAAGGTCTTTGGGCTGGTCTATGTCGTGGTGTCGTTCGCGACGCTCTATTTGATGGTTCATTATTATCATGGCGCGTTTGCCGATTCGCCCGCCGTCTTGTGGGATGCAGGCTCGATCGGGTGGATCGTCGGCACGATCCTGATGTGGATCGGGTCGGTGCTGTTCGTCGGTTCGGTCAAGAGCAATCCGGCGTTCCCGACCGGCGGCAAACCGGTGACCGAGATTGGCGCGGCACGCGGCGTGTTCGCCATCACCCGCCATCCGATGATGTGGGGCTTTGCGATATGGGCGTTGGTCCATGTAATCGTCAATCCGACCCCAGCCTCGCTGGTGGTCAGCGCGGCGATCGCGATCCTCGCTTTGGGCGGCGCAGCGGGGCAGGACCGCAAGAAGGAAAAACTGATCGGCGAGCCGTGGCACGATTGGGAAGCACGGACCAGTTTCGTGCCGTACGGTCGCGGTGTCGCATCGGCCGGTGGCTTCGCCCTCGCCGGCGGCACTTTGCTGTGGCTGGCTGCGAGCTATGCCCACGGCGCGCTCGGTTATCGCCCCGCCGGCATCTGGGCCTTTTTCGCTTAACCCTTTTCAGGCATTAGCCTTTCATGGGCAGGAAATTCTTCGGTACCGACGGGATTCGCGGGCGCGTCAACGATGCGCCGATGACCGCCGAAATTGCGATGCGGGTCGGCCAGGCGGCGGGCGCGCACTTCCTTCGCGGCGATCATCGCCACCGCGTGGTAATCGGCAAGGATACGCGCCTGTCGGGTTACATGATGGAATCGGCAATGGTCGCGGGCTTCACCTCGGTCGGGATGGACGTCGTCCTGCTCGGGCCGATGCCGACCCCGGCGGTGGCGATGCTGACCCGCTCGATGCGCGCCGACCTTGGCGTGATGATTTCGGCGAGCCACAATGCGTTCGTCGATAACGGGATCAAATTGTTCGGCCCCGATGGCTATAAGTTGAGCAACGAGGACAAACGGTCGATCGAGCGGCGACTGAGCAAGGAGCCGAAGCTGGCCAAGGCGGAAATGGTCGGGCGCGCCAAGCGGATCGACGATGCGCGCGGGCGCTATGTCCATTTCGCCAAGTCGACCTTGCCTGATCACATGCGGCTCGACGGGCTCAAGATCGTCATCGATTGTGCCAATGGCGCGGCCTACCACGTCGCGCCCGATGCCTTGTGGGAGCTTGGCGCCGACGTGATCGCGCTCGGCGTGTCGCCCAACGGCACCAACATCAACGACAATTGCGGATCGACCCACCCGCAGGCGTTGCGCGATGCGGTGGTCGCCAACCAGGCGCATATCGGGCTCGCGCTCGACGGCGATGCCGACCGGCTGATCGTGGTCGACGAAACCGGCAGGGTGATCGATGGCGACCAGTTGATGGCGCTGATCGCGATTGACCAGAAGCGCCGCGGGTCATTGAAGGCCAAGGCGGTGGTGGCGACGGTGATGTCCAACCTCGGGCTTGAACGCCATTTGCACAAGAATCGGATCGAATTGGTGCGGACCAAGGTAGGCGACCGCTATGTGCTCGAGGAAATGCGCAGCCGAGGTGCGAATGTCGGTGGCGAGCAATCGGGGCATATCATCCTGACCGATCATTCGACCACCGGCGACGGGCTGGTCGCGGGGCTGCAGATATTGGCGTCGATGATCGACAGCGGGAAGAAAGCGAGCGAATTGCTCGACCAGTTCGAACCGGTGCCGCAATTGCTCAAGAATGTCCGCTACGACAAGGGCGAGCCGCTCGACGATGCCAAGGTGATCAAGCGCATCGCCGCGGCCGAGAAGGCACTCGACGGGCGCGGCCGGCTGGTGATCCGCAAGTCGGGCACCGAGCCGCTGATCCGGGTGATGGCCGAGGGCGACGACATGGCCGAGGTCGAAGCGATCGTCGACGATATCTGCGCCGCAGTCGCCGCCGCCTGATGCTCGACATGCGGCCCGATTGCGAACGCTGCGGGGCGGACTTGCCAGCTGACCAGCATGGCGCGTTTGTCTGTTCGTTCGAATGCACCTTTTGCGCGACGTGCACAGAGGAAATGGACGAGCGCTGCCCCAATTGCGGTGGCGAAATGACCGATCGCCCGGTGCGCAGCGGCAAGAATTTACGCGAGCATCCGGCCTCGACGACGCGCAAGTTTGCAGCATGACTATCGCGCGAATCCTGATCATCGCCGGGTCGGACAGCGGCGGCGGAGCGGGGATCCAAGCCGACATCAAGACCGTCACCATGCTCGGCGGCCATGCGATGACCGCGATCACCGCCATCACCGCGCAGAACACGCTTGGCGTGACTGCGGTTCATCCGGTGCCGGCGGAGACGATCCTAGCGCAGATCGATGCGGTGGCCGACGACATCGGGGTTGACGCGATCAAGATCGGGATGATCGGCAGCGCGTTTTCCGCCGAAGTCATCGCCGACCGGCTGGCGCGGTTCGAGGGCATTCCGATCGTGTTCGACCCGGTGATGGTCGCGACCAGCGGCGCACCGCTCGCCGACGATGCCACCATCGCCGCGTTCGGCCGGCTGATGGATGTCGCGACGATCGTCACGCCCAACCTGCCCGAATTGAAGCGTCTGTCGAGCGAGGGCGACGAGGTCAACGCCGCGCTTGCTTTGGTCTCGGCGCATCGCTGCGCGGTGCTGATCAAGGGTGGGCATGAGGAAGGTGACGCGCTCGCCGACGCGCTGATCGAGGAGGATAATATCACCAGCTGGCAGGGCCAGCGCATCGCCACGACAAGCACCCACGGCACCGGCTGCACGCTGGCGTCGGCAATCGCGATGTTCCTGGCCGAGGGGCATAGCCTGACCCAGGCGGTCGGCCGGGCGCGCGAGTTCGTGCGGGTCGCGCTGCATGCCGCGCCGGGGCTTGGCGGCGGGGCAGGGCCGCTCGGGCATGCCGCGGTTCGGCTCGATGTCGGCCCGGGGTCGATGCCGCGGATGAACCAGGTGACGATGACGGTGAAGGAATATGCCAAGTCGGTCATATTCTACCGCACGCTCGGGTTGCGGCAGATCGTCGACAGTCCGGAAAATGCCTATGCGCGGTTCGAAACCGGGGGCGGCGCGACCCTGTCGATCCAGGCCGATCCCGACGAGACCATCTCGCCGACCACCGCAATCTATCTTGAATGCGACGATATCGATGCCGAGGTCGACCGGCTGGCGCGATTGGGCGTGCCGTTCGAGCATGGCCCACGCAACCAGCCATGGATGTGGCGCGAGGCGCGGCTGCGCGATCCGTCAGGCAATACGATCTTCCTCTACAAAGCGGGCGAAAATCGCCGCTTCCCGCCGTGGCGGATCGCCGAATGATCGCGGGTGTGGACGAGGCGGGCCGGGGGCCCTTGGCGGGGCCGGTGGTGGCGGCGGCAGTGATCCTGTGCGGCAAGGACATTCGCGGGCTGGCCGACAGCAAAGTGCTCAAGGCGGACAAGCGCGCGATTTTGGCGACGCGAATTCATGCCCGTTGCCATGTCGGGATAGGACTCGCCAGCGTCGCGGAAATCGACTCGATCAATATCTTCCAGGCGACCATGCTGGCCATGACCCGCGCGATGGAGGCGTTATGCGCGGTGATCGGCTGCGATCCGGTCGAGGCGCTGATCGATGGCAATCTCACCCCGCTCGGTCGGCGGCCCGAATGGCGCTGGCCGGCGCGCGCGATCGTCGGCGGGGATGCCACCGAGCGCTGCATTTCGGCCGCCTCGATCGTCGCCAAACAGCATCGCGATGCGCTGATGCTGGCCGAGCATGAGTGCCATCCGGCCTACGGTTTCTGCCGCCACAAGGGCTATGGCACCCCCGAGCATCTAGCCGCCTTGCGGACCCACGGCCCGAGCCCGCTGCACCGCCGAAGCTTTGCACCGGTGGCGCAAATGGCCCTTTTCTGATCGATGAGTCCTTCGAGTCACACCACTAGGGATTGAGTCGCAACACCATGATGCACTCAAGATATAGTGGCTGAGGCCAAACGGATTCCTTTTGTTCTCCGCACGTTGTCGCCCCTCGTTAACACTTGATCGCTTGACCGCGAGTCCGGCCTGACTCACCCTTGAGGCGAGACGAGGGGGACTGCCGCCGTGAACATGATCGTGCCGATTACCGAGACCAGTCGACGCGCCCGCGCCCGGTCCAATGTCATGCCGATGCGCGAGTTGCCGCTCGACCAGATCATCCTTGGCGACTGCATAGCGGAGATGGCGCGCTTGCCCGACAAGTCGGTCGACATGATCTTCGCCGACCCGCCCTACAACCTCCAGCTCGGCGGCGATTTGCTTCGTCCCGAGGGTGGCAAAGTCGACGCTTGCGACGATGAGTGGGACAAGTTCGACAGCCTCGCCACTTATGACGACTTCACCCGCGAATGGCTCGCCGAGGCGCGGCGCATCCTCAAGGACGATGGCACCATCTGGGTGATCGGCAGCTATCATAACATCTACCGCGTCGGCACCTTGCTGCAGGAAGCCGACTTCTGGATCTTGAACGACATCATCTGGCGCAAAGCCAACCCGATGCCCAACTTCCGCGGCACCCGCTTCACCAACGCGCACGAGACCTTGCTGTGGTGCGCCAAGGACGAGAAAGCGCGCTACACCTTCAATTATCGCGCGATGAAAGCGCTCAACGACGACCTCCAGATGCGCAGTGACTGGGTGCTTCCGATCTGCTCGGGCGGTGAGCGCGCCAAGGACAATAACGGCGACAAGGCGCATCCGACGCAGAAACCCGAGAGCCTGCTGTATCGCGTGCTTCTGTCGTGCACCAAGCCGGGCGACATCGTGCTCGACCCGTTCTTCGGCACGGGCACGACCGGCGCGGTGGCGCGGCGACTGGGGCGGCGGTGGATCGGGATCGAGCGCGAGCCGGCCTATGCCAAGGTGGCGCGGGCGCGGATCGACGCGACGCTGCCGCTCGACGAAAGCGCGATGACGATGATGGTCGACAAGCGCGCCGCACCGCGTGTCGCGTTCGGTTTGCTGGTCGAGAGCGGGATGGTCCCGCCGGGATCATTGCTAAGCGATAGCAAGCGCCGGTGGAGTGCGACGGTCGGCGCCGACGGATCGATCGCCTGCGACGGCCACATGGGATCGATCCACAAGGTCGGCGCGGCCTTGCAGGGTGCGCCGAGCTGCAACGGCTGGACCTTCTGGCATGTCGAGGTGAACGGCCGCGCCGAGCCGATCGACGCGCTTCGCCAAAAGCATCTTCAGGGCTCATAGCCAAAATAATTCCGTTCGCCCTGAGCTTGTCGAAGGGCTGTCCTTTTTGAAGCCAATGTCAGACAAGAACGGTCCTTCGACAAGCTCAGGACGAACGGAAAATTATGGCTCACACGACCCTCATCCGCCCCACCGGCTTCGTCGATTCCCCGTTCGGCCATGACGGCAAGGTCGCGCGGTTGGCGGGGGGGCTGAACTGGTTTGCGTCGGTCGAGCTGATCCATGCCGACGGCACCCGCGAATTGCACTGCGTCGAGGGGCTCGAGGCGCGTTTCGACGCGGACATGGCCGCCGCCTGGGCATATCTCACCGCACCGCGCGCGCCATTGCAGCTGGGGCAGCGGACCATCCGCCTCGACCAGCCGCAGGTGATGGGGATCATCAACGCCACCCCCGACAGTTTCTCCGACGGCGGCACCTATGCCGACTCGCGCGCTGCGGCCGAGGCGGGGGCAAACATGACCGCATCCGGGGCGGCGCTGATCGATGTCGGCGGCGAATCGACCCGGCCCGGCGCGAAGGATGTGTGGGAGGTCGACGAGATCGAGCGCATCTTGACCGTGGTGCAGCAGCTTGCTGCGGGCGGCACCGCGGTGTCGATCGACACTCGCAAGGCGGCGGTGATGGAAGCCGCGCTTGGGGCGGGGGCGGGACTGGTCAACGATGTCTCGGCGCTGACCCATGACGAGCGCGCGGCAGAAGTCGTCGCGGCGGCCAAGGTTCCGATCGTGCTGATGCATCACCAGGGCGACCCGCAAGTAATGCAGGACAATCCGCGCTATGGCGACGTGCTGGTCGAGGTCTATCGCTGGCTCGGGGAACGGATCGTGGCGGCCGAAGCGGCGGGCATCGCCCGGGCCAATATATTGGTCGATCCGGGCATCGGCTTCGGCAAGACCGTCGCGCACAATCTTGAGCTGTTGAACGGGCTGGCGCTGTTCCACGGGCTCGGCTGCCCAATCGTCATCGGCGCGAGCCGCAAGCGGATGATCGGCGCGTTGTCGAATGAAGCCCTTGCCGATCAGCGGCTCGCGGGCAGCCTCACGCTCGCGCTCAAGGCCGCCGAGCAAGGCGCGCAGATCATCCGCGTCCACGACGTTCCCGAGACGGTCCAGGCGCTCAAGGTCTGGCGGGGCTTGCGCGACCAAGCGCTGACGCCCCGGGTTTAAGCGCCGCTACCATCGGGCCGAGCGGGACGCCGGCGTCCTGCCGACCCGACGCCGGGTCCCACAGCGAACTGACCGATCCGTCGAAATAGAGTGCGTTTTTCGCGTGCAGCGCGTCGCGGAAGAAGCGCGCGAGCTTGCCGAACGAGACGACTTCGTTGCTGATCACGAACAACGGCATGCCGCCCGGCCCGATCCCGACCCCATTGCGAATAAAACGCGATTCGCCGTCGGAATCGAATTTCGGATGGATTGCGCCGTCGATCACCAGCATTGGCCCCGATTGCGTAGCGAAGGCGATGTCGGCGGACGGCTTATACGCCTCGCTGACGACGATGCTCGCCGCGCCATTCTTGCGCACCATGAACACGCCGTTGGGTTTCAAGTGGAAATTGCCCCCGCCATCACGCAGGTTGATCGCGTGCTTCTGCACCCCGTCGACCACCGCCAGCCCGATCGGCCGCCCGTCCTCGTCGAACATCCCGGCATTCATCGCAAAGGCGACCCGCTCGCTAGGGATAAGCGTCGCCACTTCGGCGAAGGTGCGCAAGGGCGCCTCGCTCTTGCTTGCCGCGATGAGCTGGAGCTTGCCTCGGCCCGGATTGCACACTGTAAACCGAGTCGCTTCGAACAATGTTTGTCGACATGGCGACGCCGGCCATTTTGGCGCGGTCGCGGCGGTGCCGCAGGCGGTCAGCAGCAGGAAGGCGAGGGGGATCAAGCGCACCACGCGATCCTAATCGCTCAGGACGTGGTGTCGATCCCGAGTTCGGCGAGTTTTCGGTACAGCGTCGAACGGCCGATTCCCAGCCGGCGCGCGACTTCGGTCATGCGGCCGCGATAATGGCCGATGGCGAGGCGGATGAGATCGGCTTCAATCTCCTCCATGCTGCGCAAATGGCCGTCTGGCTTGAGTAGGGTCAGCTGCGGCCCGCCCATCGCTGCGTCAGGACTCATCTGGATGAATTCGCTGGCACGGTCGCTCTTGCGGCCCGAGAAACGCGACTGGATCGCGATATGCGGGAAATGGTCGGCGGTAAGCGAGTTGTCGTCGCATTGGACCGAGGCGCGGAACAAAACCCCGGCGAGCTGGCGGACATTGCCCGGCCAACCGTAGCGCATCAGTACCGCAAGCGCGTCATTGCCGATCGACAGCGCGCGGCCGCCATGCTGTTCGGCGAGCCGCCCGAGCAAGTGGCGGGTCAGCGCCGGAATGTCGCTGCTGCGGTCGCGCAAGGGGGGGACGGTGACGCTGGTTGCCTCGACCCGATCCTTGAGCTTGGGGTCGAAGTCAGGACCAAGCGGCGCGCTGGCAGTGGCGATCAGGCGAATATCGACCGAGTTGGAGCCGTTGCAGCCGACCGGGCGGACTTCGCCGGTGGCCAGCATCCGGTCGAGCGCGACCTGCGTCTCGAGCGGAAGCGCGCCAATGTCGTCGAGCAACAAGGTACCGCCGTCAGCCTCGAGGATCTTGCCGATCTTTTCGGAGAATGCCCCCGGAAAGGCTCCTGCGGCATGGCCGAACAGGGTCGAATCGATGATGTTGGCCGCAACCGCCTTGCAATCGACTTGCACCAGCGGCCCCTTGGCGCGGAGGCTTGCCGAATGGATCGCCCGTGCAAACGTCTCCTTGCCTGCGCCAGGCTCGCCAATGACCAGGATCGGCAGGCGATTGCGCGCCGCCTTGGCCGCGACCGCCAGCGCAGCGCGGAAATCAGGCGCCGCGCCGACCAGTTCCTCGAGCGGCAGGACCGGGACGAGCTTTTCCGCCAGCGGTGCCAGCTCGCCTGCCGCACGGCGGCGATCGCGGTGCGCGCTAAGCGCCTCGACCAGCCGCTCTGGCGCGACCGGCTTGACCAGGAAATCATCCGCCCCGGCGCGCATCGCATCGACCGCACCGGCGATCGACCCGCTTTCGGCCAGCACGATGACCGGCAGGTCGCGGCGGGCCTTTTTCAGCGACTGGATCAAGCCGGGGCCGGATTGCGGGTCCCAGCCCGACAGCAAAGCGGCGCGCACTTCGCGGCCATGCGGCCCCTTGAGCAGATCCAGCGCGCCTTGCGCTGCGGTGTTGGCAAGGCTCCACCCCGCGCGCGACGCGGTTGCGGCGACCAGCCGCCGTTCGGCGGGGTCGCTGTCGATCAGCAATAAAGATCGAAGAATGTCTTCGCGCATCAAGGGACCTTTCGAGGGCTCATTCTAAGGATGAGGGGTAAAGGCGCCCTTAAGGCGATCGAGAAAAGCGCTTGGGGCCGGGCGTTGCGGTTGATAAGACCGGGGTCAACCAACCAATCACTGTCGAGGGAAATGACATGGCGGCCGATACCAATGGGAAGACGGGCACCGAAACGCACATCCGCACCCACACCAAGGATTATTCCAAGTTCATCAATATGCTGAAGTGGGCGACGGTTGCGGTCGCGATTGTCGCTGCAATCGTCATCTACGTCATCAGCAATTGAGCGTTGACGGGGTGAAGATCGCGGTCCTGAAGGAGGGTTCGCCCGAAACGCGGGTCGCGGCCATCCCCGAGACGGTCAAGAAATTCATCGCGCTTGGCGCGGCTGTCTGCGTCGAGCACGGCGCTGGCGAGGCCGCCAAGATTGCCGACCCCGACTATGAAGCCGCTGGGGCGACCATCGCCGACCGCGCCGGTGCGCTCAAGGACGCCGGCATCATCCTGGTCGTCGCCGGGCCCGATCCCGCGAGCGTCGGCGGTGCTGCCAAGGGCGCGCTGCTGGTTGGTGCGCTCGATCCGGCGCGGCGTGGCGACGATATCGCCGCTTATGCCAAGGCCGGGCTCGTGCCCATGGCGATGGAGAAAATGCCGCGCATCACCCGCGCCCAGTCGATGGACATCCTTTCCTCGCAATCCAATCTCTCGGGCTACAAGGCCGTGGTCGACGCCGCGAGCCTTTATGGCCGCGCTTATCCGATGATGATGACTGCGGCCGGCACCGTCAGCCCGGCCAAGGTGTTCGTGATGGGGGTCGGAGTCGCCGGACTGCAGGCGATCGCCACCGCCAAACGGCTCGGCGCGCAGGTCAGCGCAACCGACGTCCGCTCGGCGACTCGGGAACAGATCATGTCGCTCGGTGCGAAACCGATCTTCGTCGAGAATGTCGCCGGGATCGAAGGTGAGGGGGCAGGCGGTTACGCCGGCGAAATGTCCCCCGAATATCAGGCGGCGCAGGCCGAACTGGTATCGAACCATATCGCCAAGCAGGACATCGTCATCACCACCGCGCTGATCCCCGGCCGCGCCGCGCCGCGACTGATCAGCGATGGGCAACTCGCCACCATGCGGTCGGGCAGCATCGTGGTCGATCTCGCGGCGGAAGCCGGCGGCAATGTCGAGGGCTGCGTCGCGGGCGAGAATGTCGTCCGGCATGGCGTCACAATTGTCGGCGCGGTGCAACTGGCGCGCAGCCTCGCGGCCGATTCTTCGGCCCTCTACGCCCACAACCTGTTCAACTTCCTCAGCGCCTTCTGGGACAAGGAATCGGGCCAGGTGGTGCTTCCCGATGATGATGAGATCGTCATCGCACTGCGAGTCGCGCCGAGTCGCGTTGCCATTTCCTGACCCGCGGCAGGGCGCAAAACCCGATCCGGTAACGCCTATCTGTGACGCGCACAAAAAAGACCGGCGAAGCTTTCGCTTCCCGGTCTTTCTGTAGTTGTTTCAGTTGGTTAGGCTAAATCAGCCACCGCTTCCGCCGCCGGCCCAGCCTTGACCGAGAAGCCAACCCCAGAAACCCTTACCGTTCGGACGCTTGGTCATATCAAACCCCTGTCATGTTGATGCGATTCGCATCGGCACAGGAGCAGTATTAACCCTAATTGATATGGTTATCAAACGATTAAGGAAGTTGGTGAAGATTTAGGCGGCGCTGCGCTTCCTTTCGCCCTTCAATCGGCGGAGCATTTCATCGAAACTCATCGGCCGCCCGACGATGAATCCCTGCGCAATGTCACAGTCCATCGTCCGCAATTGCTCGAGGCTGTGGGGATCCTCGACGCCCTCGGCGACCACGGTCCGACCAAGCGAATGGGCCAGCGCGATGGTCGACTGGACCATGATCAGGTCCGACCGATTGTCGCGCATCGTCTTGATGAAGCTCTGGTCGATCTTGATTTCGCTCGCCGGCATTTTCTTGAGATAGTCGAGCGTCGACAGACCGGTGCCGTAATCGTCGATCGCGATCCGCACGCCCAACTCGCGCAACCGTGCGAGCAGGTCGATGCCATTGCCGCTGCCTGAAATTGCCGCCGTCTCGGTCAGTTCGAGGGTTAACTTGTCGGCGGGCAGGCCGTGGCGGCCGAGCACTGCGGCAACCCGCTCTGGCAATTGCCGGTCATTGAGCATCCGCGCCGAAAGGTTGACCGCAATTCCGAAGTCATAGCCCTTGCGCGCCAGCTCGGCCGCCGCGCCGATCGCCTGGTCGAGCACAAAGTCGGTCAGTTTCTCGATCCGGTCGCTTTGTTCGGCCGCGGTGACGAATTCGGTCGGGCTGATCGGTCCTTTTTCGGGATGGGTCCAGCGCGCCAATGCTTCGGCACCAACCGTGCGCCGGGTCTTGAGGTCGAGCTTCGGCTGATACGCAATCCACACCTGGCCATCGTCGATCGCGGTGTCGAGTTGCGACAGAAGGGACAGTCGCCACGGCACTTCTTGAAGCCGCGCCGGATCGTGGAATTTCCATTTCAGATTTTCGCGGTCGGCCTCGTCGGCGGCAACCAAGGCGCTGCCCAACCGGCTGGAGACCGAGCGGCTGCTGCCAATTTCGATCCCGAAACTCAAGGCGACATCATAATTGATCCCGGTCACGCGGATCGGCGAGCGGAACAAAGCGTGCAGCGCCTCGAGGTGATTGGCGAAGGGGGTGCCCTTGTCGGCAAACCAGGCAAAAATGCCTTCGTCGCCCTGAAAGATCACCCGCTGGCGGTCGCCAAGCCCGAGCCTGGCGACCAATTGTTCGCCAAATTGCTTTTCGCCGGCAAGGTCAAGAGTCGAAGCTATTTCGGCATAATTATGCACCCGCACCGCGATCAACGGCAGGTCGCGCCCGCGTCGGTCCTCGGCCAAGGCAACCAGATTTGGCAGCCCGGTCAGCGCATGGACAAGGCCGCGTGATTTGGACTTCGCCCAGACAAGGCGTCCGGCAACGATCGCGATGAGGGTTAGCCCGGCGGTTACATCGACGAAGATGAGCAAGGATTCGAGCAGGATCGGGAGCAACAGCAAGACCGCAGCGCCGCCCGCAAGTAAACTCTTGCGGCGTGAAAGAAGGCACAAGATGCTCGCGATCAGCGCCACTGCAAACGCGGGCCACCAGCCCATGTCGATCGGTATGCCGCCCTTGAGTGTCTCCGCGCCGATGATGTGGATGAACACGCCGCTGCGCTTGCCGCGACCGGGGATGCTATATTGATCGCCTAGCTGATTGGCAGTGGTGCCGATCACGGCGGTCTTGCCCTCGATTTGGCGGCGGTCGACCCGACCATTAAGAAGGTCGGCCGCACTGATTACGGGTATGCTGCCAACGTCCAAGCTGTAATCAACTCGAAAGGCGTGGTCGGCTTTGCCCAGCGCTGCGCCAAGCTCAGTTTGATCCCCGGCGATTGCCCGCGACAACGTTGGCAGTATCCTACCCTCGAACGCGGTCGCATAGTTGATCCGCCAGACCTCGCCCTGCCAATTATACAACCATGCGATCGAGGCGACCGACGCATGATCGGCAAATTCCGCCAACGGCAGGCCCTTATTCTCTTTACCATCCTGTTCGCCGAGCCGGGTTTGCGCTGCCAGGATTACTTTTCCCGATCGTTTGATCGCCTCCGCCAGTGCAAGGTCATCCGCTCGACCACTGGGCCCGGTGTACAGAATGTCGAAGACGATCTTGTCGGCGCCGAGCCAGTCGAGCTGGGTGATAATCGCGGCTTGTTTGGCGCGGGGCCAAGGCCAATTGTCGATCTCGCGAAGGCTCTTTTCGTCTACTGCGATAAGTACGATGTCGCCACTGGCTGAATGCTGATTGATGCCGTTGCGCGAGATTCGCAAAGTATCCTCAATCGGCTCCCCGATCGCTGCGAATCCGAATAACAAAGCGAGCAGCAACGGCCAGACCAGCAGCTTCAGACGCTGGCGGGGCGATTCGGTCGCGATTGGCGCATTTGCCGGCACAGTCGTCCTTTCATCGCCGTCATGCGCGAGAAAGGTTATTAAATCGGAAACCTTGTATTAAATTTAGCCGATTAACGGCGCGTCGGCGCGGTTGGCGAGCGCAAGCGAAAAGCCGCTGTCCTACACCCCCGCACCTGTGCCATGCTCCGCCGCAATGGAACGCCGCGCAACATCCCGGATCAGGCTGGACAATCGCGGCGGGCGAGGGCTGTTGGAAAAATGGTCGTTCACCCTTAGTCTTTTGCGACCTTTGGGGCATTAAGCGTGAGGGGGCGCTACTGATGGACTTCATTTCGATCCTGTCGATCTTCGTTCTGGCCTGCTTCGTCGGCTATTTCGTCGTCTGGTCGGTCACCCCGGCGCTCCACACCCCGCTGATGGCGGTGACCAACGCGATTTCCAGCGTGATCATTGTCGGCGCCTTGATCGCCGCGGCGGCGGCGGGGAGCACGACCTCGAAATGGCTCGGCCTGATCGCGGTGGCCTTGGCCAGCGTCAACATCTTCGGCGGCTTCGCGGTCACCGCGCGGATGCTCGCGATGTACAAGAAGAAGGAACGCTAGAATGGCCACCCAAATATCCGGTGCCGGTTCGCGCGACGATCTAGGCATCTCGCTGGTGCGCTGGTCGATTGTCCTCATTTTCTTCTGGTTCGGCGGGATGAAATTTGCGGCCTACGAAGCCGAAGGCGTCGCCGGGATCGCACAGAATTACTGGGCATTCGGCTGGCTTTACCCGCTGGTCGGCGTAGCGGGGGCGAGCGCGGTGATTGGGGTCATCGAACTAACGGCGGGTGTGATGATCGCGCTTGGCCAGCGGGTCGCGCTGGCCTCACTGCTCGGCGGACTGATGGGGGTCGCGACCTTCCTGATCACGCTCAGTTTCATGCTGACCGCGCCAACCGCCTGGCAAGAGGGTTATGGCTTTCCCGCGCTTGGTTCGAGCGGGCAATTCCTGATGAAGGACGTGGTGCTATTGGCGGCATGCGCGATGCTCGCCCGCGATGGCTGGCGGCGCTATCAGGCGGGGCGCGTCTCTCATGGATGAGGCCGCCGTCGCGACCCCGGCTTGGGTCCTGATCGCCTACCTCATCGCCGGAATCTGTTTCATCGTCGCCTTGCGCGGCCTGTCGAGCCCGGTCTCGAGCCAGCGCGGCAACCGCTTCGGCATGATCGGCATGGGAATCGCGGTCGGCACCACCTTGTTCGTCCACCAGGTCGCCGGGTTGATCGAGATTGCCGCCGCCATCGCCATCGGTGGCGCGGTCGGGCTGGTCACCGCGCGGCGGATCCAGATGACCGCCATGCCGCAATTGGTCGCGGCGTTTCATTCGCTTGTCGGCATGGCCGCCGTGCTGGTCGGCGTTGCCGCGTATCTCAACCCGCAGGCATTTGGGATCACCGATCCCGACGGCCTGATCCATCAGGCCAGTCGCATTGAACTCGGCCTCGGCGTCGCCATCGGTGCAATCACCTTCTCCGGTTCCGTCATCGCCTTCCTCAAGCTCAACGGCAATATGTCGGGCTCGCCGATCCTGCTGCCGCTGCGCCATGTGCTCAATCTTGGTACCCTGGTCGCGATCCTGGGGCTGATCGGCTATTTCACGCAGGATCAGGCACCGTGGGTGTTCTTCACCATCGTCGCGCTCAGCTTCGCGATCGGCTTCCTGCTGATCATCCCGATCGGCGGGGCGGACATGCCGGTCGTAGTGTCGATGCTCAACAGCTACTCGGGCTGGGCTGCTGCAGCGATGGGCTTCACATTGCACAATAGCGCGATGATCATCACCGGCGCTTTGGTTGGCTCGTCGGGCGCGATCCTCAGTTACATCATGTGCCGCGCGATGAACCGCAGTTTCATCTCGGTTATCGCCGGAGGCTTCGGCGCGGTCGCCAGCAGCGGCGCGGCGGAAGCGATCGACCGCCCCTACAAGCGCGGCTCGGCCGAGGACGCCGCCTTCCTGATGCAACAGGCCGACAAGGTGATCATCGTTCCCGGCTACGGCATGGCAGTGGCACAGGCGCAGCATACGCTTCGCGAAATGGGCGACATGCTCAAGAAGCAGGGGGTCGAGGTCAAATATGCCATCCACCCCGTCGCCGGTCGGATGCCGGGGCACATGAACGTCCTGCTGGCCGAGGCCAATGTGCCCTATGACGAAGTGTTCGAGCTGGAAGATATCAACAGCGAGTTCGCGCAGGCCGATGTCGCCTTCGTGATCGGCGCCAACGATGTCACTAACCCTGCCGCCAAGACCGACAAGACCTCGCCGATTTACGGCATGCCGGTGCTCGACGTCGAGAAAGCGCGCACCGTCTTGTTCATCAAGCGCAGCATGGGCGGTGCTGGTTATGCGGGAGTCGATAACGAGCTGTTCTACCGCGACAACACGATGATGCTGCTGTCCGACGCCAAGAAGATGGTTGAAGAAATCGTCAAGGCGCTGGGCTGAAAAGCGTCCCAAAAAAGTTCACAAGTCGCACCGTTAACGCCTTGGGTTAACATGAAAATCCCCTTACGCTCCGGCCAATCGCGCAACGGTTGCGGGAAGGGGTCTGACGTGAAGAAGCTGGGCATCATCGGCGGGACGAGCTGGTCGTCGACCGCGCTTTATTATGAGCATATCAACCGTTTGGTCGCGCAGCGGCTCGGCGGGCTGCACAGCGCGAAACTGGTGATTGAAAGCCTCGACCTCGCGCCCTTCGCGGCGATGCAACAGTCGGGCGATTGGGACGGGGTCGCCAATGCGGTGGTCGAGGCCGCGCGACGGCTGAAGGCGAGCGGCGCCGAAGCCTTGTTGCTGGCGTCGAACACCTCGCACAAGGTCGAGGGCGCGGCAGCAGCGGAGACCGGGCTGCCGATCCTCCACATCGCCGATGTCACCGCCGATCGGCTCGTGGCCGACGGTCGCACCAATGTCGCGATGCTCGGCACGCGCTTTGTCATGACCGAACCGTTCATCCGCGACCGGATCGGTGCGCGCGGCATTGCTTTCGCGCCGGTCGAGGCCAGCTGGATCGTCGAAGTCGACCGCATCATCTATGACGAACTCGCCGCCGGCCGCGTGGTCCGCGACAGCCAGCGCAAGTTGAAGACCTTGATCACCGAGCTCGCCAAGCAGAAGGTCCAGGCGATCGTGCTTGGTTGCACCGAGCTGGCAATGGCGGTCGATGTCCGCGCCAATGTGCTCCCGGTCTATGACACCACCGCGATCCACGCGCGTGCCGCGGTCGACTGGATGCTGAGCGAAACCGACCAGCGCGAGGAACGGGCTGCCGCGTAAGCATCTCCTGACCGCGACCCTGCCCGACGGGTACGTGAAAACGATCGGTCCGACATCGATCGCCTATACCCATTATTGGCGGATCGTCGCGACGCTGGAGGGCGGCAAGACCGAAGTCTTCTGGGGCCACACCAAGTCGCTCGCCGAAGCGACCAAGAAGCGCACCGCCACCAACGATGCCGCGCGGCAGCGCGGGTGGAAGCACTATGTGTTCGAGGTGGTCGGAGTTACTCGGGACTAGCCGATTCCCGTCAGTGGCGCTCGTCCAGCAATTGATTGAGGCGCGCAATTGCCCGGCTGCCGGTAGTCGGGAAGATCGCCGGAACAAGAGCATGGGCAAAGCAGGCCAGCCCGCACCCAATCGCCACCGCGCCGACCTTGGTGGCAAAGCGCAGATGCTCGACATAGCCTTCGCCTGCTTCACCCAGATGCCGTTTCGATGCGCCGATCATGTTTTCCTCCCGAAGCGCCAGGCTGCTCGGGCTCTGCTCTAGCGTCCTTCGGGGCCCGCGCCTACATCGCCCGGATGGACCGCACACCCGCCGACCGGCCCGATCAGCCCAATGCCGCGGCGCGCTTCAATGAGGAGGCGGCGACTTATTCCGTGCGCGGCAGCGAGGCGCCTGACCTCGACGCCGGGGTGGCGGCGATCCGCAATGTTCTCAAGACGCTCCCCGCGCGACCCGGAGTTTACCGGATGCAGGATGCGAAGGGCGATGTCTTGTATGTCGGCAAGGCCAAAGCACTCAAGAATAGGGTGACCAGCTACACACAGGTGACCAAGCTTCCTCGGCGGTTGCAGCGTATGGTCAGCCAGACCCGCAGCATGACGATCGTCACCACCCGGACCGAGGCCGAGGCGCTGCTGCTGGAGGCGCAATTGATCAAGCGTTTCCGCCCGCCCTACAACGTGCTGCTGCGCGACGACAAAAGCTTCCCCTTCATCCTGCTGCGTGACGATCATCCCTTCCCGCAGGTACGCAAGCATCGCGGCGCGCGGCGCTCCAAGGGGCAATATTTCGGGCCGTTCGCAAGTGCCGGTTCGGTCACCTCGACGCTCAACGCGCTGCAGAAACTGTTCCTGCTCCGCAGCTGCTCGGACAGCTTCTTCGCCAACCGCACCCGGCCCTGCCTGCTCTACCAAATCCGCCGTTGCTCGGCGCCCTGCGTCGGGCGGATCGACGAGGCGGATTATGCGGTGCTGGTCGAGGATGCCAAGGCGTTCCTCGCGGGCAAGTCGACTGGGGTGCAGGCGCGGCTCGGCAAGTCGATGGCCGAGGCGGCGGAGAAGCAGGATTACGAACTGGCCGCCGTCTATCGCGACCGGCTGCGCGCGCTGACCTATGTCCAGGGATCGCAGACGGTTCATGCCGAGGGGCTTGGCGATGGGGACATCTTCGCGCTCGCCAGCAATGCCGGGCAGATGTGCATCCAGGCATTCTTTATCCGCGGCGGGCAGAATTGGGGGCATCGCAGCTTCTTCCCCGCGCACACTCAGGATGTGCCCGAGGATGAGGTGCTGACCGACTTCCTGATGCAATTTTACGAGGAAGTGCCGCCGCCGCGCCGGATCCTGCTCGACCGCGCCTTGCCCGAGGCCGAGTTGGTGGCCGAGGCCTTGTCCGAACGCGCGACGACCAAAGTCGAAATCGACCAGCCGCAGCGCGGCGCGCGCAAGAAACTGATCGACCAGGCGCAGCGCAATGCGGTCGAGGCGCTCGAGCGGCGGCTGGCGGAAAGCACCACGCAGGGAAAATTGCTCCGCGAGCTGGCCGAGACTTTCGACCTGCCCGAGCCGCCGCAGCGGATCGAGGTCTATGACAACAGCCACATCATGGGAACCAATGCGACCGGCGCGATGATCGTCGCCGGACCAGAGGGCTTCCGCAAGAACGCCTATCGCAAGTTCAACATCAAGACGGCGCAGACCGACGACGATTTCGCGATGATGAAGGAAGTGCTCGAGCGGCGCTTTGCTCGGCTTGAGAAAGAGGACCCCGACCGCAAGGAGGGCGAATGGCCCGATCTGCTGCTGATCGACGGCGGCAAGGGGCAGCTGTCGGCGGTGATGGCGATCATGGAGGAAGCGGGGGTCAGCGATGTCCCGGTCGTCGGCGTCGCCAAGGGCCCGCACCACGGCCGCGAGGGGCGCGAGGTGTTTCACTTTCCCGGTGGCCGCAAACTGACGCTTCCGCCCAATGCGCCGTTGCTGTTCTTCCTCCAGCGGCTGCGCGACGAGGCGCATCGCTTTGCCATCGGCACCCACCGGGCGAAGCGCGCCAAGAGCCTAACCACCAGCACGCTCGACGATGTCCCCGGCATCGGCCCCAACCGCAAGCGCGCCTTGCTGATGCACTTCGGGACGGCGCGGGCAGTCAAGGGTGCGGCGCTCGACGATCTTGAGCGGAGCCCGGGGATCAGCAAGGCGATGGCGGCGCAAATCTACGACTATTTCCACCCGCGGGGATAGGAATGCGCTTCACCACGCCCGCGATCATCCTGTCGCTCCGGATCCATGGCGAGCATGGTGCGATCGTGCGGATGATGACTCCCGATCATGGGCTTCAGGCAGCTTATGTTCGCGGCGCGCGGGGGCGGCGGCTTCGGCCGGTGCTGATGGCTGGCAATGAGGTCGAGGCCGAATTGTCAGCACGGACCGAGGGTCAGCTTCCGCAAGCGACAGTTGAATTGCTTCATAGTCGCGGGCCGTTGCTGGCCGAGCCATTGCCCGCTGCGGCGATTGACTGGGCGACCGCATTGACCGCCACTGCCTTGCCCGAAGGTCAGCCATATCCGCGCCTTCACGCCGCGCTCGATGGGTTGCTGGCAGCAGTCGAGGCGGCGCCAGCGGCGAGTGGGTGGGGGGCGGCGCTGGTGCGGTACGAATTGCTGATGCTGGCCGAACTCGGTTTCGGGCTCGATCTCGACCAGTGCGTGGTGACCGGCGACCATGATGGCTTGGTTGCTGTCAGCCCGCGATCGGGCAAGGCGGTCAGTGCGGCCGAGGCAGAACCGTATCTCGGTCAGCTGCTGCCACTGCCGACATTCGTGCGTGAGGGCGGCACCGCCGGCTGGCCCGATATTGTCGATGGCCTGGCGCTGACCGGCCACTTCCTGCTGCGCGACGTGATCAGCGATCGATCGACCCCGGTGGCAGAATCGCGCCACCGCTTGGTCGAACGCTTGCACCGGGCCGCTGGGCTGGCCTAGCGTCGGCCATGGCCGAGACTCCTGCCTTTGATGTGATGGCGATGCTGTTCCCCCATGTCGCGACGACAGGGCGGATCCACGTTCGGGTCGCGGTCTCCTATCTCGCCGAACAGAGCGCGCCGAATGCCGGCCGCTGGTTCTGGTCTTATCATGTGCGAATCGAAAATGCCGGCGACAAGCCCGTGCAATTGCTGTCGCGACACTGGATCATCGTCGACGGACGCGGCGTGGCGCATGAAGTCAAAGGCGAAGGCGTGGTCGGCGAAATGCCACTGATCCCTGCTGGCGGGAGCTTCGATTATGTCTCGGGCTGTCCACTCGACAGCGCCAGCGGGTCGATGCGCGGAAGTTACCGGATGGTCGACGAAGACGGCGCCGGATTTGATGTCGAAATCCCACACTTCTCCTTGCTCAGCCCGGTTTAAGCCGTTCGCCGCAACTTTCCTGCGCAAAATGGGTTATTTTTAAACTGTTTCGGTGTTACCACCGGATTGTCCCGATTTTCGGAGGGTATGATGTCGAAGCGTTTGATTGCCACCAAGCTCATGATTGCGACGATGGTCGCCATGCCCGCCGCAGCAGTTGCCCAGGAATGGGTTCCGGGAAGCGAAATCGTCGGCCAGTCGATCGTGGTCGAGACCAATGGCGTCGCCAACACCGTCTATTTCGATGCCGGGGGCGCAGCGCGGATCATCAGTCCGTCGGGCCGGGTGGTCAACGCCAGCTGGACCGCCGCCAACCGTAATCTGTGCCTGAACTCAGGTGCAGCGTCGGAATGCTGGCCTTATGCGCAAGCGTTCCAGGCCGGTCAGCGGGTCACGCTGACCAGCAATTGCCAGGCGGTTTCGAGCTGGTCGCCCAACGGCGTCAACCAGCAGCCGGTTCAGGCCCAGAACATGGGTGAGCGCGGCTAAGCCGCTTCCCGGTCAACCCAAAAGAAAAGCCCCGCTTTCGCGGGGCTTTTTTGTCGACCGTCAATCGGCGATCGCGCCGGTCAGTTTACGCTGACCGGGGGATTATTATCATTACCACTTCCCTGGCTGGCAATCAGGGCCGCAAGAATAGCGATACCGGCCAGTCCGAGCAGGATTGGCGTAATGCCAACGCCCGCTGCTGGCAACGGCGCAATCGGCGCAGCTTCAGCAACCGGGAGCGGCGGCGGCGCATCTACAACGGGAAGCACACAGCCACCGACCGGCGCCTGCGCCGTGGCCGCTGCAGAAGCGGAGCTCGTTACCGCCGCACCACATAATGCGGAGGCCGAAGCCTGCGACCCAAAAATGCTCAGGGCAACCATCGGGCTGATCTGCTGCTGACCGGCCGAAACAGTCGATGCCGACGCGAACGACGGACCCGCGCACAAGGCGACGGCCGCGCAAAACGCAGTGATTTTACCGGGCACGCCACCGAGCATGACTACACTCCTCATTGATATCCACGGCCATAGATGAAAAGATTCATCATGTTAAGGTTTGTTCTGGAGATTCTTAACTCCCCTAGACGGGAATAGTTTCCGATTGGGTTAAGGCTTTTGGACATGTTCGTGACGATGGGCTTGCAACCGCCGTGCAAGGCCCTGATGTGGTGCCAATGCCAGCCCGCCGCTCTGCTCCTCCGCTCGTTCAAATGCGTGGCATGACGTCGCCCGTAAAGCCTGAAAAACGCACAAAAATCTTGATTTCGTCGAACAGCGCCTGGAACCTTGCGAATTTTCGTAAACCAATCATCGAGGCGTTGGTGGCCGCTGGATATGACGTCGTCGCCGCCGCGCCCGCCGATGGGAACGAACATGCCTTGGTCGCGATGGGGGCGACATTCCGTCCGTTACGGATGAGCGGATCGGGCACCTCACCGACCGAAGATATACGACTGTTGCTCGATTACCTCAGGCTGCTACGAGCCGAGCGCCCGGCCATGTTCCTGGGCTTCACTGCCAAGCCTAATATTTACGGCTCGCTCGCCGCGCGCCTGACCGGTATTCCCGTAATGGCGACAATCAGCGGGCTTGGCTCGGCGTTTCTCAAGGGAGGAGTTCTCGGCCGAACCTTAATGGGGCTTTACCGGGTGGCATTGGCGCGCGCGAGGGCGGTGATATTCCAGAACCCAACCGATCGCGACCTGTTCATCGCGCGCAAGATCGTTCGCCCCGGCCAAGCGCGGCTAGTTGCCGGATCAGGCATCGACCTGACCCACTTTGCGCCCACCCCCCTGCCGGACAACGGGCAAATTTGTTTCCTGTTGATCGCCCGCCTGTTGCTCGACAAGGGGATTGCCGAGTTTGTCGAAGCCGCGCGGTCAATCCGGGCGCGTCATCCGGGCACGCGCTTCCAATTGCTGGGTGCGGGCGGCGGCGACAACCCGAGCGCGGTACCGCAAGCCGCGCTTGATCGTTGGTCCGAAGAATCGATCGTGGAGTTGCTCGGTGCAAGCGAAGATGTCCGACCCTATATTGCCGCCGCGCATTGCATCGTCTTGCCTTCCTACCGCGAGGGACTTCCGCGCAGCTTGCTCGAAGGTGCCGCAATGGCCCGCCCGTTGATCGCCAGCGACGTCCCCGGTTGCCACGACGTGATTGACCACAAAGTGACCGGCTTGCTGTGCGAGGTCCGCTCGGCAGCATCGCTCGCCGATGCGATGGAGCAAATGATCGCCATAACGCCAAGCGAGCGGAAAGCGATGGGTGGTGCCGGGCGACGCAAGGTCGAATCCGAATTTGACCAGAGGTTGGTTGCGGCGGCTTATCTTTCGGAAATTGGCCGGTGAGCGGATTGCTGTCTTTCTGGCAAAAAGCGCCGAGACGCTGGGATTCCGCGCCTGCAGTCCCTGACGGGCATCGCATTTATGCGATTGGCGACGTCCATGGACAGGACGATCTGTTGGTCGATTTGCTCGGCCAGATCGAAGCCGACACGGTCGCGCGGGGAATGGCCCAGGTGACCCTGGTGTTCCTCGGCGACATCATCGATCGCGGTCCCAGTTCGGCGCAGGTGGTCGAACGACTTCGTACCTACCGCCCGATCGGTACTCGGCTGGAATTTCTGGCCGGCAACCATGAGGAAGTATTGCTTCGGATTCTCAATGGCGAGGGGCATTTGATTCGTGACTGGCTGCGGTTCGGCGGCGCGCAATGTGCGCGAAGTTACGGCTTGAGCGTGTCCAGCCTAGGGAAGCTGGATGGCGATCAGGTGATTGCGAAGCTTCGCACGGCCATCCCGCCCGAGCATCAGGCGTTTATCGCGAGCTTCGCCGACACATTCCGGGCGGGCGACTATCTGTTCGTCCACGCTGGCATTCGTCCGGGGGTGCCGCTGGCCGAGCAATCCCAGGCTGACTTGCGCTGGATTCGCGGCCCGTTCCTCGATCATCCAGGGCGCCACGAGGCGATGATTGTTCACGGCCACACCATCAGCATGGACGTCGATGAAGGCATTGGTCGGATCGGTATCGACACTGGTGCGTATGTCCATGGAAGATTGACTGCAATCGCGCTGGAACGCGATCAACGTTGGTATTTGCAGGCCAGCCGTCAGGCGCTCGCCAAGGAAGGTCTCGCGCGGTAGCCAGCAACGCGTCAGGTTGCTAAGTCGCCGTTTCGAAGTTGAGTGTACCCGTTTTGGGAGCGTTGCAGTGGCCTTAATGACCTCACGATCAATCCAATGTCTGATCGCAATGCTTGCATTGCCTGCTCTCGGTGGGTGTGCCGAGCGGCGCGGGGGTCCCATTCCCTATGACGTCAAGACTTTCGGGGCGCCGGATGCGCCGATGGTCGTCCCACTCGAGCAAGGCTATCGCATCGCACCCCTCGATACGTTGTCGGTCAAAGTGTTCAAATTGCCTGATTTGTCCGGCGATTATGAAGTCGATCTGACCGGTCAAATCTCTGTGCCGCTGATCGGCAGCGTCCGCGCGGTCGACATGACCACGGCCGAACTTGACGATCGACTGACCGCGAAGCTGGGCGAGAAATACCTGCAGAATCCGGACGTCAGCGTCGGCGTCAAATCATCGACGCGTCGCAATGTGACAGTAGATGGGGCGGTCAACAAGATCGGCACATTCGGAGTCAATGGTCCGATGACCCTGCTTCAGGCAGTGGCGCAGGCAGGCGGGCCGACCGCGGATGCGAACCCGCGGCGGGTCGCGGTATTCCGGCAAATCAGTGGTCAGCGACAAGCGGCGGCGTTTGATCTGACCTCGATCCGACGCGGTGAGGCACCTGATCCAGCAGTCTATCCGGGCGACATCATCATCGTCGATGGTTCAGCAATCAAGGCACTTCAAAAAAGGGTGTTGGATTCGATTGGAATGCTATCGATTTTCAGGCCGTTTTGAGACGAATTTTGCAATTACCAATTTGAATGAGGGCGAGTAATCGGTGGGAAATGACATTGTGCACCCGGGCGACCGCCAATCGCTGCCCGAGCCATTTGGTCCGGTGCGCAGCCATGGGCTTCATCTGGAGGATCGCGACAGCGGCGGCGGACTAGATGTCCAATCGCTGCTGCGGGTCTTCAAGGAAAATCGAAAGCTGATCCTGGCCGCAGCCATTGCCGGGCTGATTGGTGGGCTGATCATCACCTTGCTGACGCCCAAAATGTATCGGGCGGATGTCACGCTTGAGGTCAACCCGCCCAAGGTCGAGATTTTGAACGAGAAAGACGGCGGCGAGGCGCCGACCGCAACCAGCTGGGACTTTATCGCGACGCAGGTTGGGTTGTTGCGTAGCAGGACCCTTGCCGAACGTGTTGCGCAGGAACTCAACCTGGCCGGCGACGAGTCGCTAGTGGGCAAAGGAGGCGACCCCGCGACCCGCCTTCGTACGGCGACCGGAATCGTTGCGGGCGGCCTCACGGCGGAATTGCCCGAAGACGGCCAGCTCATTCGCTATTCCTATGTTTCAACCAACCCTGAACTGGCGGCAAAGGTCGCCAATGGGATTGCCGACAGCTTCATCAACTCGAGCTTGCAGCGCCGGTTCGATGCGTCGAATTATGCCCGCAATTTCCTCCTTCAGCAGATCAACAAGACCCGCGGAGAATTGGAAAAATCGGAGCGCCAGCTGGTTACGTATGCCCAGGCTCAAGGGATCATCAACACCGGTTCGGGCGAAGCTGGATCGACGACCACCGATGCCTCGTCATTGCAGGGTGGCTCGCTGATTGCGCTTAACGGCGCGCTTGCCGAAGCGACCGCTCGCCGGGTTATGGCCGAGGGAGCCTATCGCCAGGCGCGACTTGCTGGCGGCTCTGCCGAAGTCACTGCGAGTGCCTCTGGATTGCGCGGATCCAAGGCGGCGCTGGAGGCAGATTATCAGGACAAATTGACGCTGCTCAAGCCCGACCATCCGGACATGATCGCGTTGCGCTCGCGAATTGATGAGCTCAACCGTCAGATTGGAAGCGAGCAATCGCGCGTCGCCAGCGGCAAGGCAACGAACTTGCTGGCGGACTATCGGGCAGCTGCGGCGACCGAGAATTCGCTTCGCAGCCAGGTCGGCCAATTGCGCGGATCGGTGCTCGACCTGCGTGGACGAAGCATCCAGTACAACATCCTCCAGCGGGATGTTGATACCAATCGCGGCCTCTACGACGCGTTGCTGCAACGCTATAAGCAGGTCGGCGTGGCCGCGGGCGTCGGCACGTCGCCAGTGTCGATCGTCGATCGCGCCGAAGTGCCCGGCGGCCCGTATAAACCGAACCTCCAGTTCAACCTCTTGGCTGGACTGATCATCGGCCTGGTCGCCGGTCTTGGTATCGCGCTGGCGATGGAGTTCATCCACGATACGATCAAGACCCGCGACGATGTTCGCTCCAAGCTGATGCTGGCGTGCCTCGGGGTCATTCCCAAGAGCAATGCCGGACAGCCGATCGTCGAGGAGTTGAAGGATGTCAGTTCGGTTGCGACCGAGGCCTATTCGGCGGTTCTGGCGGCGCTGCGCTTTAGCACCGAACAGGGCGCGCCCAAGACGTTGCTGCTAACCAGCACGATGGCCTCGGAGGGCAAGTCATCCTCGGCGCTGGCGCTGGCGCAGAACTATGCGCGGCGTGGTGAGCGGGTATTGCTGATCGACGCCGATTTGCGCCGTCCGGTGTTCAAGGCGCAGTCCAACCGTCACGGTCTGACCAAATTGCTGACCAATAGCGAATCGATCCGCTTGCACGTGCTCGATACGCAATATGATAACCTCTATCTGTTGCCGTGCGGGCCGACTCCGCCGAATCCGGCCGACTTGCTGGCCACGCCACGCTTTGAGGCCGTTCTTCGTGAAGCAGCGCAACAGTTCGACCGGGTCATTATAGACGGGCCGCCAGTGCTCGGCCTGGCCGACGCCACCCTGCTCGCGACCGTGGTTGGAAGCGTGGTGATGATCGTCGAATCGGGCAAGACCCGCACCCGCTCCGCGCGCGACGCCCTCGAACGGCTCCGGCTTGGCGGGGCGCATGTTCTTGGTGCCGTGCTTACCAAGTCGGTCGAGGAAGTGGGGGCCTACGGGTATAATCGCTACAAATATGGAGCAATCCAGCAGCGCAGCGACGAGCTCATCCTGATTTCGCATCAGTCTGACGCGGGATGACGCCGTCTACGTGGCGGCAATGTCCATAATGCGGCAGCTGATCGTGATTCCAGTCGCATTGCTGGTTGGGATACTTGCGGTTCGGGCGATGGTTTTCGAGGCGCCCACTGGCCATCCCGTACGTTCGCTAGAGCGGTTGTTCGCCGCGCATCCCGACCAATTGACCGATCAGGCAATGCGCGAAATTGGGAGCGCAGCGGCGAAGGGCGGCGTCATTCCCGCTTCAGCGCGCCGGGCGATGGTCGCAGTCGCAATCCGAAAACCGCTGTCGCCGGTACCCTTCCTCGTCGCGGGTACCAATGCCCAGATGGACGGCAGCGGCCAGCGCGCCGAAGCGCTGTTCCTGGCCGCTCGATTGCGCGACCCGCGAGCGCCGGCGGCGCGTTATTTCCTCGCCGATCGCTATCTTCGGACCAACCGTATCGCCGCTGGTCTGGTTGAGATGGCGGCGCTCACCGCCATTGCCGAAAAGGCATCGGCACCGCTTGCTCCGGCATTGGCCGCTTACGCCCGCAGCCCGGGCGCAATTCCACAGCTACGGCAATTCTTTGCCGGATCGCCCGCCATTCGCGATCGGACTCTTACCACCCTCGCCGATAATGCCGCCAATGCTGACGTCATTATGGCCTTGGCCCCGCCACTTCCAGGCCGTCAGTCGCCACCGCCCAACTGGCCGGAAAGGCTGGTCAATTCGCTGGTCGCGGCGGGTGATTATGCGGGTGCCGACCACGTCTGGCGGCAGATCAACGGCACCAAGCATCGCGGCCTGCTTTACGACCCCCAATTTCGGGATCGGTCGGCGTCGCCGCCGTTCAACTGGCAGTTCATTGCGGGCGGGGGGGGATTGGCCGAAGCTTCGGGTAACGGCGGGCTCAATGTAATTTATTATGGGCGCGACGACGTTGGGCTGGCGACACAGATGATCCGCCTTGCGCCTGGCACCTACCGGCTCGCGATGCGCGTTGACGCGCCGGTCAGTGCCGATGGTCTCGCGTGGAGTGTCGCTTGCGTCAACGACCGGCAAAAACCCCTGCTTCGGCTGCCGCTCAATGGTGCCCGAAATGGCGTGATTGCAGGCAATTTCGCGGTTCCGGCCAGCGCTTGCGACGTGCAGTGGATTGAGCTTCGCGGACGACCCGGTGACACCAGCGACACCGCAGAGGCGACGATTTCCTCGCTTCGGCTGGAACCGCTTGGGGCGGGATCATGAGCGTCGTCCGCCAGGCGATCGCGCCGCTCTATTTTTTCGCGTGCATTGCGCTGGGGGGAAGCGCGCAGGGCATTTCGTCCAACCTGTTCCTGCAACTGACGGGGTTGATTATCCTGAGCTGGGCGTGGCTATCGCGAACGACCCCCAGGGATAGTCGCGCCGCTCGCTCCTTGGGCTGGATCGTCGCGCTTGCCGTCCTGCTGGCGCTGCTCCAGCTAATTCCGCTGCCGCCGGCAATCTGGACGCATTTTCCCGGGCGCCAATTTGCGGTCGATGGATATCGCTTGCTGGGCCAACCGTTGCCGTGGATGCCGTTGTCGCTGTCGCCGACGGATACGATCGCGACCGCCATGGCTTTGCTTCCCCCGCTGGCGATGCTGGCGCTGATCCTGAAGCTCGGCGCCTATCGTGACGATTGGCTGGTGTACGCCTTGTTATTCGCGACCGGCATCTCCGTCGCCTTCGGCTTCCTGCAGATCCGGGGCGATGGGATGAACCATTATTTCTATCCCTATAGCAGCTGGGGAACGGCTGCTGGCCTGTTCGCCAATGGCAATCACCAAGCGACGTTGCTGCTGGTCAGCATCCCGTTCCTTGTCGCGCTGGCGGCTCGCCGATGGCGCCAGGAACCCAAGCCCAACGATCGCCTGTTGACGGCAATCGTGGCCGGAGGAATGGCGGTCGTGGTGGCTGCCGGGGTGGCGATGAACCAATCTTTTGCCTTGCTGATCATCGGCGCTCCAGTGATCGGCGCTGCTGCTTTGCAATTGATTCCAGCGGGCCGGGTCCGGCTCGGGCGGCTGGCAGCAATGCTCGGACTGTTATTCCTCGGCGCGACTGCGGCGCTGGCGATCATGCTGTTTGCCGGGATGAGCACGTCGAACCAGACATCCGTTACCATTCGCGCCGACATCTGGGCCCATAGCAGCCGCGCGCTTGCCGATTACGGCGTGACCGGCGCTGGTATCGGGACGTTTCCGACTTTGTACCCGCTGACCGAGGATCCGGCGGTGGTCGAGCGCACCTACACCAACCATGCGCATAATGATTATATCGAGCTTGCACTCGAAGCCGGAATCCCGGGCGTTGTCTTGATGTTCGCCTTTCTTGCCTGGTGGGGCCGGCGCGCCTTTGCCATCTGGCGCTCCCCCGACGCGGCGGAGATGGCGCGCGCCGCGTGCATTGCGTCGGCCGCAATCCTGCTCCACTCGCTGGTCGATTACCCGCTTCGCACAGCGGCGATCGCGACCTGTATGGCGGTAGCGGTGGCGCTGATGGCCGATCCCGCGCGGCATCGACACAAGGCAAGCAGGGCGGATATCAGGCCAACGCGGCATTTGTCGCTTTAGGTTACCGCCGACGCAACTCCCCGGCTCGCTTGTCGTTATGGCAGGGAAACGGATTGAGGAGTGAGTTTGTGGCGTCGATTTTGAAAAGCATGATGGTTGCCGGTTTGATGGTGGGAGGCACTGCCGTAGCAGTCGCGCAACAGGCGTCGCCGACCCCTTCCGCAAAAGCTGATAAGCCATTCGTCCAGCCTGGCAGGCCTGGTTCGCCGATCGACGGGGCGATGTTCCATGCGCAAGTGCTGATGTCGGCGCAGGGATTTTCGCCCGGTGTGATCGACGGCAAGGCGGGCGAGTCATTCAAGCTCGCGCTTCGGAGTTTTCAGGAAGCGCGCGGTCTTCCGGTAAATGGCAAGCTCGATGTGGCTACGCGTGCTGCGCTGATGACGGCCGATCGACCCTCAACCGTGATGATCCGGCTCGGCCCCGACGACATTCGCAGCCAATATGTCATGCCGATGCCCAAGGATCCCGAACTACAGGCCGAGCTCAAGTTCATGGGCTATCGCAACATGCTCGAAAAGGTCGCCGAGCGTTATCACACCACCCCCGACACAATCGTTGCGCTCAACGGCCCCGCTAAGTTGATTGGCGACGGGCAGACATTGCGACTGCCAAACGTCATCCCGACCTCGCGCGATTATGCCGGCGTCCCCGGCAATGGTCCCAGCCTGTTCAACCTGCTCAACGTCGATGCCCAGCAGCCGCAGGGTAATTATGTCGTGGTCGACAAAAGTGATGGCGTGCTCAAGGTCTATGAAGGGGAACCCGGCGGCGATAATGGTAAATTGGTCGCGGCGTTTCCGGTGACGATGGGGTCCAAGAAATATCCGCTTCCGATCGGGCGTTGGAAAGCGACTACCTACGCCTATTTGCCGCCGTTCCTCTATCAGCCCGACCTGCTCCAGAATGCCAAGACCGACAAGGATGTCACGCTTCCGCCGGGTCCCAATGGCCCGGTCGGGGTGGCGTGGCTCGACCTGACCAAGGAGCATTACGGAATCCACGGCACGAACGAGCCGCAGACCATCGGTCGCGCGGAATCGAGCGGCTGTATCCGGATGACGAACTGGGATGTCGTGCGTCTCTCGCGAATGCTAAAGCCCGGCTTTACGGCGATTTTCCAAGCTTGATCGTGGAGGGCGCATGATCCGCACAGTTGCAAGCAATATTGTTACTGCGGTGCTGGTCAGCGCCTTCTGGATTATTGCCTATAACATGATCGGCAATGGCGGCGGCGTCGATGCGGCTGGCGACAAGCAAGTGGTGCGCACCGATGCCAACGGGCGCATTACAATGGCCAATGGCGTAGTGGTCGGTCCCAGCGGGCTCGCGATTCCGGTCGCGGGCGTGAAGGCTGGCCAGCTGGTCGATACTTTCACCCAGGCGCGCGCGGGCGGCGCGCGGGTGCATGACGCGATCGACATCATGGCACCGGAGGGCACCGCCGTGCTCGCCGCAGCGCCGGGAATGGTCGAGAAACTGTTCTTTTCGGCCGGGGGTGGGGGCATATCCGCCTACATCCGCTCCAATGATCGGCGCTGGATCTATTATTACGCCCATCTCCGCGACTATGCCCCCGGCATGCGCGAGGGTCAGGCCGTGCCGCGCGGCGCCCTGATCGGCTACGTCGGTTATACCGGCAATGCCTCGCCTGGCAGCCCGCACCTCCATTTCGCGATCAATGCGATGCAGCCGGGGGAGAAATGGCATCAGGGTACGCCAATCAATCCCTACCCCTTGCTTGCTGGAGAGCCCGCAAGCCGCTAGGGCACCCGCCAGCACCGGCCCCGCCTAAGCGAGGTCGGCTTTCGGCTATTTTTCACATCCATAGGTTTCCCATGAAGATCAACGCCGTCACCATTCGTCCCGGCAACATCATCGAATATGAAGGCGGCATCTGGCGCGCGGTAAAGATTCAGCACACCCAGCCGGGCAAGGGCGGGGCCTATATGCAGGTCGAGATGAAAAACCTCATCGACGGGCGCAAGAACAATGTCCGCTTCCGCTCGGCGGAGACGGTCGAGCGCGTCCGGCTCGACACCAAGGATTTTCAGTTCCTGTTCGCCGACGGCGAGATGCTGACTTTCATGGACAAGGATAATTACGAGCAGATCAGCCTGGCCCGCGACATTCTCGGCGATGCCGCCGCCTTCCTGCAAGACGGCATGGATGTGGTCATGGAACTGTATGACGAGCGCCCGATCTCGGTCCAATTGCCCGATACGATCGAGGCGATGATCGTCGAGGCTGACGCGGTGGTGAAGGGGCAGACCGCTTCATCGTCGTTCAAGCCCGCGATCCTCGATAATGGCGTCCGCGTAATGGTCCCGCCGCATATCGGCGCTGGCACCCGGATCGTGGTCGACGTTTACGAGCAAACCTATGTGAAGCGGGCCGACTAATGGTTTCGCATTCCGGCCTTATCACCGTCATGACGCGCGCGGTTCGCAAGGCCGCGCCGCGGCTTCGCCGCGATTTCGGCGAAGTCGAGCAATTGCAGGTCTCGAAAAAGGGTCCTGCCGACTTTGTGTCAATGGCCGACAAACGCGCCGAGACGACCTTGATCGAGGAGCTCCGCAACGCGCGCCCCGACTGGGCGATCCTGAGCGAGGAAGTCGGCGAGATCGAGGGTGACCCGACCAAGCCGCGCTGGGTGATCGACCCGCTCGACGGGACCAGCAACTTCCTTCACGGAATCCCGCATTTCGCAATCTCGATCGCGGTCGAGGATCGCAAGCCCAACGGCACCACCGAGATCAGCCACGGCCTGGTCTACCAGCCGCTGACCGACGAAAGCTTCTGGGCCGAAAAGGGCAGGGGCGCCTGGCTCCACGATCGCCGCCTCCGCGTTTCAGGCCGCAAATATCTCGATGAAGCGCTGATCGGCACCGGCTTGCCGCATTTCGGGCGCGGCGACGTTCCGGCATGGAGCCGCATCTACGGCGCGATCGGTCCCGAAGTGTCGGGCATCCGCCGCAACGGCGCGGCAAGCCTTGATCTTGCCTGGGTTGCGGCCGGTCGGTTCGACGGCTTCTGGGAGGACGATCTCGACATTTGGGACTCGGCGGCGGGCGTGTTGCTGGTCAAGGAAGCCGGCGGGTTCGTCAGCGATTATCGCGGCCAGGATCGGATGTTCGACCGCCGCGAATATCTCGCCGCCAATAGCGAGCTTCACTCCAAGCTCCACAAACTTCTCGCGGGGGCGCTTCGCTAGCGCCTTTTAGGCTGTTTTTCATGGTGCGACGCCTTGCCCGCGCGGGTGCGGCGTCCTAGAGAGCCGCAACGTTTCAACCCCCTGGAGTCCTCGCCTTGGCAAGCGTTGCCGCCGGATATCTGCCGATCTTGCTGTTCATCGGCATTGCGCTTGCGCTGTCGACGGCATTTGTCGTGCTGCCGATGCTCGTCAGCCGCGTGACCGGCACGCATAATCCGACCGCCGAAAAGCTCAGCGAATATGAATGCGGCTTCCCCGCGTTCGAGGGCAGCCGTGCCCAATTCGACGTCCGCTTTTACCTCGTCGCGATCCTGTTCATCATCTTCGACCTCGAAGCTGCCTTCCTCTTCCCGTGGGCGGTTTCATTGAAGGACATTGGCTGGCTTGGTTGGGGCGCGATGATGGTGTTCCTTGCCGAATTGGCGCTTGGGCTGGCGTATGCGTGGAAGAAGGGGGCACTCGAATGGGAGTGATGCTTGACCCCGCCGCCAATTCCAATCCGACCGAGGAAGAGATTGCGCGCAATGCGGGCCTGATCGCCGGGTCGGAGGAGGAAGCCAAGTTCCTCGCCATGCGCAAGCAGCTCGACCAGAAGGGCTTCCTCGTCGCCAGTCTCGACGACCTCACCACCTGGGCGCGGACCGGCAGTCTGTGGTGGATGACGTTCGGGCTTGCCTGCTGTGCGGTCGAAATGATCCACGTCAACATGCCGCGCTACGACCTCGAGCGCTTTGGCGTTGCCCCGCGCGCCAGCCCCCGCCAGTCGGACGTGATGATCGTCGCGGGCACCCTGTGCAACAAGATGGCCCCGGCGTTGCGCAAGGTCTATGACCAGATGAGCGAGCCGAAATACGTTATCTCGATGGGCAGCTGCGCCAATGGTGGCGGTTATTATCACTACAGCTACAGCGTCGTTCGCGGCTGCGACCGGATCGTGCCGGTCGATATTTACGTCCCCGGATGCCCGCCGACCGCGGAGGCGTTGCTCTACGGAATCATGCAACTGCAGCGTAAAATCCGCCGCGAAGGGACGCTCACGCGGTGATGGTCCTCCGCAACACATCCGAATTCCCGAGCGCAGAAGAGGGACTATGCCGAGCGCAGCCGAGGCTTCTGGTTCTCGGCTTCGCTCGAACGAGTCCCTCGTCTGCGCTCGGGAAGTCGGGGGTAGCGGCATGACCGTGCATCTCCCCCGGATCAAGGAGCGCACCGGCTTTTCCGACGCTTTCGCCAAGGCACTCGGCGCGAGCTTGCTCGCCACCAAGGACCATGTCGGCGAGACGAGCTTCACCGTCGCGCGCGACAGCATCGTCGAGGCTTGCCGCATCGCGCGCGATCAGTTCGGCTATCAGCAATTGATGGAAATCGCGGGCGCGGATTATCCCGAGCGGCCCGAGCGGTTCGAGGTCAATTATCATCTGCTGTCGATCACCGAGAACCACCGCATCCGCCTCAAGCTGACCACCGACGAAGCCACCGCCGTGCCGAGCGTCACCTCACTCTGGCCGGTCGCCGGCTGGCTCGAGCGCGAGGTGTTCGACCTCTATGGTGTCGCCTTCGCGGGGAATCCCGACCTCCGCCGGATCCTCACCGATTACGGCTTTGAAGGTCATCCGCTGCGCAAGGACTTCCCGCAGACCGGCTATGTCGAATTGCGTTACTCCGAAGCCGAGAAGCGCGTCGTCTACGAGCCGGTACGCCTGCCGCAGGACTTCCGCAGCTTCGACTTCCTGATGCCGTGGGAAGGCCCTGAATATCGCTTGCCGGGTGACGAGAAGGCGGAAGGTCAGAGCCCCGCCGCACCGTCGCCTGCGCCTGCCGCCACCGGCCCGACCAAGGTCATCGCCACCCCGCCGCCGCCGACGCCCAAGACCACCGACACGCCTGCGCAAACCGGCGCTGGTGCCAAGGCGAACGTCGAAGCAAAGAAGAAGTCCAGGGCCGCCCCCAAGCCGAGGGCGAAGAAATGACCACGATGGACATCATGGTCGGCGCGCCCGAGACCGGCGCCAAGCCGACCCCCGGCGACGAGACCGTCAACAATTTCACCATCAACTTCGGCCCGCAGCATCCCGCCGCGCATGGCGTGCTGCGGCTGATCATGGAGCTGGACGGGGAAATCGTCGAGCGGGTCGATCCGCATATCGGGCTGCTCCACCGCGGCACCGAGAAACTGATCGAATATCGCACCTACGCGCAGGCTTTGCCCTACTTCGACCGGCTCGATTACTGCTCGCCAATGTGCATGGAGCATAGCTACGTGCTCGCGGTCGAGAAATTGATGGGGCTCGAGGTGCCGATCCGCGCGCAATATATCCGCGTGCTGATGGCGGAATTGACCCGCATCTCCAATCACATGCTCAACCTCGGCAGCCACGTCATGGACGTCGGCGCGATGACCCCGAACCTGTGGCTGTTCGAGGTGCGCGAAGACACGATGGGGCTGTACGAAGCCGTGTCGGGCGCGCGGATGCACGCCAATTACTTCCGCGTCGGCGGGGTCCATCAGGACATTCCGGAGAAGGTGCTGGCCGACATGGCGACCTTCCTCGACAAGCGGATGCCGTTGTTCGAGGACGCGATTTCGCTGGTCGCCGACAACCGCATCTTCAAGCAGCGCAATGTCGACATCGGCACGGTTAGCAAGGAAGACGCCATCGCCTGGGGCTTTTCCGGCCCGATGATCCGCGCCGCGGGCGTGCCGTGGGACCTGCGCCGAAGCCAGCCGTACGAAGTCTATGACCGGATGGAGTTTGACATTCCGGTCGGGACCAAGGGCGATTGCTACGACCGCTTCATGGTCCGGGTGGAGGAAGTGCGGCAGTCGGCGCGGATCATGCGCCAGTGCCTGCGCGACATCCCCGCCGGGCCGATCGGCACCGACGACCGCAAGGTCTTCCCGCCGACGCGGGGCGAGATGAAGCAGTCGATGGAAGCGATGATCCACCACTTCAAGCTCTACACCGAGGGCTATCACGTCCCCGCCGGCGAAGTGTATGTCGCGACCGAAAGCCCCAAGGGCGAGTTCGGCGTCTATCTCGTCGCCGATGGCACCAACAAGCCGTACCGCTGCAAGATCCGCCCGACCGCATTCAGCCATTTGCAGGCGATGGACTTCATGATGAAGGGCCACATGCTCGCCGACACGACGGCCGTGCTCAGCGCGATCGACGTCGTGTTCGGGGAGTGTGATCGGTGAGTGCTGATCAACTCCAGAAGTTTTCATTCAATAATGGAACCGATGACCTTGAAGTTTGGGTTTATGAGGATCGGCATATCTGGGAATATCGGATTGAAGTGCGGAAAGACGCGGCGCCCGTCGTGTTTGTGAACGACAACGGCGAAAAAGCGTCCTTCAAGTATCTTGTGTCGTTCGAAGTAGAAGTAGATTCGAAAATGCAGTCTACTCCCTCTCCGCTTGCTCATATGATCAGCACGGCGAAATCTGACGCGGGTCGCTTCAAGGTTGAGAAGGTCGCGCAGAATGGCTGAGCGTCATTTCGCCCCTGACACGCCCGAACTCCGCGCCGAGTGGAGCGGTTTCGCGTGGGAAGAGGCCAACGCCAAGCTCGCGGCGGAGATCGTTGCGCGCTATCCGGCGGGTCGCCAGATGTCGGCCTCGATCCCATTTCTCGATCTTGCCCAGCGGCAGGTTGGCGAGATGACGGGGACGCAGGGGTGGCTGCCGCAACCGGTGATCGAATTTGTCGCGCGGGAACTCGACATGGCGCCGATCGCGGTGATGGAAGTCGCCAGTTTCTACACCATGTTCAACCTCGTTCCCGTGGGCAAATTCCACGTCCAGGTGTGCGGGACGACGCCATGCATGCTGCGCGGGTCGGATGACGTGCTCGCCACCTGCAAGAAGCGCGGCATGACGAAGGGTCACACCACCGCCGACGGGCTGTGGACGTTGACTGAGGTCGAATGCCTCGGCGCCTGCGCCAACGCGCCGATGGTCCAGATCAACGATGACAATTACGAGGATCTTACCGCCGACAGCATGACCGCGATCCTCGATGCCCTGGCGCGCGGCGAGCAGCCCCGGATCGGCCCCCAGATTGACCGCCAGACCAGCGCCCCCGAAGGCGGCCCGTCGTCCTTAAAGAAAATGGCCGAACGCAATTACGATTACCGGAGCCAGTGGTGATGCGATCGTGGCCCCGCGCCGAATTCCCGAGCGCAGTCGAGGGACTATGCCGAGCGCAGCCGAGGCCCAGCTTCTCGTCTTCGCTCGAAGGGACATCTCGTCTTCGCTCGATGAATCGGATTACTCGTAACACCATCGGGAGCCTGCTCTAATGGGCATCGTCATCATCATTGTCATCGCGATTATCCTGCTCGGGCTGGTGTTCAAGCTGCTCAAGCTCGCGCTGATTGTCGCGGTCGTCGTTGGCGTGGCGATGATTGCCAAGAACAAACTTGGCGGCGGCGGCGGGACGAAGCGCATCAAATGAGCATCGGCATCATCATCGTCGCGATCATCGCGGCCTTCCTCGCCTTCCGCTTCATCGCCGGAATGGTGAAGTTCGTCGTGCTCGCGGCGATCGTGATCGGCGCCGCCTATTTCCTCATGAACGGAGGGCTTGGCGGATGACCATCACCTCGCTTTCCGACAAGGATCGCATCTTCACCAATCTCTACGGCTATCAGTCGCCCGACCTGAAGGCGGCGCAGGCGCGTGGGGATTGGGACAAGACCGCCGATTTGATGAAGTCTGGCCCGGACGCAGTGATCGAAGTGATCAAGGCATCGGGGCTTCGCGGGCGCGGCGGGGCGGGATTCCCGACCGGGATGAAGTGGAGCTTCATGCCCAAGGAACCGACCGCGGGCCGTCCCAATTTCCTCGTCATCAACGCCGACGAAAGCGAGCCGGGCAGCTGCAAGGACCGCGAAATCCTGCGCCATGATCCGCACAAGCTGGTCGAGGGCGCATTGATCGCTGCCTTCGCGATGCGTGCCCGCGCCGGCTACATTTACGTGCGCGGCGAGTATATCGTCGAGACCGAGGCGATCCGCCGCGCGGTCGCCGAAGCCTATGCCGCCGGGCTGCTCGGCAAGAATGCCGCCGGGTCGGGCTGGGACTTCGACCTGTTCGTCCATCGCGGTGCGGGCGCGTACATCTGCGGCGAGGAAACCGCGATGCTCGAAAGCCTGGAGGGCAAGAAGGGTCAGCCGCGCCTCAAGCCGCCATTCCCGGCAGGAGCGGGCCTCTACGGCTGCCCGACAACGGTCAACAATGTCGAGAGCATCGCGGTGGTCCCGACCATCCTTCGTCGCGGCGCACCGTGGTTCGCGGGGATCGGCAATCCCAAGAACGAAGGTACCAAGCTGTTCCAGATCTCGGGTCATGTAAACAAGCCATGCGTGGTCGAGGAAGCGATGAGCATCCCGTTCCGCGAATTGATCGACAAGCATGCCGGCGGCATTCGCGGCGGCTGGGACAATCTGCTGGCGGTGATCCCCGGCGGCTCATCGGTTCCGCTCGTGCCGGCCGATCAGATCATCGACGCGCCGATGGATTTCGACGGGATGAAGGCGGTCGGATCGGGCCTTGGCACGGCGGCGATCATCGTGATGGACAAATCGACCGACATCGTTCGCGCGATCAGCCGCATCAGCTATTTCTACAAGCATGAAAGCTGCGGCCAGTGCACCCCGTGCCGCGAGGGCACCGGCTGGATGTGGCGCACGATGGAGCGGCTGCGCGAAGGCGACGGCACCCCGGCCACGATCGACCGGCTATACGACGTCTCCAAGCAGATCGAAGGCCACACCATCTGCGCGCTCGGCGACGCCGCCGCCTGGCCGATCCAGGGCCTGATCAAACACTTCCGCCCCGAAATGGAGCGGCGCATGGCGGAGCGAAATGGCACGATGCAGGAGGCGGCGGAATGAACGGCTCGCAAATTGCCATGCTAGCGGGCGTCGCGGTGCTGCTCTTGATCGTTGTGATCGCGTTGCGCGGTCGGTCGCGCGTAACCCAAATCGAAACCCGCCGGTCGAGCGATGCTTCTACCAGCGCAACCGTGACCAGTTCGTCCAGTGCCGATTGCGGCAGCGACGGCGGCGGAGGGTGCGACTAATGCCTAAAGTCACCGTCGATGGCGTCGAGATCGAGGTTCCGCAGGGCGCGACCGTGCTGCAGGCGTGCGAGCTTGCGGGGAAGGAAATTCCGCGCTTCTGCTATCATGAACGGCTGAGCATCGCGGGCAATTGCCGGATGTGCCTGGTCGAGGTCGCGCCGGGCCCGCCCAAGCCGCAAGCATCGTGCGCATTGCCCGCCGCTGATGGCCAGATGATCCGCACCGACACCGCGATGGTCAAGAAAGCGCGCGAAGGGGTGATGGAATTCCTGCTTATCAATCACCCGCTCGATTGCCCGATCTGCGACCAGGGCGGCGAATGCGATTTGCAGGACCAGGCGATGGCCTATGGCCGCGGGGACAGCCGCTACGACGAGAACAAGCGCAGCGTCGAAGACAAATATATGGGGCCGATCGTCAAGACCGCGATGACCCGCTGCATCCAGTGCACGCGCTGCATCCGCTTTTCGGACGAGGTCGCGGGGACGCCCGAAATGGGCATGCTGTTCCGCGGCGAAGAAGCGCAGATTACCTCCTATCTGGAGGGTGCGCTCAAGTCCGAATTGTCGGGCAATTTGGTCGATCTGTGCCCGGTCGGGGCTTTGCTGTCCAAGCCGTACAGTTTCGAGGCGCGGCCATGGGAATTGCGCAAGGTCCCCGGGATCGACGTGATGGACGCGCTCGGCACCAACATCCGGATGGACGTGCGCGGCCGCCAGGTGATGCGCATCCTGCCGCGCATCAATGATGCGGTGAATGAGGAATGGGCGCACGACAAGACCCGCCACCATGTCGATGCGTTGGTCCGGGGTCGCCTCGATCGCCCGTGGGTGCGGGTCAAGGGCAAGCTCCAGGAAGCAACCTGGAGCGAGGCGCTCGATGTGTTCGCAAAGCAGTTCAAAAAGGCCGGCGCGCAGGTCGCGGCGATTGCCGGCGATTTGGTCGATGCCGAGACGATGTACGCCGCCAAGGCGTTGCTCGCGGGGGCTGGCTCGGCGCTACTCGAAGGCCGCCAGACCGGGCTCGATTATGACGTGACCAGCCTTGGTGCAGTGCGGTTCAACACGCCGCTGGCCGATCTCGAAACCGCCGATGCGATCCTTTTGGTCGGCACCAACCCGCGCTGGGAAGCGCCGCTGGTCAACACCCGGCTGCGCAAGGCGGTGCGGCGCGGCGCGAAGGTCTATGGTATCGGGCCACAGGTCGATCTGACCTACAAGGTCGAATGGCTCGGCGACGATCTCGCCTTGCTCGCCAAGTTGCCTGACGATTTCGCCAAGGCGACACGCCCGGTGATGATCGTCGGCCCCGGCGCATTGGCTGCGGGCGGGCAGGGGGCCGCGCTCGCCGCTGCCGACGCGTTCGTCAAACCCGGCTGGAACGGCTTCAACCTCCTCCACACCGCCGCGTCGCGCATGGCCGGGCTGATGCTCGGATTCGCGCAAAAGGGTGGCATCGCTGACATCGCCAAGGCCAAGCCGTCGCTGGTCATCATGCTCGGTGCCGATGAGGTCCGCGATGGTACGTTTAAGGACGCATTCACGGTCTACATTGGCCACCACGGCGACGCGGGCGCGGCCTCGGCCGACCTCGTCCTGCCCGGCGCGGCGTACAGCGAGAAGCATGGCATTTACGTCAATCTCGAGGGCCGCGTGCAGCGCTCCGAACGCGCCACCTTCCCGCCCGGCGACGCGCGCGAGGATTGGACCAT
>NZ_JANMLM010000077.1:0-37606 GCF_031372575.1 Sphingomonas sp. | reverse complement strand
CGGCACCGGTATGGTGGTTCCGCCTGTGGAATGCTGCGCGCCCTAGCGAACCGTGCCGCTGAGCGCAACCCCGGTGAAAGGCCTTGACATGCGCAGAACAAAAGAAGAACATTGGCGCATTACCGAGGGTCCACACGCCGCAATGGAACGAAATTCGCTCCTCATTGGTTAGGCGCCGTAACGAAGGATGAGAATATGATCGCTGCAATCGCCACCATCGCCTTCCTCGCTGCCGCCTGGGCCGCGATTGTCGCTATCGCTGGTTCGCTCGACGACAGCCTTGGCAAGGTCAGCGCTGCATTGCGCGGTGTCGCCCCTTCCCCGCAGCCGCAACTGGCCGCGCTTCGGTTCAGCTCGCGCCATCCGCAGGGACGCGCCCAGCGGGCCGAGGGTCGCCCCGTCCTGCGCGCCGCTGCCTGACCTTCGCATAGCTGGCAATGCTGAATGGGATCGTCGCGAGATAAAGCGTCGATATTGCTAACAACGTAATCCACGGCTCGTTGAGCAGCGCAGCACCTAGCAGCGCTACCCCGGCAAGTGCGAACAGGCGGGTGCCGCGACGGATCCGGATCGACGTCCAACTAAAGGTTGGAACGCTCGAAATCATCAGCAGCGCGATAAACAAGGTCCACGGCATGACCAGCTGCCATTGGCGAAACACGTCATTGCCAGTGATGAGCCACAGGAAGATGGGGATGAAGGTCAAACCGGCACCGGCGGGTGCAGGCACACCGGTGTTGAAGCCGGCCGATTTGTGCGGTTGATCGTCGGCGTCGATGCGGGCGTTGAACCGCGCCAATCGCAGCGCGCAGCAGACCGCGAGCGCCAGTGCGGCGATCCAGCCAAAACGCGGCGCCGCCTGGAGCGACCACAGGAACAGGATTAGTGCCGGGGCAGTGCCGAATGCGATATTGTCGCTCAGACTGTCGAGCTCGGCCCCGAACCGGCTATTGGCCTTGAGCAAGCGCGCCAATTGCCCGTCGAGCCCATCGAGCACCCCGGCACCGACAATACACGCCATTGCCAGCGCCCAATGATTGTCGCTGCCCGGCCCGCCATTGGCCGCCGAGATTGCGTACCGCACCCCGGTCAGGCCCGAACATAATGCCAGCGCGGTAATTGCATTGGGCGCGAATGCCCGGAACGGAAGCCCGTGCCGCTCGGGCGCTCGACTCACTGACTGCTGCCCGAACGCTTCGGGTCGACCCCGATCTCACCAAGAATGGTCTCGCCGGCAATCGCGCGCTGGCCGAGCAAGATCTGGCTGCCCGTGCCAGCGGGAAGGAATACGTCGACCCGGCTGCCGAAGCGGATCAGCCCGATCCGCTCGCCACCGGCAACGCGGTCACCTTCGGCAACGAACGACATGATCCGCCGTGCCACCAGCCCCGCGATCTGGGTGAAGGCGATCTTCACCCCATCATCGCGCTCGACCAGGAAATGCTGGCGCTCATTATCCTCGCTCGCTTTGTCGAGGTCGGCATTGAGAAATTTGCCCGGAATGTAAGCGATCTTGCGGATCGTGCCGGCAATCGGCGAGCGATTGATATGGACATCGAACACACTCATGAAAATCGACACGCGGGTGAAATCCCCGGTCAGCTCAGGCGCCAACTCGGGCGGTGCGCTGACGTGGGTGATCATTGTCACCAGCCCATCGGCCGGCGCAATGATCAGTTTGGGATCGGTCGGGGTGGTGCGAATCGGATCGCGGAAGAAAGTTGCGACCCAAATGGTCACCAAGACCAGCAGCCACCCAAGGAAATGGCTGACCAACGAATAAGTGGCGAGCGTCAGGAACGCCGAAATGAGCGCGAATTTGCGACCTTCGGGGTGAACCGAGGGAAAGCGCCACTTGACCGCGGTCAGCTGGCTGTCGGGTTTGTCGATTGCAGGCATGCCCGTTCCCTAGAGGCACCGGGCCGGTTCCACAATCGCTCGGTTGTCTCGGCCTTCGGTTGCCTTGGCGCATGGCGGCGCTTAATGCGCGGCCAAATTCAAGCAGATGACAGGACGCGCAATGGCCAAGATCAAGGTGAAGACCCCGGTCGTCGAACTCGACGGCGACGAGATGACCCGGATCATTTGGCAGTGGATCCGCGAAAAACTGATCCTCCCTTACCTCGATATCGACCTTAAATATTACGATCTCGGCATCGAAAAGCGCGACGAGACCGACGATAAGATCACCGTCGAAGCGGCCGAAGCGATCAAGCAATATGGGGTCGGCGTAAAATGCGCCACGATCACGCCGGATGAAGCGCGGGTCGAGGAATTCAAGCTCAAGAAGATGTGGAAATCGCCCAACGGCACGATCCGCAACATCCTCGGCGGCGTGGTGTTTCGCGAACCGATCGTGATCGACAATATCCCGCGCATCATCCCCGGCTGGACCGACCCGATCGTGATTGGCCGCCATGCTTATGGCGACCAGTATAAGGCGACCGATTTCCTCGTCCCCGGCCCCGGCAAACTGATGATGAAATGGACTGGCGAGGACGGCCAGGTGATTGAACATGAGGTATTCGACTATCCCTCGGCCGGGGTGGCGATGGGGATGTACAATCTCGACGAGTCGATCCGCGACTTCGCGCAGGCCTGTTTGAATTATGGCCTGCAACGCAAATGGCCGGTGTATCTGAGCACCAAGAACACCATCCTCAAGGCCTATGACGGGCGTTTCAAGGATATCTTTCAGGAAACTTTCGACCGCGATTTCAAGGACAAGTTCGCCGAGGCGGGAATCGAATATCAACACCGCCTGATCGACGACATGGTCGCCTCTGCCTTGAAGTGGAGCGGCAATTTCATCTGGGCCTGCAAGAATTACGACGGCGACGTCCAGTCCGACCAGGTCGCGCAGGGCTTTGGCTCGCTCGGCCTGATGACCAGCGTGCTGCTGACCCCCGACGGCAAGACGGTCGAGGCCGAAGCGGCGCATGGCACCGTCACCCGCCATTTCCGCATGCACCAGGCGGGCAAGGCGACCTCGACCAACCCGATCGCGTCGATCTTCGCCTGGACCGGCGGGCTCAAGTTCCGCGGCCAGCTCGACGACACCCCCGACGTGGTCAAGTTTGCCGAAACGCTCGAGAAAGTGTGCGTCTCGACCGTCGAGCAGGGCGCGATGACCAAGGATCTCGCGATCCTAGTCGGGCCCGAGCAAGCGTGGATGACGACCGAGCAATTCTTCGAAGCCGTCCGCTCCAACCTCGAAAAAGCGATGGCGTGACGGTCGGCGCAGGAGGTTCATAAAGCCTCAAAGGTCGCAAAAGTCGCATGGTCAGCGACCATTTTTCCTATTTTTGGCGGTTTTGCGTTGGCGGTCTTCGAGCGGACTTGCGTGCGATGACGTCATGGCGTCGTTACGCTGGCAGACGAAATCCTACATTGGAAGCGCGTTGTTGAAGCGGTGACAAAGCGGCGCAGTCATGCTCTTGTCGAGCCATGGCTGGCCAATTCCACATGACCCCCGCATTGAGCGACACGCTGACCATATTGGGGGCGGCAGGGATCGTCATTCCGGCGTTCGCGCGGCTCAAGATTTCGCCGATCATCGGCTTCATCGTGGTCGGGATCCTCGCCGGGCCGTTCGGACTAGGCAGCTACGTCGGGCGCTATCCCTGGCTCGAGGCGGTGACAATCACCAACCCCGCAGCGATCGAGCCGTTCGCCGAATTCGGGATCGTCCTGTTGCTGTTCGCGATCGGGTTGGAATTGAGCTTCCGGCGACTGGTCAAGATGCGCCGCCAGGTGTTCGGGATCGGCGCGGCGGAACTCGGCTTCGGGGCGCTGCTGATCGGCGGCGGATTGCTGGCGATGGGCAATTCGCTGTCGGCGGCGATCGTGCTCGGGCTGGCGCTGGCGATGTCCTCGACTGCGCTGGTCATCCCCCTGGCGGGGACGAGCAGCCCGGCGGGGAAAGCCGCGTTCGCGATGCTATTGTTCGAGGATCTGGCGCTGGTGCCCCTATTGTTCCTGTTCGCCAGCCTGGGCGGCGGGGCCGAGCCGGGCGCGCTGCTGACGGTCATCTGGCAGGGTGCGCTGGTGATTGCGGTGATGCTGGTGGCGGGTCGCTTCCTGCTTCCGCCCCTGTTCGCGCAGGCGGCGCGGACCAAGAGCCCCGAACTATTCCTGGCGGTCAGCCTGCTGACCGTGATCCTCGCCAGCCTGGCGACCAGTGCAGTCGGACTCTCCCCAATATTGGGAGCATTGGTGGCGGGTATATTGATCGCCGAAACCGACTATCGCAGCGAAGTCGAGCATGTCACCGCGCCGCTGCGCGGGCTGGCGCTCGGGGTGTTCCTGATCACCGTGGGGATGAGCCTCGACCTGCCGTCGCTGTTCGCCAACTGGCCGGCGCTTCTGGCGGCGCTGGCGTTGGTGTTGCTGGCCAAGGCTTTGGTGACCGCGACCCTGCTCCGGCTCAGCGGGTCGCGCCCTGGGGTGGCGGCGGAGACTGGGCTAGTGATGGCCAGCCCGTCGGAAACGACGCTGATCCTGCTTGGCGCGGGGACTGCGGCGGGGGTGATCCTGCCCCAGGCGGCGAGCTTCTGGCAGGCGGTAACTGCGCTCGGGCTCACCGTGACGCCGTTGCTCGCCAAGCTCGGCCGGATGGCGGCGCAGCGGGTCGATCGCGATGCCACCGCGCATGTCGAGACCGGAGCGGCGGCGGGCAAGACCATGATCTTCGGTTTCGGCCGGGTCGGGCAGATGGTGGCCGACATGCTCAGTCAACATGGAAAGACCTATCTGGCGGTGGAAAGCGATATCGACGCGGTGCTTGGCGCGCGCGAAGCGGGCTATGCCGTGCTGTTCGGCGATGTCGCGCGCGGGGCGATGATCGACAAGCTCGGGCTGGGCGATGCGGATGCCTTGGTGCTGACGATGGACGATCCGGTGCTGATCATCCGCCTCGCCCGCCAGATCCGTGACCGCTTTCCCGACCTCCCGATCATCGCCCGCGCCCGCGACACCGACCACGCCGCGCAATTGTACCAAGCCGGCGTGACCGATGCGGTGCCCGAAGCGATGGAGGCGTCGTTGCAGCTGTCCGAGGCGGTGCTGGTCGATATCGGCGTGGCGATGGGGCCGGTGATCGCCTCGATCCACGAAAAACGCAGCGAATTGCGCGGGGAGATCATGGCGTCGGGGGAACTTGAGGTGGAACCGAGGCTGGGGCGGAGAAGAGTGCGCAATAGCAAATAATTCCTCCCCGTCTACGGGGAGGTGGCAGCCGCAGGGCTGACGGATGGGCTGCGAGATGATGACGGGACCAGGGGCCACTATCGGTATCGCGCGCAAGCTAAGGCGCCAGCTGACACTGGCCGACATTCCGTTGCAATGGTATGCTACTGGATGGATCTTACCGCCATCGTCGTTTTCATGATCGCGACCGTCGTCGCGGCAATGCAGCCGCTTCATGAAGTTAAAGCGCGGACCCGGCGCTCGTGGCTGCGACCGTTTCTGATAGCAATGGGGGTTTATGCATTGCTTATCATCGTGTCACTTCCGGCGGCTTTGGAAGAAGAGAATTTTGATCTTCCCCTGTTCGCGGCATCGTTTGCCCTGGTCCTCGTGTGGGCTGCGGCGGGGTCGGTAATTGGTTGTGCAATCGCTCGCCGGCGGACGAATTAGGACGCCGCCGTTACTAATGCCTCGCGAATGGCCGTGAGCGCTTCATTCGCTTTCGCGCCATCTGGCCCGCCGCCTTGCGCCATGTCGGGGCGGCCGCCGCCGCCCTGCCCGCCTAGTGCCGCGACCGCAGCCTTGACCAGATCGACGGCAGAGACGGTTCCGACGAGGTCGTCCGTCACCCCGATCACGACGCTGGCGCGGCCGTCGTTGGTGGCGATGAGCGCGGCGATGCCGCTGCCGAGGCGCTGCTTCATCGCATCGACTTCACCGCGCAGGTTCTTGGGATCGAGGCCGTCGACCACCTGGCCGAGGAAGGCATGGCCGGCGATCTGCTCGGGGCCGGCGTCGTCGGTCCTCGCAGCGCCGCCGCCCATGGCGAGCGCTTTTTTGGCGTCGGCCAGTTCACGCTCGAGCTTGCGGGCGGTCTCAACCAAGGCCGCGACCCGCGCCGGGACCTCATCGGGAGAAGCCTTGAGCGCGGCGGCGGCTTCGCGGAGCTTGTCGTCGCGGGCGTTGAGCCAGGTTCGCGCGCCCTCGCCGGTCAGTGCCTCGATCCGGCGGATGCCCGAGCTGACCGCGCTTTCGGCGATGATCTTGAAGATGGCGATGTCGCCGGTGGCGTCGACATGGGTGCCGCCGCACAATTCGGTTGAATAATGCTTCTCGGTCAGACGGCCCATGCTGAGCACACGCACCTCGTCGCCATATTTCTCGCCAAACAACGCCAGCGCGCCCGCCGCGACGGCGTCGTCTGGGGTCATCAGGCGGGTCGATACCGGCTGGTTGGCGCGGATTTCGGCATTCACCTCGGTTTCGACCGCAGCGATGTCGTCGTGGGACAGCGCCTTGGGGTGCGAGAAATCGAAGCGGAGTCGGTCGGGCGCGACCAGGCTGCCCTTTTGCGTGACGTGGCCGCCAAGGCGGTTGCGCAGCTCGGCGTGGAGCAGATGGGTGGCGCTATGGTTGGCGCGGGTCGCGGCGCGGCGCTCGACATCGACCGATTGGGCAAGCGTGTCGCCGGGCTTGATATTGCCCTTGGCGATGCGGGTGCGAAGCGCGTGGAGCTTGCCAAGTGGTTTCGATGTGTCCTCAACCACGCCTTCGAAACCATTGAGAGAGCTGATTTTTCCGACGTCACCGACCTGGCCACCGCTTTCGCCGTAGAACGGGGTTTGGTTGAGGATGACCGAGACGCTGTCGCCCTCGCCCGCCGCCTCGACCCGCATACCGTCTTTGACCAAAGCCAGGACGACGCCCTCGCCATCGTGGCCCGAGTAGCCGGTGAATTCGGTCGAGCCGATTTCCTCGGCAAGGTCATACCACAATTCGTCGGAGGCTTTTTCGCCAGAGCCCTTCCACGCAGCGCGGGCGGCGGCTTTCTGTTCGGCCATCGCGCGATCAAAGCCGGCGCGGTCGACCGCCATGCCGCGAGCGCGCAAGGCGTCTTCGGTCAAGTCGTAGGGGAAGCCGAACGTGTCGTAGAGTTTGAACGCAGTAGCGCCGGGAAGCGTGCCGCCTTTGTCCATGGTTCCAGTGGCTTCGTCGAGCAGTTTGAGACCGTTGGCGAGCGTGCGGCGGAACTGGGCTTCCTCCTGCGCCAGGGTCGCCTCGATCAATGGCTGGGCGCGGACCAGCTCGGGATAGGCCTGGCCCATTTCGGCGACCAGTTGCGGCACCAGGCGGTGCATCAGCGGATCCTTGGCGCCGAGCAGATGCGCGTGACGCATCGCGCGGCGCATGATCCGGCGGAGGACATAGCCCCGGCCCTCATTGGCGGGCAGCACCCCGTCGGCGACGAGGAAGCCCGACGCGCGGAGGTGATCGGCAATGACGCGGTGGCTGGCTTGCTGGTCGCCCTGCGCGCGGGTGCCGGTCAGTTCCTCCGATGCGTGGATCAGCGCCTTGAAGGTGTCGGTGTCGTAATTGTCGGTCACGCCTTGCATCACCGCGGCGACCCGCTCGAGCCCCATGCCGGTGTCGATCGACGGCTTGGGCAGATCGGCGACGATCTCGTCATTCTCCTGCAGGTGCTGCATGAACACCAGGTTCCAGATCTCGACGAAGCGGTCGCCGTCCTCGTCGGGGCTGCCCGGAGGACCGCCGGGAATGTGATCGCCATGGTCGTAGAAAATTTCGCTGCACGGGCCGCTCGGGCCATCGGGGCCCATCGCCCAGAAATTATCCTTGGTGGCGATGCGGATGATGCGGCTTTCGGGCAGGCCGGCGATCTTCCGCCACAAGTCATAGGCCTGGTCGTCATTGTGATAGACAGTGACGGTCAACCGGTCGGGATCGAGGCCCCAATCGCGGGTCAGCAGGGTCCAGGCGTGGGTGATCGCCTGATCCTTGAAATAATCGCCGAAGCTGAAATTGCCGAGCATTTCAAAGAAGGTGTGGTGGCGCGCGGTATAGCCGACATTGTCGAGATCGTTGTGCTTGCCACCGGCGCGGACGCATTTTTGCGACGAGGTGGCGGTGACATAGGGCCGGGTTTCGAGCCCGGTGAACACGTTCTTGAACGGCACCATCCCGGCGTTGACGAACATCAGGGTCGGGTCATTGTGCGGAACCAGCGGCGCGGACGCGACGCGGGCATGCCCAGCCTGCTCGAAATAATCGAGGAAGCCGCGGCGGATGTCGTTGGTGGAGGTCATGGCGAGTCAGATATGGGAGTTGCTGCATTGCGGCAAGCGCGGCTAACAGGTCTCTAATGGCCCAACGATCAACCAGCATTCCCAACTTTCGCCGCCGTCGCCAGCGAAGCCGCGGTGGCGGCGGGTTCTTCCGCTTCATCGCCAAGTCGATCCTCGGTCTGTTCCTGTTCTCGATCTTGTGGGTCGTCGCTTATCGCTTCATCAACCCGCCGATCACCGCGACCATGCTTGGCGACGTGTTCGCCGGGCAAGGCGCGGCGCGCAACTGGATGAGCCTTGACGCGATGGACCGCGACATGGTCCGCGCCGCGATCGGGGCCGAGGACAGCAAGTTTTGCAGCCATGGCGGGTTCGACATCGAAGCGATCGAAGATGCGATGAAGCGCAATGCGTCGGGCGGGCGGATTCGCGGCGGATCGACCATCAGTCAGCAAACCGCCAAGAATGTCTTCCTGTGGCAAGGCGGCGGTTACCCGCGCAAGGCGGCCGAGGCGTACTTCACCTTCCTGATCGAGCACATCTGGGGCAAGCGCCGGATCATGGAAGTCTATCTCAACGTCGCCGAGACGGGGATCGGCACTTATGGTGCCAACGCCGGGTCGATGCGCTATTTCGGGCATGATTCGAGCGCGATGTCGGCGACCGAAGCGGCGCGGATCGCGGCGATCCTGCCCTTGCCCAAGAAGCGCGGCGCAATCGCCCCCAAGGGGTTCACCAAAAAATATGGCAACTCGATCGCGGCCAGGGTTGGCGTGGTTGGACGCGACGGCCTCGATGCATGCGTCTATTCGGGCCGGACCGCGCCGGTCAACAAGGCGCCGCCCAGGGTCACCAGGGTGCCCAAGGACGTTCCAGGCGAAGATTATGAAACCGCCACCCCGCCTCCGCCCGAGCTGACGGTCGACACACCGGCAAGTGACGACGTGCCGACGCCAGCCCCGGGAACACCCGATGCGCCGGTGGGGGGTGATCCGGTGGTGATCGACAATCCGATCGCGGAGCCAGCGCCGCCACCCCAGGAGCCAGCAATCCCGTCCCCTCCGGGGGTCTAGCCGACCAGCGCCAGCTTCGGGCCTTCCTGCGCCGATAGCGTGACCGCGCCCTCCCCCAATAAACGCTCAAGCCGCGACGCGAGGTCGGCATCGAGCATGAAGTCGCGACCAAGGACCAGCACCGCCTCCCGACTGCGGCTGATCGGCAGGGTCGCACGAACCAGGCCATTGCCGCCGCGCGATTTGGCCAGTTCGGGGATGATCGCGGCGAGCGCGCCCGCGTCGACTACGGTCAAATCGAGCTGGAGCCGGGTCTTCCTGGCGAGGCTGTCGATCGGCTGGAAATGCTTGACGGTGACGCGTGGCACTTCGTCGCCCGGGCGGCGGTCGAGCTCGACGGTCATCAACCCGCATGTTCCAGCCTTGGCCGCGGCTTCGAGATCAGCCGACGGCCCGGCATCGAACACCGTCGCGACATATTGGCCGGAGGCGTCGGAAATGGTCGCCATCATGTAGCGCCGCCCTTTGGCCGACGTGCGCCAATTGGTCGATTCGACTAGCCCGGCCATCATCGCCGCCGACCGTCCACCGTCGGCTGGCGCGGGGAGCGAGGCGAGTTCGGCGAAGCTCTTGACTCGGTGCGCGGCGAGCAAGTGACGCTGGGCATCGACCGGGTGGGCCGAGAAATAGAAGCCGAAGGCGTCGCGCTCGGCCGCCATTCGCTCGGCGAGCGTCCAGGCGGCATCCCTCGGCAATCGGATCGCGGCGGGCGATTGATCGCCCGATGCCCCGCCGAACAGGCCGTGCTGCCCGCTGGTGCGTTGGTCATGTGCCGAGGCAGCGTGGGCGAGAATAGTCTCGGCACCCGCGAATACTGTCGCGCGGTCGGGGTTGAGGTTGTCGAACGCGCCCGCGGCGGCGAGGCTTTCGAGTTGGCGGCGATTGAGCAGTTTGGGATCGATGCGGGCGGCGAAATCATCGAGCGAGGCGAATGGGCCATTGGCCTCGCGCTCGACAACCAGCGCCTCCATGGCTTTCTCGCCAACGCCCTTCAGTGCGCCCAGTGCATAGCGAACCTTTCCACCTTCGACGCTGAACGCGGCTTGCGACGCGTTGACGTCGGGGGCGAGGCATTCGATCTGGCTGCGACGGATATCCTCGACGAACAGGCCAAGTTTGTCGGTTTGCGCCATATCGAAACTCATCGACGCGGCGAAGAATTCGGGGGCGTGGTGCGTCTTGAGCCAAGCGGTGTGATACGCGACCACGGCATAAGCCGCAGCATGGCTCTTGTTGAAGCCGTAACCGGCGAATTTGTCGATCAAGTCGAACAGTTCGTTAGCCTTGGGCGGCGCGATGTCGTTGGCGGCGGCGCCCGAGACGAAACGCGCGCGCTGCTCGTTCATTTCCGACTGAATTTTCTTGCCCATCGCGCGGCGGAGTAGATCGGCCTCACCCAGGCTGTAGCCGGCGAGCACCTGCGCCTCCTGCATTACCTGCTCCTGATAAACGATGACGCCGTAAGTTTCGGCCAGCACCGCTTCGAGCATTGGGTGCGGGTAAGCGATTGCCTGGCGACCATTCTTGCGGTCGCCGAACAAGGGGATATTGTCCATCGGGCCGGGGCGATAAAGCGCGACCAGCGCGATGATGTCGCCGAAGCCGGTCGGGCGAACGCCGGCGAGCGTACGGCGCATGCCTTCGGATTCCAATTGGAATACGCCCACGGTGTCGCCGCGCTGGAGCAATTGGTAGACCGCCGGATCGTCCCACGTCAGCTGGTCGAAATCGACCGTGACATCGCGCCGCGCCAGGAGATGCTGGGCTTCCTTCAACACCGAGAGGGTTTTCAACCCGAGGAAATCGAATTTCACCAGCCCCGCCGCCTCGACATATTTCATGTCGAACTGGGTTACCGGCATGTCGGAGCGCGGATCGCGGTACAGCGGGACCAGCTCGTCGAGCGGGCGGTCGCCGATCACCACGCCCGCGGCATGGGTCGAACTGTGGCGCGGCAAGCCTTCAAGCTTCATCGCCAGGTCGAGCAAGCGGCGCACGCCCGCGTCATTCTTATATTCCGCCGCCATCTCGCTGACGCCATTGAGCGCGCGGTCGAGCGTCCACGGGTCGGTTGGATGGTTGGGGATCAGCTTGGCGAGGCGGTCGACCTGGCCATAGCTCATCTGCAGCACTCGCCCGGTGTCCTTGAGCACCGCGCGCGCCTTCAGCCGCCCGAAGGTGATGATCTGCGCCACCCGGTCACGGCCATATTTCGACTGGACATAGGTGATCACCTTGTCGCGGTGGGTTTCGCAGAAATCGATGTCGAAATCGGGCATCGAGACGCGTTCCGGGTTGAGGAAGCGTTCGAACAGCAAGTTGAGTTCGATCGGGTCGAGGTCGGTGATGGTCAGCGACCACGCAACCACCGAACCCGCGCCCGATCCGCGCCCCGGGCCGACCGGAATGTCGTTGGTCTTGGCCCATTTGATGAAGTCGGCAACGATCAGGAAGTAGCCCGCGAAGCCCATGCGGGTGATGACGTCGATTTCGAAGTCGAGGCGGTCACGGTATGCTGCCTTGCCGGCCTCATCGCGCCCGGCAATCCGCTCCTCGAGCCCGGCATGCGCCTCGCGCCGCAGCGTCTCATCCTCATCGTCGCTAAGGCGTGGCAAGATCGGTTTGCGGTTGGGGGCGGCGATGGCGCAGCGCTGGGCGATCACGGCCGTATTGGCGATGGCCTCTGGCAAGTCGGCAAACAACGCCTCGACGTCGGCACCGGGCTTGAGCCACGCCTCGGGCGAACTCACCGGGCGGTCGCCATTTTCGACATAGGTCGAATTGGCAATACACAGCATGATGTCATGCGCGGCGTGGAATGACGGGTCGGCATAATGCGCCGGATTGGTGGCGACGATTGGCAAGTCGGTGGCGTAAGCGAGATCGATCAGCGCCGCCTCGGCCGATTGCTCGACCGCATCCCCGCGCCTCGAAAGCTCGATATACAGCCGCCCCGGAAACAACGCGACCAAACGTTGCGCATAAGCTTTGGCCTTGTCGATTTGCCCATCGGCGAAGAGGCGAGCGAGCGCCCCCTCCCCGCCAGCGGTCAGCGCGATCAGCCCGTCGGTGCTGCCGGCCAGCGCGTCGAACGCGACGTGCGGTTCCTCGGTAATTGGCCGGTCGAGATGCGCCTGGCTGACCAGTTTGCAGAGGTTGGCGTAACCCGCCTCATCCTGCGCCAGCAGCACCAGCCAGTCGAGTTTGCCCTTGGGCCCGATATCCGCTGGCCGCGACACCCCGAGCAGGGCGCCGACAATCGGCTGCACGCCTTCCTGCTTGCACGCCTCGCCGAACGGCATGGCGGCGTACAGCCCATTGCGATCGACCAAGGCGGCGGCGGGGAAACCGAGCCGCGCGGCATGCTTGGCGATCGCCTTGGGCTCGATCGCCCCTTCAAGCATCGTGAAGCAGGAAAAGACGCGCAAGGGAACGTAAGGACCGGACATCGCGCCACTATGACAGGTGCGCGACGATGCGCCACCGCCGCGCGGCACTTATCCCCAGCTTATGCGGCAAGCGGTGCGCTGCGTCGCATCGACGGTCGCATCCCGTAGGTCAGCCAACGCCACAGATATTCCATCGGACCGAAGCGGAAACGGGCCAGCCACCAGTGGCTGAACATTATTTGCAGGGAGAAAAAGGCGATGCAGATTGCAACGATCGCCGTGGTGCCGATTTGGCCCGCGAGCCCCAGGCCGGGGCCGACTCCGAACAAGATGAAGGCGTAAATGAACCCCTGCAGCAGGTAATTGGTCAGCGCCATGCGCCCGACAGCGCCAAAGCGGCTGAATAAGCGCTGGCCCCAGCCTGACTGAAGCGCGACGAGTACGCCCGCGCAATAACCCGCGGAGAGGATCAGAGCAGTCGGCGAGCGCAATGCCTTGATTGACTCGATCAGCGTCTCATGGTCACCGGGCATGTCGCTGACCCGATGCAGCGCGATGCGGATCACGACGCTGATCGCAACGCCGAGCGGTATGCCGACCCAGGCGATGCGGCGCAGCAACGGGATGTGGCGCGCGACATTATCAAACAAGCCGCTGCGGCCAATCGCCGCGCCGAGCGCAAAGCGGCCGAGGGCATAGATAATCCAAGCCATCATGATTCCGCCGGAGATCCAGTCAGACCAGGTCCAGTGGGCAAAGTTGGCGACAATGGCCGGATAATCGCCCGATGCGACGAGCGCCTGTTTTGCCAGGATCGCCTGGTCGGTCGCCAGCGCCGGGTCCGGCGCAATCGGCACATGCAGCCAGCTGAACAAAGCGCCCTGTAGATGATCCGAATAAAGCGCGAGGCCGAGGCCGGTAACCACCAGCGCGCGCATGCTCCAGCGCCGCATCAGCAGCAGGCCGAAGCCGGCGATGGCGTAGAGGTGGAGGATGTCCCAGATCCAGAGAAACAGGGTGTTGATCAAGCCGAACACCAGCAGCCAAAACAGCCGGCGGGCGTAGCGGCCCTCGAATCCGGGCTTTCCGTCGCTGCGCGACAATTGAATGTAAAAGCCGAGGCCGAATAGGGTCGCGAAGACAGTATTGGCCTTGTCACCAATGAATACGCGAACAAATTCATAGGCCCAATAATCGAGGCCGGCTGTCGACAGCGCGGCCATCTGCGCGTCGGTCGCCATCACACCGCTATTGGCGAAGGCGGTGAAGTTCATCGCGAGAACGCCGAACAGAGCGAGCCCGCGCAGCACGTCGACTTCGCCGATTCGCTCGCGCTCCCCTACTGGTTGCACCAACGTATCTGATTGAGTGTCAGACATGGATTTGCCCCCGCCATCCGAACGGCGAAGATGGGCCAGTTTGATCCGCGACGCAATCGGTCCTGCTAGCGCAACGTCCCGTCGGCGATGTCGCGGATTTCGCGCATCCGGCCGCGATAGGTTTGCGCGATGCAGGCGCTCGACGGGCATTGGTCGCGATAGGACAGGAAGCGGTCGCGGCTGCGCTGGAGTTCGGCGCGGGTCTGCGGATCGGCGCCGCGCAAGGCCTCGACATATTGCGCCGCCATCTGGCGATCGAGCGACGCCAGCCCGCTGTCGCCGCACACCGCCAGCTCACCTCGAGTACTCGCATTGGCGCAATTGAAGCTCGGGCGGCCGGCGAAGGTTGGCACCGATGCGGGTGACGGAGCCGGTGGTGCCGCCGGAACCGTTGTCGGATCGGGCGATAAGGGTACCAAAGGCGGCTGCAAGGTTGGCGGCGGCGGGGTCGGCGCAAGCGGATCGACGGCGGGCGCGTTGCCGACCCGCGCAATCGTCGCCAGCGGGGTGATGATCGAATCGGCGCGGGTCAGGGTCAACACTTCGCCATTGCCATCGGCCGAGCGCCGAAGCGCATAGCCGATGTCGGCGACCAGGGTTCGCCGCCCACCGACTACTGCCACCCCAGGCGGCAAATCGAGCGTCAACGACCCCGAGCAGCTGATGGCGGTGGTCTGGTCATCCTCGCTATCGAGCAATGGTCGGTCGATCCGCACCACCGCATAATCGGCCAATTTGCTGAACGCTGCCTGGTCGGCCCCACGAACGACCGCCGCGCGGCGGAACAATTCGCCCTTTATGAGGTCGTACGTCGCCTGCGATCCGCAGCGTTTCTCGGGGTCGGCGGTCTTGGTCGCGGCGACGCTGTTGGAGTCGGGCAATTTGTCAGGGTTAGACCGGCGCGTGCTGGCAAAGGTCCAGACGGCGAAAGCAGCGATGAACAAGCCAGCGACGATCAGCGCAATCTGGGTCGGGGTCATGCCGCGCTTGAGCGGGGCACCGCGCGGATCCGGATTGCGCTCGTCAATCACTCCAGCACGCCCTCGTGAAGCCTCAACACGCGGTCCATCTTGGCCGCGATGCGCTCATTGTGGGTTGCAACCAACGCCGCGCTGCCTTCGCTCCGTACCAGCGACAAAAATTCCGCGAACACGATGTCAGCGGTATGCTCGTCGAGGTTGCCGGTGGGTTCGTCGGCGAGCACCAAAGGCGGGCGATTGGCGAGCGCGCGCGCGACCGCGACACGCTGCTGCTCGCCGCCCGACAGCTTGGCGGGACGATGGTCGAGCCGATTCCCGAGGCCGAGGCTGGTCAACAAATCGCGGGCGCGGGTGCGCGCCGCGTCGGGCTCCGTCCCGAAGATGAGTTGGGGCAGCAGGACATTCTCCAGCGCATCGAAATCGGGCAGCAAATGATGAAATTGATAAACGAAGCCGAGCATGTCGCGGCGCAGATCGGTGCGCGCATCATTGTCGAGGCTCGCGGCTTCCCTGCCGCCAATACGGATCGATCCGTCGAACCCGCCCTCGAGCAATCCGACCGCCTGGAGCAACGTCGACTTTCCCGACCCCGACGGCCCGAGCAGCGCGACAATTTCGCCCGGACGAACCGACAGGTTGATCCCGCGAAGGACTTCGATCGTGACGTCACCTTGGGTGAAGCTGCGGCGAAGATCAGTCGTTTGTAAAACAGGTTCACTCATAGCGGAGCACCTGAACCGGGTCGGTCGAGGCGGCTTTCCACGCCGGGTAGATGGTCGCAAGGAACGACATCACCAGCGCCATGATCACCAGCACGGTGACTTCGACCGGATCGGTCTTGGCGGGCAGCTCGCTGAGAAAGCGCACCGAGGGGTCCCATAGATTTTGGCCGGTGATGAACTGGAATGCATTGACGATCCCCTGCCGGAAAAACAGGAAAACGGCGCCCAGGATCAGGCCGAGCACGATCCCCAAACTGCCGATCGTCAGGCCGACGGTCATGAACACTTTCATCAGCCCCTGCCGGCTTGCGCCCATCGTGCGCAAAATGGCGATGTCGCGGGTCTTGGCGCGGACCAGCATGATCAGCGACGACAAGATGTTGAACGCCGCGACGAGGATGATCAGCGACAGCACGACGAACATCGCCACCCGCTCGATCTCCAGCGCCTCGAACAGGGCCGAATTCATCTGCTTCCAGTCGATGATCGCGCCCTTGCCCTGAACGATCGGGCGGAGCGGTGCGACGATCGATTCGACCCTGTCGGGATTGGTCGTCTGAACCTCGATCATCCCGACATTGTCGTCCATCATCAGCAGGGTTTGCGCATCCTGCATCGGCATCACGACGAACGCCTTGTCGAAGTCATACACCCCGACCTCGAACACCGCGCCAACGGTGTAGCTAACGATCCGCGGGACCGTGCCGATCGGGGTCGAGCGACCCTCGGGGCTGATCAATGCGATCTCGCTGCCGGGATAGGCGCCGAGCATTTCGGCCAGTTGCGATCCGATCGCGACCTTGCCGCTGCCCGGCGTGATCGAGCGCATGTCGCCCGCCTTGACGTTGGCGTTCATGACCTTGTTGGAGCGGATATCCTCGACCCGCACGCCGCGCAGCAACACGCCTTCGACGCGGCCGTTGGCGGAGGCCATCAGCGGCTGGATGATCAGCGGCAGCGCCGACGTCACCCCCGGCGTCTTTCGCGCGGCGACGGCGATCGTCTCCCAATTCGCAAGCCGGCCCTCATAGCCCTGGATCATCGCATGACCGTTGAGCCCGGCGGTCTTGTCGAATAGTTCTGCGCGAAACCCGTTCATCACGCTCATCACGATGATCAGCGCCGCAACGCCGAGCGCAACCGCGCCAAGGCTGATCCCGGCGACGAGCAGGATGAACCCCTCGCCCTTGCCCGGGAGCAAGTAACGCTTGGCGATCATGCGTTCGTGACGGGAAAGGATCATGTGAGGCGGTTAATCGCGTCGTCGATGATAAGTTCCTGTTTCTCGCCGGTGCGGCGGTTCTTGAGTTCGACCAGGCCATTGGCCAGCCCGCGCGGACCGAGCACCAATTGCCATGGCAGGCCGATCAGATCCATCGAGCCGAGCTTGACCCCGCCGCGCTCGTCGCGGTCGTCGTACAGCACTTCGACCCCCGCCGCCTGGAGCCGTGCGTAAATGTCATCGGCGGCAGCGACCGTCGCGGGGTCATCGCCGCGCATCGTCACCAGCCCGACCTTCCACGGTGCAACCGCGTCGGGCCAGATGATTCCGGCGTCGTCGTGGCTCGCCTCGATGATTGCGCCGACCAGCCGCGACACGCCGATGCCGTAGCTGCCCATTTCGGGGGTAACCATCGTACCTTCCGGGCCGGAGACCTTCAGGCCCATGCTCTCGGAATATTTAGTGCCGAAGTAGAAAATATGCCCAACCTCGATCCCGCGACCCGTGCGGCGACGGTCTTCTGCAACTTTCGTCCAGCGCTCTTCATCATGTGTTTCATCAGTTGCGGAGTAGGTTGCACTGACTTGTTCGAACAACTTCTCAAGTCCGGCCGCATTGTCATACGACAGGCCCGACTGCGCCCAGTCAAATTCGTCGAACGCCGCGTCATAGAAAACTTCGCTTTCGCCGGTTGGCGCGAGGACGATGAATTCGTGGCTCAGATCGCCGCCGATCGGGCCCGACGCGGCCTTCATCGGCACCGCCTGGATTCCGAGCCGCTGGAACGTCCGCAGATAAGCCAGCAGCTGGGTGTAATAGCTGTTGCGCGCGCCCGCCTCGTCAAGGTCGAAGCTATACGCGTCCTTCATCAGGAATTCGCGGCCGCGCATCACGCCGAAGCGCGGGCGGACCTCGTCACGAAATTTCCACTGGATGTGATATAGAGTACGCGGCAGGTCGCGGTAACTGCGCGCCTCACCAGCGAAGATCGAGGTGATCATTTCCTCATTGGTCGGGCCGTAGAGCATTTCGCGGTCATGCCGGTCGGTGATCCGCAGCATTTCCGGCCCGTAAGCGTCATAGCGCCCCGACTGACGCCACAGATCGGCCGATTGCAGTGTCGGCATCAGCATCTCGATCGCGCCCGCTTTATCCTGCTCCTCGCGCACGATCTGCTCGATCTTGGTGAGCACGCGAAGCCCGATCGGCAGCCAGGCGTAGATACCGGCAGCGGTCTGGCGGACGAGCCCGGCGCGGAGCATCAGCTTGTGACTGACGATCTCGGCCGCAGCGGGGCTTTCCTTCATCACGGGCAGGAATGATCGGGACAGGCGCAAAGCGGGGACTTTCAGGCGGTGGGACAGGCCGCGCCTCTCTAGTCAGCGCACCTCCAATCGGCAACCGCCCTCGCTTTGGGCCGTGCAGGCGGCGTGGCCCCGTCGACACACCCTGTGCTCAAACGCCCGGCAAGGCGACTTTGGGCGTGACAAGCCGCTTTGGCCGGGCGTAGCCATTGGCCCTCGGATCTGGCCTCAGGGACTCAGGTTCGGGGAGGACGCTGCCATTAAGCGGCGCTTCACGTCCAAGGGGGCTGACGAGCGATCGTCATGCAAGGGCGCCCGGGCTGGAAACGGCCCGGGCGCTTTGCGTTTGGGCTACGGCCGGGCGCTCAAGGCTGGGGTTGGCGAACGCCCTCAAGCTCCTGCCCGCCCTGGAACAAGGTGATCGACGCGGCCTTGCCGTCTTTCACATTGAAGCGAATTCTGGCGCCGACCTGCGCAATTTCAAACTCGGTCACGCTGGTTGCCTTCAACGGAAATGCCGGTTGCGCCCCGAGCTTGACTGTCAGGCCGTCGCCCTCATGCTTGAACACGAAAGTCCCGGCCGCCGATGTGTAGCTGCCGACATAGGTGGCGAGCGTTGCCGCAGGGACGGAGACGGCGGCGCTCTCGACTGGTGGCGGGCCGGTGCGCGATCCGGTCACCGGCTTGCTTGCGCCCTCGCCATAGAAAGCGATCTGGCGGGTCGCGCCGGGAGCGCCGACCAGCTCAAACCAGCTGAGGCTTTCGGGGCCGTAGAAGAAACGGTTGCTACCCGCCGAGAAGACTTCGAGCGCGGGGCCACCCTCGCGCTGCATGAACAATTTTGCGTCGCGGGCGAAAAAGGTGCGTTTCGCCGAACCGAAGTCATAGACGCCGAACGCTGGGCCCAGTGTCTTCGGGTCGATCGCTGCCTTGGTGAAGGTGGGATAGGCATCGCCGACCGCCAGCGCGGCCAATTTGCGGGCCACCACGCTGGTTGCGATTCGCGGACTGTCGCTGTTGGCGAACACCGCGACGAAAATCTGTTGCTCCGGCAGAAAGAGGCTGTCGGTTGAAAAGCCGTTGATCCCGCCGCCATGGCCGATTTCGCGGCGTCCGCGAATGTCGCCGGTCTGCAGGCCGAAGCCATAGGGCTCGATCTTGCCGTCGGCGGTGGTGGTCGGGGAAATCATCGCCGCATAACTGGCGGGCGCGACCACCTTGCCATGATGCAACGCCTGGCCCCAGGTGGCGAGGTCGCCGACATTCCCCACCAGCGCCCCAGCGCCGTGCGGCACGCTCATGTGGATCTTCGTCGCCGGGACCATCTTGCCTTCTTCATCGGAATAGCCGGCGGCCATGCCCGCCGTTCCGTCGATCCCGATACCGCTGCGAATGGTGGTGAGCTTGAGCGGCCCGGTGACGAGGTCACCGACCGCCTGGTCCCAGCTCTTTCCGGTGACCTTCTCGAGGATCGCCCCGAGCAGGACATAGCCGCTATTATTATAATTCCATTTTTCGCCCGGCTTCGACGGCGAGGGAATGTCCTTGAACACCGCGATCAGCTGCTCGGTGGTGTAGGGTTTGTTGATGTTGGCCTCGACCATGAAGCCGGGAATATTGGTGTAGGGCATTACACCTGACGTGTGATTGAGCAATTGGCGCACCGTCGCACTCGATCCCGGCGCAGGATAATTCGGCAGGAATTTCGACAAAGGATCGTCGAGCGATAATTTGCCCTGCTCAGTCAATTTGAGGATCGCTGCGGCGGTGAATTGCTTGGTGATCGACCCGATGCGGAAATGCGTGTCCGGGGTGATCGCAATCTTCTTCTCGACATCAGCCATTCCGCGCCCGGCGGCATAGACCGTCTGGCCATTTTCAGTGATGATCACCGCCGCGCCGGGGCCGGTGGCGGCGTAGGCATCGGCGAGCAAGGCGTCGGCTTTGGCCTTGAACCCTGGGGCGATCGCCGCAGCGGAGGTCGAAGCAAGCAACAAAGCAATCGCAACAGCCGAACGAACCATTTTCCAAACCCCTCAAAGCAATGATGGTGCTGTGTTATGTGAATAACACACGTGCTGTCAACGGGGTTGCGACACCAAAAGGCGGAGTTTCTTGGATTCGAAGTCGATCGACACTTTGTCGAAGCTGCGCAACCCATTCATCCCGAGCAGGATTGCGGGTGCCCGATCGAGGCCCAGCTGGCGAAAGGTATGCGCCTCGGCAAACACCATCGCCAACTGGGTAATCGTAGCGCCGCCGATCTGTAGTTCGCGAACCATCGCCAATTCGCCGCGCAAGGCTTCGCCGGTCACCGATACCAACTCGATCGGCCCGAGCAATTCGAGCTTGCCGCGGCGTTCGAGCGCGCGGCGCAGCGCCGCATTTCCCACCGACATCTGCGACCCGGTATCGAGAACGACGCTGACATGTTTCCCGTCCGCCGCCGCGTCGGTAATCACCAGGCGCCCCTCGCGGCGCTGGGCACGGACAACGATCGCCCCCTCCCCGTCCAGATCGTTGCGACCTTCGGCGGAGGTGATTGACAGGGTTCGAGCCGGAAAATCGAACAGCAAACGATGCGCCCGCAGCGAATCGATGCCGAGGATTCCGTCGGCCCCGATATCGATCGCGGCAAGCATGGGAGCATCGATCCGGCGGATTGCTTTGCGGCTCAGGGTCAAATCCGCGATCACCACCATCTGGGCGCGCGATTGGCCGGTTGCGCTGTGCAACACGGCGCCCGGCCCAGTGGCGAGACGAAGCCGGGCCGCGAGTTCGCTGGAAATGGCGGTGCGGTCCGATCCGGTATCAACCAGGAAGCGAAACGGCCCTGCCCCGGCGAGGCGCACCGGCACCGTCATCCGGTCATGCGAGTCGACGCCCATCGCAACCTTGTCCGGGGCCGATCCATCGGACGGCTGCGGCGTTGCCACCGTCTCGAACCGGGTCAGGGGAGGCGGTGCCACCGGAGCGGCGAGCAAAAGCCAGGCTGAAACCAGCAAGATCATTTCGTAAGCATGAGCGGCAGGATATGCGCTTTGCGAAAGCATCGCAATCGAGCAAGAATTGGTAGCGGAGGAGGGACTTGAACCCCCGACACGCGGATTATGATTCCGCTGCTCTAACCAGCTGAGCTACTCCGCCCCAAAGGGACGCGGGCGAGCCTATAGGCGGCGACCCGATAAGCGTCAATCGACCGGGAACCGCGACCCGCGGCAAGGGTTAGGGGAGAAACGAACTGGAGACGAAGACCATGGAGCCCGCGACCCCAATCGAGATGCTGTGCCGGATCGTGCTTCGTGCCCGCGAATATGAGGCGCAAACCGGGACCGACTATGACGGCGGTGAGGCACCGGAGAACGTTGATGGCGAGGATGGCGAGGCGCTGTCGGTGCTCGACGATTCGATCAATGGTGCGGTCGAGGAGGAATTGACCGCCGCATTTGAAGACCTGGCCGACGACCAATTGGCCGAAGTGCTCGCTTTCTGCTGGGTCGGTGCCGGCACCTATGACGTCAGCGAGTGGGACGAAGCGCTCGAAGAAGCCGGTGTACAAACCAACATTCCCGCCGAGTTGATGGACATGCCGATGCTGGCTTCGGTGCTCGAATCCGGCATGGCCGCGTTCGAGCTCAGCTGCGACGGGATTGGCGACCTGGCCTAAAGCCGGAATGCCCATCGCCCGAGCGCTTCCCACGGGCCGCCGAGATAGCGGTGAAGCGCGAGACCGTGGATGGCGAGCGGTCGCGGGTAAAATTCGCGGGTCAGTTGCTGGAACAACGCCTTTGCCTGCGCTGATGGCACCTTGTTCTGGATCGTCACGTGGGGCCGCCAGCCCTGCCCGTCCTGCGCGGTCAGGGATCCAGCGAAGTGATCGGAAAGCTGATTGCGCATTACCTCCAGCGCTTTGCTATTGATGCGATAGGCGACCCCGCCCCCCAAGTTGATCAGTCCGCTGATTGACGCCGGTGGTGGATGAGCATGGGTGAGCATCTTCAGCTGGCCACTCACTTCCTCCTCCACCGATGGCGGCAAGGCATGAAACATCGTCAAATGCGCGGCGAGCTGGTTGCGCTCGGGCGGGAAATAGGCGCGCCGTTGCCCGTCGAGCCATGCGAAATCCCCGGCTCCAAGCTCGGCCGTAACGATCAGCGCGCCGCTCGTCAGATCTCAACCTGGCTGCCAAGCTCGACCACGCGGTTGGTTGGCAGCTTGAAGAATTCCATCGCGCTTTCGGCGTTGCGCAGCATCCACGCGAACAATTTTTCGCGCCAGATCGCCATCCCCGGCCGCGCGCTGGCAAGCAAGGTCTGGCGCGCCAGGAAGAAGCTGGTGTCCATCATCCGGCATTGCGGCCCGCAACTAGTCAAATCGGCCAGTTCGCCCGGCACATTGACCTCCTCCATGAAACCATAACGCAGCACCACGCGATAGAAGCCCGCGCCATAATCCTGCGTGTGCGCGCGTTTTTCGACCGGGACATAGGGCACGTCCTCGATCTTGCAGGTCAGCAGGATGATCCGCTCGTGCAGCACCTTATTATGCTTGAGATTATGCAACAGTGCATGCGGCACGCCGTTGGGTGAGCTGGTCATGAACACCGCGGTTCCCGGCACGCGCATGGCACTGGTCGAGGCCGACTTGATGAACACTTCGATCGGCAGCGACGCCTCGTTCATTCGGTCGATCATCAGCTTGCGACCGCGCGCCCAGGTGGTGAGCAGCGTGAATACCACCGCACCAACTACAAGGGGGAACCAGCCGCCGTCGGGCACCTTGAGCAAATTCGCGCTGAAATAGAGGATGTCGACGGTCGCGAAGATGATCAGCAGCGGGATCGCCTGCCATTTTTTCCAGTTCCACAGCGAGAACAGGACCACCGCCAGCAACACGGTATCGATCGCCATCGCCCCAGTCACGGCAATTCCATAAGCCGCGGCTAGGTTCGAGGAGGAGCCGAACATCACCACCAGCAGGATGACCATTACCATCAGTGCCCAGTTGATCACGGGAATGTAGATCTGGCCCGCCGCTTTTTCGCTGGTATGCGTGATTCGCAAGCGCGGGATGAAGCCCAATTGGATCGCCTGCTGAGTGACCGAGAAAGCGCCCGAAATTACTGCCTGGCTGGCAATGATCGTGGCCGCCGTTGCAAGCAGCACAAGCGGCAGGCGGAACTGTTCCGACGCGAGCAGGAAGAAGGGATTCTTGACCGTCTCAAGCGCGTCGGCGGGCGACATGGACAGCAGCATGGCACCCTGCCCCATATAATTGAGCAGCAGCGCCGGCATCACAAAATAAATCCAGCTGAACTTGATTGGCCGGCGACCGAAATGGCCCATATCAGCGTAGAGCGCTTCGGCGCCGGTCACGGCAAGGACCACGGACCCCATAGCAATGAAGGCGCGGACCGGCTCAACCAGGAAAAATTGCACGGCATTCAAGGGATTGATCGTAGCGAGAACAACGGCGGGATGATCAACGATGTGCATCACGCCAAGCCCAGAAATCACAACAAAGTAGATTAGCATTATCGGACCGAACAGCAGCCCAACCTTGGCCGTGCCACGTGACTGGATTGCGAACAGCCCCACGAGGATCGCGATTGCGGTCGGGATGACGTAGGGTTGGAGACCCGCATTTACCGTGGTCAGCCCTTCCACCGCCGACAGGACGGAAATTGCGGGGGTGATCATCGAATCGCCGTAGAACAAGGCGCAGGCAAACACCCCGAGCATGATGATCCCCGCATTCCACCGCTTCTTTTCAGTGGTCGAACGGTTGATCAGCGCCAGCAACGCCAGGCTGCCCCCTTCGCCCTTATTGTCGGCGCGCATGATGATCGTCACATATTTCAGCGTGACGATGGTCATCATCGACCAGAATATCAGGCTGAGAACGCCATAAATATGGAGCGAATCCGGGGCCAGAGTGTGATGCCCGGCAAAAGTTTCGCGGAACGCGTAGATTGGCGAGGTGCCGATGTCGCCAAACACGATCCCGATCGCGCCGACCATCAATTTGCCGAGCGGACCGTGGGAATGGCCGTGGGCGGGATCTATCGGGGCGTCATGATCGGCGCCCCCGGTCGCAGTAATGTTCATGTCCTACCCATGCCACAACCGCTAGGCGCGGCACGGCGCACTAGCAAAGCCAAAAAGGCACTGCAATTGCGTCGTTGCGCGTCTATAGCCCCGATCATTCTCATCCAGGAGCGAACGAACCATGCGCGTCGGTGTGCCGAAAGAAATCAAGAACCACGAATATCGCGTCGGCATGACCCCGGCGAGTGTCGCCGAGCTGGTCGCCTGCGGTCATGAAGTGCTGGTCGAGACCAAAGCCGGCATGGGCATCGATTTTTCCGACAAGGCCTATGAAAAGGTCGGCGCGACCATCCTCCCGACTGCCGCCGACGTGTTCGACCAAGCCGAGATGATTATCAAGGTGAAGGAGCCGCAGCCGGTCGAGATCGCAATGCTTCGCCCGCATCACTTGCTATTCACCTATCTCCACCTCGCGCCGGACCCTGACCAGGCCAAGGGACTGATGGAATCGGGTGCAACCTGCATCGCTTATGAAACCGTCACCTCGCGATCGGGTGCGCTACCCTTGCTCAAGCCGATGAGTGAAGTTGCCGGCCGCATGTCGGTCCAGGTCGGCGCGCATTATCTGGAGAAAGAACAGGGCGGCCGCGGCGTGTTGCTCGGCGGCGTTCCCGGAGTCGCGCCCGCCAAGGTCGCGATTCTCGGCGGCGGCGTGGCGGGGATCAACGCCGCGCAAATCGCCACCGGGCAGCGCGCCGACGTCACCATCTATGACATCAACAACGATCGGCTGGCCGAGTTAGACATGCATTTCGGGACCACCATCAAGACCGCTTTCGCGTCCAAGGCGGCGATCGCCCAGGCGATCCAGGAGGCCGAACTGGTAATTGGCGCAGTGCTGGTGCCCGGCGCCGCCGCGCCCAAGCTGGTCAGCCGCGAGCAATTGAAGACGATGAAGCGCGGCAGCGTGCTGGTCGACATTGCGATCGACCAGGGTGGCTGCTTCGAAACCAGCAAGGCCACCACCCACGACGACCCCGTCTACACGATTGACGGCGTGATTCATTATTGCGTCGCCAACATGCCCGGCGCGGTCGCCCGGACGAGCACCTTCGCGCTCAACAATGCGACGCTGCCGTTCGCGCTCAAGCTCGCCAATCTCGGGGCGAAAAAGGCGATGGCCGAAGATCCGCATCTCGCCGCAGGGCTCAACGTGTCGGGCGGCAAGATTCGGAACGAGCCGGTCGCCGAGGCGCTCGGGCTGGCGTACGTCGCCGCCTAAGCGGTCAGGGGCGTCGCGGGCCTTCGACGGTCGCGACCTCATCTTCGATCATTGGTCGCCAGCTGGCATTGGCCGGTGCTGCAGCAAGTATTGCGCGCCACTGCCCGAGCGCGCCCTTGCGGTCACCCGACTGGAGCATTGCGCGACCGAGGAAATAGCCCGGTGCGGGGCTGGTCGGGGCGAGCGCTGCCGACCGCGCAAAGGCCAGTCGTGCCGCTGGATTGATCCGCCCGGCATGGTTGGTCAGCGCGGTGCCCAGCGCCAGCCACAACGCGTAATCGCGCGGATGGGCGCGCACCGCCGACTGAAGCAAACCAGCCGCGTCCCCGGTCTGGCCGCGAGATGCGAAACTGTCGGCGATGATCATCCAATTGTTCGACCGATTGAACTGGCCGAGCAAGGCGTTGCGCTGGCTGACCAGCGAAAGTGGCGGCGATCGCTGGACGACCGCAGTTGCTGGCACGTGCTGCTGCAATCCGAAGCATGTGGCGCCTGACAACAGCGACATTGCGGTCACCACCAGCAACCGTCCGCGTAGTCCGGCAGTGGCCGCGACGCTCATCGCCAGCGACACCAGCAATGCAAGGACGATCCATGCCGTCATCCGTACCGCCCGCGCGGCGGCGGCCGGCGCCGCCATTGACGGACAGACTGGCCGATCAGCACGATCAGTGCGCCCAGCGCGATCATCGCTCCACCAAGCCAGATCAGCGGCAGGAATGGCTGCCATCGCAATTGCACTTGCCTTCGGTCGTCGAACAAGGTGGTTAGCCGACCATTCCACAAAGTCTCGAAGGCCGGTTCGATCGACTGCCCCGGCGGCGTGATCATCGTTCGGGCCTGCGGATTGAGCACGCTCACCCCGCTTCCGCGCGACGCCCGAAGCTCGGCCTCGATCGCGGTATAATCGGATCCGGCGACCGGATTGACAGTCACGAACTGGACCAGCCAAGGACCGACGCGGAGGCGGTCGCCAGGCTTTGCAACCGCCGCCGTCTGCACGATGAAAACCCGATCGCAGATCGCGCCGATAGCGAGCAGCAGCGCACCGCCGGCAGCAACAGATAGCCCGACATTCGCCGTCGGTGACCGGCGCGACCAGCGCGATCTGCGGTACATTGCGAACAATGCGAGCAACAACAGCGCTGCCGCCAGGAACAACGTGAAATCCGGAGCGGATGCGAGCAACGCAATGGTTGCGATCGCCGCTATCACCGCCTGCGCGACCGCGACCGGCCTCGCCCCGCTCGCGACCTGTACCAGCGCCAGCGCCGCTGCCAGCCACAGCGCCGCCAGTCCGGTATCGGCGATCATTCCTTCAGCGTCTTGCCGACTGCATGTTCGGCGGCCTGGTTGCCCATTTGCGGCGGCATGTAGCGCTCGTCATGCTTGGCCAGGATGGTGTCGGCGATAAACGTCCCGTTCTGCATTCGCCCTTCGGCGACGACTCCGCTGCCCTCGCGGAACAGGTCGGGCACGATCCCACGATAGGCGACCGGGATCTGGCCCGGCCCGTCGCTGACGTCGAACCGGACATTGCTTCCCTCATTGCGGACCGATCCCTTGACCACCATCCCGCCAAGCCGGATTGCGTCTCCGTCCTTCGCTTTGCCCGCTGCAATGTCGGTCGGGGTACGGAAATAGGCTGCTTTGTCGGACAGGCCCCACATCGCCAGCACCACCGCGCCAAGCACCGCGGCGACAGCCAATGTTACCAGTAGCAATCGTTGATGCTTGGGTTTCACCTTTTGGTGACCGCATCGGCAAAGCGCTCGGCCGCGACCATCGATCGCCATGCCCACGCGGTTAGCAATGCGCTGCCGCCAACGACAATCGCATAAGCCGCAATTACGAATGACCATTGGTTCATTGCGCCGCACTCCGCCGCAGCCGCGCTTCGCCGCGATTGCGGGCAAGCTCGGCGCGCATCCGCATCAGCACGATCCCGGCGAACAGCAAGGTGAAGCCGAACAGGGTCAGCGGCAGCGGCCACAGCAATTCGGGTGCGATCTTCGACCCGCCGCCGAGGCTGATCGACTGACCCTGGTGAAGCGTCCGCCACCACAACACCGAATAGTGGATGATCGGCAGGTTGATCGCACCGATCAGCCCGAACAAGGCCGCCATCCGCCCTTCCCCGCCGCGCTCCTTCTCGGCCGAGGCGAGCGCGATATAGCCGAGGTAAAGGAAGAACAGGATCAGCATCGAAGTCAGCCGCCCGTCCCATTCCCACCACGTGCCCCACGTCGGGCGACCCCAGATCGATCCGGTGGCAAGACAGAAAGCGGCAAAAGCGGCGCCGACGGGCGCAATCGCGCGACCTGCGACCGCCGCCAGCGGATGCCGCCAGACGAGCTGCGAGATACTGGCCAAGGCAAGACCGCCCCACCCCGCCATTCCGAGCCACGCGGTCGGCACATGGATATAGAGAATCCGCACCGTCTCGCCCTGAAGATAATCGGGCGGAGTCACGAACAGCCCGCCAATCACGCCAGCGAGCAGGAGCATTAGCCCGGGCCCCAACGTCCAGACGGTGGCCGGGCGGGCGATCTTCAGGAAACGGGCGGGATTGGCGAAGACGTGCATGATGTGGCGCAGACTTAGCCAGTCATGATGCTACTTGGCTAGCCGCGACCGATCAGTTTTTGTGCCATCGCATCGGCCACTGCGGCGGGATCGCGTCCCGACGACGCACTGTCGCTCCAGATCGCTTCGAGCCGCTCAGGAATCGCCTCGATCCGTTGGCGCACCAGGTCGACATCGCCATCGCGCAAATATTCGGTCGAGACGTTGATGATGCCCCCGGCGTTGATGACATAATCGGGCGCATAGAGGATCCCGCGATCCATCAGCCGCTGGCCATCCTCAGGGGTCTTGAGCTGGTTATTGGCACCGCCCGCAACAATTGGTGCATTCAGGGCCGCGATGCTTTGCTGGTCAAGGATCGCCCCGAGCGCGTTGGGGCTGAATACGTCCGCCTCAACCGACATGATGTCCGCCGGGTCGACGATCGTCGCGTTGCACAAGCTACCAAGCGCCTGTGCGCGGGCCGAATCGACATCGGCGATGGTCAGCTTCGCGCCCTCCGCAGCCGCATGACGCGCGACCCCGCCGGCCACGCTTCCCGCGCCTTGAAGCGCGAGATGAAGCCCGTCGAGACTATCCTTGCCGAGCACGCGCTTGACCGCCGCTTTGATGCCGAGGAACACGCCGAGCGACGTATGCGGCCCAGGATCGCCACCGACCCCGGTGGCAACCGGCAGACCGGCAACGAACTTGGTTTGCCGGGCGATCTCGATCATGTCGCTGACGCTCATCCCAACGTCTTCGGCGGTGACGTATTTGCCGCCCAGCCCGTCGACCGCGCGGCCGAACGCGGCGAGCAGCTCGGGACTCTTGGTGCGATCGCTGTCGGCCAGGATCACCGCCTTGCCACCGCCCAACGGAAGACCCGCCATCGCATTCTTGTAGCTCATTCCGCGCGACAGCCGCAGCGCGTCGGTCAGAGCGTCCGAATCATCGGCATAATGCCAGAATCGCGACCCGCCGCCGGCCGGCCCGAGATGGGTCGAGTGCATCGCGATAATCGCGCGCAGCCCCGATGCTTCGTCGGTGACAAAATGCAGCGCTTCATGCGCGTCGAAGTCGGGGTAACCCCAGGGAGAAATCATGTTTGCCGTCGATTCTCGGTCGAAAAAGAAAATGGGGCGATCGACGGGGCTTGAACCCGCGACCCTCGGTACCACAAACCGATGCTCTAACCAGCTGAGCTACGATCGCCGCAAGCGCCTTGGACAAGGCGCGTCGGCTCCTTAAGAGGCGGGGCCGACGAAGGCAAGCGAGGCGGACCAAATGAATGCGACGATCGACAAATTCGGTTACCCCGGGACATTGCTTCGCGATTACCGGCATTGGGTGCTGTTGATGCGTCCGGCGCAGGTCACTGCGGGGTCGTTGATCCTTGCCGCCAAGGGTGAAGCAACGGCTTACGCCGACCTTCCGAAAGCTGCATTTACTGAGCAGGCAGCAATCATCGCGGAACTCGAGGCGATGCTAAAGAATGCGGTAAACTACGAGAAACTAAACTATTTAATGCTGATGATGGTCGATCCGCATGTTCACTTTCACATTTTCCCGCGCTATCAGGGCGAACGCTCCATTGCGGGGCTGGTGCTTACCGATCACGGTTGGCCCGGTCCTCCCGACCTGAAATCGGCAGTGAAGTTGGATTCGACCACCTTAGGGCGGGCGGTCGAACTGTTTCGCTAACTTGGCTTCCGCTTTCCGCAGGTTGACCGAGATTTACAAAACAGGGCATTTTACTTGCGCATCGTTTTCGATGAGCGCACATGATTTTTGGGGAGTGGAGCTTGAATTCGAGTCGAACTGCTAGGCGGGCATCGCCAACTGGCATGCCATTGAGGGAAACCTTGGTCAGGGCCGGGCTGGCACCGGCGCTTGCCACCGTGCTCGACGAGATGCCGCATCGGGTCGTCAATATCGATCCGCGGCGTCCGTTTCGCGAGCCAGGCATGCCACGCAACGAAACGATGTTCGTGACCAGCGGCCTGGTCGCCAAGTTCAAGAATGATTCGAGCGGACGGCGACAGATTGTCGCGCTTCGTTTCCCCGGCGAAGGCGTGCTGCCGCGTGATGGCAATGCCAGCTACGGTATCCAGGCGATCGTCAAAAGCGAAGTGCTGCTCGGCAAGTCGGATGATTTCGACAAGGTGGTCGAAGATCATCCGGAACTCGCCAAATTCTTCTGGCGATTGGTGCAGCGCAATGAATCGATCGGCTATGAATGGCTGGTCAATACCGGCCGCCGCGATTCGACCGCGCGCGTGGCGCATCTGTTGTGCGAAACCGCGACTCGCTATGGCCTCGATGTCGCGACCCAGCCGCTGATGAACCCGTTCACCCAGCAACAGATTGCTGACATTACCGGCCAGACATCGGTCAACGTCAATCGCGTGTTCGCCGATCTCGAGCGGCAGGGCCTGATCAAGCGCGCCGGCCGCGAAATCCGCTTCCTCGACTGGCCCGAACTGCTCCGCGTGGCGAGCTTCCAGCCGGGGTATCTGGATTAGCTAGCCGGCGAGCCTGAATCGAATGCTCGGTGTAACGTAAAAGCTCTCTACCGCATCGCCCGCAGCGGTTCGGGCGGGGCTGAATTTCACGCGCTTATGGATGACAGCGCAGGCGACTTCGCCAAATGCCTTGAACTCGGCCCGATCAATCGATCGGCAGGCCAATGCTTCACCTGACACGCCGATTTTGACTAAAAGGCGAACGTCACCTTGAATGTTCAAGCTGACCATGTCGGCGGGATAGTCCGAAGCTTGGAATACCGTCCGTGGGTCGGCATGAGGGGTCGGGTCGGATGTCCAGACCTTTGGCGTGCCCCACTTTGCAGCAAGACTTTCCTCGCACGCCCTTACCGCCACTAGCGCTTTCCCCAACCCCACGGTGGACACTTTTTCGTCAAGCCTGCCGGGGATTATTACACCTAGGGTTTGAGCCCTCACGGCCAGAGATAATTGTTCATTTGAAACGAAGGAATCCACGACCCGATCGGCACTATCACGCGGTTCCTCAACCGAAATGTAATTGTCCACCGGTGGCCGAGAGTCTGCAACTGATAATCGACCGATTTTGGTAAACTTGCGCTGCCCAATCTTTGGCAACAGGAATTGCACTTGATGTTCGATTTCAAACGGCCGCGTCTCGATTCTCAGCCCCCCGGCCAACCCCGACCTAGCACGAGTCAGGCTGCACGAGTTGGGGGCGTAATCGAGCACCCACTTTGGCTTTGCTGCCGGGCTGGGAGTGGCGATCACACCCGGCACTGCCGAATTTGTCGCAACCACAATCAGGGACAGGAAGCGCAACATTGCGATGGAATGCGCGCCACTCATTCGTCAATCAAGCGAATATCGCGGCCTTGGCATGGTGGGCGCGGCAGGGATTGAACCTGCGACCCCACCCGTGTGAAGGGTGTGCTCTACCACTGAGCTACGCGCCCATGCCGGCGACTGTCGAAGGCGGATAGTGAAGCGCCGGCAGACTGTCCAGCCTACTGAACGGCGTCCTTGAGGATTCGTCCGGGGCGGAATTTGGGCTGGCTGCTGGCCTTGATCTGCATCGGCTCGCCAGTGCGTGGATTACGGCCGACCGACGCCTTGCGCCGGGTGACCGAGAAGTTTCCAAAGCCAACCAGGCGAACTTCGTCCCCGCGTTTCAGTGCGGAGGTGATCACTTCGAGCATGGTCTCGACCGCGCGCGACGAATCCGAGCGGCTAAGGCCGGCACGATCCGCCACCTGGCCGATGAGATCCTGCTTGTTCATATGATACTCCCCTGACCCGCGAGGAATCGCGGACTCGTCCAGGATGCTTTTAAGACAAGGTTCGTTAGCGAAGTCAAAACACTAGTGCCGAACCGCTGGACTTTCTGTCGAGGCGGCAGGCGCAACCACTGGCTCGGATGCATGTTCATCGGCGTCGGTCCACACGATTGGCTGCAGCGGAGTCGACAGCGCCAGCGCGAGCACTTCGTCGACATGCGCCACCGGATGGATTTCAAGCCCATCCTTCACCGCTTGCGGGATCTCGGCGAGGTCTTTCTCATTCTCCGCCGGGATCAGTACTGTGGTGATCCCGCCGCGCAACGCCGCGAGCAATTTCTCCTTGAGGCCGCCGATCGGCAATACCCGACCACGCAGCGTGACCTCGCCGGTCATCGCGACATCGCGGCGAACCGGAATGCCGGTCAAAGTCGATATCATCGCAGTGACCATCCCCACGCCAGCCGACGGCCCGTCCTTGGGCACCGCACCTTCGGGCAGATGGACGTGGATATCCTTGCGCGCGAAGATCGATGGCTTGATGCCATAGGCTGGGGCGCGCGCCTTGACGAAACTCATCGCCGCCTGGATCGATTCCTGCATCACTTCGCCAAGCTTGCCGGTGGTCTTGACCAGCCCCTTGCCGGGGACGGTGACCGCCTCGATCGTCAGCAATTCACCGCCGACCTCGGTCCACGCCAGCCCGGTGACCGCACCGATCTGATCTTCTTCCTCGCCGACGCCATAGCGATAGCGAGTGACGCCGAGATATTCGCCGACATTGGCCGCCGTAAGCTCGACTGTCTCGGTCTTACCCTCAAGGATCTGACGGAGCGACTTGCGCGCCACCTTGGCCAGCTCACGCTCGAGCGTGCGCACCCCAGCCTCCCGCGTGTAATGGCGCAGGATCGCGCGCAGGCCGTCATCGGCGAACACCAGTTCCTCGGCTTTGAGCCCATGCACTTCCATCTGCTTGGGGATCAGATGGCGGCGCGCGATCTCGACTTTCTCGTCCTCGGTATAGCCCTCCAATCGGATGATCTCCATCCGGTCGAGCAACGGCTGCGGCATGTCGAGGCTGTTAGCGGTGGTGACAAACATGACATCGCTGAGGTCGTAATCCAGCTCGAGATAATGGTCCTGGAAACGGTTGTTCTGCTCCGGGTCGAGCACCTCCAGCAACGCCGACGCGGGGTCACCCCGAAAGTCGGTTCCGAGCTTGTCGATCTCGTCGAGCAGGAACAGCGGATTGCTCGTCCCCGCCTTCTTGAGGTTGGTGATGATCTTGCCCGGCAAGCTGCCGATATACGTCCGACGATGGCCGCGAATCTCGGCTTCATCGCGCACCCCGCCCAGTGACTGGCGCGCAAACTCACGCCCCGTGGCGCGCGCGATCGAGCGGCCGAGCGAGGTCTTGCCGACGCCCGGCGGGCCGACCAGGCACAGGATCGGCCCCTTCAGGCGGTTGGTGCGTGCCTGCACCGCGAGATATTCGACGATCCGGTCCTTGACCTTCTCCAGCCCATAATGATCCTCGTCGAGGATAGCCTGCGCTTCGGCGATGTCGCGCTTGAGGCGGCTCTTCTTGCCCCACGGCAGCCCGAGCAGCACATCAAGATAGTTGCGCGCGACAGTCGCTTCGGCCGACATCGGCGCCATACCCTTGAGCTTCTTAAGCTCCGCCGTGGCACGGGTGCGGGCTTCCTTCGACAGGCGGGTCTTGCGGATCTTGGCGGCCAGTTCGGCAAGCTCATCGCCCTCCTCGCCATCCTCATTACCGAGCTCGCGCTGGATCGCCTTCAGTTGCTCGTTGAGATAATATTCACGCTGGGTCTTCTCCATCTGGCGCTTCACGCGGCTGCGGATCTTCTTCTCGACCTGCAACACGCCAAGCTCGCCCTCCATGAAGGCGAACACCATTTCGAGCCGACGCGACGGGTTGAGCTCGCCCAACAAAGCCTGCTTGTCGGCGACCTTGATCGAAAGGCTCGACGCGACCGCATCGGCCAGTACCGACGGATCCTCGATCTCGGCCAACTGCACCCCGGTTTCGGCGGGCAAGCGCTTGTTGAGCTTGGCATAATTGTCGAACTGGTCGACCACCGACCGCATCAGCGCCTGCGCCTCGGGTGCGGCGGCTTCTTCCTCGGCAACATCCTCAACGCGCGCGGTCATGTGACCATCGGCCTCGACCAACTCGATCAGCCTGGCGCGGCGGACGCCTTCGACCAGCACGCGAACGGTGCCGTCGGGCAGTTTGAGCAATTGCATCGCGGTCGCGACCACGCCGAGATCGTAGAGCGAATCGCGATCGGGATCGTCCTCATTGGGGTCGAGCTGGGCGACGAGGAACAATTGCTTGTCCTCGGCCATCGCCGCTTCCAGCGCGGCGACCGATTTGTCGCGGCCAACAAACAACGGAACGATTCGGTTGGGGAACACGACAATGTCGCGCAGCGGCAGGATCGGGAATGTTGAAGTCATGATGCGTATATGGGAGCGCCTCAGGCGGAGCGCAACAACCAGCCTGGCCTCAGGCGGGGAGCAACAGCATCAGCGCCGGGATGAAATTGTTGAGCGCATGAACCGCGGTGACAATCGCAATCGCCTTGCTTCGCCCTGCCCCGCGCCATGTGACATACAATGTCGAGAAGATCAGGAACGGCCACCAGATCACCAGCCCCCACACCGGCGCGGCCAGCGAATGGGCGATCCCCCACCCAATTGAACTCAGGACCACCACCGCAACGGGCGGCAAAGCCAACAGGCCGATCTCGATTACCAACGCCATGATCAACGTCTCGAGCAACGGCGAAATGACGACCACCAGCAAAAACGGATAGAGCCCGCCGACCGGTAGGTCGGGCGATGCCGCGTTCGGCAACAACCATCCGGCAAGCGCTGCAAGCACCAGCGCCGGGATAGACGTCGCCAACCACCCGACCAAAATCGCCCGAAGCGGCCGCTGCGGTTCAAGCAGCGCCGCAAACCACGACCGGTCGATCACCTAGGCCGCAGCGTCGCCGCCGGCGGCGGTGGCCTTGTCCTTCTTGGCATAGACCCGGACCGGATCCTTGGTCCCGGCGACCACGTCCTTGTCGACATGGACCTCATCGACCCCGTCCATCGATGGCAGGTCGAACATGGTATCGAGCAAGATACCTTCGAGGATTGAGCGTAGCCCGCGCGCCCCGGTCTTGCGATCGATTGCCTTGCGCGCGATCGATCCGAGTGCGTCTTCGGAGAACGCCAATTCAACCTCCTCCATGTCAAACAGCTTTTGATACTGCTTTATCAGCGCATTCTTCGGCTCGACCAAAATTTTGACCAACGCCTCTTCGTCAAGATCCTCGAGCGTCGCGATCACCGGCATACGGCCAATGAACTCGGGGATCAGCCCGAACTTCATCAAATCTTCGGGTTCGGTATGCTTGAGCACCTGGCCGGTGCGCCGCTCGTCGGGGGCGGCCACATGCGCGCCGAATCCGATCGACTTGCCCTGCAAACGGTCACCGATAATCTTTTCGAGTCCCGAAAAGGCGCCGCCGCAGATGAACAGGATATTGGTCGTGTCGACCTGAAGGAATTCCTGCTGCGGATGCTTGCGCCCGCCCTGCGGTGGAACGCTGGCGGTGGTGCCTTCCATCAGCTTGAGCAGCGCCTGCTGCACACCCTCCCCCGAGACGTCGCGGGTGATCGATGGATTGTCGGACTTGCGGCTGATTTTGTCGATTTCGTCGATGTAGACGATCCCGCGCTGCGCTTTCTCGACGTTGTAATCCGACGCCTGGAGCAACTTGAGGATGATATTCTCGACATCCTCACCGACATAGCCGGCCTCGGTAAGCGTGGTCGCGTCGGCCATCGTGAACGGGACGTCGAGGATGCGGGCAAGGGTCTGCGCCAGCAACGTCTTGCCGCAGCCCGTCGGGCCGATCAGCAAGATGTTCGACTTGGCTAGCTCGACTTCATTCCCGGTCTTGGAACCGTGATTCAAGCGCTTGTAATGATTGTGGACTGCAACCGACAGCACACGCTTGGCGCGGGGCTGGCCGATAACATAATCGTCGAGCACCTTGCAGATTTCAGCGGGCGTCGGAACGCCGTCGCGCGTCTTGACCAGCGCCGACTTCGATTCCTCACGGATGATGTCGTTGCACAGCTCGACGCATTCGTCGCAGATGAACACCGTCGGGCCGGCGATCAGCTTCCTGACCTCGTGCTGCGACTTGCCGCAGAAGCTGCAATACAGAGTGCTCTTGCCGTCGCCGCCACTAAGCTTCGTCATATCCGTCCTTATCTCGCGGAGCTGCGGCGCTCCGGGTGCAGGCCATGCTAGCCCGCTTTATTGCACAATCAAGCTGTTAGAGGCGTTAACGCGCCCCGCAAATGCGCTTGCTGGCACGAATATGGGCAGGCTGGCCCGCCGGGGCAACCCCCGTTTCGCGCTGGTTTCACTCGGCCGGTCGCGGCCCCTGCCCTTCGCCGAAGCGGTGAATCAACTCGCCAAGTTCGACTTCATCGACGGCGACGGCGGCTTCGGCGATCGAAAACCAACGGCGTTTGCGCTGGTGCATCTCGATCCACGTCGCCATTACCTTGCCCACTGCCAGCGGGAACAGCTCGACCTCGGCCACCACCGACCCACCCCCGGCGAGCAATTTGGTATATCGAAAGCTGCCAATCGAGATGGGCGACACCTTGCCGCGCACCCCGGCTTCCTCCTCGGTCTCGATGGCCGCCGCCTCGTGCGGCGCCTTGCCGACCATGAGGTTGCCCTTCGGCACCACCCACCGCCCGGTCTGGCGCGAAGTGATCAGGAGCACCGACAGGCCCGACTTTTTCGATTGTCGATACGGCAATGCCGCTACCTGGTGGAGCGCCGTCGCTTGCCGCGCCACTTAGGTAGTGACGCCCATCACGACGGTGTCACGTCTGCCGCGCCAGTCTTGTCGTCGGCATCGTCAGGGCGCTTGTCGAACACTTCGTCGATCAGGCCAAAGGCCTTGGCCTCGTCGGCCTCGAGGAAGCTGTCGCGGTCCATCGCCTTCTCGATCGTCTCGATCGGCTTGCCGGTATATTTGGCGTACAGCGAATTGAGGCGGCTGCGCATCCGCAATATCTCGCGCGCCTGGATCTCGATGTCGGCGGCCATGCCCTGCGCCCCGCCTGACGGTTGGTGGACCATGATCCGGCTGTTGGCCAGGGCAACGCGCATGCCTGGCTCACCCGCGGCAAGCAGGAAACTGCCCATCGACGCCGCTTGCCCAATGCACACCGTCCCGACCCGCGGACGAATATATTGCATCGTATCATGGATCGCGAGCCCGCTGGTCACCACCCCGCCCGGCGAGTTGATATACATGAAGATGTCCTTCTTCGGATTTTCCGATTCGAGGAACAGCAACTGCGCGGTAATAATCGCCGCCATATGATCTTCCACGGCGCCGGTAACGAAGATGATCCGGTCGCGCAGCAGCCGCGAGTAAATGTCAAAGCTGCGTTCGCCGCGATTGGATTGCTCGATGTCTATCGGTTCGAGCTGGGAAACGATATCCTGTTGATCCATGGGTAATGTCGGTCCTTTGTTGG
>NZ_JANMLM010000097.1:0-4036 GCF_031372575.1 Sphingomonas sp. | reverse complement strand
GCAGGTGCCCAAGGTCACCATCCTGATCGGCGGCAGCTTCGGCGCGGGCAATTACGGCATGTGCGGCCGCGCCTACAGCCCGCGCTTCCTGTTCAGCTGGCCGAACAGCCGCATCAGTGTGATGGGCGGCGAGCAGGCCGCGAGCGTGCTGGCCACCGTCCACCGCGACGCCGACAGTTGGGCCCCCGAGCAAGCCGAAGCCTTTAAGCAACCCATTCGCGACGATTATGAAGCCCAAGGCAACCCGTGGCACGCCACCGCGCGGCTATGGGACGACGGCATCATCGACCCCGCGCAAACCCGCGACGTCCTCGGCCTGGCCTTCGCCGCCTGCCTCAACGCCCCCATCCCCGAACGCGCGTCGTTCGGCGTGTTCCGAATGTGATCCTGCCGTGATGGAATCAACCTATCGGATGGTGTCGTCCTACGGCTGGGCGTTTTACCTGATCGGGGCCGCCTATTTCGGCTGGATGGTCTATTTCATGCGCTCGTCGCGCAACCGGCAGATCTTCCTGAAATTCAGCAAGGCCGACAGCGATATCGCGGCGATCGCGACCCATTGCCGCAAGCAGACCGGCTATATCTCCGCCGTCCTGACGCGTTACACCGCGCTGATCACGATCAACGTGTTGATCTTCAATTTCGTCTACAACGTAACCCGCTACACGCCGCAACTGAACGGCATGATGGGCGAGATTTCGAGGCCCGTGATTGTGCTCTATGCGGTGTGCGTGGCGTGCATCGTGGCAATCCTGGTGCTGATCTATTCAATCTTTGTCATCTGTTCGGAAGTGATCCGGCAAACCGAGGTTTCTCAATGATCTGTTCTGAAGACGCCCGTACCGACTGGACTCGCGACGAGCTTCGCGACCTCTTCGAGCTACCGTTCACCGAATTGCTGTTCCGCGCCGCCGAAACGCATCGTGCGCACCACGCGCCGGGCGAAGTGCAATTGTGCACCCTGCTGTCGATCAAGACCGGCGGCTGCCCCGAGGATTGCGGTTATTGCTCGCAGTCGGCGTCCGCCAATTCGGGCCTCAAGGCCGAGAAACTGATGGACGTCGATGCGGTGCTCGCCGCTGCGGCCGAAGCCAAGGCGGCGGGGTCGCAGCGCTTCTGCATGGGAGCGGCGTGGCGCGAGCCCAAGGATCGCGACATGGCGGCGGTGTGCGACATGGTGGCGGGCGTGAAGGCAATGGGGCTGGAGACGTGCATGACGCTCGGCATGCTCACCGGCGATCAGGCTCGCGCGCTCAAGACTGCCGGGCTCGATTATTACAACCATAATATCGACACCTCGCCCGAACATTATGGCAACATCATCACCACCCGCACCTTCCAGGAACGGCTCGACACATTGGCTGAAGTCCGCGACGCGGGGATGGCGGTGTGCTGCGGCGGGATCGTCGGGATGGGCGAGAGCCGCGAGGATCGCGTCGGGTTCCTCCATTCGCTCGCCACGTTGCCGCGCCACCCCGAAAGTGTGCCGGTCAATGCCTTGGTCCCGGTCAAGGGCACCGTGCTGGGCGACATGCTCGCTGGCGACCGATTGATCGACGATAGCGAATACGTCCGCACCGTCGCGGTCGCGCGCATTACCATGCCGATGAGCATGGTGCGGCTGTCAGCGGGGCGCGAGAGCATGTCGGAAGCGACCCAGGCGTTATGCTTCATGGCCGGCGCGAACAGCATCTTCACCGGCGACAAATTGCTCACCACCGCCAACGCCGGAGACAGCAAGGATGCGGCACTGCTCGCCAAGCTGGGGATGCGGCCGATGACCGCCGCCGAGCCGATGCGCGCGCTGGAGCGAGTAGAATGATCGCGCTTGCACTGGCGCTGGCGGTTCCGGCCGCACCCGCCGAGGCGGCAGTGATGGCGCCGATCGACGCCTTGTTCGCGGCATTCGAATCCGGCGATTCGACCGCGATCCTGCGCCATGTCTATCCCGAAGGACGAGTGACCGCGGTCGGCACCTTGGCGAGCGGGAGCAGCGGACTGCGCCTGTCGAACTGGACCGAATTTGCCGCGCGGATGAAGCCCGGCGGCGGGTTCAGGGAACGCATCACTAATCCGACGATCCGGATCGACGCCGACGTCGCTCTGGTCTGGGCCCCGTTCACGATCGAGCGCGACGGCAAGATCGTCAGTTGCGGCTACGACCATTTCGACCTGGTGCGCCAGGCTGCGGCGTGGAAAGTGATGAACATCACCTTCTCGACCCGAACGACGGGGTGCCCAAGTCAATGATCACCTCCCTCCTCATCGCCAATCGCGGGGAAATCGCGTGTCGGATCATCCGCACCGCGCGGGCGATGGGGGTGCGGACGGTCGCGGTTTATTCGGATGCGGACGCCAAGGCGCTGCATATCCGCATGGCGGATGAGGCAGTGCATATCGGGCCGTCCCCGGCGCGGGAAAGCTATCTCGTCGGCGACAAGATTATCGCTGCCGCCAAGGCGACCGGGGCCGAGGCGATCCATCCCGGCTACGGCTTCCTCAGCGAAAATGCCGACTTTGCGCAGGCGGTGATCGATGCGGGGCTGGTGTGGGTCGGCCCCAAGCCCGACAGCATCCGCGCGATGGGCCTCAAGGATGCCGCCAAGAATTTGATGAGCGCGGCCGGCGTGCCCGTCACCCCCGGCTACATCGGCGACGACCAATCGCCCGAGCGCCTGCAGAAAGAAGCGGAAGCCATCGGCTTTCCGGTGCTGATCAAGGCGGTCGCGGGCGGCGGCGGCAAGGGGATGCGCCGGGTCGATGCGGCGGCGGATTTTCAAGACGCACTCGAAAGCTGCCAGCGCGAGGCGGCGAGCAGCTTCGGCAATGCCATCGTCCTGCTCGAGAAATATATCCTCTCGCCGCGCCATATCGAGGTGCAGGTGTTCGGCGACAGCCACGGCAACGTCGTCCATCTGTTCGAGCGCGACTGCTCGCTCCAGCGCCGCCACCAGAAAGTGATCGAAGAAGCCCCCGCGCCGGGCATGGACGAGGCCACCCGCGAAGCGGTGTGCGGCGCGGCGGTCAAGGCGGCGCAGGCGGTCGAATACGAAGGCGCGGGCACGATCGAATTCATCGCCGATGCCAGCGAAGGTCTCCGCGCCGACCGCATCTGGTTCATGGAAATGAACACAAGGCTGCAGGTCGAACATCCCGTGACCGAGGAGATCACCGGGGTCGATTTGGTCGAATGGCAATTGAGGGTGGCGAGCGGGGAGAAACTGCCCAAGCGGCAGGACGAGCTGAGCATCAACGGCTGGGCGATCGAGGCGCGGCTGTATGCAGAAGACCCGGCGACAGGGTTTTTGCCAAGTGTCGGGCGGCTCGAATCATTTTCGCTTCGAATGGAGACATATTCGGAGGAAGAAGACAGACGCATCGAAACGGGCGTCGAATTTGGCGACAAGGTCACGCCATTCTACGATCCTATGATCGCGAAATTGGTCGTTTGGGCTGAAAATCGCGACGCCGCCGTAAGCGATCTCGCTAGCTGGTGCGAAAGCGTCTGGGTCTATCCAGTCAAGACCAATGCCGCTTTCCTTGCGCGTTGCCTTAACCTGACAGCGTTCCGCGAGGGGAAGGTCGATACCGGGCTCATCGGTAGGGAAGGGTCTGCGCTTCAGCAGGATGTCGGACCCTCTGTGACCCTCCTTCGCTGGGCCGCGAGCGAATTGGTCATACCGAATGCGATTTCCCAACCGGTGTCGATATGGACGATCCCCTTTGGCTTCCGGGTAAACGCAACATCTGTCGAAGACGTTCGGCTTTCTGTTGACGGCATGTCCCAGACTGTGAAGCTCGAGATTCCGTTCAGGCGACCCGATGACTTTGATGGACCGATCAAGGTTGATCACGGTCTCGGCTTGCTCGTCCAGGATGGGGGGCGCGTTCGCTATATCACATTCGAGCGCCACGAGGGCTCTTCGGCAGGATCGCTGGCTGGCGATGGCGCGATCATCGCCCCCATGCCGGGCAAGGTGACATCGGTCGAAGTCGCGGCTGGCGACATCGTTACCAAGGGCCAACGCCTGCTGAC
>NZ_JANMLM010000063.1:0-57596 GCF_031372575.1 Sphingomonas sp. | reverse complement strand
GTCATGTAGAGGATCAGCAGCGCCTGCATGCCGTAGAAGCTGGCGCGATCCCACACTTCGGTCGCGGCGAGGGTCCACAGGCCCGGCGGGTGGGCCCGGGTGGCGGGCAAGTCGGCTTGTCCCACAGTCGCCGTCGCCATGCTCACTCCCCCCTTTGTCCCCAGACAGACGGTGACGCGACCGCGATATTACGCAAGCTATTTCATCGAGACTTGCGCCACCCGGTAGCGCCACAGCAGGCCATCGACGAATGGGCTCCATAGCGACGCCTTGATCCCGGCGAGACGCAGGCGGCTGGCGAGCCATTGGTTGCAGGTGTCGATCGCATTGGCGCGGCCGCTGCCGTTGTAGAAGGCGTCGCCGGGACCGTAGCCGGGATGGTCAATCCGCACCGGGCGACCGCGCGGATCGAGCGCGAAGCTCGACCGGACGGCAGCCCATAAACGGCGATATTGTGCGGGCGTCACGCGCAGTTCGCGGGCCGAATAGGTCGGGTCGGCGACGTAATCGACATGGATCACGCGGCTGCCACCGGCGAATCCGGCCCAGGCCGTGCGCAGCGTCAGGTCCGACCAGGTCGGGGTGTCGAGATAGACGTGCCGCTCGCCAGCGCCGAATGCGACCCATCTGGCGCCCGGCGGTGGCGCGGCCATGTCACTGCGCGGGACCAAGGGTTTCCAGTCGAGCCCGGCGGCGTCGACCGGCATGATCAAGTCGGCGTGAACCCCATTGTCGGCGATGTAGATGGTGATTCCCTGTGCCGGCTCGATCCAGTCGCGGTTGACCGGGATCAGCGCGCCGACCAATGCTGCGAACAAATAGAGGCCGGGGATGGCGAGCAGGCCGATCAACGCCTTGCGGCCCCAGCCTCGTTTCATCTTCCGATTCCAGTGGCGCCGCCGCTTCATTTGCCTCACCTGACTTGCCATGCTTCGCGCGCGTCACTAGATGCGCCGTCACCGCTTAGACCGATGTCCTCGTGACATCCTAGGCGTCAACTGGTCGGGGCGTAGCGCAGCCTGGTAGCGCATCACACTGGGGGTGTGGGGGTCGCAGGTTCGAATCCTGTCGCCCCGACCATCCTTGGCCCTAAGTGGGTCAAGGAACGCAAGCCCGCGAAAAGGATCAACTTACAATCATGTCCATCCCGTTTCTTGCAACCGCAATTGCCGCCGCGTCCGCCGCGCCGCAATCGGGCTTTGCCGCAATCGCCAACATGCTGTTCCTGCCGATGGCGCTGTTCCTGATCTTCTGGGTGCTGGTGTTCCGCCCGCAGGCCAAGCGGCAGAAGGAGCAGGCCGCCGAGATCCAGGCGATCAAGAAAGGCGATGATATCATCACCGGTGGTGGGATCCGCGGCCGGGTGACCAAAGTCACCGACGACGAAGCCGAGGTCGAGATTGCCACCGGCGTCAAAATTCGAGTCATCAAGACGACCATCAGTGGTGTCGCCAAACCGAAAACCAAACCGGCCAACGATTGATGAATGACTCGTCGCGCTGGAAGAATTGGTCGATCTGGTTGGTGATCCTGCTGGGGGTCGCCTTTTCGATCCCGAGTTTTTTCCCCAAGGCCGAGGTTGCCACCTGGCCGAAGTTCGTCCCGCATACCCAGATCAGCCTCGGGCTCGATCTGGCCGGCGGAAGCCAGCTGCTGCTCGAAGCCGACGTTCGCGACGCAGCCAAGCAACGGCTTGCGGCGAAGGAAGAGGAAGTCACTACTGATCTTCGCCGTGGTGAGCCGAGGGTCGAGATCAGCGATGTCTCGACCCAGGGCGGGCGCTTGTCGTTCCTGGTCCGCGATCCGACCCAGCTCGATGAAGCCGTCGACCGGATGCGCAAGCTGACGCAGCCGCTGGGGCTGACCGGCGCGCGCGATTGGGACGTGCAGGTGGTCGATTCGACCCGGATCGTGCTGACCCCGACGCCACAAGGCTCGGTCCAGGCGCTCAAGGATTCGATGGTTGTCGCTCGCGACGTGGTGCGGCGCCGGATCGATCCCAACGGGACCAAGGAAGTGACCGTCATCAACCAGGGCGAGCGGCGCATCCTGGTTGCGGTTCCTGGGGTCGAGAATCCTGACGCGCTCAAAGCATTGATCGGCCAGACCGCACGACTCGAATTCAAGCTGGTCGACCTGACCGCCAACCCGACCGAAGTGGCCGCCGGGCGCGCACCGGCGGGCAGCCAGGTGCTGGCGATGGCCGACGGGTCGGGCAATATCGCCGTCCAGCGCCGGGTGATGGTTTCGGGCGATCAATTGATCAAGGCCAGCCAGAGCTTCGACCAGAATAGCCAGGCGACGGTGTCGATCACCTTTAACGCAGCAGGGTCAAAGCGCTTCGGCCGCACGACCCAGGAAAACGTCGGCAAGCCATTCGCGATCATCCTCGACGACAAGGTATTGTCGGCGCCCAACATTAACGAGCCGATCCTTGGCGGCCAGGCTCAGATCAGCGGCAGTTTCACGGTCGAAAGCGCCAACCAGCTGGCGATCGCGCTGGCGTCGGGCAAATTGCCGGTCAAGCTGAACGTGATTGAGGAGCGGACAGTCAGCGCCGAATTGGGCGCCGACTCAATCGAGAAGGGCGCCATCGCCTCGGTTGCAGCAACGCTTGGCGTGATCTTGTTCATGCTGATCACTTATGGTCGGTTCGGGGTCTATGCGACCGCTGCCTTGATCGCCAACGCTTTCCTGATTCTCGCCGGCCTGGCTATCTTCGGTGCCGCGCTGACCTTGCCGGGAATTGCCGGCTTCGTCCTGACGATCGGCGCGGCGGTCGATGCCAACGTGCTGATCAACGAACGAATTCGCGAAGAACAACGCCGCGGCCGCAAGGTGCTCGATGCGATCGATACCGGTTATAAGGAAGCCTCGACCGCGATTTTCGATGCCAACATCACCAACGTCATCGCCGCGACGATCATGTATCTGTTCGGTTCCGGCCCGGTGCGCGGTTTCGCCGTAGTGCTGATGATCGGGATCGTTACCTCGGTGTTCACCGCGGTCAATTTCACCCGCATGCTCGTCGCCGGCTGGGTCCGCGCCAAGCGTCCGCGCACGTTGCATATTTAAGGGCGATCAGATGAAACTGCTCAAACTCGTCCCCGACAATACCAATCTCGACTTCATGCGCTGGCGCAATTTTGCGCTGGTAATCTCGATCCTGTTTACCGTCGCATCGATCGCGCTGGTTGCGGTCAAGGGGCTCAACCTGGGCATCGACTTTGTCGGCGGGCAGGTGGTGCGGACCAACTTTGCGCAACCCGTGAACATCGAGGATCTACGCAAGCGGGTCGATGCGCTCGAGTTGGGCGAAGCCAGCATCCAGCAATTGAGCGATGCCAAGACCTATCAGGTGCGATTGCCCAAGCCTGAAGGGTCGGACAATGCGGCCAGTGCAGCGGTTACCAAGCTGCGCACGATGATCCAGAAAAGCTATCCCGGAGCCAGGGTCGATGCCGGCGAATCGGTATCGGGTAAGGTCAGCGGCGAGCTGGCGTGGGACGGCGCGCTGGCGATCACCTTGGCGATGCTGGGGATTGCGATTTACATCTGGATCCGCTTCGAATGGCAGTTCGGTGTCGGGGCACTGGTCACCCTGTTCCACGACGTGGCCATGACGCTCGGTTTTTTCTCGATCACGGGCCTTCAAGTCGATTTGAACGTGGTCGCGGCGATCCTGACGATTGTCGGCTACTCGCTGAACGACACGGTCGTCATCTATGATCGGATCCGCGAGAATTTGCGCAAATATCGCAAGATGGCGATCGTCCCGTTGATCAACCTGTCGCTCAACGAAACGCTGTCGCGAACGCTGGTCACCTCATTGTCGATCATGCTGGCGCTGCTGCTGCTACTGCTGCTCGGCCCCGACGTGATCTTCGCGCTGACCGCGGCGGTGCTGCTGGGCATTTTCATCGGCACGTATTCGTCGATCTATATTTCCTCGCCGATCCTGGTGTGGCTTGGGGTCAAGCCTGACAGCTTCCTCAAGACCGATGCCCCGCCCGGTACGCGGCCGCAGGAAGCATGATCACGGCCATCCGCAGTTCATCCACGCCAGTCCAACTCTCCAAGCTCCAATCTCGGCGCTTGGCCCGGGCCCGGCTCCACGCTAGAAGGTCAGTCATGTCGAACCTGTCCCGTATCGCTTTGCCGCTCATCGCCGCCGCAATCATCCTTCCGGCCGGCGGCTGCGCCCGCAACAAGGTCAAGGGCGACACCGAATATGTCGCGCGCGACGTCAATACGCTTTACGGCCTCGCCAAGAAGCGCCTCGATCAGGGCAATTATCTGCTCGCAGCGAAATTGTTCGACGAAGTCGAGCGCCAGCACCCTTATTCGGTGTGGGCCCGCCGGGCGCAGCTGATGAGCAGCTTCTCTTATTATATGGCGCAATCCTATGCTGATTCGATCAGTTCGTCGCGGCGATTCCTGACGATCCATCCGGGCAACAAGGACGCGGCCTACGCCAATTATCTGATCGCGATGAGCTATTATCAGCAGATCGAGGATGTGAACCGCGACCAGAAGATCACCCAGCAGGCGTCCGACGCGTTCGGTGAATTGACCCGCCGCTATCCCGGCAGCCGCTATGCCGCCGACGCGCGGTTGAAGCTCGACGTGATCAACGATCACCTTGCCGGCAAGGAGATGGAGGTCGGCCGTTTTTACCAGCGCCAGGGCAATTGGCTTGCCGCGACGCTCCGGTTCCGCACCGTGGCCGAGAAATTCCAGACTACCAGCCATACGCCCGAGGCGCTCGAGCGCTTGGTCGAATGCTATCTCGCGCTCGGCATTCCCGAGGAAGCGCGTCGGTCGGCGGCCGTGCTCGGCGTCAATTATCCGGGCAGCGAATGGTACGATCGCAGCTACAAATTGATCCAGCGACACGTGCCGGCGGCGCCGCAGAGCTGATCCTGTCCGCGCCCGCCTTTGAAAACGGGCCGCGATGCTGAGGCAGCTTGTCATTATAGACGTCGTGTTGATCGACCGGCTCGAGCTTGAGTTCGAGCCGGGGCTCGGCGTGCTGACTGGCGAGACCGGGGCGGGCAAGTCGATCCTGCTCGATTCGCTCGGGCTTGCGCTTGGCGCCCGGTCCGACATTGGGCTGGTCCGCGCCGGACAGGCAGCCGCCAGTGTCAGCGCCGAATTCGACCTTCCGGCGGGACATTCCGCCTTCACCGCGCTCGACACCGCCGGGATCGAATGCGAGCCGGGCGAACCGTTGCTGCTGCGGCGCACGCTCAAGGCCGATGGCGGCAGCCGGGCGTTTGCCGGGGGTGCGGCCGTGCCAGCGTCGGTGTTACGCGATATTGCGGCGGCAGCGATCGAGATTCATGGCCAGCATGACGACCGCGGCCTGCTCAATCCCAAGGGTCACCGAGCCTTGCTCGATGCCTTTGGCCGGATCGATGTCGCCGGGGTGAGCGAGGCGTGGGCCGGTCGAAGTGCGCTTGAGGGCCAGTTAGCCGAACAGCGCCAGTCGCTGGCCGAGGCCGACCGCGACCGCGACTGGCTCGACTTTGCGATCGACGAAATCGTCGCGCTGGGTGTCGAGGCGGGCGAGGAAGTGCGGCTGGCCGATGCCCGGACGCAGATGAAATCGGCCGCGCGGATCGAGGATGACCTGCAGGCGCTGGGGCCACATTTTGCTGGATCGGAGGGCGGGTTGGCGCAACTTCGCCAGGCGGCGCGGCGGCTGCAGCGGATCGCCGATGCGCATCCGTTGCTGGCCGAAGCACTGGCCGCGACCGACCGCGCGATCATCGAGGCCGACGAGGCCGAGACCAAGATCGCAGCGGCGACCTCGGCGCTGGCGCATTCGCCAATCGACCTCGAATCGGCCGAAGCGCGATTGTTCGAGATACGGGCAATGGCGCGCAAGCATCGGATCGAGGCCGACCAATTGCCGGTGCTACTGACCGATTTGCTGGCCCGGCGCGCGGCGATCGAGCTTGGCAGCGAGACAATTGAAGAATTGGAGCGCGCGTTGGCGGCGGCGGTGGAGGCTTATGCGGCGGCTGCTCTGGCGCTGACCGAGGCGCGGACTGCGGCGGCGGTACGGCTCGATTCGGCGGTGGCGGGCGAGCTTGCCCCGCTAAAGCTCGATGCGGCGCGCTTTCGCACTGCAATCGCCGGAATCGACGCCGGACCAACCGGCACCGACCGGGTCGAGTTCGAGGTGTCGACCAACCCGGGCGCGCCATTCGGGGCGCTGACCAAGATCGCATCGGGCGGCGAATTGTCGCGTTTCATCCTGGCGCTCAAGGTCGCCCTGGCCGAGGCGGGCGGGGCGGGGACGATGATCTTTGACGAGGTTGATCGCGGCGTCGGCGGCGCAGTGGCGAGCGCGATCGGCGAGCGGCTGGCGCGCTTGGCTGAGGGGGCGCAGGTGCTGGTCGTGACTCATTCGCCCCAAGTCGCGGCGCGCGCGGCGCATCATTACCGCATTGAGAAGGCTCACGGTGCCGCTGGCACGCGGACCACGGTGCGCAAGCTGACCGCCGACGAACGTCGTGAGGAAGTGGCGCGGATGCTGTCGGGGGCGGCGATCACCGATGAAGCGAGGGCGCAGGCAGCGAAACTGCTGGAGGCCGCGTGACGTCCTATGTCGCTTTGCTGCGCGCGATGAACGTCGCGGGCACCGGCAAGCTGCCAATGGCCGAACTGCGGCGGATCGGCGAACAATGTGGGTTCGCCAACGTGCGCACCTTCATCGCCAGCGGCAATTTGCTGTTCGAGAGCGATCTTGGTGAGGCGGAAGTGCGAGCGCGGATTGAGGCTGGCCTGCAGCAATATTTCGGCAAAAGCGTGCCGGTGTTCGTTCGAACGGCGGGCGAGCTGACCGCGACGGCCGCCGCCAATTCGTTCGATGACGACAAGCCGAGCCGGGTGATGGCCCATTTCATCGAGGAAGAGCCGGTCGAGGCGATGCTGGCCGAAGCACGCGATGTCGTCGGCGAGCGAATGGCGCTGGGACCGCGATCGATCATTGTCAGTTATGGCGAAGGCATTGGCAAGACGCGGCTCAAGCTGCCGGCGGTCAAGCACGGTACCGCGCGCAACATGAACAGCGTGGCGAAGATGGCGGCGATGCTGGCATGACGAGCGAAGCCGAAGCGGCCAACCGGTTGATGCGGCTGGCGAAGGAGATCGCGCGGCATGACCGGGCGTATCACGATCACGACGAGCCCCAGATTTCGGACGCGGAGTATGATGCGTTGGTGCGGGAGAATCGTGCGTTGGAAGCGCAGTTTCCAGCGCTGGTGCGGGCCGATTCGCCGTCGCAGCGGCTGGGTGCGGCGCCGACGTCGAGCCTCGCCAAGGTGGCGCATGCCAAGCCGATGCTCAGCCTCGACAATGCCTTCTCCGACGAAGAAGTGGCCGAGTTCGTTGCGCGGGTGCGGCGGTTCTTGTCGCTTGCCACCGATGCCGAGGTGGCGCTGACCGCCGAGCCGAAGATCGACGGATTGTCCTGCTCTCTGCGGTATGAGGATGGAGTATTGGTGCTCGCCGCGACACGCGGGGATGGCAGCGTCGGCGAGGATGTCACCGCCAATGTGCGGACGATCGCGGACATCCCGCAGGTGCTGAGCGGGGCGCCCGCCGTGCTCGAAGTGCGCGGCGAAGTGTATATGGACAAGGGTGATTTCGCCGCACTCAACGAGCGGCAGGAAGCGGCGGGGGGCAAGTTGTTCGCCAACCCGCGCAATGCTGCGGCGGGGTCGCTTCGACAAAAGGACCCGAGCGTAACCGCGGTACGGCCGCTGCGCTTTTTCGCGCACGGCTGGGGGGAGTTGTCCGAACCGTTGGCGGCGACGCAGAGCGAGGCGATGGCTCGGCTGGCGCGGCTGGGGTTCCCGGTCAGCGAGATGCTGGTGCGGGTCGAGAGCATCGATGCGGCGCTTGCCCATTATGCGGCCATCGAAAAAGCCCGCGCCGATCTGCCATTCGATATCGACGGGGTGGTGTACAAGGTCGACCAGCTCGATTGGCAGGAGCGGCTGGGGCAGGTGGCGCGTAGCCCACGCTGGGCGCTGGCACATAAATTCCCCGCCGAGCAGGCCGAGACAATAATCGAGGCGATCGACATCCAGGTCGGGCGGACGGGGAAGCTGACCCCGGTCGGGCGGCTCAAGCCCGTTGGGGTTGGCGGCGTAATCGTCGCGAATGTCACGCTCCACAATCGCGACGAGATTGAGCGATTGGGCGTACGGGTCGGCGACCGGGTACGGATCCAGCGAGCTGGCGATGTCATCCCGCAGGTGGTCGAGAACCTGACGCGGGACGAGCAGCGCGCGCCTTATGTCTTCCCCGATCGCTGTCCTGAGTGCCAATCGGAGGCGGTGGCGGAGGAAGGCGAAGTCGATGTTCGGTGCACCGGCGGCCTCATTTGCCCAGCGCAACGGTTGGAGCGACTCAAGCATTTCGTGTCGCGCGGGGCGATGGATATCGATGGGCTGGGCGAGAAGAGCCTGGCCGAATTCGTCGACCTCGGCTGGCTCCACGGGCCGGCCGATATCTACCGGTTAAAAGCGTACCGCGACGAACTGATCGGGCGCGAGGGGTGGAAGCAGGTCTCGGTCGACAAGCTCCTGGCAGCGATCGAGGCGCGCAAGGGGTTTGACCCGGCGCGTTTCCTGTTCGGCCTCGGCGTCCGCCACGTCGGCGCGGTGACCGCCAAGGATTTGATGAAGGCATTCGGGACGGTCGAGGCGCTGCAGGCGGCGGCAACGGGTGACGATGCCAAGACCGAATTGTCGGTAGTCGAAGGCGTCGGGCCGGTGGTCGCGGAGGCACTGGCCGATTTTTTCCACGAGCCGCACAATCGGGAGCAACTCACCGAATTGCTCGCGCTGGCGCAGCCCGCCGCCTTCGTCTCGACCGCGCGCGCGACCGAATGGACCGGCAAGACGATCGTGTTCACCGGCACGCTGGAAACGATGAGCCGCGACGAAGCCAAGGCGCAGGCCGAGCGATTGGGTGCGCGATCGGCGGGGTCGGTCAGCGCCAAGACCGATCTGGTCGTCGCCGGGCCCGGGGCAGGATCCAAGCTGAAGAAGGCCGCCGAACTTGGCGTGCGGGTAGCGACCGAATCCGAGTGGGCCGCGATCGTCGCCAGTGCGTAATGCCACCAAAGGGGAGAATGAGCCATGACCATCACCGAAGCCCAAGCCGACCTGCGCCGCGCTTATGTCGGTGGCGGGCCCGGCGCGTTCGTCAGCGGCCTGCTGTGGTTCATTGCTGCGTGGGTCGAGGCTCGTCACGGCACGCGCACGGCATTCATCGCGCTGTTTTTCGGCGGGATGCTGATCTTCCCCTTGGGCCTTGCCGCGTCGCGCTTACTGTTTCGCCGGGCGCGCGAATCAGGCGATAATCCGATGGGGATGGTGGCGCTGGAAAGTACGATTGCGATGATCGGCTGCCTGCTCGCCGCATGGCTGATCCTGCCGCTCAAGCCCGAGCTTGCATTCCCACTCGCCGCAGTCGCGGTGGGAACCCATTATTTCGTGTTCAAGACCGCTTATGGCAATCGGCTTTACTGGCTGCTGGCGGCGCTGGTTACAGGACTTGGGCTTGGCGAGGTTTTCGAGGTGACAGGGCTTGGCGGCGGAATGATTCTGGCCGTCGGGTTGGTCGAGCTGTTGTTCGGCATGGTGCTGACCGTTCGAGCGCTCAAGGTCGCGCGCTGAGCGGTTCAGCAATCGCCGGTGCGGGTGCCGACGACGGTGAACGGACCGGTCTCGCTGCCGCTGCCGTCCTCATGGTCCTTGACCATGCCCTGGATCCTGAATTGGGTCGGCCGAAGCTCGAGTCGATAGGTCCAGTTGCTTTCGTCATTGCCCCTGAAAGTTGCCGCGCAGCGTCGTTTGCCAAGAACGAGATTGCCCTGACGCGGCTCGACGGTATCGACGCAGTCGTTGCGGCGGCGGGTGGCGTGGACCATCGGGAAACGCTCGAACTCGCGCGAGTCAAAATCGGTCACGCAGATATTGGCTCTCGTCGCGCTGGCCTCAATCTCGACATAGCTCTCGCCGGTGGCGACGACGTCATACAGGCCGGGCTGTAAGTCGACCGGTGCCTGGGTCGCGGGATTGCTGCACGCGCCGATCGAAACGATCAGGCCAACACCGAGGATGAAACGCATCGAGCATACTTTCGCGGCCAGGGCGGACATGCCCAAGGCTGCTCGATAGCGGTGAATTGCTGATGTTTGCTTAAGCGACGGGTCGGAGTGCCGTGGCCCGGAAGCGACCGGGCTTAGCCCTGGCGAGCTCGGTCGGCCAAGCTGCCCCGCAGCTTAGCCTTGGCGAGCTTTGAAGCGGCGATTCGTCTTGTTGATGACGTAGGTGCGGCCACGGCGGCGAATCACCCGGCAATCGCGATGGCGCGACTTGAGCGACTTCAGGGAATTGCGAATCTTCATGGCCGGGACGCCTGCTTTGCTATGCGTGAATGAACTGGAAGGTCGGTTAGGACCGGCGGCTCCACTAGAGGGGGCAGCCGGGTTAGTCAAGGCATCCTGCCCATCCGACATCGGGGGTTTGCAGTGCCGCTTGGGGACAGTATCACGTAGGCCAGCATCCATTACACCGAAGGTCCTCATGTCCATCACGATTTCCAGCGCATTCGACGCGGGTAATATTCGCGTCATCAGCCAGAGTGGCGATACGGTCGAACTGGAAATCGTCACCGATCATTTGAGCGATTTCTATCAATGGTTTCACTTCCGGCTGGCCGGCGCGGGCGGGCGTGAGGTAACGCTGAAGATCACTAATTGCGGTAAGTCGGCCTATCCCGATGGCTGGCCGGGCTATCAGGCGTGCATGTCGCTCGACCGCGAGGATTGGGTGCGCGTGCCGGGGACGTCCTTTGCCGATGGCACGCTGACGATCCGCTTCACGCCCGAGACCGACTGCGTCTGGCTGGCCTATTTCGCGCCTTATTCGATGGAGCGGCATCATGACCTGGTGTCGACCGTTGCCGCGCTTCCGGGGGTCGATTACCGAATCCTTGGCCAGACGCTCGATGGGCAGGACATTGACTGCCTGACGATCGGCGAGGGCGAGCTGACGGTGTGGCTCTACGCCCGCCAGCATCCCGGCGAGAGCATGGCCGAATGGTGGATGGAAGGCGCGCTGGAGAAACTGGTCGACAGCGACGATCCGGTGAGCCGCGTGCTGCGCCGTGACTGCACCTTCCACATCGTCCCCAACATGAACCCCGACGGGTCGCGCCGCGGGCATTTGCGGACCAATGCCGCGGGCACCAACCTCAACCGCGAATGGCATAATCCGTCGGCCGAGAAGAGTCCCGAAGTGTTGTACGTGCGCAATGCGATGGACGAGGAACCGCCATTGTTCGCGATGGACATTCATGGCGACGAAGCGATTCCGGCCAACTTCCTCGCCGGCTTCGAGGGCATTCCCTCGCTGACCGAGCGGCAGAGCGAATTGTTCAAGCTGTTTTCCAATACGCTCGAGCGGGTATCGCCCGATTTCCAGACTCGCCAGGGCTATGAAATTCCGCCCAAGGGTCAGGCCAACATGTCGATGTCGACCACCCAGCTGGCCGAGCGGTTTGGCGCGGTGTCGATGACTCTGGAGATGCCGTTCAAGGACAATGGGGACTTGCCCGACGAGATTTACGGCTGGTCGCCAGAGCGGTCGAAATATCTCGCCGGGGCGTGCCTCGATGCGCTCCACGCCATACTTCCCGAGCTTCGCGATTATGCGGCGGTACGGGGCAAGAAAGTGGAAGTCGCGGCGTAATGCCGACCCTGGTCCTGCTCCGCCACGGCCAGTCGCAGTGGAACCTCGAGAATCGCTTCACCGGCTGGTGGGACAGCGATTTGAGCGACAAGGGGATCACCGAAGCGCGCGCGGCGGGGCGGTTGCTCGGCGAGGCGGGGTTCGACTTCGACCATTGCTTCACTTCCCTGCAGACCCGCGCGATCCGCACGCTTCACCTGATGCTGATGGAGATGGATCGCCTGTGGCTGCCGGTGACCAAGGACTGGCAATTGAACGAGCGGCATTATGGCGGGCTGACCGGGCTCAACAAGGCTGAGATGATCGCCAAGGTGGGCGAGGCGCAGGTCAAGATCTGGCGGCGATCGTTCGACGTCCCGCCGCCGGTGATGGAGGCGGACAGTCCATATCAGGTGGCGAGCGATCGGCGCTATGCCGGGGTTACGGTGCCGGGGTCGGAGAGCCTGAAGAACACCATCGACCGCGTGCTGCCTTATTATGAGGCGCAGATCGTTCCGAAATTGCGTGAAGGCCAGCGGGTGATCGTCGCGGCGCATGGCAATAGCTTGCGCGCGCTTGAGAAGCATCTATCGAACATCGGTGACGACGAGATTGTCGGGCTGGAGATTCCGACCGGGCAACCAATTGTCTATGAGCTTGGCGACGATCTGGCAGTCAAGGAACGGTACAACCTAAGCGAGCGCTAGGCAGCGGCCGCCTCACGAAAGTCCCCCGGACTTCCTATGCGACCGCTTTCTCGCGGTACATTTCCTGGTCGGCGCGATCGAGCACAGTTTCGGCGGTGTCACCCTTTTCGATCGCGGTGATGCCGATCGCGACGCTCAGCGGCAGCGGCTGGCCATGAAAAACGAAATTGCTCGCGGCGATCGAATTGACCAGCCGGTTGGCGGTGTCCATCGCGCTGGCCTCATCGGCATGATCGAGCAGGATGGCGAATTCATCGCCGCCCAGCCGCGCGACAAGATCGCTCTGGCGAACCCCGTCGACCATCATCTGCGCGAGATAAACCAAGGCCGCGTCGCCCGCGCAATGGCCGAACGAATCGTTGAGCGTCTTCAGTCCGTCGACATCGACGAACAGCAAGGCGGCGGGGACGTGATGACGGTCGCAGCGGGCAATCAGCATGTCGAGCTGACGCACCAGTCCGCGGCGGTTGGCAACCGGGACCAAGGCATCGCGATGCGCCTCGCGATCAAGTTCCTCAACTCGCGATTCGAGGCGCGCGACTTGGCCGCGCAACCGCGCAATTTCCTCCATCAGCGCCTGGGTATCGACGCTGTACACGACTCGGTTCATCTCCGGCACGCCCATTGTTGCGGTGGATTTCATAACCTGCATCAAGCGATAAAGGAAATCGCCTTTGCAATGACCGTCCCAATTGCGCACGGCGACTAGTCTTTCTACACCGCCTTCTCGGTCAGGGAGCAAGGACGTTTCGATGAACGACGCGACGGTCGGGATCATCATGGGCAGCCGCTCCGACTGGGAGACGATGTGCCATGCCGCAGAGACGCTCGATGCGCTCGGCGTGACGCATGAGGTCAAGGTCGTCTCGGCCCACCGCACCCCGCAGCGATTGTACGATTATGCCGGCAGCGCGAAGGCGCGAGGATTGAAGTTAATCATCGCCGGCGCGGGCGGCGCGGCGCATTTGCCGGGAATGGCCGCATCGATGACCCCGCTGCCGGTGCTCGGCGTTCCGGTCGAGAGCAAGGCATTGAAGGGCATGGATAGCCTGCTGTCGATCGTCCAGATGCCCGCCGGGGTGCCGGTCGGTACGCTCGCGATCGGCAAGCCCGGTGCGATCAATGCGGCCCTGCTTGCGGCGGCGATGCTGGCGACGACCGACGAAGGCCTTGCCGCGCGGTTGGCGGCATGGCGTGCCGAGCAGACCGATGCAGTGCCCGAGGCGCCCGAGTGAGCAGCAGCGCATGATCGTTCCGCCCGGATCGACAATCGGCATTATCGGCGGCGGCCAGCTGGGCCGAATGATGGCGCTGGCAGCGGCTCGGCTGGGCTATCGGTGCCACATCTTTGACCCGCATGAAGCGCCGTGCGCGGCGGAGGTAAGCGCGGAATTTACCCGTGGCGCGTTCGATGATGAAGCAGCGCTGGCGCGGTTTGCGGACGCTTGCGACGTCGTCACTTACGAGTTTGAGAATGTGCCGGTCGGGCCGATCGCAGCACTTGGCGACAAGCTCCGCCCCGGTACCCGCAGCCTCGAGATTGCGCAGGATCGCGCCGTCGAGAAACGCTTCCTCGAAGGCGCCGGCGCGCGGGTCGCGGCGTGGCGCGAGGTTGGGTCGGTCGAGCAATTGGACGCGGCGGTCGCCGCGCTCGGGGTGCCGCTGGTGCTCAAAAGCCGACGGCTTGGCTATGACGGCAAGGGCCAGGCGTGGGTGCGCGATCCGGCCGAGGCACGGAGCGCGTGGGACAGCATCGGCAATGCGCCGGCGGTGGCCGAGGCGGGGGTCGCGTTCGAGGCTGAATTTTCGGTGCTGATTGCGCGCACGCACGATGGCCAGACCCGTGCCTTCCCGCCCCCGCGCAACGTGCATTCGGACGGGATATTGTGCCATTCCACGGTGCCCGCAGGCCAGCCGATCGAGGCAATGGCCGAAACCGCGATCGCCACCGCCGCCACGCTCGCCGACGCGCTCGACCATGTCGGGATGTTCACGGTGGAGTTTTTCGCTTGCGCCGATGGGGCATTGGTCAACGAGATCGCGCCGCGCGTCCACAATAGCGGTCACTGGACGATCGAAGGCGCCGTGACCTCGCAATTCGAACAGCATGTCCGCGCGATCTGCGGGCTCGCGCTGGGCAGCGCGGACTTGGTCGCCGATGGCGCGGTGATGGACAATCTGATAGGTGGCGACGTCGACGCTTGGGCCGCGATTTTGGCCGCCCCCGACGCCAGCCTGCACCTCTACCACAAGGGCGAAGCGCGGCCCGGACGCAAAATGGGCCACGTCACCCGATTGAAGTGACGCGGCCCAAGTTACCAATTTTACCAGATGCGCGCTTATTTCGCCTGCATCACTTCGACCGGGATGCCGAGCTTGTCGAGTTGCGGGCGGACCTTCGCGGCGTCGCCGACCACCACCCACACGAAACCCTTGGGATCGAGCGCGCTGCGCAACGCCTGATCGGTGCTGGCCCGGGTCAACCCGCGATAGCGATCGCCGAGCAATTCGAAATAATTGTCGGGGCGGCCGTACATGTCGTTGCTCATCATTGCTGCCAGCACGGCGTTGGAGGTTTCGAACCGTCCGGGCAGTGCCTGGACATTGTTCGACACCGCACGCGCCAGTTCCTCGGCGGTAATGCCTTTCTTCGAAAGATAGTCGACGATATTGTCGTTAAGCGCCTTGATCGAATCACCGGTGCGGTCGGCCTGAACCGGCGCGTTGACGAGGTAAGGCGAGGCGTTGAGCGTGTAGCCGACCGAGCTGCGAACGCCATAGGACCAGCCCTTGGTTTCGCGCAGGTCCATGTTAATCCGCGACAGGAAGTTGCCGCCCAGCGCTTCGCTCGCGCCGCTGACCGGGATGATGTTACCGCGCGGGTCGATCGGGGTCAGCTGCCCACCGAGGATCACCGACTGGGGCGACCCCGGACGGTCGATCAGCACGATCCGCTGCGCCGTCGGACGTGCCGGCGGGGCGGTGAAATTCTTCACCCCCCTGGCCACCGCCGGTGCCGCCCAGGTACCGAAGCGCTGCTCAAGCTTGGGCATCAGTTCGGCCAGCGGCAGGCTGGAGACAACGAAGATTTTGAGATTGTCGGGACGCAGCCAGCGCTGCTGGAAGCCAACCAGATCGTCGCGGGTGAAACCCGTCACCGACGCCACGTCGCCGATTCCGGTTGAGGCATAGGGATGGTTGGCACCGTAAAGCAGCCCCGGAAGCGCACGCCCGGCCATCGAATTGGGGTCCTTCTGGGCCTGCGCAATACCGGTCAGCGTCTGGCTGCGAAGCCGGTCGATGTCGGTCGGGTTGAAGTCAGGGCGCTGGACGATGGTCGCCAGCAAATCGAGTGACGGGTCGATATTGGCCGATAGTGCCGACATCGAGACGCTGCTGCGATCGGCCGAACCGCCACTGCCGATGCCCGCACCAAGCCGCTCGCCGGCTTCGGCAATCTGCTGGCCGGTCATCCCGCCCGCACCCTCGTCGAGCAAGCTCAGGGTCAGGCTCTGCAGGCCGCGCTGGCTCGGCGTATCGGCGGCGAAGCCGGCGTCGAACGACAAAGCGATCTGGGTGGTCGGGACACTCGCCCGCATGGCGTAATTGACGATTATGCCGTTCGACAGGCGGACGTGCTGGATATCGGGAAAGTCGAGCGGCGGGGTATCCGTGACGCTGGGCAGCGGGCGCACGGTCTTCTTGCTCGGAAGGTCGGTCTTGGCCGCTTTGGATCCCTTGGCGTCGACATAAGCGGGCCGATCGCCCGGCTCCAGCGCCACCTTGAACACCGGGCGGCTCAGCCACTGGTTCATCGCGCCCTTGATCTGGGCCGGGGTGGCGGCAGCGTAGAGTGCCAGGCTGCGCTTGTAATAATCGCTGTCGCCGGTGAACACCTGGCCCTCGGCCAGTGCCACGGCCTTGCCGCCGAAGCCGCCGACCTGCTCGAGCCCGCGGATCCGGCCCGAGACATCGGACGTGGCCGCACGCTTGACCTCATCTTCGGTCGGGCCGTTGGCGAGATAATCGGCCATGATCTCGTCAAGCCGCTTGTCGACCAGCGCCGGATCAACCCCCGGCTTGACCGTCGCATTGACCTCGAACATGCCGACCCGCTGGAACGCCTGAACGCCGGCCGATACCGCCACGGCGAGCTTTTCCTCCCGCACCAGGATGCGGTCGAGCCGCGAGCTTGCAAGCCCGCCGAGGATCGACGCGCCAAGGTCGATCGCCGGCAACTGATCGCTGTTCAGCCCGGGCACCGCCCAGTGACGCTGCAATTGGGTCGCGGCGACCCGGTCCTTCATTACGATCGATTTGGACGCGGCCAGCGTCGGCACGTCGGCCTGCGCCGGATTATTGACCTTGCCCGCCGGGATCGCGCCGAAATATTTCTCGACCAATGGCCGTGCCTGTTCGGCGTTGATGTCCCCGGCCAGCACCAGCACGCTGTTGTTGGGGCCATATTTGTCGATGAACCACTGCTTCACATCGGCCAGGCTGGCGCCGTCCAGATCGGCCATCGAACCGATCGTGTCGTGGTGGTAGGGGTGGCCCTCGGGGAACAGATTGGCCTGCACTTCATAGCCGACCAGTCCGCCCGGATTATTATCGCCCTGGCGCTTCTCGTTCTGGACGACGCCGATCTGGTTGCTGAGCTTCTTCTGGTCGATCGCAGCGAGCAGATAGCCCATCCGGTCGCTTTCCATGAACAAGGCGCGTTCCAGCGCGCCGGTCGGTACGGTTTGGAAATAATTGGTTCGGTCGAACCACGTGGTGCCGTTATAATCGGTCGCGCCGATTTGCTGCAGGTAGGTGAAATAATCGGCCGGCAGATTTTCCGAACCGTTGAACATCAGATGCTCGAACAGATGGGCGAACCCGGTCTTGCCCGTGGGTTCGTCCTTCGACCCGACATTATACCAGGTGCTGACCGCGACCACGGGCGCTTTGCGATCCTCATGGACGATTACGGTCAGGCCATTGGCCAGCTTGAAGGTCTCGTGCGGAATATCGACCTGGCTGACCAGCGTGGATAGCGACGCAGGCTCGGCAGCGGCGGGTGCCATCGGCGCTGGCGGCATCGCTTCGGGCGGGGGTGGCGCGGTCGATTGCAGCGGCGGGTTGGCGGCGCAGGCGGCGAGGAACGAGGCGCTGGCGAGCAGCAGCGAGGAGCGAAGGGTCGAACGCATGATGATTGATCTCCGAAGGAAAGTCGGCGTGGCCGCACCCTAAGCGGCGTTAGTGCATCCGCAACAGGATTCGCCGGGAGCGGTCGCGATTATTCGACGAATGGCAGGGCGGCGGCGGCAAGCAAAAGGCGCGACCGTTGCCAGCCGCGCCTCCTTTCGTTCGGCATGGTCGCTTTAGCGGGCCTGCGGGGCCGCCTGCGCCGCGTTGGACGGCAAGCCGCCAAGCTGGGTCACCAATTTGATGTAGGCATCGAGATAGGCGAGCACGATGACCTGCCCGATCTCGGTATTCTGATAACCGGTGGCACCGGCCGCGCCGAAGCCGCCCCACCAGCCGGCGCCGCCGCCCGCGCCCCAGCTGACGTCCTTCTTGCGGGAATAGCCCTCCACCAAAGCTTCCTCCTCGGTGGTGCGGGCGTTGACCACCGACAAGGTGACATTGGCCTCGCCCTTCTTGACGCTGATCCCGCCGGCCAGGCCGCCGATCACGCTGCCCGCGCTGCCGCCAAACAGCCCGCCGATCGCGCCGCCAAGCCCGGCGCCAACGCCGCCGCCGCCCGAGTTGCGGTTGGCGGTGACGATGTTGGGCTCAAGGAAATAATCGGCGGTCTTGACCTGGCCACGTCCGACATTCGATCCGGCCTGCAATTCGCCATTGTCGGCCATCGCGCGTTCCATCGCGCGGCTCTGCATCGAGCGGCCGCGATTGACCAAGCCGAAACAGCCCGAGCGCGAGATGAAGATCTTGAGGATCGCTTCGGGGCTGCCGAGGTTGAGCTCGCGCCACCATTGATTGTCGGGCTCGACGATGGCGATCGTGCCGAGCCGACGCTGGCACACCGGAATTTCGCTCATCGCGTTCAATTGCATGTTGCGGCTTTGGCTGGCGCGCGTGTTGCTGGTCTGGGCGCTGGCCGGTGCTGCTAGGACAAACGCCGCGCCCAATGCCACCACGGAAACAAAACGTATCATGATAACCCCCGTTAAGATGTAGTCAGGACATCTTACCATCACCGCGCCCGCGATGCGAGACTGCAAATGCTGACAGCGCCATTCGCCTCTGCTAGCGGCGCGCGATGAGTGAGATGAAATATATTCGCAATTTCTCGATTATTGCGCACATCGACCATGGCAAGTCGACGCTGGCCGACCGGCTGATCCAGACCACGGGCGGGCTGACCGCGCGTGAGATGTCCCCGCAACTGCTTGATAACATGGAGATTGAGCAGGAACGCGGGATCACCATCAAGGCCCAGACGGTGCGCCTCAACTGGCAGGCCGCGGATGGCGAAACGTACACCATGAACCTGATGGACACGCCGGGTCATGTCGACTTCGCCTATGAAGTATCGCGCAGCCTGGCCGCGTGCGAAGGCGCATTGCTCGTCGTGGACGCGGCGCAAGGGGTCGAAGCGCAGACATTGGCCAACGTTTATCAGAGCATCGAGCATGACCATGAAATCGTGCCGGTGATCAACAAGATCGACCTGCCCGCCGCCGAGCCCGAAAAGGTGCGGGCGGAGATTGAGGACGTGATCGGCCTCGACGCGTCCGAAGCGGTGCTGGCCAGCGCCAAGAGCGGCATCGGGATCGAGCAAGTGCTGCAGGCGATCGTCGACAAAATCCCCCCGCCCAAGGGCGACCGCGAGGCACCGCTCAAGGCGATGCTGGTCGACAGCTGGTATGACCAATATCTCGGCGTGGTGATCCTGATCCGGGTGATCGACGGGGTGCTTCGGCGCGGACAATTGGTCAAGTTCATGGCCACCGGGACCCAGCATCTGGTCGACCGCGTCGGCTGCTTCACCCCCAAGATCGAGCAGCTCGAAAGCTTGAGCGCGGGCGAAATCGGCTTCATCACCGCGCAGATCAAGGAAGTCAGCCAGACCGCAGTCGGCGACACGATTACGGACGTGAAGCGCCCAACGGCCACGGCACTGCCCGGCTTCAAGACTGTCCAGCCCGTGGTGTTCTGCGGCCTGTTCCCGACCGACGCGGCGGACTTCGACAAGCTCCGCGAATCCTTGTATAAATTACGCCTAAACGACGCGAGTTTCAGCTTCGAGACCGAGAGCAGCGCGGCGCTCGGCTTCGGTTTCCGCTGCGGCTTCCTCGGCCTGCTCCACCTCGAGATCATCCAGGAGCGGCTGACCCGCGAATATGACCTCGATTTGATCACCACCGCGCCGAGCGTGGTCTATCGCATCCAGCTCGGCCGGGCCAAGCGCGGCGACCCCGGCGCGACGTCGGGCCGGGTGGTGGTCGGCGAGGGCGAGGATGGCGGCAGCACGATCGAGCTGCACAATCCGGCCGACATGCCCGACCCGAGCCGGATCGTGACGATCGAGGAACCGTGGATCGAGGCGACCATCTACGTCCCCGACGAGTATCTCGGCCCGATATTGAAATTGTGCCAGGACCGGCGCGGGATCCAGAAGAATTTGACCTATGTCGCGGGCCGCGCGCAGCTGACCTATGAGCTTCCGCTCAACGAAGTGGTGTTCGATTTCTACGACCGGCTGAAGAGCATGTCGAAGGGCTATGCCAGCTTCGACTATCACCAGATCGGCCACCGCGAGGGCGACCTCGTCAAGATGAGCATATTGGTCAACGAGGAGCCGGTCGATGCGCTGAGCATGATCGTCCACCGCGGCACCGCCGAACTACGCGGGCGCGGGATGGTCGAGCGGCTCAAGGACCTGATCCCCCGCCATCTGTTCAAAATCCCGATCCAGGCGGCAATCGGCGGCAAAGTCATCGCCCGCGAAACGATCAGCGCGATGCGCAAGGACGTGACGGCTAAGTGTTATGGTGGGGATGCGTCGCGGAAGCGCAAGCTGCTCGACAAGCAGAAGAAGGGCAAGGCCAAGATGCGGGAATATGGCAATGTGTCCATCCCGCAGGAGGCGTTTATTGCTGCGTTGAAGATGGGAGATGAATAAGCCGCCGAGCGCAGGTGAGCGGTTGCTTCAGCAAACCGGGAAGCAGCGCGCAGAGACGGCGCATTCCGACCGACCAGCGGCCGTAGGCCGACTGGATCGACGTCACGGCTTTGCCGGGACCGGCCGCTTTTTGTTTGTGACTCGGAACGTGCGGGCACGTCAGCGCGGGGCGCTGAGCGAGCGCAGTGCGGGGAATGTGTTTATCCCGCACGAGGCTTTTATTGCCGCATTGCCCATGGGAGGGGAAGGAGGGCGATAGGCGCTGCGGAAACGCCGTGACGGTTCACGTGGGGCGTGAACCCAAAGCGGCGCTCGTGACGGCAAAGCGCTATGGCGGCCATTAAACGCTATCTGATTTTTCCATTCACAAACCTAGCCCATTCGCGAACGGAGGAGTCTCTGGATTCTTCAGCCTTTGCGCGGCGCGCAGGGATTGCGGTCAACAATTCTGGCCCCACACCCTGAAGTGCATCGACGTGCCTTTCGATAAAAGTTCGCCCCTGGGCCGACCGAGATAAAGGATCGAACAATTTGATATGGCTGTCTCGTGCAGCAGGCGATCGTTGAAGCGGCGGCGGTAACCGATCAGCTTGCCGCCGGCGAGGATCGGGACCAGCTCGCCCTCGACCGCGCGCTCGAAGGCGATGTCCTTCATCCGCAGAACGCCATGGTCGAGCGCGGCGGACCAGGCGGCGGCGAAGTCCTCCGCAGCGGGCTGACGGCGGAGGTAATAGGCGCCCACCGACGACATGTTGACCATGGCGGCGGCGCGGCTGACGCTGCCGGTATCGGCCAGCGCGTCGATGAAGGCGCGTTGCCGCTCGGGCGTCCAGCCGTCATGGCGATGCTTGCGCGGGACGGGGGCGAAGGCGATCGGCTTGCCGCCATTGGCGATAGCTGGGGTGCGATTTTTCATGGCCACGCACAAACCATAACGGTTTGCTGTAGGAAAGTCTTTTAACCAATGAAGGAGGCGAAATGAATCGTTGCGGTGGGGCGGATAAGGGCTAGCATCGGCCGCTTGGGATGATGGGGAAGGGGCTCAAGCATGGCTGAAGACTGGTTAGCCGACGTTCGCAAATATCATCCGGGCGCGGATGAGGGCGTGGTCAAGAAGATCAGTAATTACCTCGGGATTGCGCTGCGCAACCGCGATTCGTCATTGGTAGCGTTCAGCAATACTGCCGAAGTCGGGCGGGTGCGCGAGCGGTTTTTGCGCAAGAAATTGGGGCTGACCGCGGCCGACGCCGACCTTGATGCCGGGCTGGATGCGGTCAAGCGCCTGATGACGGCGGACCGGACCAAGAACCGAGTCACGGTTTACTATTTGCTGGCGGATTATTTCGGCAAGCATGATTTGTTTGGCGGCGCGGCGAGCGCGCCAGGATCGTTCAGCTTTGGCGCTGCCGGTGCTGCGGCGGCCAAGCCGGTCAAGGTCGCAAAGCCGACGGCGGCCAAGCGGGCTGTGGCCAAGCCGGCTGCGGCCAAGCCGGCTGCGGCCAAGGCAGCGAAGGTAAAGGCTGCATCGGTCAAGCCGGCGGCGGTGAAGTCGGCGGCGGTGAAGGCGGCTCCGGTCGCGGCAGCGTCGGGTGGCGAGAAGCGAGGCGTGTTCGATGGGGCGGGGGCGCCAGCCTATGTCGGTTCGACAGGCAGCGAGAGCCGGGTCGGCGTTGGCGGCATCGGCAAGTGGCTGCTGCTCGCGGCGGCGATCGTGCTGACGTTCATGGCGCTCAGGATGGCGGGATAAGGGCGTTCGAGCTGATCGCTCAACGTCTGTGTCAGCCAAACTGAACCGTTTTAAGCTGACTGAAATAGATTCTAGTCGAGATCGGCGGCGGAATGGCGTTCGCGGATCAAGTCGGGCTCGGTGTCGCTCGGGCTGCGGTTGACGCGGCGGCCGCGCTGGACGGCGGGGCGCTGCCCGACCCGCTTTATCCAGCGCTGGACGTGCTTGTAATTGTCGAGACCGAGGAATGTGGCCGCGCCGTCGTAGGCCTGGCCGAGCGCCACCGCGCCATACCAGGGCCAGATCGCGATATCGGCGACGCTGTAATCTGCCCCGGCCATATACTCATGGTCGGCGAGATGGCGGTCGAGCACGTCATATTGGCGCTTCACCTCCATCGCATAGCGGTTGATCGGATATTCGTACTTGTCCGGCGCGTAAGCGTAGAAATGGCCGAAACCGCCACCGAGGAATGGGGCCGCGCCCATCTGCCACATCAGCCAGCTCAGTGCCTCGGTGCGCGCGGCCGGATCGGTCGGGAGAAGGGCGGAGAACTTCTCCGCGAGATAGAGCAGGATCGCGCCGCTTTCGAACACGCGCTGGGGACGGGCCGGGTCGGTGCGGTCGAGCAGAGCGGGGATCTTGGAATTGGGGTTGATCGCAACGAACCCCGAGCCGAACTGCTCGCCCTCGCCAATGTCGATCTTCCACGCATCATATTCCGCATCTTTATGACCAGTTGCGAGCAACTCCTCGAGCATGATCGTGACCTTGACGCCATTGGGGGTGCCGAGGCTGTAAAGCTGGAGCGGATGGTCGCCGACGGGGAGAATGCGGTCGCTGGTGGCGCCAGCGGTCGGGCGGTTGATGCTTGCGAACTTGCCCCCGCTGGGCGCGTCCCAGGTCCAGATTGCGGGTGGGGTGTAAGTATTATCGGCCATGCGTGGCTCCTGATGATCGGTTGCAATATGAGATGGGGTTGCGCGGCTGCGACGGCAATGGGCGCAACGGGTTTGGCCGGAACGGGTGGGGCGGTGCTTGGTTATTGTCTCGACGGGCAGGTGGAGGCATTTCAGCGGCATGGCGCGCGACCGCAACGACGATTCGAGCGATACTGGGCGGTTTGATTTCGCCCAGATGCTGGCAGTGGCCGATGCGCTGCCGGTGGCGCTGGCGTTCGTCGATCGCGAGTTTCGCTATCGCTTCGTCAACCGGGCGCTGGCCGAATTCCTGGAGCGGTCGCGCGGAGAGTTGCTCGGACTGACGATGGCCGAGGTGCTCGACCCCAAGGCGATGGCCGACCGTCGGCCAATGCTCGATGCGGCGCTGGCCGGGGAGCGGCAATGGTTCGCCGCCGACTTCGATCATCCAACCCGCGGGCCGCTCGCGATCCAGTCCGAATATCTGCCGCAGGTCGGCAGCGACGGCAACGTGTTCGGGCTGGTGCTGCTGATCAGTGACGTCACCGAACAACGCGTCAGCGAGCGCGCGCTGAAAGAGAGCGAGGCGCGGTTCCGACGGATTGCCGATTCCGCGCCGGTGCCGATGTGGGTCACCCGGCTCGACCGCAGCCGCGACTTCGTCAATCAGGCCTATGTCGAGCTGATGGGTGTCGATGCGGAACAATCGCGGCGGATCGACTGGATGCGGCGGGTTCACCCCGACGATAAAGCGAAGGTCATCGAGGATACCATCGCCGGCGAAAAAAGCGGCGGCAGCTTCGTCACCGAGGCGCGGTTTGAAAGACGGCCCGGCGACTGGCGCTGGATGCGCGCGGTGTCGCAGCCGCGCTTCGGGCCCGATGGCGACCTGATCGGCTACATCGGTGTCTCGACCGACATCACGTTGGCCAAGCAATCCGAAATCGAGCTTCGCACCCAGGTCGAGGAACGGACCGCCGAACTGCAGGCGAGCGAGGCGCGGGTGCGGGCAATCTTCGACACCGTGCTTGAAGTGATCGTATTGCTCGAGCCCGACGGGACGATCCTCGAGATCAACCGGGTCAGCACGCCGTGGCGCGACACCAATCCCGAGCGTTCGCTCGGCGGCAAGATCTGGGATGCGCCGACCATGCTGGCATACCCCGAGCATATTCCGGCGATGAAGGCGGCAGTCGCGAGCGCGGCAAAGGGCGAGCCGTTCAACGGTGAATTCAAGATGGAGCGCGCCGGGGTAGCGACGGCCTATCTCGATTATTCGATCCAGCCGATCCGCGACGATCATGGCGAGATCATCTACCTCCTCGCCGAAGCGCGCGACATCACCGATTTGAAGGCCGCTCAGGAGCAATTGCGCCAGAGCCAGAAGATGGAGGCGCTGGGCCAATTGACCGGTGGAATCGCGCATGATTTCAACAATTTGCTGACCGTGGTGGTCGGCGGGCTCGACATGATTTTGCGCAACGTCACCGACGAACGGTTGAAACGCTATGCCACCAACGCACTGACCGCAGCTGAGCGCGGCGCACGATTGACCGCGCAATTGCTGGCGTTCAGTCGGGTGCAACGGCTGGAGGTTCGGGCGACCGATGTCGCGCCGCTGATCGAAGGCATGCGGCCTTTGCTGGGCAATGTCCTGGGGCCATCGATCGTCAAGAAATTCAAGCTTCATGACGAGCGGATGCCGGTGATGGCCGACCCGACCCAGCTCGAGTTGGCGGTGCTCAATTTGGCGATCAACGCCCGCGACGCCATGCCCGACGGCGGCAAGCTGACGATTGCGACGAAAGCGGTACAAATCGTCGACGATCCCGAATTGGAGGATGGTGACTATCTCGAGCTGTGCGTCAACGACACCGGCACTGGTATGCCGCCAGACGTCGTGGCCCGCGCGTTCGATCCGTTCTTCACCACCAAGGAGGTCGGCAAGGGCACCGGGCTCGGCCTGAGCATGGTTTACGGGGTTGCTCGCCAGTCGGGCGGTACCGCGCGGATTGATAGTGCCCCGGGCGAGGGAACGACTATCAAGCTTTATTTCAAATGCGCCGACGGTGACGCTGAAGGGGAGCTCGCCAAGGCCGACGTCAATGCGAGCGAACCCGCCATTCGCAACGCGTCGATCCTGGTGATCGACGACGACCCCGATGTGCGCGAGTTCATCGTCTCCAGCCTCGGTGATTATGGCTATCGCGTGCGCGCGGCGGCCGATGGGGTCGAAGGCCTGGAAATGTTTGGCAAGCAGCGGCCTGATCTGGTGGTGCTCGATTATGCGATGCCCGGCCTGTCGGGCGGGGAGGTCGCGGCGCAGATCCTAAACGCCGTCCCGGGTCAGCCGATCCTGTTCGTGTCGGGCTATAGCGAAAGCGAGGCGATCAGCAGCGCCGCGCCGCTGGCACAGATGCTGGCCAAGCCATTCCGCCCCGACGCGCTCGACGCCGCGGTGCGCGAGGCGCTCGGCCAAGGGACATAATTAGCCAATCGCGCGTTGGGCGGCTGAAACTTGGTCGGAAATTGGGAACGCGCAATGATGGCAATGATCCTTGGGCTGGCGGCCGAGGCGGCGGTGGCGGCATCGAGCCCGGTCAATGCCAGCGCGCCGGTCAACATCAATGCCAACGCCTTGTTCGACCGCGATCCAACGATCAAGGCATGGGCGGTACGGCTGTATGACCGCAATCGCGATGGCTGGCTGACCTTGTACGAGGCCCAGCCGGCGCTGACCGCATTCAAGGAACTGGCCGACGGCAATCGCGACGGGCGCGTCACTACCTACGAATATGACCGCGCACGGGAATTTATCGAAGCGCGTTGAACTTCCGCTTGGTTCGCCCGATCAGGCGGTGAAGCAATTGGTGCTTCCCGATCGTCTTGACCCCGCTGAGATAATTGAGCTGCAGCGAATGGCGCCGACCGACGTGCGGCTTGTGGCCGTGCCAGCAATCGGGGGTCACCTTGAACACCAGCATGGTACCGAGCGTCGAGGGTATTTCCTCAACAAAATCGTCGAGATTCTTGTTGCCGCGCAGGATTCTGAGCCCGGTGTCCGACGCGTCGCCGGGGCGATCGAAATAGAGCAAGACCGTCGCCAGCTTGGACGGCGTATCGGTATGGATATTGCCGTCGGTCAGGCGAACCTGCCCGCGTACGTTGATGACGATATCGCGCTGGTCGAGATCGAGGTCGAGCTTGTCGGCGATGATGGCGCGAAACGCGTCGCTGCGAAGATCGTCCAGCAAGGTAGCGAACAACGGGGCCTGATCGACCTGATCGACGCCCACCGCGCCGGGCCGCTCGATCGTCGGGAAGGCCGCTGCAATGTCGGCCGCGCGATCGCTGCGAAGCGCAAGGGGGACGACGAAAAACGGGAAGGGCGCGGGTCGGACGCTGGCGTCGCGGATATGGTCGAGGTCAAGCAACATGCCGGCAATTTAGCAGTCTCGACCGCGTTCGCAAAGCTTGCGGGAGGCGCCGCGCTCAGCCGGCCTTCTTCTTGTTGCCGATACCGATCACCATCTGGTTGGCGCGTTCGAACGACAAGGGTTTGCCGAACAGATAGCCCTGGATGGTGTCGACCCCGAGATCGCGCATGCGCTCGAAATCCTCGGCGGTCTCGACGCCCTCGGCGGTGACGTTCATGCGGAAGCTTTTGGCGAGCTGAACGATCGACTGGATGATCGCGACATTCTCCGGCCGGGTGCCGGCGGCGCGGACGAAGCTGCCGTCGATCTTCAATTTGTGGAACACCGCCTTGTTGAGATAGCCGATCGACGAGTAGCCGGTGCCGAAATCGTCGAGCGCGATCCCGACGCCGAGCGCGCGGAGCCGCTTGAGCACGTCGAGCGTGGCATTCTCGTCGCCAAGGAACACGCCCTCGGTGACTTCGAGCTCGATCCGGTTGCCGGGCAATTTGTAGCGCGAGAGCGCCTGGCTGACGACGTTGGGCAGCGCCGGCAGGATGATCTGCTTGGGGCTGATGTTGATCGCCATGGTCAGCGGCTCGGGCCAGGTGGCGATGGCGCGGCACGCCTCGTCGATGACCCATTCGCCGATCGCGCCCATCAGTCCGGCTTCCTCGGCCACGGGGATGAACACTGGCGGCGGGACCAGCCCGCGCTTGGGGTGGTTCCAGCGGATCAGCGCTTCGAAGCCAACCAACGACTGGGTCTTGGCGCTGACCAGGGGCTGGAACATCAGATGGAATTGGTGGCTGGCGATCGCCTGGCGCAGATCATTTTCCATCTGCATCCGGTCGTCCTGCTCAAACTGCAGTTCGGCCGAGAAATATTTGGCGACGCCGCGCCCGGCATCCTTGGCTTGGTACAAGGCAAGATCGGCCTTGAGGATGAGATCGTCGACGGTTGCCCCGTCGATCGGGCCGAAGGCGCAGCCGATCGACACGCCGATGCGGATTTCGGTCTGGTCGATCATATACGGTTCGGCGACCGACTTGATGATCGCGCCGGCCAGCAGCTCGACCTGTTTGCGGCTTTGCGCGTCGGTCACGACGATGGCGAATTCATCGCCGCCCCTGCGCCCGACATGGCCATCGGGGCCAACCTGCTCGCACAAGCGCTTGGCGACGGCCTGAAGCACCGCGTCGCCCTTGGGATGGCCAAAGGTGTCGTTGACCGGCTTGAACCCGTCGAGGTCGAGGAACATGATCGCGCACGGCACATTGCTGGTAACCGCCGCACGAAGCGACTCGCCGAGCAACTGGCGAACGCGGCCGCGATTGGGCAGGCCAGACAAGACGTCCATGTTGGCGAGGTGGGTCAGCCGTTCCTGCGTATGGCGGATTTCGGTGATGTCCGAACCAACCCCGCGGAAGCCTTCGAAGCGGTCGGCGGTATCGACGATCGGATCGCCGGCAATCGAAATCCAGCGCGGGCCGCGCGCGGTCTTCAATTCCATTTCGAGCGAATTGAACGCCTGGCGTTCGAGCAGGATTCGGCCCAATTCGGCATGGCCGCCAAGCAAGGACGGCAGCGAATGGCCGAGCAAAGCGCTGGCCGGGCGACCAAGCAAAGCGGTCATTCGCGACGAAATGTAGGTGACTCGATTTTCGGCATCGACCTGCCACAGCCAGCCGACGCCGCGCTGCTCATATTCCTGGAGCAGCAAGGAGGCGCTCTCGCTGGCCGAGCCCATGTCGGCATTGCTCTGCAACTGGCGGAACGCCCAGCGCGCCACCGCGAACACGCCGACGACGGCGACCCCGAGGGTGAACAATATCTGCAATTTGTTGAGGAACGGCATGGCGTCATTCGCGGTGAACAGCGCGAAGCATAAACCGGCAGTGAAGCTGGCCAGCCAGCCATTTACGCAGGCGGGGATTACCACCAGCCCGAGCGCGGCAATGCCGAGCCCCGAAATCAGCGAGGCGGTAACCAATTGGCTGGCTGGGTCGAGCGACGGGAAATAATAAAGCGGCAGGCTTAGCCACACTGCAGCACGAAGCACGATGTCGCCGACCAGGAACCAGGTCGGGACCATCCGCCCCGATCGACCGACATTGGTGATCGCCTGGGTCCGCGCGACATGCAGCGCGCCGAGGTTGACCGTGACCACCGAGCCGACCCAGATGAACAAGGTCGTCGAGGGCAGGCTGGTCATCAGGCTGCCGACGATCAGCAGCGCCGCAATGATGTTTGCAGCGGCGAAAAACAGCGCCATTTGGGCGCGGGCCATGAGCTGGGCATCGCGCAACGGCGAGGCATTGTCGTCACCGTCCTGGGTACTCAACGCAAGCGATTCCCCCCCCGGGAGCCGGGCAGAAACCATGCGCTTATACCGATCCGGTGCTTCGTACATTCCGCTTCCTGAAATCAAGTTCACGAAAAGCGGTAGACCAAGAGGGTTTAAGCGGGGTTAAAACATATCCGTTCCGATGGTGAACTGCGGCACATTGAAAAGCGGCCCGGGAATGCCACTTCCCGGGCCGCGATTTCAATATTCGCCGATGATCAGCCGCGCTCGGGTTCCGCCATCGGCGGCGGTGGTGGCGGGGGCGGCGGGCAGGCGTCGGTTGCCAGGATGACCGACCCGTCGGGACAAGTCTGGGTCGCGGGCGGTGGTAAGGGCGGTGGCGGTGGTGGCGGTGGTGGCGGCGGTGGCGGCGCAACATACCTCTCGCCCGCATGATAGATTACGCTGAACAGCAGCGAGTGCGAGCGGAAGCGGTTGCTGTCCAGATCGACCGAAAATTGATTCGAAAACGTCAGATTATCTTCGATTCTCGGTCCTTGAAAATAGCGATATTTCAGACCCATTTGGACATTGTCCCACACGGCGTAACGGACGCCGGCGATCAATTGCCAGGCAAGGCCCGAATCTTTCAGGCTGAAGTTGTTGCTCGAGCTCGTGGAGTCGCTGACCTTGACCTCGGCCAAGCCAAGACCGCCGCCGCCATAGACGCTGAAGCCGTCCTCATTGCCGAAATCGATCAGGGCATTGGCCATGACCGACTTGACCCGAACCGATCCGTCGCCGTCGATTGACGAACCTTCGGTAAACCCGGCGCCGCCAACCTGGTCGATGTCGGCCGTCTTGTAGCCGAACTCGACTTCGGTCCGGACGAAGCCGAAATCATAGCCACCGATGACGTCGATATCGAGGCCGGTCTTGAAATCGAGCTGGTAATAATCATTGATCGTCACCGGCCCCTCGAAGTTGGCCGTGCCATCGAAGTCGAGGTCCTTGGCCCACATCAGGCCGCCTTCGATCCCCATATACCAATTGTGATCGCGGGCCGCCGCCGGTGCGCTGATCGCGCTCGTGGCCACCGCTGCAAGTAAAAACCATTTCATTTCAACGTCCCCTGTTGGTTGAACCCATGTATTCCGAAATAGCTGATGCAGGTTACCATAATTTGTTTCGACCTGCCAACGCGGTTTGCGTATCGTTTCGTGGTCGAGAGCGCTGTTGTAGATGCGCTCGATGATCGGGGGGAAGATGAGCGACGCATTCGGGCCGATCGACATTCACACCATGTTCCCGGTGCCATTGTTGATGGCGCGGCTGGATGACAGCGCGGCGCTCGATGCGCGGCTGCTCGCCGAAGCGCGTATCCGGCGGGAGAACGAACCGGGGATGGACCGATCGAACCGTTACGGCTGGCATTCCGAGGCCGACTTTTTCAGCCGCAAGGAGCCTGCGCATAGCGAATTGGCAAAGATTATCCGCAGCTTCACAGACCAGGGCTGCGGGCGCACCATGCCTGCGCTGCCCAAGAAGCTGACGCTCAACTTTGACGGCTGGGTCAACATCAATCCGACCCACGCCATGAACGCGCCGCATGATCATGCCGGGGCGTTCTGGTCAGGTACTTATTATGCGCTGGTGCCGTTGCCCGATGATCCCGACGACAAATTATCGGGGGCGATCGAATTCATCGACCCGCGCGGCTCGTTGGGCAGCAGCGTGCAGATCGAAACGCCGTTCACCAAGCCCAAGTTCACTGTCCGGCCCGGCCCCGGCACGTTGCTGTTGTGGCCGGCCTATCTCAAGCATTGGGTTCACCCCAACCAGGCATCGAGCGAGCGAATGACGGTGTCGTTCAACGCCTGGTTCACGCGGTCCTGATGAGCCGCAAGCCTAGGATTTGCCGGCCATGGTCTTGTCAACCTCGCGGGTAACAAGCGGATGATAGAGCGGCCGCGCCTGCGGATACAGGCGCTGGGCGATCTGTCGGCCCCAAGCCGCGTCGGCATAAAGCGTCTTGTACAATGGTCGGACGAATTTGCCGCGCCCCACCGAACTCAGGAACGCGGTTAGCGCCGGAACTGCCGGATCGTAGCGATTGCGGGTGGCGAGATCGAGCCAGGCGAAGATCACTTCATTGTTGGTGGTCGACCCCAAGGCGAAGGCCGAGGCGAGCGTGTCGAGCCGCGACTTGTCGAGCTTGCGCGGCAGGCGGTTGAGGAAGCGCAGGCGCTCGTCGGTGGTGTAGGCATTCCACGCCGTGACATCGGGCGCGCCGCCGGTGGCGAAGGCGGTGCTCGCGGTATCGACCGCAACGAAGGCCTGCGCATCGGCCTTGACCGCATTGGCCGGGATCCCGGGCTGGTAGACCCACTGGTCGAGCATCAGCTTTGCTTCGAGCGCCGCGTCGCCCTTGATGAGGTTGGCGCGCAGGTCGGCGAGGAATAGTGCCGAGGTCACCGGCTGGAACCGGTGGCGATCGAACCAGCCCCTGAGCCACGCGTCGAACTTCTCGCGCCCGACACTGGTTTCGATCACCCGCAAGAAGGCCGCACCCTTTTCATAGGCGATGTCGGTCAGGCCATCATCGGGGTTGCGGCCCTTGAGGTCGATGTGGAGCCGCGTGTCGCCGCCGGTCAGGCCGCCGGCGTCGGCCACGGCCTTATCCTGGGCGTCGATCCCCAAGGCGACCTGCTGGGCCGCGACCTTGGGGCCGTAAACCGCCTCGACGATGCGCCGCTCGGCATAGGTCGTCATGCCCTCATTGAGCCAGAAATCGCTCCACGTGGCGTTGGTCGCGAGATTGCCCGACCAGCTATGGGCTAACTCGTGCGCGATCAGGCTGTTGTTGCTCTTGTCCCCGGCGATGAAGGTCGGGGTGAGGAAGGTGAGGGTGGGGTTTTCCATGCCGCCGAACGGGAAGGACGGCGGCAGTACGAGCAGATCGTAGCGACCCCAGGCGTAGGGGCCGTAGAGTCTCTCCGCCGCAGCGACCATATTTTCGGTGTCGGACAATTCGGCGGCGGCCTTGTCGAGCATGCCGGGCTCGGTCCACACCCCGGTGCGCGGGCCGAGTTCACGAAACGCAAGGTCACCGACCGCAATCGCGATCAGATAAGGCGCGACGGGGTTGTCCATCTTGTATGAGAAAATGCGCGCATCGCCGTCGGTGATGGGTTCGGCCGCCTTGGGCGCGGACATCACCGCGGTAAGCGGCCGGGCGACGCGAATCCTGGCTTCCCAGCTTTGGCGGATGCCGGGCGAATCCTGGGTCGGGACCCAGCTTCGGTTGTTGATCGATTGGCCCTGGCTGAACAGGAATGGCTGTTTCTTGCCGACTGTCTGCGCCGGGGTCAGCCATTGCAGCGCCTCGGAATCGGGCGCGGATTTGTAGGTGATGATGATCTTGCGCGCGGTGCCGATCGCAATTTCGAGCGGGGCACCAAGGTTGGCATCGACCGCGCCGACTTGGTAGCTCAGCGGGGTGCCGTCGGCAGCGGCGATCTTCGAAATCTCCAGCCCCTTGTCGTCGAGGATGATCGACTTGGCGTCGGGCTTGGCTTGGATATCGAGCGTCGCAGTGCCGGCAATGCGCTTGGCGGTGAAATCAACCCCGAGGTCGAGCGCGATGTGCGTCACCCGCGCCTCGAGCGGCCTGGCATAGCTGTGCACATCGACCGCATCGGGCGTGGCAAGGATCGGCGCGATGCCGGCGGCGCTATCGGCCTGGGGCGCCGGGGCGCTGCCCGACTGACAGGCAGCCAGCAGCAAGGCCGACGCGGCGACGATCATATGCTTCATTGGGAAGTCCTTGAAATTTAGCCAGATTCGCCGATGGCCTTGTAAACGCTGTTGACCGGGCGCGAAAGCACCCGGCGCACCATCGGCTCGAAAAATTCGAGCGGGGCGGCGTCATAAGCGGCGTCGAACGCGGTCTGGTCGTAGATTTCGCAGAAGAGCGCGGTATCCTCAAAATGCTCATGCCCGCGGAAATTGTCGCGCATGTCGCGGTCCATCCCAATGTAATGGAAGAAATAATAGCCCTGGAAGATGCCGTGATGCTCGACCATCCAATGCAATTTGTCGGACACGAACGGCTTGAGGATCGCGGCGGCGATGTCGGGATGATTGTAGCTGCCGAGCGTGTCGCCAATGTCGTGGAGCAAGGCGGCGACGACATATTCTTCGCTCTCGCCGCCGCGATGCGCACGGGTCGCGGTCTGCAGGCTGTGCTGCAGCCGGTCGATCGGAAAACCGCCATAATCGCCGTCGAGAATCTTGAGGTGGGTCAACACTCGATCGGCAAGCCGGCCGGCGAACGGCACGAAATGCTGGCCGATGATCGCCCAATCCTCCGCCGTGCTTTCGTCCATTTGGCGGAAGCCTGCCTGGGTGTTGGAATCGTCCATCATCGTCTCCTCCGACCACGGTCTAGCGCGTTTCGGCGTGGCGATGAAAGGGCCGGGTTCGCAAGCGGCTTGGGGATCGATCCCGGCTCGCCTATATCGACATGATGCAGGCTCCGGAACTCAACGGCTAATGGCGAGCGATGGCGCCCGGTTGATTGATGCGGGTGAGCGCGCCGTGCTGCCCGCCGCACCCGTGTCATTGAAGGCCAAGCCGAAGGGGCCGGCCAAGCCGATCCTCAAGGGGGTTGGGCTCGACGCGCCATTTTTCGACGACAAGAATCGTGCTTTCTGGGTGCTCCAGTCGATCGGCTGGGGCGGCTATTTCATCCTCCGATCGTTGTCCGGCTTGGCCAATTCGATGGGCGCGATGTTCATCGTCCATACGCTGCTGCTGACCGCCACCGGCTATTCATTGACCCTGCTGATGGCGAGCCTGTTCCGCCGGCTGATCACCAAGAAAGTGCTGTGGACGCTGATCCTGTCGTTCGCGACGGTGTCGATCGCGGCAGCGACCTTCTCGGTGATCGAGACGTGGAGCTACGTCACCTTCCTCAAGCCCGATTACCAGCCGGTCGGGCTTGAATATCTCGGCGCCCTGCTGCTCGATTTCGTGCTGCTGGTGGCGTGGACCGCGCTTTATTACGGGATCAATTATTACCTCCTGCTGGAGGAAGAGATCGACCAGCGCGCGCATCTCGAAAGCGCCGCATCGAGCGCGCAGTTGGCGATGCTACGCTACCAGCTCAACCCGCATTTTCTGTTCAATACGTTGAACTCCATCTCGACCCTGGTGCTATTGAAACAGACCGAACGCGCCAATGCGATGCTCGCGCGACTGTCGTCGTTCCTGCGCTATACATTGGCCAATGAGCCGACCGCGCAGGTCACGCTGGCGCAGGAGGTCGAGACATTGAAGCTGTACCTCGAGATCGAGAAGATGCGGTTCGAGGACCGGCTGCGGCCGCATTTCGAGATAGACAGTTCGACCATCGGTGCGCGCTTGCCGTCGCTACTGCTCCAGCCATTGATCGAAAATGCGATCAAATATGCGGTCACCCCGAGCGAGACCGGCGCGGAAATCTGGATCAAGGCCGAGCGGCAGGGGCAGGGGGTCAGGATCGAGGTCGCCGACAGCGGGGCCGGCGAAGCGGCCATGTTCGGCGGTCATCAGTCGACCGGCGTCGGACTGGCGAATATCAAGGACCGTCTGGCGCAAGCCTATGGCGGGGGCCATGCCTTTTCGACCAAGTCGAACGACCATGGCGGGTTCAGCGTCATTATCGATATCCCGCTCGACGATAACGCGGGGGATTCCATTTGAAGAAGGCCAACTCATGACCATTCGAACCATCCTGGTCGACGATGAACCGCTGGCGACGCAGGGGCTGCAGTTGCGGCTCCAGGCGCATGACGATGTCGAGATCATCGCCACCGCCGCCAATGGCCGCGAGGCGATCCGAGCGATCAAGACCCACAAGCCCGATCTCGTGTTCCTCGACATTCAGATGCCGGGGTTCGACGGCTTCTCGGTGGTCCAGGGGTTGATGGAGGTCGAGCCGCCCTTGTTCGTGTTCGTGACCGCCTTTGGCGAGCATGCGATCCGCGCGTTCGAGGCGCAGGCGGCGGATTATCTGATGAAACCGGTCGAGGAAGACCGGCTGGCCGCGACGCTCGACCGGGTGCGCCAGCGCCTGGCGGAGAAGCGCGGCGCCGAGGAAGCCGAACGGCTGAAGGAAGCGCTCGAGGAGCATGCTCCCGAAGCCGCCGAGGAACTGGCCGAAGAAACCGCCGCCGAAGGCCCCGCCGCCAACCGCTTCGAGAAAATGATCAACATCCGCGACCAGGGGCAGATCTTCCGGGTCGATGTCGATACGATCGAACGGATCGATGCCGCGGGCGATTATATGTGCATCATGACCGGGGACAACACGCTGATCCTGCGCGAGACGATGAAGGATCTGGAGAAACGGCTCGATCCGCGCCGCTTTCAGCGGGTCCACCGTTCGACCATCGTCAATTTGGACCTCGTCCGCCAGGTCAAGCCGCACACCAATGGCGAATGCTTCCTGGTGCTCGATTCGGGCGCGCAGGTGAAGGTCAGCCGAAGCTATCGCGACGTGGTGGCGCGGTTCGTTCATTAGTCGGTCAGCGGCGGGCGGCCATCTGGCCGACGAACGCGCAACACGGAGAATGCCATGAATACCGGCCGGAAATTGCTTTTGCTGATCGCCACCCCGCTCGCGATGGTCGCCTGCGCCACGCCCGCTGCGGCTGCGGTGATCAATGTCGTCAAGACCGCCAGCTGCGGCTGCTGCGGCAAGTGGGTCGAGCATATGCGCAAAGCCGGCCATGACGTGCGCGTGACCAATGTCGCGGATGTCACCCCGACCGCGCACAAGCTCGGCGTGCCCGACGATTTGCGCTCGTGCCACACTTCAAGCGTTGGCGGCTATGCGATCGAGGGCCATGTGCCCGCGGCTGATATTGCGCGCTTGCTTAAGGAAAAGCCAAAGGCGGCGGGGCTATCGGTGCCGGGGATGGTCGCGGGATCGCCGGGCATGGAGATGGGCGCCAACAAGCCAGCGTATCAGACGATCATCTTTACCCGCGACGGCAAAAGGAAGGTCTTCGCGCAGCATTGATCCGAGGGGGGATTGAATGGCCAAGGTGACGGGATTGGGCGGGATTTTCTACAAGGTGGCGGACCCTGCGGCGACTCAGAAATGGTATCTTGAGACGCTTGGGGTCGGCGGCGAGTGGGGCGCGATGTTTCCGTTCAAGGGCGACGATCCGGAAGGCTATGCCTTGCTGTCGCCGTTCAAGGCCGAGAGTGATTATTTCGCGCCGAGCGATGCCGCGTTCATGATCAATTTGCGGGTCGACGACCTCGACGCGATGATCGCTGAGCTTGAAGGCAAGGGGGTCGCGATCCTCGGGCGGCAAGACGAGGATTATGGAAAGTTTGCGTGGATCCTCGATCCGGACGGGGTCAAGGTCGAGCTGTTTCAACAAATTGGAGGGGCCCCGTGATGAGCAAGTTCGCCACCTTTGCCGCGCTTCATGTGCCGGGCGATCCGGTAATCCTGTACAATATCTGGGACACGGGCAGCGCGATTGCGGTTGCAGCGGCGGGGGCGAAGGCGCTGGCGACGGGGAGTCATCCGGTCGGCGATGCCTCGGGATTTGGCGACGCCCACCAGGTGCCGCTCGATTATGTGTTCGCCAATGCTCGGCGGATCATGAAGGCGGTCGACCTGCCGCTGTCGGTCGATTTCGAAGGGGCTTATTCGGTCGATCCAGCGGAAGGCGCGGCCAATGTCGCGGCGCTCAAGGCAACCGGCGCGGTGGGGTGCAATCTCGAGGATCAGGTGGTTGGCGGGGAGGGGATTCATCCGCTCGAGCTGCAAGTCCGCCGGATCGCCGCGATTCGCAAGGCGGTTGGCGACGACTTCTTCATCAACGCGCGGACCGATCTGCTGCTCAAGCACAAGGACACCGACGACGCGCTGATCGACGAGGCGATTGTCCGCGGCAAGGCGTTCGCCGACGCGGGGGCAAGCGGATTCTTCGTCCCCCGGATCGCCGACCCGCGCCATATCGAACGCGTGGTGCGCGACGTGCCGCTGCCATTGAACGCCATCGCCTTCCCCGGGGCTCCGCCCAAGGCCGAGTGGGCGGCGGCGGGAGTCGCGCGGATCAGCCACGGCCCCTTCCCGCACAAGGCGCTGATGGCGACGCTGACCGAGATGGCGAAGGCGGCGATCGGGTGATTTTAGGCGCCGTCTTTGTCAGCAATAGCAAAGCCTGCCTGCAAGATGCGAATTGCGACGACTGCGGCTACGCCGAGGATCAGCGCTGCAACCACGTAGAATTTCATCGGTTCAGCAGCGAGAGACACTAGGCCTCCGCCCCTCATTTTGAAGCTCCCGTCGACCAAGTCCCGCACCGCAAAAGCGATCCACAATAAGAATAGCGGAATGTGTGTCACCAGCACACCGACTGGGTGTGTCCGAGGCGCTTTGATAACATCGTCGAACTTGCTCATGCCAAAACTCCGCTCTGGCCATTTCTACAACTTAAGCCGCCACTCTCTTCTGCCACGGCCACCGAAACGCCGGACCGCTCTTGAGGACGCTCCGCCGGAACAGTTTGGCGGCGATGCGGAGGATCAGGGCTACCCACAATATCTGCCACGCCAGCGCCAAAAGATGGGGCAGCATCGCCGGCATTTCCGCCGCCCGCCCGAACATCGCGAACGGCGAGGATAAGGGGAACAGCATGCCGGTGATCGCGATCGGGCTGCCGGGGTGGCCGACGCCAAGCGCGGCGAGGCCGAAGATCATCATCTGCGCCATGGTCACCGGCATCGACAAAGTCTGCACCTCGCGCGCGGTGGAGGCCTGGCTGCCAATACCGAGGAACAGCGAGCCGATGAGGAGGTAGCTCATCGAGAAATAGATCATCCCGAGCGCGATGAAGGTCGGCCAGCCGACCGCGGGCGCGGGCAAGGCGCCAAGCCCGCCGGGGAGGTAGAAGGCGATTCCGGCGGCACCGGCGAGGGTCCACACGGTGATCCCGACCCATGCCATCGCCAGCATCGCGAATAATTTGCCGATGAAGATCGCCTCGACCGGGACGGCGGCGGCAATGACCTCGATCGCCTTGTTCGATTTCTCCTCGATCAATTGCGACAGCAGCATGCCGGCGAGCAACAAGGTCAGGGTGAACAACACCAATTGTCCGGCGCGCGCGGTCGCCGATCGGGCCGAGAGCAGGGAGCCCGACGAGCTTTGGATCAGCGCGACGTCGAGCGGCTTGCCCGCCGGAACGGGCGCGGCGCGGGCGCGGCGGGCCTGGTCGATGATGAAGCCGAGCTGCCTCACGGTGGTGCCATCGGCATTGACCGCACCGGTAAAGTGCGGCGCGTCGATCCCGCCGTCGAGCACGCCGAGCACCGGCGGATCGGTCTGGGCGAGCAATTTGGCGCGCTGGGCCGTGAGATCGCCGGCGGGCGCAACCGCGCTCAGCACGACGCCATTGCCCTGGATCAGCAAGGGCTGCATCGTTGCGCGGGCCGCATCGAGCGCCTGAAACTCCGCCGCGCTGCCGATCACTGCGACCACCGGCCGCGTGCCGTTGCGGTCGATCGATGCGCCAATCCCGCCAAAGGCGACCCCGGCAAGCACCGGGAACAGCGGCCCGAGCAGGAAGATGAGGAAAGTCTTGCTCATCACCGTCGCAGTGAAATCCCGCCGCGCGATGACGAACGACGAGCGGATCAAATGGGGGAGGTTCATGCGGCTTCTCCGACTGGCTCGTCCATCTGGCGCGCGGCGGCTTCACCGGCGATGGCGACGAAGGCATCGTGGAGGCCGGGACGCTCGATGCTCAATGTCTCGATCCCCGCGCCGCCGTCGATCAGCGCCTTGAGCAAGGGTTCGGGCCCGGATGGCGGGAGTTCGAATGTCCAGTCGCCATTGTCGAGCCGGGCAGTGGCGGGCAGCGCGCTTCGCCACGGGCCGTCGGCCGCGCGGGTTTTGAGGCGGACGATCGGGCGAAGCTTGCCGCGCGCTTCGTCGACTTCGCCTTCGAACGCCACCTTGGCGCCGGCGATGATCGCGACCCGCTCGCACAATCGCTCGGCATGGGCGATGACATGGGTCGAGAAGATGATCGTCGCGCCGCCCGCCGCCTCGCGCCGGATGAGATCCTCGAGCTTGCCCTGGTTGATCGCGTCGAGGCCCGAGAAAGGTTCGTCGAGCACGATCAATTTGGGCTTGTGGACAATAGTGCCGAGCAGTTGGACGGTCTGCGCCATGCCCTTGGACAGGTTGCGGATCGGCTTTCTCGCCCAGTCGCCAAGGTTGTGATCGCCAAGCAAACCGACCGCGCGGCGCTTGCCTTCGCGCAGCGGCAGCCCGCGCAGGGCACCCATGAAGGCAATTGCGTCGACGCATGTCATCGCCGGGTAGAGACCGCGCTCCTCGGGCAAATAGCCGACCTCCTGCGCCGCATCGAGCGGCTTGTCGCGGCCGAGCAGTTGGCGGGTGCCCGAGCTTGGATCGATGATCCCGAGCAGCATGCGGATGGTGGTGGTCTTGCCCGCGCCATTGGGGCCGAGGATGCCATAGATCGACCCGGTCGGGACCGCGAGGCTGACCCCGTCGACCGCGCGGGTGTCCCCGAAATCCTTGACGAGATCATGCGCCTCGACGGCGTAGCTTGTGCTCATGGAGCCTGTGCTAAGGGCTGATGCTTAAATGGCAATGACCATCGAAGATGAAATCCGCGCCAAGGCGGTCGAACTGGGCTTTGCGTCCTGCGGTTTCGCGCGTGCCGACGCCGCGCCGCAGGCGGGGGATGGCTTGCGCGCGTGGCTTGGCGAGGGGCGGCATGGCGACATGCGCTGGATGGAGGATCGCGCCGAGCAGCGCGCCAGCCCCAACGGCCTGTGGCCGGCGGCGAAATCGGTGATCGCGCTGGCGATGAGTTATGCCCCGGCGGTCGATCCGCTGGCGCTGGCTGAGCATGGCGAACTGGGGCGGATTTCGGTCTATGCGCAAGGGACCGATTACCACAAGACGGTCAAGAAGGCGCTGAAAGCGCTTGGGCGCTGGCTGGCCGAAACGCATGGCGGCGAATTGAAGGTGTTCGTCGATACTGCGCCGGTGATGGAGAAACCGCTCGCCGCCGCGGCGGGGCTGGGGTGGCAGGGCAAACATACCAATTTATTGAGCCGCGAGCATGGCAATTGGTTGTTCCTCGGGGTCGTCATGACCAGCCTGGAGCTTGCGCCCGATGCCCCGGCCGAGGAGCATTGCGGAAGCTGCATGCGGTGCATCGAGGCCTGTCCGACGGCGGCGATCACCGGTCCGGGGCGGATCGATGCGCGGCGCTGCATTTCCTATCTGACGATCGAACATGCCGGTCCGATCCCCGAGGAGTTCAGGGCCAGCATCGGCAACCGCATCTATGGCTGCGACGATTGCCTCGCGGTGTGCCCGTGGAACCGCTTTGCCGAAGCTGCGCAGGCCAATCGTGCCTTCCTGCCGCGTGCCGAACTTGCCGCGCCGCGATTGGCGGACCTGCTCGAGCTCGACGATGCGGCGTTTCGCGAGACGTTTGCGGGGTCGCCGATCAAGCGGATTGGCCGCAACCGGATGATCCGCAACTGCCTGATCGCGGCGGGGAACAGCAAGGAGGCGGGACTGACAACATCGGTCGAACCGCATCTCGGCGATCCCGATCCGGTGGTCGCGGAAGCAGCGCGGTGGGCGCTGGCGCGGCTGGCCTAGCGCCCCATCAGCGACAGGCAGCTGCGCACGTCAATGTCCGCGCCTGACGGGCGGCGGGCGTCGGCATAGGTCACGCGGACCGCGCCCTGGCCGCTCGCCGGGGGATAAAGATAGACGTCGAGCACGCACCCCCCGCCGGCCCATTGCAGCTTGGTGCCGGGGCCTTCCTGGACCTGGAATTGCGGCTGGCCGAAGCGCTGGCCGAGATCGTGGACGGTCAACCCGACCAGTTCGCCGCTGGGGCGCGGACTGGGCTTGGTCGCGACCGGGATCGGGGTGGTTTTGGGGATGGTCGAGCAGGCCGCGAGGACCATGACGAGGGCAGGGGTGAGGCGACGCATCGGCCAAGCATGGCGGCTGGGGCGTGGGCTTGCAAGCTTGCCGCGCCGCCATCCACCGGCTAGGCGCGCCGCGACTTTCCCCTTCCCGACAGGATAAATTCATGACCGCAGCCCACCTCGATGTGCTTTGCATCGGCAATGCCATCGTCGACGTCATCGCCGACGCCGACGACGCTTTCCTGAGCGAGCAAAAGCTCGACAAGGGATCGATGCGGCTGATCGATGAAGCCGAGGCGGTGCGATTATATGGCGTGATGCGCCCGGGCCGTGAGATCAGCGGCGGGTCGGCGGGCAACACCGCGGCCGGGCTGGCGTCGTTCGGATTGAAGGCGGGCTTCATCGGCCAGGTGGCGAGCGACGAACTGGGCGACATTTACCGCCACGATGTGACAAGCTTGGGGGTCGATTTCCTCGTCCCCGCGCGCGGCGATGTCGGTGCGACCGCGCGGTCGCTGATCCTGGTAACCCCCGATGCGCAGCGGACGATGAACACCTTCCTCGGCGCGGCGCAGCGGCTGGAGGCGAAGGACATCGACCCGGCCAAGGTCGCCGACGCTGCGATCCTCTACCTCGAAGGCTATCTGTGGGATCCGGCCGAGCCCCGCGCGGCGATGGAAGCGGCGATTGCTGCCGCGCGCGATGCCGGCCGCAAGGTGGCGTTCACGCTTAGCGACACCTTCTGCATCGACCGCCACCGCGACGGCTTCTTGGCGCTGATCAATGCGGGCAAGATCGACATATTGTTCGCCAATGAGGCCGAATTGGCGGCGATGACCGGGGAGGCGGACTTCGCCGCCGGACTGGCGATATTGTCGGCCAGGGTCGAGACATTGGTCGTCACCCGGTCCGAGCATGGCGCGGTCGCGGTGCGCGGGAGTGAGCGGGCATCGGTCCCGGCCGAGCCGATCGAGCGACTGGTCGACACCACCGGTGCGGGCGATCTGTTCGCCGCCGGTTTCCTCGCGGGCGAGGCGCGCGGGCTGGGGCTGGAAAGCTCGCTCAAGCTCGGCGCGATCGCCGCCGCCGAAGTGATCCAGCATTATGGCGCGCGGCCGGAGAAGGCACTGAAGGCGCTGGCGGGCGATTTGCTCGATTGAAACGAAGAAGGGCGGCCCGTTTCCGGACCGCCCTTCGTTCATATTCGTCGGCTTATCACGACTTGGGGACATCGACCCCCGGGACGTGCGGCTTGATATCCTCCACCTCGCCCTCGTGAACTTCGACGCGCCCCTGGCCGAGGTGGCTCATGCGGCGGCTGTATCCAAAGTAGATCAGGAAGCCGATCGCCGACCAGATCGGCAATACCAGCATCGCGGTCGTCGGCAGGTTAAAGAACAGGAAGATGCAGCCGGCAATGGTCAGCGGACCGATGATGATCAGCGCCGGAACCTTGAACGCCCGCTTGCGGCCCGGATCGCGCTTGCGCAACAGCATGACCGCGATCGCCACCATCATGAACGCATAGAGCGTCCCCGCATTGGCAATGTCGGCGAGCTTACCGACCGGCAGGAAAGCCGCCGCCACGGCAACCACGATCCCGGTGATTGCAGTCACGATATACGGGGTCTTCCACTTGGGATGGACCTCGCTCAATTTTTCCGGAAGCAGGCCGTCGCGCGCCATCACGAAGAAGATGCGAGTCTGGCCGAACAGCAGGATCAGGATGACCGACGGGAGCGCGAGGATGGCGCCATAGCCGAGCAAATTGCCAACCGTGCCGAAACCGATCACGCGCAGGACATGCGCCAGCGCTTCGTTCGAGCAGACCAGAGCCTCGGCATATTGCGGCATGGCGCACTGGCGAGCCAATTCGGGCGAGCCGGTTTCAAGCGGTATGCCGAGCGCGTCCATGATCGGCTGACCACCGATCGTCCCGACCGCACCAGCCGCCACGAGGATGTAAATGATCGTGCAGAAAATTAACGATCCGACCAGGCCGATAGGCACGTTGCGCTGCGGGTTCTTGGTTTCTTCCGCCGCGGTCGAGACCGCATCGAAGCCAACGTATGCGAAGAAAATCGTCGCCGCCGCGCCAACCGCGCCGACCCCGGTGCCGAAACCGCCGAAGATGCCGGCGGGCAGGAACGGGTTGAAATTGGCGGAGTCGATCCGCGGCAGGGTGAGGATAAGGAAGGCGGTCAACGCGGTCAGCTTGATCATTACCAGCACGGCATTGACCTTGGCGCTCTCACTGGTGCCGATCATCAGCAGCCAAGTGACGAGCAAGGCAATGATCATCGCCGGCAAGTTGATGAACCCACCGGGCGCGCCGCCGAGCGCGAGCGGCCCCGCGGTCAGATAGGCGGGTAAAGCTATTCCGAAGGTCTCCTGCAGGATCGTGCCGGTAAAGAAGCCGGACCAGCCGACCGAGACGGCGGAAGCGGCGATGGCATATTCGAGCACCAGCGCCCAGCCGACCGTCCAGGCGAGAAATTCGCCCATCGTCGCGTAGCTATAGGTGTAGGCCGAGCCCGCGACCGGGATCATCGCCGCGATTTCGGCATAACAAAGCGCGGCGACGATGCACACCGCGCCGGCAATGACGAACGCCAGCATCAGGCCCGGACCGGCCTTTTGTGCACCGGCGGCGGTGAGCACGAAGATGCCCGTGCCGATGATGCAGCCAATGCCGAACAGCATCAGCTGGAACCAGCCCAATGAGCGATGCAGCGATTTTCGTTCGGCCGTCGCCAAAATGGCGTCGAGCGGTTTGACGCGGTCGAGTAGCATGAAAAATTCCCCTTGGTCGGCGGCCCCGCTTGAGGTGCGGATGCTCATCATTGACTGTCGGGGAGGGAGCCTAGCGCCTCAATCGGGGCGCGCAATGCCTAACGTGCAAAGCATTGGGCCTAACGTGCAAGCATCGGCCCCAAGGGCTGGCCACCGAAGATGTGGACGTGAAGGTGGGGGACTTCCTGGCCCGCGCGCTTGCCGGTGTTGCTCAGCACTCGATAGCCCTGGGTGTCGGCCTCAGTGAGCCGTGCTGCCTCACCCACCGCGCGGACGAAATCGGCAATCTCGGCATCGCTCGCCTTGGCGGCAAAATCGTCCCAGCTGACATAGGCGCCCTTGGGGATGACCAGTACATGGATCGCCGCGACCGGGTTGATGTCGTGCAAGGCGAGCGAATGCTCGGTCTCGAGCACCTTGTTGCACGGCAATTCGCCGCGCAGGATTTTGGCGAAGATATTGCTGTCGTCATACGGCAGGCTGTGATCGATCGGCATGAAAATCTGTTACTCCGCTTGACCGTGGTTGCCCGCTCGCTACCACGAAAATCGATGACCGACGACACACCCGAGAGCCTGATTCCCTACGACGAGATCGTCCAGGAGGCGCTGCGCGATGTCGTTGGGCGGGTATTGTATGAGGTTGAGCGATCGGGCGGGCAGTTGCCCGGGGGGCATCATTTCTACATCACCTTTCAGACCAAGATGCCCGGCGTAACCATCCCCAAGCATCTGTCGGACCGCTTCCCCGATGAAATGACGATCGTCATTCAGCACCGCTTCTGGGATTTGAAGGTTGAAGATGAGTTCTTCACCGTCGGCCTGTCGTTCGGCGGCATCCCCTCGACCCTGATCGTGCCGTTCGCGGCGGTCACTGATTTCGTCGATCCGGCGGTCGATTTCAGCCTCAAGTTCCAGGCCAATGGCGCGCCGGTTGAGCATGAGGATCATGACGAGCCCGAAAATGACCGCCCGATCGTCGAGGCGGTCGATGATGGCTCGAACGTCGTCAGCGTCGATTTCACCAAGAAGAAATAGCGCAGCCAGTCCGGTGGACTGGCGAGCAGATTTCTCAATAGCACAGGCGAACAATGAGCATTACTCGCACCGAAACCGACAGCTTCGGGCCATTGGAAGTCCCGGCCGACAGCTATTGGGGGGCGCAGACCGAACGTTCGTCGGCCAATTTCCCGTTCGGCACCACCGAGCGGATGCCGGCCGAGATCGTCCACGCCCTGGGCTTTGTGAAGCAGGCCGCAGCACGGGTGAATGCGCGGATTGGCGGGCTCGATCCGCAACTCGCCGAAGCGATCCAGCAAGCGGCGGGCGAAGTGGCGCGCGGCGACCTCGACGGGCAATTCCCGTTGGTTATCTGGCAGACCGGCAGCGGCACCCAGTCGAACATGAACGCCAATGAAGTGATCGCCGGGCGCGCCAACGAAGCGCTGGCGGGGACGCGCGGCGGCAAAACCCCGGTCCACCCCAATGATCACGTCAATTCGGGCCAGTCGTCGAACGACAGCTTCCCGACCGCAATGCACATCGCTGCCGGGATTGCGGTCAGTCGCAAGCTGATCCCCGCGCTGCGCCTGATCCACAAACGGCTCGATGCGCTCGCGGGCCAGTGGGATTCGATCGTCAAGATCGGCCGGACGCATTTGCAGGATGCGACCCCGCTCACGCTGGGTCAGGAATTCTCGGGTTACGCCGCGCAGATCGCCGACAATGTTGCGCGGGTCGAAGGCGTGTTGCCGCGGGTGATGCGCCTCGCGCAGGGCGGGACGGCGGTCGGCACCGGCTTGAACGCGCCAAAGGGATTTGGCGAGGCCTTCGCCAAGGAAGTCGCCAACCTGACCCAGCTCAAATTCACCTCGGCACCGAACAAGTTCGCCGAGCTTGCCGCGCATGATACGATGGTCGAGCTGTCGGGGGTGCTCAACACGCTCGCAGTCAGCCTGACCAAGATCGCCAACGACATCCGCCTGCTCGGATCGGGGCCGCGCTGCGGGCTTGGGGAATTGAAGCTGCCTGAAAATGAGCCGGGCAGTTCGATCATGCCGGGCAAGGTCAACCCGACCCAGTGCGAAATGCTGACGATGGTCGCGGCGCAAGTGATGGGCAATCATGTCGCGGTGACCGTCGGCGGGCTGCAGGGCCATCTCGAGCTCAATGTGTTCAAGCCGCTGATCGCCGCCAATGTGATCCGCTCGATCAACCTGCTCAGCATCGGGATGGAAAGCTTCACACAGCGCACGCTCGACGGGCTGGAAGCCGATGAGCTGCGGATCGCGGCGCTGATGAACCAGTCGCTGATGCTGGTCACTGCGCTGGCGCCCGAAATAGGCTATGACGATGCGGCGACGATCGCCAAACATGCCCACAAGAGGGGCGTGACGCTGAAACAGGCCGGGCTCGATCTGGGCCTCGTTGATGAGGAGACGTTCGATCGTGTCGTCAAACCGGAAGCCATGCTTGGCCGTTAGATCGTCGATCCTGCGCGGAGCGGCAGTGACTCTTGTGCTCGCCCTCGCCGCTTGCTCGAGCAGCCCGCGCCCAGCGCCGCGAGCGGTCACTGTCTTGCCGAGCGCAGCCGCATCCTTGTCGCCAGCGATCTACATGGAACTGGTCAGCAACGCGGCCTTGTTTGCGGTCCGCGCATCGGAGTTGGCGGAACAGCAATCGCGCAACGCGGGTATCCTGGCCGATGCGCGCGAGGTCGCGGCCGACCAGCGCGGGATCGGATCGCAGTTGAGCTTCGCCGGTCGCCGGGTCGATCTGTTGCCGCGCGCCGAAATGTCGCCAGAGTTGGCCGCTGAGCTGGCAATGCTCGCGGCATCGTCCGATTTCGATCGCGATTATCGCCGGCTGGTCGGCCAGACATTGAGCAGGGCACTTGAGGCGCATCAGATCTTCGCGCGGGGCGGATCGAGCGCGACCCTGCGGCCGGTGGCAGAAATGGCCGCGCCAGTGACCCAGCGCAATCTGGCGAGAATTCGCGGCCGCTAAAGCTTGAAGTTGATCCGCGCGCCGATGTTGTCGATGCCGGGATTCTGGCGGCCGAACAAGGTCGCGTGGCTCAAATGGACCCAGCTCGCCTCGATGCTCATGCGCTCGCTAGCCTTGAAGCCGATGCCAAGCTCGGGCTCGAACAAGATGCGGCTGCCGAATTCGATCTTGTCGTTGAACGGATTGTCGAAATTGCGCGCCGATCCGGTGTGGATCGCGAGGCCAACGCCGGGACGGATGTAGATCCTGTCGCCGAACTTCCGCGATAGCCCGATTGCCGCATAATTGGTGTCGCCTGAAGTGTTGACCGCACCGAAAATGTACGGCTCGAGCTTGAGGCCGGTCACGCCATTGCCCCGATAACCGAGTTGCACATCGAGTCCGCCTTCGGGCGACCCGCCAAGGCTCAGCGGGGTGTCGACACCGTGGACATAAAGTCCGCCGAACAGCTCACCGGCATTGGCAGGGGCAGCGCCGGCAAGGGCGATTGCCAGGCCGGTCAGGATCAGTGATTTCATCGGGCGTCTCCAGATTTTCGCCTATTGATGGCGCAAATTCAACGCTTTGCCAATGCCTTAGCCTCAGGTGCCCGCCTGCCAATTACGGATCGCATCGTTCGGCGCAAGCAGCATCCAGACGTTGAGCGTCAGATTGTCGCGGATCACCACCAGCGTGAGCAATTCCAATCCGATCACCAGCGCCACGCTCGCCCACAATGGCAGCCGCCGCGCGGCGAGAAAGCCAATTGCCATCATCGCAATGTCGCTCATCGAATTGAGGACCGTATCGCCGCTATAGCCCAGCGCCATCGTCGCCTCGCGGTAGCGGTCGATGACCAGCGGCGTATTCTCCATAATCTCCCACGCCGCTTCGACGACAAGCGACAACAGGAACCGCCGTTCAAGCGATTGCCGCCGGGCAAAGCGCCACAGCAAGGCATAGAAGATCAATCCGTGGATGAAATGGCTGGGCGAGTACCAGTCGGCCAGCATCTGGCTCTGTTCGGGGCCGACCTGACCCCACAGATCGACTGTGCCGCAGGTGCAGATCGACGGGCGCCCCATCACCCACAGGATGGTTGCGGCGAGGGCTAATAACAGGATCGCGGCGAGTGCGGCGCGGCGGGTTGTTGTTGTCATGGCGAACGGCATAGCAAAGCGTGACGACTTGCACAGGCGCCGCTTGCAAAAGTTGGGTCTTCGGGCAATCACCCGCGCCATGCTTCGAGTATTCGGCCCCCAATGTCCCGCCAAGCCGATCGATCTCGGCAAGGTCAAGACGTTGCCCAAGGGCACGATCTGGGTCGATTTGCTCGAACCGACGCCCGACGAGGAGAAACTGGCCGAGAAGCTGGTCGGGGTGAATATCCCGACCCGCGAAGATCTGGCCGAAATCGAGCCGTCGAGCCGCCTCTACCAGCTTCACGGCGCAACCTTCATGACCATGTCGGTGCTGTACGGGATCGACGAAGGGTCGCCGTCAAGCGATCCGATCGGCTTTATCCTGACCGATAAGCATCTGGTGACGATCCGCTACGTCGATCCGCGCCCGTTCGTCCTGTTTGCCGAGCATTTTTATGCCGAGCCCGACATGGCGAGCGATGCGCGCACCCTGTTTGTCCGCTTGCTTGATACTGTGATCGACCGGCTGGCCGACGAGTTCGAGATTGCCGGCAAGGAAATCGAGGCGATCAGCCGTCAGATCTTCCATCGCCACACCCACCGCGGCGGCTCCCCCGAGCGGCGGCTCGAAGCCTTGCTGATGCGGATCGGCAAGGCCCAGCAATTGCTCGCCAAGCTGCGCGAAACCTCGGTCAGCTCGACCCGCTTGCTGACCTTTCTCCAGACGACAGACTCGATGGAGGCCGATCAAGCCAACCGCCGCCACGTCAAAAGCCTGGTCGCCGACACGCTCGCGCTCAACGACCACAGCAATTTCCTCGGCGACAATCTCACCTTTCTGCTCGACGCCACGTTGGGCCTGATCAGCCTGGAGCAGAATGATGTGATGAAATTATTCTCGGTGTTCGCGGTGGTGTTCATGCCGCCGACCCTGATCGCCGGGATTTACGGGATGAATTTCGAGCATATGCCCGAATTGAAATGGCTGTTTGGCTATCCCTATGCGCTGACCCTGATCGTTGCCAGCGCGATCCTCCCTTACTGGTATGCGCGCAAGAAGGGCTGGCTCTAGGCCCTTTGTCTTGAAGGCGTCTTCTTGCTAGGGCGCGGGCAGTTTCGTGGGGTTCGGCCCCGCGCCGCAGCAGATGAGGCAAACATGATCCCGACGGGCCACGATAGCTTGAACACTCGCTCGACGCTTGAGGTTGGGAGCAAGAGTTTCGCTTATTATTCGCTGCCCAAGGCGGCGGAGTCGCTTGGCGATGTGTCACGATTGCCCTTCTCGATGAAGGTGCTGCTCGAGAATCTGCTGCGCTTCGAGGATGGGGTGACGGTCACCCGCGACGATCTCCAGGCGATGGCCGACTGGCTGAAGCTCCGCTCGATCAACCGGGAGATCCAGTATCGTCCCGCCCGCGTGCTGATGCAGGATTTCACCGGGGTCCCAGCGGTGGTCGATCTCGCCGCGATGCGCGATGCGATGAAGCAGCTCGGCGGCGATCCGCAGAAGATCAATCCGCAGGTGCCGGTCCACCTGGTGATCGATCACAGCGTGATGGTCGACGAATTCGGACGCCCCAGTTCGTTCGCTCGTAACGTCGAGCTGGAATATCAGCGCAATGCCGAGCGATATGAATTCCTCAAGTGGGGCAGCCAGAGCTTCGACAATTTCAAGGTCGTGCCGCCGGGTACCGGCATCTGCCACCAGGTCAATCTGGAGAATATCGCGCAGACAGTGTGGACTGGCCCCGACCAGGATGGGGTCGAAGTCGCTTATCCCGATACGTTGGTCGGCACCGACAGTCACACGACGATGGTCAACGGCCTCGGCGTACTTGGCTGGGGCGTCGGCGGGATTGAGGCCGAGGCGGCGATGCTTGGCCAGCCGGTCAGCATGCTGATCCCCGAAGTGGTCGGCTTCCGCCTCGACGGCCAGTTGAAAGAAGGCATTACCGCCACCGACCTGGTGCTGACCGTTACCCAGATGCTCCGCGCCAAGGGCGTGGTCGGGCGGTTCGTCGAATTCTTTGGCCCCGGCCTCGATGCGCTCAGCCTCGCCGACCGCGCGACGATCGCCAACATGGCGCCCGAATATGGCGCGACCTGCGGCTTCTTCCCGGTCGACGAGCGGACGATCGATTATCTCGAACTGACCGGCCGCGATGCAGAGCGGATCGAGCTGGTCCGGGCCTATTGCAAGGCGCAGGGCCTGTGGCGCGACGCGACGACTCTCGATCCCTTTTTCACCGACACGCTCGAACTCGACATGAGCATCGTCGAGCCGAGCCTCGCCGGCCCCAAGCGCCCGCAGGACCGGGTGCGATTGTCCGAAGTCGACGAATTGTTCAACGCCGAATTGATTGGCACGTACAAGAAGGAAGGCGGCGAGCGGGTCGCGATCGCGGGCGAGGAGTTCACCGTCGGCCATGGCGACGTGATGATCGCCGCGATCACCAGTTGCACTAACACCTCCAATCCTTCGGTGTTGGTCGCCGCCGGACTGGTCGCGCGAAAGGCTCGCGCGCTGGGTCTTGACCGCCGGCCGTGGGTCAAGACTAGCCTCGCGCCGGGCTCCAAGGTCGTCACCGACTATCTCGACGCGGCGGGCCTAAGCGAAGACCTCATCGCGATTGGTTTCAACCTGGTCGGCTATGGCTGCACCACCTGCATCGGCAATTCGGGCCCGCTCGACCCCAAGTTCAGCGCCGCCATCGCCGATAACGACCTCGTCGCTGCCTCGGTCCTGTCGGGCAATCGCAATTTCGAGGGCCGCGTGTCGCCCGATTGCCGCGCCAATTACCTCGCCTCGCCGCCGCTGGTGGTCGCTTACGCTCTATTCGGTACCGTCACCCGCGACATTACCAAATGCCCGATCGGGCAGGACCGCGATGGCAAGGACGTCATGCTGGCCGACATCTGGCCGACCAATGACGAGGTCCGCCAACTGATCGACGCGCATGTCCATTCGGATATGTTCCGCGCGCGCTATGCCGACGTCTATCATGGCGACGAGCAGTGGCGCGACATCGCGGTGACCGGCGGTGACACCTACAAATGGCCAGCGCATTCGACCTACATCCAGAACCCGCCATATTTCGAGGGGATGACGATGACCCCCAAGCCGCTGACCGACATTGTCGGTGCGCGGGCGCTGGCGTTGTTCGGCGATTCGATCACCACCGACCACATTTCGCCTGCCGGCGCGATCAAGCTCGACAGCCCGGCGGGGAGCTACCTCAGCGAGCATCAAGTCCCGCGCGCCGAGTTCAACAGCTATGGTGCGCGGCGCGGCAATCACCAGGTGATGATGCGCGGCACCTTCGCCAACATCCGCATCCGCAACAAGATGCTCGACGGGGTTGAGGGCGGGATGACGCGCGGGCCCGACGGCACCACGCAGCCCATCTACGATGCGGCAATGGCCTATCAGGCCGATGGCGTTCCGTTGGTGGTGCTAGCTGGCAAGGAATATGGCACCGGATCGTCGCGCGACTGGGCAGCGAAGGGAACGATTCTGCTCGGCGTCCGCGCGGTGCTGGCGGAGAGTTTCGAACGCATCCACCGCTCCAACCTGGTCGGCATGGGCGTGATCCCGCTGCAATATCGCGACGGCGAAAATGCCGGCACCTACAGCCTCGACGGGACCGAGACTTTCTCGATCGATGGGGTCGCCACCATCGAGCCCCGCCAGCACATCACCGTCAAGGTCGTGCGCGCTAATGGCGAGACACTCGACCTGATCGCGCGGTGCCGGATCGATACTTATAACGAGCTCGAATATTATCGGGCAGGCGGCATCCTGCAATATGTGCTGCGGAATCTGGCGGCGTGACCTTGGCACTTTTCATGGAAATCGTCGGCTGGATCGGCGCGGTGCTGATCCTTGCCGGCTATGGCCTGCTGACCGCGGGCAAGGTCACCGCCAAGAGCATCTCCTATCAGCTGATGAACGTCGTCGGCGCGCTCGGCTTCATCGCCAATTCGGCGTGGAACGGCGCCTGGCCATCGGCGGTGCTCAATATCATCTGGGTCGGGATTGGCGTCGTCGCGCTGATCGGGATAGCAATGAAGCGCAGCGCGGTTGCTCGCTGAATTTGATCTGCCGAGGGGCGAGACGATGAGCGGGTTCGAGTTTGCCTTTTCGCTGTTCGGGCTGTTGCTTGGGCTTGCCCTTGCAGAGGGACTTGGCGGCCTCGCGCGCGCCTTGAAGGCCAGCCACGCGGTGCGGATCGGCTGGCTGACTGCCTTGCTCGGACTGTTTGTGTCATGCGACGTCGTCACCTTCTGGGCCTATGGTTGGTCAATGCGGACCTTGCTGACGTTCAGCTGGCCGAGCCTGTTCGCGGGGTTCCTGGTCACCGCGACCTATTACATCGCCGCCTCGCTGATCTTCCCCGACGATCCCGAGGAATGGCGCGACCTCGACGCGCATTTTTGGAAGCATCGCCGAACCGTTCTTGGCGCAATCTTCCTGTGCAACGTCGCGTTGCTGGCGACGGCAATCGGGTTTGGCGTGATGGGCGACATGTTCGCGATCCGGACGATCGTCATCAGCTGGGCCTTCTTCCCGCTGGCGATCATCGCCGCACTCAGCAACCAGCGCCGGGTCGTGATTGGCGCGCTCGTCGTCCTGATCCTGCTTTATCCGCTATCCGTGCTGTGGAGTTGATCTCGCAATGAGCCACCAGTTGATCGACCTGAGCCATGTCATCGAGCATGACATGGTTACCTTCAAGGGCCTGCCCGGACCGCACATTTGCGATTTTTGGACCCGTGAAGCGTCGGCCGAGAAATATGATGACGGGTCGAGCTTCCAGATCGGGCGGATCGACATGGTTGCCAACACCGGCACCTACGTCGACAGCCCGTTCCACCGCTATGCCGACGGCAAGGATCTGTCCGAACTGCCGCTGGAGTCGCTTGCCGATCTCGATGGGCTGGTCGTCCGCGCGCCGTTTGAGGGCGGGCTTGCGGTCGATGCGGCGGCGTTCGCCGGCATCGATTTGCGGGGCAAGGCGGTGCTGGTCCACACCGGCTGGGATCGGCACTGGCGGACCGAGGCCTACTACACCGATCACCCCTTCCTCACTGCCGCCGCCGCGCAGTGGCTCGTCGCCAATGGCGCGGCGTTCGTCGGGATCGACAGCCACAATATCGACGACACCGCGCAGCGCTCGCGGCCGGTGCATACGATCCTGCTTGGCGCGGACATTCCGATCGGCGAGCATCTCACGGGACTTGGCAAACTGCCCGACCAAGGCTTCCGTTTCTCCGCCGTCACGCCCAAAGTGAAGGGCATGGGCACCTTCCCGGTCCGTGCCTACGCCCGGATCGGCTAGCGCAGCTTCAATTCGATCCACAGGGTGCGCGGAAGCGCGCGCTCGCGGGTGCCGTCGGCGGCGAGAGTCGCGATCACCTTTTGGTCGAAGATATTTTCCGCGCGAAGTCCAATCCCGATGTGGCGATTGAGGTTGACCCGGCCGACTCCGTCGAAGGTTAAAGCGGCGGGCAAAGCGCGGCTGTTGCTGTCATCCTCAAATTGCCGCCCGGTCAGCCGCGCGGTGGCGTCGAGCGACAGCTTGCTGCTGGCCCATCCAAGCGACGCCGAGCCGCTGTGCCGCGCGACCTGCGCCGGGCGCTTGCCGTCGAGCGCAGCTGCTTGGCCTGAAGCCCGGACGCGTGCGTCGGTGAAGGCGTAGCTCAACTCCGCCCGCCAAGCGCCGCGCTGGAGCGTCCCGTCAATCTCGACCCCGCGGCTGTCGATCGCGTCGACATTCTGCCGCGCGCGATAGACCCCGCCTGCGGCAACAAAGCCGACCCCGGGGAACACGCCCGGGCCGCGACCCAGCGAGACGTTGGAGATCGCGCCCGACAGCCGGTTGGCGAAGGCGGTGGCGGACAATTTGGCTTCGTCGACCGGGGTCCAGTCCACCCCGGCCTCAACCCCGCGTAACCGTTCGGGATCGAGCGCGGCATTGGCGGCGGTGGCGTCAGCTCCGGCACGGAACGGGCGGTAGAGTTCGTTGAGCGTTGGCAAGCGCCAGCTGTGATAGGCCGCTGTGCGAAGCGCCAATGCATCGCTGAGCTTGCGCCCGGCCGCAATCCGCCCTGACCATTCCCAGCCCGACCGCCGGTCAAACCGGCTGTTGGTGAGCAAGGCCCCGGACAGATCGGCCTCGATCAATCGCCCCTCGGCCATCGTCCAATGATCCGCCCGCACATCGCCCGCAAGGCTCCACCCGCCCGCCGACCAGGCCGCGCCGCCGAATAGCCCCGCCGTGACGTTGCGCCCGCCGGCTTCCCGCGTCCGGGTCGGCGATCCGGCGATGAAGCGGAAGTCTTCGTCGGTTTTGCCGGTCACGCGCCGCCATTCGGCTCCGGCGGTCAGCCGCACCGCGCCAATCTTGGGCTGCACCTCCAGCCGCGCGCCAACCCCCCTTGCGGGGACATGTTGGTCGAGCGTCAGGCTGGCGGCGCTGCGACTGGCATTGACCGCCGCGAACTGGGTGTCGAACGTCCGCTGCTGGGCATAAGCGAGCGCCGACCAGCGCAGCCCGCCGCGCCCGACCAGCCGCACCGATGCATCGGTCCCGTGCTGGCGACTGAAAGAGAAATCGGTCCCGCGACTCCGGCGGTCGCGATAGGTCGACAGGCTGAATTGCGCTTCGACGTCGCTGCCCAGTGATTGCACGAGCCGCACCCGGCCGCCGCCTTGGCGATAGGGCGCGCGCTCGTCGGCCGCCCCGCGATCAGCCGCGACCACCGGCACGAACCCGTCGCCGCGTCCGAAATTTCCAGATAGGCTGGCAAAGCCGCTCGCCCATTGCACGCCGCCAAAGCCACGCGCTTCGAACGATGACCGCGAGCCGCCCGATAGCAACCCGGCGATACTGTGATCGGGCTTGCGACTGTCGATCTCGATGTTCCCCGCCAGCCCATCTATCCCGCCGCCTCGCACCACGCGGATACGGTCGATCGCGTGCGGGTCGATCGCGCCGAACGCGATCCAGCCGCCAAACGGGTCGGCCTGTGGCACCCCGTCGAGGCTCAGCGTGACCCGGCTCGCGGCATTTCCGCCCAGCCCGCGCAGGGTCAGCCCCTGGCTCGTCGGGTGCGCCGAGCGCGAGTCCGATCGCCGGAAGCTCGCCAGCCCGGCGACATCGCGCAGCACATCCTCGAGCCGCCCCGACGCCGACCGCTCGATCGCGGCGCGGTCGATGATGCGGGCGGCGGCGAGCTTGTCGTCCGCCTCGAGCCCGTGGCCGGTAATGATGATCGCCTGTTCGACCGGCGCGACGTCAATCGGCAAGGTTCAGCCACTCCGGAATGATTGCGTTCGCCGGCACGGCCTCGACCCGCGCGTGAACCACTGCAAACCCAAGTTCGGGATAGGCCACGCGAACACGCTCCCCGCCATCGCCCTCAACCACGAACAACCGCCGATTGACCTTCGCTCGCCAGTTCATCCGGGCGGTATTCTCCTGCCCGACGAAGCAACCCTTGGTGAAGCTCACGCCGTGAAGTTCGTCGGCATTGCACTCGAGCCACAGCAGGTCGCCAAGTTCGCTCGCCCCTTCGCACACCCCCAGTCGCAATCGATGTTCGAGCCAGCCACGCGCACGATCGTCGGGCGGTCCAATCCACCGCCCCCCAAGCGCGGGAAGACGGGGATCATCGGCACCGTCGCGGCTCCAATGCACCGCCAGCGCCTCATCACGCGCAATCACGATCGCCCGTCGTAAGCGATACATCGACAGCCGCTTCACCAGCGCCTCCGCATCCGCATCCGCTACATCGAGTAACACATCATCGCCATCACCCCAGATGATGAAATCGGCGATCACCTTGCCCTGCGGCGTGAGTAGGGCGGCATAAGCGGGAAGCATATCGAGCGTGTTGGTCACCAGCCCGTCGAGGAACCCGCGCACATCCTCGCCGCTGAGGCGGATGACCGCGCGGTCAGTGAGGGTGGTTTGAGCCATCGCCCTTAGCTAAGAGGCGCGGGTGACCGATACAATCACCATCCGCCGCCCCGACGACTGGCACGTCCACTTGCGCGACGGCGATATGCTGGAGCGGGTCGCGCCTTACACAGCACGGCAATTCGCCCGCGCGATCATCATGCCCAACCTCGCCCCACCGGTAACGTCGGTCGAGCAAGCCGCCGCCTATCGCGACCGAATCATTGCCGCGGCCGGCCCCAATTTCACCCCGCTGATGACCGCTTATTTGACCGATCAGGCCGACCCCCATGACCTCGCGCGCGGCCTTGCCGACGGCGTGTGGGTTGCGGCCAAGCTCTACCCCGCGGGCGCGACCACCAACAGCGCCAGCGGCGTGACCGACATCGCCAATATCCGCCCGGCGCTCGCGCGGATGGAGAAGATTGGCATGCCGCTCCTCGTCCACGGCGAGGCAACTGATCCAGAGGTCGATGTGTTCGACCGCGAGGCAATGTTCATCGACCATATCCTGACCGGCTTGATCGCCGATTTCCCGGCGCTCAAGATCGTGTTCGAGCATATCACGACCAGGCAAGCCGCGCAGTTCGTCGCCGACGCCCCTGCCACGGTCGCCGCGACCATCACCCCGCAGCATCTCCACCTCAGTCGCAACGCCTTGTTCGACGGCGGCCTTCGCCCCCACGCTTATTGCCTGCCGGTCCTCAAGCGCGAGGAGCATCGTCTCGCGGTCCGCGCCGCCGCCACCAGCGGCAGCCCGAAATATTTCCTCGGCACCGACAGTGCGCCGCACGCCCGCGACGCCAAGGAATCAGCGTGCGGCTGCGCCGGGATTTTCAACGCCCCGTTTGCGCTCGAAAGCTATGCGAGCGTGTTCGACGAGGAAGGCGCGCTCGACAAGTTCGAGGGCTTCGCCGCCGAACACGGCCCGCGTTTCTACGGCCTGCCGCTAAACCAGGGATCAGTGACGTTGCACCGCGCGCCAAACCAGGTTCCCGATGCGATTGGCGACCTGATTCCGTTCCATGCCGGTCAGGCGCTGGGCTGGCGTCTCGCCTGATTGGCCATTGCGCGACTCGGAACGGAGGCGCAATATTCTCGCATCAGGCACGAGGAGACGCCCCATGTTGCTCATCACCTTGTTCGCGCTCGCATCCCCCGCGCCCGAAGCCAAGACAATGGCCCACGACGACTGGCTCCCGGCGACGATCATTTCGGTCGGCAGCCCGTCCCCGACCAGTCCGGCGACCTATATTGTCGTCCAGGCCGGCGATCTCGACGGCGACGGCGTGTCCGACGACGCTTATCTGAAACTCGCCTGCTCGGACGGCAAATTGACCCAGACCTGGTACCAGGTGAAGGGCCCGCGCGACGCCGCCAGCGGCTTGGCCTCCGGCAAGCGCCAGCACAAGCCGGTGACGTTCGTAAAGGAATGGGGGCCGGCGACCCCGCAATTGAGCGCGGTAAAGCCGACTTACGACGTCAAGATGCTCAAGGGGGCGCGGACCGCGGGCATGGATGATTGGTTGCCGATGACCCTGCGCAATACCGATGGGCTGTGCGAAAGCGCGGGCGCGGCAGCGAAGACGATCGTTAAGTCGAAGTCGAACATCACCAATAATTGACCATTCTCCCCGGTTGAACCCGCCTTCCGCCTTCGCTACAGCCCGCTCGCTGCTGCGATCCGGAGACGTGGGTGAGTGGCTGAAACCAACGCTTTGCTAAAGCGTCATACGGGTTAAACTGTATCGAGGGTTCGAATCCCTCCGTCTC
>NZ_JANMLM010000021.1:0-2312 GCF_031372575.1 Sphingomonas sp. | reverse complement strand
CGTCGCCGAAGGTGATTGCCTCGGCGTCGGCCAACACTCGGTCGGGCATATAGTTACCGTCGAAACTCGCATCGGCACGCGGGCCGACCGTTTCCAGCGCCAGCGCCGCGCAGCCGATAATCGGCGCACCGGTCGCAGCGGCTAGCGGTGCGGCGGCGGGGCTGTGGTCACGGTGGGTGTGGGTGCAGGCGACCGCCACGATCTTGCGCCCGCCGGCGGCGGTGACGATCGCATCGACATGCTCGGGGATGTTCGGCCCCGGGTCGATCACCACCAATTCGTCCCCCGCCCCCGCAAAATAGGTCTGCGTGCCGGAGTAGGTGTAGGGCGAGGGATTGCGCGCGAGCAGCCGGCCGATGCCGGGCGCAAGCGGTTCGAGAAGGGCGTAGGGGGCGTCCACGGTTTGTCCCTGCCATCGACGCGCGCCCCACGCAAATGAACTTAATTGCCGGCGCGGAGCTCGGTGATCTTGGCGGAGAGCTTGGCCTTGAGGTCGGCCTTAACCGCCGCGTCCATGTCGCTTTGCTTGTCGATGTCGGCGATGACGCCTTCGAGGCGGGTCGCGGTTTCGGCTTTCGACTGCCCCGCCTTGAAGCATAATTTGATCCGTGCGGCTTCCTTGCGGTCCGCGCCTGGGGCGGCGTCGGCCGTGAAATCGAGCGCCTGGCCGGGGCAGCCTTTTTCCAGATCGACCGCCTCGCCCGGCTTGCCGTCGGTGACCACCTTGCGAATTTCGACCGTCTGGGTTCTGGGCTCGTCGGCCAGCGCCGGGACTGCAACCAGTCCTGCGACCACCAGGCCGCCTGCCAACGCCAGCCCGGCCGCTTTGGCGATCATGCCATGTTTCGCGTTCAACATTTTCAGTCTCCCTTTCAGCTCATCGATCGACGTGAGTGCGCACAGTGAGCGCGGCACCGGCCGGGCTGCGCAGCGCAATATGGTTTCGGCATAGGCCGGGGCGGCGGCGCGGCCGGCACTGGACAGCAACGCCGCGTCGCAAGCCGCTTCCATGTCGCGGCGGAAGGCGCCAAGCGCGAGCCAGGCCAGCGGGTTGAACCACAGGGCAGAACTCACCAGCAGCGCCGCCGCGGTCGCCCACAAATCGCCGCGCCGGTGATGCAGTTGCTCGTGCCACAGCGCAAAATGCTGCTGCTCTTGGGTAAATCGGGCGTCGAAGTCCTGCGGCACCAGGATCAGGGGATGGATCAACCCAGTGGCCACTGGTCCATCGACCGCAGGCGTGGCGATGACATCGATGTCGATGACTGGCGAATGATATTGCTGGCCCTTGGCAACCGCAGCGCCGAGGAAGCGATGATGGGCCAACAGGCGAACGGCGAGCATGACGGCAAACCCGATTCCCCACACCAGCCACAGGGAAGGCAGCGCCGGCACCGCTTCATTCGCGTGCTGGCCAGTTTCAATCACCCAATCGACCGCCCCGCCGCTGGCTTGCCGCGTCGACACAAATTGCGGCAGTGGCGGCAGGACGAGCCGCAACGCCGGGGCGAGCCACAAGGCATAAGCCGCGCGCGCGCCGAACCAGATGGCCACCGGGCGGCGAAGCAATAACACCGCCAGCACCAGCAACGACGCGACCGCCAAATTGCCCGCAAGCCAGCTCATTTGCGCAAGTCCTTTATCAATTGCTCAAGCGCGGCAAGATCCTCGGGCTCGAGATCGCGGCGCTCGGCGAGATGCGCCACCAAAGGCGACACGCGTCCGCCAAACAAGCGATCGACCAACCGCCCGGCCTGCGCTTGTGCGAGCCGGTCGCGCTCGATCAACGGACGATAGAGGAACCGGCGACCTTGCGCCGCCGTGGCCAGCGCACCCTTGTCGACCAAGCGGCTGAGCATGGTCTTTACGGTGGTCGCGGACCAGGCGCGCCGGGCCGGAGCGCGGGCGGCAATGTCGGTCGCGCTGAGCGGTGCGTCCGCCCATAGCACCGCCATGATATCAAGTTCGGCTTCGCTGATTCGAACGTCGTTGGCCATGTGACTACATTTGTAGTCATAAGCTGAATGCCCGATGAACGTGACCTAGCAGCGCAGTCCGTATGGCCCCAGTCTGCCGCCCACCATCGTCGTCTTGGGGGCAATCAATTCGATCTCGATCTTGCTGTAGGAGATATTCTTGCAAATGCCTGGTGGCAGCGGGATCCGGCGCACGTCGCCGGCGCCAAGGCTGCCGATTTCGACTGTGCCGCGATCCTCGCCCTTGCGCAAAAAGCGGACGGTCGCACCGTCGTCCATGCCAGCGATGGCGGTCATTACCAGCACCGTATTCTTGTCGAAATAGTCGCAGCTTGC
>NZ_JANMLM010000010.1:0-10313 GCF_031372575.1 Sphingomonas sp. | reverse complement strand
CAAAATGCGCCTATAGAGTCCGGGCTAGTCGTCGCAAATCGATGGTCTTCAGGCGCTTTGCGGCCCTCATTCCTTCCCTTCGCTACTTCTTAGCTCCAGGCCCCGATTGTCGGGTCCAAGAGAAGGAATATCACTATGCCTATCGGCACCGTAAAATTTTTCAATGAGTCCAAGGGCTATGGTTTCATCGCACCGGAAGGCGGCGGAAACGACGCGTTCGTGCACATTTCGGCCGTTGAACGCGCCGGCATGTCGACGCTCAACCAGGACCAGCGCGTTTCGTACGAGCTGGAAGAGGACAAGCGCGGCAAGATGAGCGCCGTGAACCTCGCCAGCGCATAAGCACTGACGAACTCAAGTTTTGGCCGCGGGAGCAATCGCTTCCGCGGCCATTTCTTTGTCCGGCGAAGATTGCGTTTTACCCGCAGCTGCACGCCGGCTTGGGTGCCTTGGGCTTGGGCGCGGTGGTGGCATATTCCGCCGCGGACAAGTCTTTGCTCTTGTCGCCGTCGGCCTCGTTGAACTTTTCGATCGTCTTGACCGCCCATTCCTCGAACGACAATTTGCCGTCCTGGTTGAGGTCGAGCTTGGCATAGGCCTTGCGCCGTGGGTCGACCAATTCCGCAAGCGTGATCCGCCCGTCCTTGTCCTTGTCGGCGCGGGTGAATCGCTTCTGCTCCTTGCTTGCGGGATCGGCAGTCAGCGCGCGCGGTATCCGCGCCAGGCTGATCGGCGCAACATTCGCGGCGAGGCGCGGTGGCGGCGCTGCGGGCACAGCCGGGCCCTGCGCACGCCCCTGCCAGATGAGGAACGCGCCCGTTACGAGCAACAAGGATGCGATGGCACCGGCGAGGAAACGACCCATTGGCCCCTCCAAACTGAAAATCGATCCGGCGAGCGAAGGATTATGCCCAAAGCGGGCGAAGTTCAATGCATTCAGCCGATGCGCCCGGTGAAGCGGTGGGCCAGCAATGCGAGCGCGCGCGCTGGCGTGGCCTCGGGCTCAAGGGTCGGCGCTCGCCTGGTATCACGCGCGGCAAGTCGGGCGAAAGCCGTTACTGGCCGCAGCGCGGTGGGAAAAATGTGGCTCGGGACCACGCAATCATTGGGAAATGCCGCATGCCCCCGCCGCGCCGCCCGCGCAAAGGCGTGCAGCTTTCCAGCGTCAGCCAGTTTGCCATCCTCGGCCTTAAGCAACCGTCCGCCAATCGCAAACAACGCCGCCCCGCCATCCCCGATCCGGTCGCTGTCGGGTTCCTCGTCAAGCAAGCTTGCATAGCCATCCTCAAGCGACGCTAGCGCCGCCCCCGTCACGCCGCGCGGCAGCAGATGATCGGCAACCGCCTGCAATCGCGGCTCGGGCGGCGGTTTGTCCACATCGAGCCGCTCCAGCGCCTCACGCCACCACGCCAGCCGGATCGCGCCCAGCGCCGGCTGGGTCGAGCTCGCCACCACCTCGGCCATCACATCGTCGATCGCGAACAAGGCATCGAACGCGGGCCGAAGCGCGACCGGCCAATATAGCCGGACCAGCGCCCGGTCGGTCAGCTCAGCGATAGGTGACAGCCTTCACCGCCGTCACGACGTCCGCCGCATTGATCAGCGCGAGCTTCTCGAGGTTCGCGGCATAGGGCATCGGCACATCCTCGTTGGTCACGCGGAGCACCGGGGCGTCGAGGTCGTCGAACCCCTCTTCCATGCAGATCGCCATGATTTCCGACGCGATCGAGCAGGTCGGCCAGCCTTCCTCGACCACCACCACCCGGTTGGTCTTGGCGAGGCTCGTCAGTATCGCCGCCTTGTCGAGCGGTCGCAGCGTGCGCAAATCGATCACTTCGGCGTCGATCCCTTCACCCGCCAGGGTCTCCGCCGCCTGAAGCGCGATCCCGACACCGATCGAATAACTGACCAGGGTCACGTCCTTGCCCTCACGCATGGTCCGCGCCTTGCCGATCGGCAGCACGACGTCGCCGTCGGGAACGTCGAAGCTGACTCCGTAAAGCAACTCATTCTCGAGGAACACGACCGGATCGTCGGTGCGGATTGCCGCCTTGAGCAGCCCCTTGGCGTCAGCAGCGTCATAAGGAGCGATGACGATCAGGCCGGGAACCGAGGCATACCACGGCCCGTAATTCTGGCTATGCTGCGCGCCGACCCGGCTCGCCGCCCCATTGGGGCCGCGGAACACGATCGGGCAGCGCATCTGGCCGCCGCTCATATAATTGGTCTTGGCCGCCGAATTGATGATGTGGTCGATCGCCTGCATCGCGAAGTTGAAGGTCATGAACTCGATCACCGGCTTCAGCCCGCCCATCGCCGCGCCGGAACCGATCCCGGCAAAGCCATATTCGGTGATCGGCGTATCGATCACGCGGTCGGGGCCAAACTCGTCGAGCAGGCCCTGCGTCACTTTGTACGCGCCCTGATATTGCGCGACTTCCTCGCCCATCACGAACACGCGCGGATCGCGTCGCATCTCCTCCGCCATCGCATCACGCAACGCTTCGCGGACGGAGGTCGAGGTCGTCGCAGTGCCCGCCGGGACATCGGGATCCATGGCAACGGTCGTGACAGACTTGGAGGGTAGGACATCCGTTCGGCCTGAGCTTGTCGAAGGACTGTCCTGCTTGGCTTCCGGCGCAGGGGAAGACGGGGCTTCGACAGTCTCAGCCCGAACGGTTTCGGCCGTTTCGTTCGAATCTCCGCCCATCAGCGCGATCACGGTGCCAACCTTGACCCCGTCCGAACCCTCGGCGACCAATATCTTGCTGATCACCCCTTCGTCGACCGCTTCGAATTCCATCGTCGCTTTGTCGGTCTCGATCTCGGCCAGGATGTCACCGGAGACGACGCTATCGCCTTCCTTGACCAGCCATTTGGCGAGCGTGCCTTCTTCCATCGTCGGCGACAGCGCAGGCATCTTCAATTCGATGCCCATCAGTAGGACTCCACCAGCACGTCGGTAAATAATTCGCTCGCCTCGGGCTCGGGCGCTTCCTCAGCATATTTGGCAGCATCGATCACGATCTGCTTGATTTCGCTATCGATTGCCTTGAGCTCATCTTCTTTCACGCCAAGCTTTTGTAGCGCCTGACTGGCATGTTCGATCGGGTCGCGGCCTTCGCGGTACGACTGAACTTCCTCTCGGCTGCGATATTTGGCCGGGTCGCTCATCGAATGGCCGCGATAGCGATAGGTCAGCAGTTCGAGGATGATCGGCCCCTTGCCCGCCTGAGTCCACGCCATCGCTTCCTCGGCCGCACCGCGCACCGCGAGCACGTCCATCCCGTCGACCTGGATGCCGGGGATTCGGTGGCTCTCGCCGCGCTTGTAGAATTCGGGCTCGGATGACGACCGCTCGACGCTGGTGCCCATCGCATAATGATTATTTTCGATCGCGTAGATCACCGGCAAGTCCCACAGCTTCGCCATGTTGAAGCTTTCATAGACCTGGCCCTGGTTGGCCGCGCCGTCGCCGAAGTAAGCGAGGCACGTGCCACCATCCTTGGCATATTGATGCTTGAACGCCAGGCCGGTGCCGAGCGAAACCTGGGCGCCGACGATGCCGTGACCGCCGTAAAAGCCATGCTCGACCGAGAACATATGCATCGATCCGCCCTTGCCGCGTGAGATGCCAGCGGCGCGCCCGGTCAGTTCGGCCATGATCAATTTGGGATCGATGCCGTAGGCCAACATATGGCCATGATCGCGATAGCCGGTGATGACACTGTCGCGCCCGACCTTCATCGCCGACTGCAACCCCACCGCGACCGCTTCCTGCCCGATATACAGGTGACAAAAACCGCCGATCAGCCCGAGGCCGTACAATTGCCCGGCGCGCTCCTCGAAGCGGCGGATGAGCATCATCTGCTTGTAGAAATCGAGCAGTTCGTTCTTCGACGCCTTGAACGGCTTCGGTTCGCGGGGGCGTTCGCGATTGGGCAGTTTCGGCGCTGCGGGCGCGGCAGCCTTGGGCGTCGCGGATCGAGCCACGTATATCTCCAATGTCTGTTCGTTGGCGCGCTATAAGAGCCGCAAGGGCCTTTGGGCAATGCCGCTGAAGCGCTCAGTCGAGCGGAACGATCACTTCGTCGGGGCGGATCAGCCCGAGATCCTTGCGGATCATTTCCTCGCCAAGGTCGGGATCGGCCTTTTGCGGGTCGAGCAAGGCCGAGCGATGGCGCAACCGGTCGCGTTCACGCTCGAGGCTGGCGAGCTCCGCCTGACGCGCCGCAAGGTCGCGATGATAGCCGCCCCAGGCAAACAGGCCGTTCGGTCCGGCGACCGCGTGACCGGCAAAACTGCCGATGATGATCAGCATCAGCGCCGGCAGTGCCGCGCGACGGATCATCCCCAAGCTTTTGCTGGCCCCTCTCATAAAGAGACAGAATCAGAATCGGTGTGGAGAATCAAGCACTTTTGCGACGAATCCAATTTTTGACCGCCATCCCGCCCACGAACCACGCCGAATCGCCGAGTTCGTCGCTTGATCAGGGCACCACAGCCCAAATCAGGTAAATGATGATTAGCCCAGCGAGCATCGCCGAATTGACCGCCTTCGAACGGCTGATGATCGCAATAGTCATCGCTGCCGAATAGAGCGCGATCGAGATCAATTGGACGCGCCCTGGCTTGAATTCCGCGAGTATCACCAGCGCCGTTAAGGTCACAAGACTGACCACCAGGATCGGCGCCAGTACCTTGCGCCGATGAGCGAGATAATGGTCGTCGAAATCGCTGCCTTCGCCTGGCTCGTCGGGAAACACGAACGAGGCCGCAAAATAATAGACTGCCGCTGCGCCCAATCCGCAAAGCAGAACGCCGTAATTGACAGGAAGCGCGCTGCGGACGGTCCACATCGTTGACCACCACGACAGCAGGTCCATCATCACGAACACCGCCAGGGCCGGGGTCAGCAAACCGACCCGATAGCGCCCGCGCGACTTCATCACCCGGACGAAATCCGCAAGCAATTCGACCAGGGTGAAGCCGAGCAGCAGCCCGAACACCGAGGCGACGAAATTGAATGCGTCCATGATCGGGTGCAGGCCTAGCGCCGTGCGGCGCGGATCGCCGTGCGGCCCGGATAAACCGCAATGTCGCCCAATTCCTCCTCGATCCGCAGCAATTGGTTGTACTTCGCCGTGCGGTCGCTCCGCGCCAGGCTGCCGGTTTTGATCTGGCCGCAGCTCAAGGCAACCGCCAAATCGGCGATGGTCGAATCCTCGGTCTCGCCCGAGCGGTGCGACATGATCGCGGTGTAGCCCGCCTGCTGCGCCATGCGCACGGCGGCAATGGTCTCGGTCAGCGTGCCGATCTGGTTGACCTTGATCAGGATCGAATTGGCGATCCCGTCGGCAATCCCCTGCCCCAGCCTTGTCGTGTTGGTGACGAACAGATCGTCGCCGACCAGCTGGACGCTATCGCCAAGCTGCTCGGTCAGCGCCTTCCAGCCGGCCATGTCATCCTCGCCCATGCCATCTTCAATCGAGATGATCGGATAGTCGCGTGCCAATTCGGCAAGGAACGTCGCATTCTCCACCGGCGACAGCGTCTTGCCCTCGCCCGTCATGCGATACACGCCGTCCTTGAAATACTCGCTCGCCGCGCAATCGAGCGCGATCGTCACGTCGTCGCCGAGCGAGTACCCCGCATCGCCGACCGCCTCGCCGATCACATCGAGCGCTGCGCGGGCCGATGGCAAGTTGGGCGCAAAGCCACCTTCATCGCCGACCGCGGTGTTAAGCCCCCGGCTGTGCAGTCGCGCCTTCAACGCATGGAAAATCTCGGTCCCGCAGCGCAACGCCTCGGAAAAACTTTCCGCCCCGACCGGCATGACCATGAATTCCTGGAAATCGATCCCATTGTCGGCATGCGCGCCGCCGTTGATGATATTCATCATCGGCACCGGCAGCAGGTCGGCCGATACGCCCCCGACATAGCGATATAGCGGCAATCCGCGCGCATCGGCTGCGGCGCGTGCGGCCGCCAGGCTGACACCCAAGATCGCGTTGGCGCCGAGTCGGCCCTTGTTGGCGCTGCTGTCGAGGTCGATCATCACCGCGTCGATGGTCGATTGGTCCTCAGCGTCGAACCCGACGATATGATCGGCGATCTCGCCATTGACGTTGCGCACCGCCTGATCGACGCCCTTGGCGCCCCAGCGCGTCTTGTCGCCATCGCGCAGCTCGACCGCTTCATGCGCCCCGGTCGATGCCCCCGATGGCACGGCGGCGCGGCCCATCGAGCCATCTTCCAGCGTGACATCGACTTCGACCGTCGGGTTGCCCCGGCTATCGAGGATAGTTCGGGCATGGATATCGACGATCGCGGTCATATATTGGTTTCCGTGCTATGATATGCGCTCGGCTCTATACGGGGGGCGGCAGGTCACGCAACTAATCCGGCGCTGGCCTAGGCGGCACTGGAACGAGGCTGGGGAACGAAGCTGGGGCACGCGGGGTTTTCAGGGATGAACAAGGAGTATTGTGATGATCGATCAGAATGACCACCTTCCCGAAGGTACCGACTCCATCGTTGCCGGAGCGTCCGACATTGCACTCAATCAGGAGCATTCGACTGTGACCCAGCCCACCAAACGCGGCCAGTTGGTCGACAAAGTGAAAACCAGCAGCGGCAAGCTCGCCGACCAGGCTGCCGACAAGACCCGCGGGCTCGTCGGCCAGGGTCTCGAACGTTCGTCCGAAGCGCTCGCCAGCGTGTCAAAAATGGTCGGCGATACCGCCGCCGGGATCGATGAGCGGCTGGGTACCGAATATGGCGATTATGCCCGCAAGGCGGCCGACGCGATCGACGGCGCAGCCAACAGCCTGGCGTCCAAGACCCCCGACGAGTTGATCGACGATACCCGCGATTTCGTGAAGCGCAGCCCCGGCATCGCGCTGGCCGGCGCCGCCGTGGTCGGCTTCGTCCTTGCCCGCCTAGTCAAGACCGGCCTCGACAGCGACAAGCCCAAGGCCTGACTTTGCCAAAGGATGGCGCGGACATGGGCGAGCAGCAGCCTGACTTGGATGAGGCGCCAATCGGCGAATTGTTCGGTCGGCTGATCGACGACGGCAAGGCGTACGCCAAGGCCGAAGTCGATCTCGTCCGTGCCCGTGGCCTCGCCCAGGCCGACCGCGCCAAGCTTCCCGCCATTCTCGGCGGCGGCGCCCTTGCCTTCGGTTTTGCCGGCGTGATTGCGCTCGTGCTGACGCTGGTCCTGTCGCTCGCCTCGCTGATTGGGCCGCTTGGCGGCGGGCTGCTCGCTACCGCCATCACCATGCTGATTGCCGGCGGGCTTGGGATGGCGGCGCTCAAAAGCTGGAAGGCCGGCGCATGAACGCGCGGATCATCGCGGCCGAGGCCGATGTTGCCGAGGCGCGCGAAGCATTGATCGACACCGCGCGCGAGTTGCAGCAGCGGCTCCAGCCCAAGACGCTCGCCCGCGAGGCGTGGGAAAGCGCCAAGGTCAAAGGCGCCGATCTGGCCGAAGATGCGGTCGATGCGGTCAAGCGTCGGCCGGTTGCGACCGGCGGAGTGATCGCAGCGATTGCGATGTTCCTCGCCCGCGATCCGATCAAGGACGGGGTCAGCCGCCTGTATGACGCCATGACGTCAACCAAGGAATCCGATCAAGTTGTTGCCAAGGCACCGGCCCGCAAGCCGGCCCCACGGCGAAAGCGCAGCGCGCCGCACCCAGCGCGCAAGACGGAGAGCAAGTGATGAGTGCCAAGAAACCAGCAAAATCCACCCCCAGCCTGGCCGACAAGGCGACCGACGCAATCGACGGCGCCAAGGAGCGCGCGATCACCGCTTACGACAGCGCCCGCGACACTGCCGCTGCTGCCGGCAAGAAAGCCGGCGACCAGCTCGGCGAAGCGCCGCTTGCGGTCATCGCCGGCGGCATAGCGGCGGGCGCGATCCTCGCCGCTTTGCTGCCGACCAGCCGCCGCGAGAAGGACTTGCTCGCCCCGGTGACCGACAATATCCGCGACCGGGCAAGCGCCGCGGTCGAAGCCGCCAAGACCGCCGGTCAGGCGCGTCTCGATGAGCTTGGCCTGACCCGCGATGCGGGCGGCCAAGCGGTGCGATCGATCGTCGATGGTGCGACACAGGCGCTCAAGGCGTCGGCCAAAGCCGCTGCAACCAGCGTCCGCGGCGACGGCTGAATGCTTGAAACGCTGAATGCTTGAATACCCGGCCGGTTCGCTGCTAGCGAGCCGGCCATGAGCAAGCTTCACCTGGTATTCGGCGGGCGGGTCAGCGATCCGCAAGGCCTCGACTTCACCGATCTCGCGAATCTCGACCTGGTCGGGATGTATGACAATTATGCCGACGCCGAGGACGCATGGCGCGCCTCCGCCCAGCGCACGGTCGACGATGCCGAAATGAAATATGTCGTCGTCCACTTGCATCGGCTGCTTGAGCCTGACGGACTGACGGCACCGGTCTCAAGCGCGACGATACCGCCACAGCAATAACGGCTTTTGCAACAGCACGCCGGCGATGAACCCGCCGATATGCGCGCCGGTCGCCAGCAACATTCCCTGCTGGCCCATCAGATAGCCGATCATCCACTGCAGCACGACCCACGCGATCATCAGCCAGGCGACGTTGAGCCAGCGGTTCAGCTTGAAGGAGGCGACGATCCTCTTGGGCTGGCCGAAACTCACCGCATAGGCCCCGACCAAGGCGCTGATCGCCCCCGACGCGCCGATCGTCGGGCTGGCCGACATCGGGTCGAGCAGATATTGACCGGCCGCAGCGGCATAAGCGCCGATCAGGTAGAGCAATACCAACGGCCCCGGCCCGAGCACGCTTTCCACCTGCCGCCCGCAATAAGCGAACAGCAGGAAGTTCATCGCCAGGTGAAGAAAACCGGCGTGGACCAGGGTCGCGGTCAGCGGGGTCAGCCACCACAGCACCGACGGGGTGACGGCGAACCCGCTCACGCGCGCCGGGATGAACCCGAGCGCGGTCGCTGCATTATTTAGATTGCCGGTCGCGAGTATCCCGAGCGAGACCAATCCGGTCACCGCCATCAGCACTATCGTCGCGCGCTGGCGGAGCAGCATCCCGGTTCCTAAACTTTGCGGCCTCAAATGAATTCGAGCTTGGAAATCTCGTAATATTTCTCGCCCGACGGGGTCGTGACTTCGACATCCTCGCCGACCAGTCGCCCGATCAGGGCGCGTCCAAGCGGCGAATTATAGCTGATCCGCCCGACCCGGGCATCGGCCTCGGTCTGGCCAACCAGCTGATATTTGATCTTCTTGGATTCCTCGTCGACCAACGTGACGGTGGCGCCAAACACCACTTTGTCGCCCGAAAGCGTGGTCGGATCGATCACCAGCGCGCGCGCCAGTCGGTCCTCGACGTCGGCAAGCATTGCCTCGATCTGGCCCTGGCGTTCCTTGGCGGCATGATATTCGGCATTTTCGCTCAAGTCGCCATGCGCGCGGGCGACCTCGATCGCCTCGATGATCTCGGGCCGCTCGAGCTTGAGGCGCTTGGCCTCTTCCTCCAGCAGGCGGTGGCCCTCCTCCAGCATTGGCACTTTTTCGCTCGACATGCTCTTAACCCCTTGGCTCAAAACCCCTTCGGCGAGCGCCTTGCCTCACCGGCGGCGCCACGCATCTTTTCCGAAAGGCTTGATGGAAAATCAGTCTGTGGAGGGTGAATAATAGGCCTGCAACGAGCGGACTTCAAGCGCCCGACCCGCACCAAGCCCACGCAACGCCTTGATTGACCGCGCTGCAGCCAGGCTCGCCGCCGCTGTGGTGAAGTAGGGAACCTTGCGATTGAGGGTCGTCGCGCGGATCGAATAACTGTCTTTGAGCGACTGCCAGCCCTCGGTGGTGTTGAACACCAGTTGCACCCCGCCATCGACCAACCGGTCGACGATATGCGGGCGGCCCTGCGCCACCTTGTTGACCTTTTCGATCGGAATTCCTTGCGCGGCGAGATGATCGGCCGTCCCGCCGGTGGCGATGACCCTGAACCCGAGTTCGATCATCAGTCGCGCTGCGGGCAATATATGATCTTTGTCGCTATCCTTGACCGAGATGAATACTGCGCCGCTGTCAGGAAGGATGACCCCGACCCCGAGTTGCGACTTGGCGAAGGCAATGTCGAAATCCTTATCGATTCCCATGACTTCGCCAGTGCTTTTCATTTCCGGTCCCAACACCGGATCGGTCCCGGGGAAGCGCGAGAAGGGGAAAATGCTCTCCTTGATCGCGACATAATCCAAGTCGCGGTCGATCGGCAGATACGCGTCGAGCGATTCGCCCGCCATCACCCGCGTCGCA
>NZ_JANMLM010000104.1:0-10569 GCF_031372575.1 Sphingomonas sp. | reverse complement strand
ACCGCTCCGAAGGGGCGGACCAGGAAGCCTGCGGCAAAAGCGGCGAGCGCGAAGATGAACCCCGTCGTCTCGTCCACCCCGCTGAAGAATTGCGCCGAAATGATCGTCGCCAGCAGCCCGTATAGGTAGAAATCATACCATTCGAAAATGGTCCCGAGCGACGACGCCCCGATCACCAGCGCGGAGGATTGGCGTGGGCGGGCGGGCGGGACGGACTGGTCGCTGAACGGCATGATGGCTCCCCTCGACCCAAGGGTGCCCAATCGCGCTTTATTGTTCAAGCGCTCGGCGTCGAGGCCGCCACGTTGCGGGTGTCAGGCGTCGGACACTATCAGCTCAACGAAAGACGGCCCCCGAAATTTCGGGGGCCGCCAAATCGCACCACGCAAGGAAGGGGGGAACCTTAGCCTGGCAACGAAACGGAATCGGTGACGTGGATCACGCCATTGGACTGCAGGACGTTCGCCTGCGTGACGTTGGCAGTGCCGCCCTTGGCGTCGATCAGGACAATGCCGCTGCCCTGCATGCGCGCGGTCAAGGTGCCGCCCTGGACAGTCACGAGCCGCGCTTGACCACCGCCGGCTCTGATCATCGACATCAGATCCGCGGCCGTCACCCGGCCGGCAACGACGTGGTACGTCAGGACCGATTGCAGCGTCGCCAGATTCTCGGGCCGCAGCAGGGTGTCGACCGTCCCGGCCGGCAATTTGGCGAAGGCGGCATTGGTTGGCGCGAACACGGTGAACGGGCCAGCGCCGGACAAAGTGTCAACCAGTCCCGCTGCCTTGACGGCGGCCACCAACGTCGTGTGGTCGGGGGAGTTTACGGCATTCTCGATGATGTTCTTGGTGGGGTACATCGCCGCTCCGCCAACATATGAAATGGCGCTTGAGCTGTCGGACGCCATCGGCGCGGTGGTCATGCACCCGCCCAGGCCGATTGCTGCAACGACGAGTAATGCTTTTGGAAGGTTCGAAACCATGTTGTGCTCCTGGTAAAGTTAAGGGAGGAACGTGTGGCGAAGCCGTCTGGACGCACGAAGCTCGATCCAACCCGCCCATGCGACCGACCGGTCTCGCCACGATTTCACTTTGTCCGTTCTTCACCCACCACGCACCATGGTCATAGGATCGTGGTCGGCCCAATACGGACATTAGGCTAGGGTTGAGCCGCGCCCACGACGGTCCATGCGGGGCGAGCGCGCGTGACGGGTCCGCGACCCATGGGCGCTCAATCGCGCTTTATGGTTGGAGCGTGCGAGGTTGGGGCCGCATGAGTCGAGCGCCTCAGGGGTCCGACTAGCTCCGCAGAAAAGCGCAAGCCCGCATTCGGAGCTCTATTCTCCAATGTCCGCTTTCGACCCAAACCGGAAATTCGCCGTGGCACTCTAACCGATCTGCTTCGACGAGCCGATTATCGCGCTTCCATGATGTAATCGAAGCGCCAGACTCCATCGGGCTCGCGACGCAGAAGGTCGAAGAAACGATTTCGATTACGGCGGCTTCCGTTTACGCTCTTTACCTCAATGTCCTCGTACCCGCCGGCGTAGCTAATCTCTCCTTGGGTGCGGAAGGTGGTAGTGGTTACTTTGAATGACACGACAGCGCCGCTAGCCAGAATCTGTTTGAAATGCCGCGCGATCGCGTCGCGACCCCGAATGATATTGCCGTCTGCCTCAACAAGGATGGCCTCACGGGTGTAGATGGACCGAAGTGCTGCTCCGTCCTGAGTCCTAGTTCGGAAAAAAGCTTCGAGCTTCCCCGTCTGCAAGTCGTAGGCCGCTCGGGGTGCGATGGAGCGACTGGGCGATGCAGTCGAAGCATCCGATCCGAAAGCCAGGAGAGAAACGAGGCTGAATTTCAAAAGGGAATGCCGTGAGGTCATCGTCGATCCCTTTAAACTTTTTTGCAGAGCAAGTCCCGTCGGCATCCTCGCGGGAACCTATAGACCGTATTGCACCTAACGCGAACATTGGTGGCTAATGTCCGCTTTCCACCCATTGCGGACATTAGCGGGCATCACTGAGTGTCGAGCGTGGCCTCGTCGCAAAAGACGCGAATTGCGAGGCCGTTGATTAAGCTAACATGTAAGCCCAGCGGCTCCTGCGACCGAGCAATCTCCTCGTTAAGAAATGAGGGCCAGTCACATCCCTCATCGAAGTAGGCAATCTCGATACCCTCATCGTCGAGAGGTGCAGCAATCTCACAAAGGTCATTAAAAGCGACCCTAACGTTCCCCATGCAAGAAAGCGTGACCTTCGACGGCAGCTCGTCAGGGTCGATTGCATGTTCATTCCGAGTGAAGCTCAGTGTGACCTCGCTCCCCGTCAGGTCGGTGCCAAAGCTTTCAAAATCATAAGCGTTGTGGAGGTCAATGAACCTGTCACCCCAACGAACCACGGAAATGCCTTCAAACTGAAAGTTGCGCTTCAATGTAACTGCCCCGCTCGTGAGCCGGAACCATGCAGGACAAAGTGCCCGCTTTCCACCCAAAACGGTCACTAGGTGCTAACGTCTGCTTTCGACCCATTGCGGACATTAGCGAAGCGGACATAGTAAGCGAATGACTGGAATCCTCGGAGAGCCAAAAGATGAACCGCATAAGGCGTTGTTCGACCATCTAAGCGCGTTTTCTGGTGGCGTTATCGATGTGCAAGACTGGAGCGAGTCGAACGGGAGGGCGCCGCTTGGCTGGTCACTCGTAACGATGCCACCTAGCGCGAACATCCCTTTTTGGACCTATGCCACGGCTGGATGCTGGCAAGCGGAGAAGACATGCCACTGGCGATCCGAACTTGTGTTAGCCACTGCCGACAATCGGCCCGAGCATGAGCAGCTGCTCAAGATGGCGGCATTCTTTCAACTGGACCCCCATCTCAGCATAGAACCGGACAAGGTGCTGGACATTGGCCATCCGTGGGTGGAGGGCTCCGCTTGCACGCATCTACTTGCCTCACTCCCTCCACCGTTCGCGTTCGGAGAGTATTTTGAATGGCCGCACGTGAGTCCGTGCACCCGCTACATCTGGCTGATGCCCATCACTCCTGCGGAGGCGGATTTCGCTAACGAACAGGGAGTTGGACAACTGGAGTTCCTGTTCGAAAAGGCCGCAATAGACTTTACTGACCCCCATCGCTTGCCAGTCGTGGGCTAGCGAATGTCCGCTTTCCACCCATATCGGACATTAGCATCACGACGCGAGCAGGTTCAGTCCGCGCTCACTCCCACTCGATCGTCCCGGGCGGCTTTGATGTATAATCATACACCACGCGGTTGATGCCTTTGACTTCGTTGATGATCCGCGTCGCGCAGCCGCTCAGGAACGCAGCGTCGAACGGATAGACATCCGCCGTCATGCCATCGACGCTGGTCACCGCGCGCAATCCGCACACGAAATCGTAGGTGCGATAGTCGCCCATCACCCCGACCGTGCGCACCGGCAGCAGCACCGCGAACGCCTGCCAGATGGCGTCGTACAGCCCGGCCTTGCGGATCTCGTTGAGATACACCGCGTCCGCCTTGCGCAAGATGTCGCAGCGGTCCTTGGTCACCTCACCGGGGATGCGGATCGCGAGGCCGGGACCGGGGAACGGGTGGCGCCCGACGAACGCCTCGTCGAGCCCCAATTCGCGGCCCAGTGCGCGCACTTCATCCTTGAACAATTCGCGCAACGGTTCGACCAATTGCATGTTCATCCGCGCAGGGAGGCCCCCGACATTGTGGTGGCTCTTGATCGTCACACTCGGCCCGCCGGTGAAGCTGACGCTCTCGATCACGTCGGGGTAGAGCGTGCCCTGCGCGAGGAAGTCCGCACCGTCCAATTTGGCCGCTTCTTCCTCGAACACGGCAATGAATTCGCCGCCGATGAACTTGCGCTTCGCCTCGGGGTCGGTCAGCCCGGCGAGCCCGGCCATGAAGCGCTCCTCGGCGTCGACCACCACCAGCGGGATATTGTAATGATCGCGGAACAAGGTCTCGACCTGTTCGCGCTCGTTCAACCTGAGCAGCCCATGATCGACGAACACGCACGTCAGTTGCGCGCCGATCGCCTCATGGATCAGGATCGCTGCGACACTGCTGTCGACCCCGCCCGACAGCCCGCAAATCACCTTCCCGTCACCGACCTGCGCCCTGATCTCGGCGACCTTGGCGTCGCGATAGGCGTGCATCGACCAGTCGCCGACAACTCCGCACACTTTATGAACGAAATTGGCGAGCAACTTCGCGCCATCGGGGGTGTGGACCACCTCGGGGTGGAATTGCGTCCCGTAATAGTGGCGCGCTTCGTCGGCGATCACCGCGAACGGCGCGCCATCGCTGACCGCGACGATCCGGAACCCCGGCGCGAATTCGGTCACCTTGTCGCCGTGGCTCATCCACACCTGGTGCCGTTCCCCCACCGCCCACAGCCCGTCGAACAACGCGCATTCTTCGGTCACGGTCAGATACGCCTTGCCGAATTCGCCGGCCCATTCGCCGCCATCCCCCGCCTCGACAGTGCCGCCGAGCTGGTGGCTCATCACCTGCTGGCCGTAGCAAATGCCGAGGATCGGCACCCCGGCGTCGAACAAGATCTGCGGCGCGCGCGGGCTATTGGCTTCGGGCACCCCGGCGGGCGATCCCGACAGGATGATCCCCTTGGGGGCGAGCCGCTCGAAGGCCGCTTCTGCGCTCTGGAATGGCGCGATCTCGCAATAGACCCCGGCCTCGCGCACCCGGCGCGCAATCAATTGCGTCACCTGGCTTCCGAAATCGACGATGAGGATGGAATCGTGGGAGGTGCTGGCCGTCATGGCGAGCCGATAAGGAGCGCGGGCACGCAACGCAAGACGCGCGCCCCTTTCGAGACGCGCGCCCTGTTTGTTCATTGGTCGCTAGCGACTAGTAACGACGATCGATGTCGACGTCGGTCACCTGGCCGCGGAAGTTCACCTTGCAGTTGAACTTCAGCTGCGCGCCATAGCGATCGTTGCCATAGCCGTTGTTGTAACCGTTGTTGTTGTAGCCGTTATTGTAGCCATTGTTGTTGTAGCCATTGTTGTAACCGCCGCCATAGCCGCCGTTACGATTCGACGAGGCGAGGCCATAGATCTTCAGCCCGTTCGAGCGGCGCTGGACGTTGGTGATGTTGGTCACCCGCGCACCGGCATAGCCCTGATTGTAGCCATTGTTGCCATAGCCGCCATATTGGCCGTAGCCGTTATAGCCATAAGCGCCCTGGTAACCGTTGAGGCGAGCCTCGGTCGCGCGGACGCACATGTCGATCGCATAGCGGTCGTTCTGCTGGTAGTTGCGGCCGCCGAGGATCCCGTTGAGTATCTGGCCAACGACATTATTGTTGTTGTTATAGCCCTGATTGTAGCCATTATTATATCCGCTATACGGATATTGAGCGGCCGCCGGGGCCGCCGATACCAGCGCTGCAAGTGCCGCACCGCCAGCTAGAATTTTCGAAACAGCCTTCATGGCAAACCTCCTGATATAAGCACACGCCCCACCTGAGGGACGCCAATGAAACGCTTTTAGGTCGATTCGGCTGCATGACGCCTGAATGCGACGGAACCGTAATGTTCAGATTGGTTAACAGGTTCCATGATCGTTGCGATAGCGAAACTTGAATTGCACCGCGCCCGCTTCCGCCGCAGCGAAAACAAGCACTGGTCGGCGGCCGTGTCAGCGGGCAAGATGAGGCTCCACCAAGCCGATCCATGAGGACCCCCCATGCGCCGTCTCGCTTTTGCCGTCATTGCCGCCGCTTTCTGCCTCTCGGCGCAGCCCGCAGCGGCCAAGAGCGCGGTCTACATGAGCTTGATGGGCGAACCATTCCGCACCAACGCGGCCGGCGAAGACCCGTTCGATCAATGGTACAAGCTCGCCGACCGCGATAGCGATGGCACCATTTCCAGGCTCGAGTTGCAACAGGATGCGCAGGCCTTTTTCACCGCGCTCGATGCCAATGACGACAAGGTGATCGATGCCGACGAAATGGCCGCTTATGAACGCGACGCGCCAGCCCGGACTCGCGCGGCGGGCGGCGGTGCCGCCGCTGTATCGAGCCGTCGTCCGACGCCCACGTCATCGGCGCCAGTCGCAAAAGGGCAAGTGGCCATCGTCGCCGACGGCAGCGCACCGTCCGCGACGCGCATCCATCCCGGCGGTGGGCCGATCAGCCTGTCGAGCGTGCCCCAGCCGGTGGCAATGACCGACACCAATCTCGACCGGCGGGTGACGGTCGACGAATTCAACAAAGCGGCCGGCCGGCGCTTCACCAATTATGACACCGACCAGGACGGCAAGCTGACCCGCAAGGAACTGCGCTAGGTCGCCGACCGGTTCGGGGCTGCGCTTTTCGGCCTTAGCGAACATTGGTGGGCGTCTGCTTTCCACCCATTGCGGACATCGTGATGTTTGGACGATACAGCGGACATGATTTTCTTTGGCTCGATCGCGACAACCCCCCGGCTCCGCGTCCCGCGTGATGCCACGGTCATAGGCGCGCTCGGGTTGCTCCAATCCGTCGGTTCGCACCCATGAAGATCGTCAGCCTTGAACATCGTCGCCAGTTCGACGATGCGCTGGGGAGTGGCGACATGTTCGCGCTGTTCGAGCTCACGCGCGCGGCGATCGAGCTGTTTCCCGACGATCCCGATGCACGCTATCTGCAGGCGCTGGCGATGGCGCGGCTGGGTGATCCGGACTCCGCGCTGCGGCTGTATGAGCGCAATCGGGTCGACCAGATCGCGACCGAGGATGCCGCTGCCCTCAAGGGTCGCTTGCTCAAGGATCTCGCCGCGCGCGCCACCGGAACGGCGCAGGTCGATCTGTTTCGCCAGTCGAGCCAGGCCTATCGCCTGGCGCATGACATGACGGGCGGTTATTTTTCCGCCATCAATGCCGCCACGACCTCGTTTCTGGCGGGCGATACCGACGATGCGCGCCGGCTTGCCCAAGCGATTCTCGAACGCGACGACATCATCCGGCCCAAGGATTATTTTGCAGCGGCGTCGGGCGCGGAAGCGGCCTTGTTGCGCGGCGATGTGGTCGAGGCAACTGCGCTGTTCGCGGCGGCGCGGCGGCGTCCGGATGCGTCGCCGGGGCTGGTCGCGTCGACCGCTCGGCAAATCAGCCTGATCGCCAAAAAGCTGTCAATTTCGGACGACGAGTGCGCAGCGTTGCTCGCCGCGATCCGGCCGACGCCGGTGATCCATTATTGTGGGCACATGCTTCCGGCGGGGTGGCAGGCCGAAGCCGAGCTGGCCCGGGGGATCAGGTCGATCCTCGATGAGTTTGAGGTGCTGATCGCTTATGGCGCGCTCGCCTGCGGCGCCGACATCATGATCGCCGAAGCCATATTGGCGCGCGGCGGGGAGCTTCATATCGTCTTGCCCTTCGCCGAGGAGGACTTCCTCAAGACCTCGGTCCTGGTTGGCGGTTCGCAATGGTCGGCGCGCTATGACCAGGTCCGCGACGCGGCGGCGTCGGTCACCTTTGCGACCCAGATGCGCTACGTCGCGGACGACGAGCAATTCGCTTATTGCTCGAAACTGATCATGGGGCTGGCGCGGCTGCGCTCGCTGATCATGCATGCCGATCTGTTCCAGCTTGCGGTGTGGGACGGTCAGCCGCCTGCGGGGATTTCGGGCACCGCGTCCGATTGCGCCGAATGGGCGCGCCAGGGCGGCCAGACCCGCGTCGTCCCGGTCGGGCCAGGACGGCCGAAGCTCGATTCAATCGTCGTGGCCGACAGTCGACACCGGCCGCAGCGGGCGCTTCGGTCGATGCTATTCGCCGACTTTGCCGGTTTCTCCCGCCTCGAAGAAGATTTTGTCGCGCAGTTTCTGGAAACCGTCATGGGGCGGATCGCCAAGGTGCTCGATCGCTATCCCGACGCCGTGCTCAGCCGCAACAGCTGGGGCGATGCCATTTACATCGTCATCACCACGCCCGAGCTGGCGGCCGAAATCGCACTCGGCATCCAGGCCGAGCTCGATCCCGAAGCGCTTCGTGAAGCAGGACTGCCGGCGGAGGGCGGGATGCGCATGAGCCTGCACCATGGGTCGATCTTCGAGCATTTCGATGCGGTCCAGGAGGCGCGGACGTTTTACGGCACCGAAGTCACCGTCGCGGCCCGGATCGAGCCGCGGGTTCCGGTCGGCGCAATCTATACCACCCAGCAATTCGCGGCGACGTTTGACCACAGTCTCGCCGATTATCGGTTCGAATATGTCGGCAAAATGAATCTCGCCAAAAATTATGGCGAGCGCATATTGTACCGGCTTGGCACAAATCAGGCATAATGACCCGTGTCGGCCCCTTCGTAGGCCGCGATTGGCCCAACAATAAGATGCAGGTGTTTATCCTCGACAATTGCGCTTGGTTAACAGATAATCAATGGGCGCTGTCTGAGTCGCTTGGGGACGTGTGTCACAACACAGTGGGTCGGTGAACGTTGCTGGCAGCCCCGGTGCGGTTGCCGGAAAATTCGGTCGAATGAGGGGAATTGCGTGGCCGGGCATGATATTTTCATTTCTTACTGCCGGGACGATCGACCGGCGGCCCAGCATTTCGCGGCCTGCTTCGCGCAGGAGGGGTTCAGCGTGTGGTGGGATGCCGTGCTGCGTTCGGGGCAAACCTTCGACGAAGTGATCGAGAAGGAATTGCGGGCAGCGAAAGCGGTGGTCGTGCTGTGGTCGCCGCGCTCGGTCTCCTCGCGCTGGGTTCGAGCCGAAGCCACCCTGGCCGACCGCGGCGACAAGCTTGTTCCGGTCATCATCGAAGCATGCAACCTGCCGATCATCTTCGAATTGACCCACGCCGCCGCGCTTGGCGACTGGACCGGCGATACGTCCGATCCTCGCTGGCAGGGATTGATCGGCGATTTGCGCGGCCTCGTCGATGGCAGCAATGATGATGCAGCGGTCCCGGCAAAGGAAGCGGTGGCCGCGCCCGTGCCGGTCGCCAAGTCGGCCGAATCCTATCGCGAAGAATCGCAGGCGATCGAGGAAGCGCTGGCGCTGGCGATCAAGCAGCTCAACAAGGTCCCCGGTTCGTCAAACGCCGGACCGCAACCGCCGGACGACGAACAGACCCAATTCTTCCGGCGATCCGACGAATATCGCTTGCCCGAAAGCGACACGGTGCATTGCCTGCAGGTGCTGGACGGGGCGGAGCAGGCGACCCGGTTCGTGGTCGGCCCGGCGGGGCTCAAGATCGGTCGTACCGCGCCGGCCGATATCATCGTCCCCGGGTCGGACGTGTCACGCGCCCATTGCTTGGTGGAGCTGGCGGACGACCAATTACGCGTGTCGGATCTCAATTCGACCAACGGCACCTTCATCGACAACAAGCGCATCGACGACAGTGAAAGCCTGGCGCTCGGCTCGGTCCTTCGCGTCGGCAGCATGTCGTTCGAATATCAAGTCCGCGCCCGCGCCGACACGCCGCCTCACGCCGATCCAATCAGCTTCACTCCCGGCAAGCAGCCGCGCGAAGCGAGACTTGCCCGATCCTGATCGACGGTGCGCCGCGCGGGTCTATTTCGCCGCTGACGACTGCTTGTTAAGGAACACGACATAGGCCTTGGTCTGGTTGGCTTTCTTGATCAATTCATCGACCTCGCGATCGCTATTGGCGCCGCGCATTGAATCGCCGACAGTGGCGAGATATTTGTCGTAATTCCGGGCGAGCTGCGCATTGGCCTTTTGTGCCGCATTGCCGCCCTCGCCCATCGCGATCACTTGTCGCGCCAGTCCACGTCCGCTGCTGACAATCCCGTTCAACTGGGCTCGCTTGGCGGGCGAAATTCCCACCGTGCTGCTGCTGGTGACCGGGGCGACGACGGCGGGTGCGCTGGGCACGACCGCGTTGATTGTCGTGCCGACGGCGACCGGTCGGGGTGCCTGCGGCAGTGGCTCGGCGATCCGCTTGCTCGCGGCCTGCGCGCTATAGGCACCCTGAAGCGCTGCTGCGACCGCACGCGATTTGACGAGCGCGTCACGAGCGGCACCAAGCGAGCGGCCCGGATCGGTCGAACTGGTCGCCACTGCCACTGCCGAGCGAAGATCGGACAATGCGCTGCTGACCTGCCCGATCGGCGCGTTGGCCGGGATATTGCGCGCCCGGCCCTCCGCATCCGCCAGCAAGGTCCTGGCGAATTCGCCATTGGCCGCCGCCGCGGTGCGTTGCATCTCGCCGATCCGCGCCGCTGTATCCCCGGTCGGCGCGGCGTCGGTCGGCAATCCGGCATATTGCTTGTCGAGCTGTTCGCTGGCCAGCGCCAGCACGTTCACCGCAGTGGCCGGGGCCCCCGCCGTGCGGGCGTCGTTGGCAAGCACCCGTTCGGCGGCCAATAATTGGCCCAGCGCCTGGACCGGGTTTGCAGCGGCCTCGCCGTCGAGCGAATCCGGAATTTCAAGCGACGGAATTGCTTCACCCGAGCCATCCTTGGTGACCATCCACAAACCGGCGACGGCGATCAGTGCCGCCGCTCCACCACCGGCCAGCATGGCCTTGCGCTTATCCTGATACCATAAGCCGCCGGGCGCGACGGCCCGGGCAGGCTTGGCCTTGG
>NZ_JANMLM010000068.1:0-3369 GCF_031372575.1 Sphingomonas sp. | reverse complement strand
CGCATCGCTCGGCCGCCATGCCGGCCAGCCCGTGGCACTTCCCCGACGACCTAGGGACCGACGCCACCGACCGCTTGGTCGCGGCCGATCTGACCCGCGAGCAACTCTTCCTTCAGCTCCACGCCGAAGTGCCCTATTCGGCCGCGGTCGAGACCGAGAAGTGGGAAGATCGCAAGGACGGCTCGACCGTCATCCACCAGCAAATATTGATCGAACGCGACAGCCAGAAAGCGATCGTCGTCGGCAAGGGCGGCGCGCGGTTGAAAGCCATCGGCCAGGCATCGCGCGAGGCAATCAGCGAGCATCTGGGGCGCAAGGTCCACCTGTTCCTCCACGTCAAGGTCAACCCCAAGTGGGACGAGGATCGCGGTCTGTACGAGGACATCGGGCTGGACTGGAGCGAGTGAATGGACGAGCGCCCCTTATACATCCGCATTGAGCCTAACGCTGACGTGCCTGAACTGTCTCACCCGAATCCGTTCAAGGCGATTGTGGTTCTGGAAACAGAATCATCGGGAGAATGGCAAGAGATCGTCAGCCAACGATTAGTTACAGCTGGCTGCCGTTATATGATGGCTTGGGGCAAGGAATGCGAAGAATTCCACGACATTGTCGATAAGACGAGTCTTGGACGTCATAATTACGATGTGCCGGCTGAAAATTTTATTATGACAACTTGGCAAAACAACGAGAGCCTCGAGAACGTGTTTTGGTATTCTCAGTTTTGTGCAGATTTTAGCTACGACGATGTGGAACTACGGGAGACCCTCATAATTCACGTTTCTTGCATAAATCGTGAAGCGGAATATCTTGAGTTGTATGCACAATCCGAGACACTTGCAGAACGCGAGGATAACGAAGGCTCAGCTTAACATTTCCTCCACCCATTTAGGCACTTCCTCGCTCGCGCGCCCGAACCGCCGCTCGTCGAAGAAGATGCTCCCCTGGCTCGGCTCGAGATTGATCTCCAGTGTCGCAGCGCCAACATATTTCGCGGTCTGCACAAACCCCGCAGCGGGATAGACCGCGCCCGACGTCCCGATCGACACGAACAGATCGCATCCGCGCAGCGCCGCCTCGATCGCGTCCATCTCGTACGGCATCTCGCCAAACCAGACGATGTCGGGGCGGACCCGGCCTTCCGCGTTACAGACAGGACAAATATTCCCATTCGTCCCGAGCGCAGTCGAGGGACGCTGCGCGGACGTGTCTCGACTTCGCTCGACACGAACGGCTTGGACAAGCATGTCCCCCTCCCACGGGAAGCGATTGTCGCATGCCAGACACCACCCGCGCAGCAACTCGCCATGCATGTGGAGTAGCCGCTTGGCCCCCGCCCGCTCGTGCAGATCATCGACATTCTGGGTGACGATCAGCAGCTCGCCCGGCCACTCGGCATCGAGCCGCGCCAGCGCGACATGCGCCGCATTGGGCTGGACCTCCCCTAGCCGCGCCCGCCGCGCGTCGTAGAAAGAATGCACCAACGCCGGATGGCGCGCATACGCCTCGGGAGTCGCGACATCCTCCACGCGATGCCCCTCCCACAACCCATCGGCCGCGCGGAACGTCGCCAGCCCGCTCTCCGCGCTGATCCCCGCGCCGGTCAGGATGACGATATTGCTAGTCCGGTCCATCGCCGCTCCCTGCCGCTACATTGCAACGCCTTTGAATCCTTAACGATATTGACATTTCTGTCAGCTAGCACCACCTAAAGATATGGCCGCGATCACTTATCATCACCCGATTGGCATCCTGCCGGCGGACATCGACCATATGGGTCATGTCAATAATAGCGTGTATCTGAAATGGGTGCAGGAAGCGGTGATCCGCTACTGGGAGAGCCTGGCCCCGCCCGAAGCGGTCGCCCGCCACCTGTGGGTCGCGCTCAGCCACGAGATTAATTACCGCCGTCCGACCTTCCTCGACGATATCGTCGTTGCCGATGTGATCGCGGAAAAGGTCGAAGGCGCGAAGGCGCTGTTCACCACCGTGATCAAGCGCGGCGAAGTTGTGCTCGCCGAAGTGAAATCGAGCTGGTGCTGCCTCGACGCCGTGACTCATCGCCCGGCACGCGTTGCCCGTGACATCGCCGCGCGGTTTTTGCCCGACGCTTGATTGTGCTACGGGCGACGCGGTGAGAAGCCGCCGTCGCCTTAGCTCCGATGATATTTGGGAGCACCTCTGGCACCGAATCCAGAGCCAGATCGGCCTCGCCGGCGGCCTGAGGCGCGGCGGTCGACGTTCGCGCCCCGATGCCGATGGTGTCCCCGTCGATCCCAACCGACCCAACACCCTCTCCAGCGGTACCGCGGCTCCTTTGGAGTACGATGGCTGATCCCATCGTCCGCATCGGCATTGGCGGCTGGACCTACGCCCCGTGGCGCGGCGATTTCTACCCGCCCGGATTGGCCCAGTCGAAGGAGCAGGCATTCGCCGCCGCGAGCTTCGGCGCGATCGAGATCAACTCGACCTTCTATAGCCGTCAGTCGCCCGCCAGCTGGGCCAGATGGGCCGCCGCCGCGCCCGACGGCTTCCACTATGCGATCAAGGCGTCGCGCTACTGCGTTACCCGCCCCAAGCTGGCCAACGCGGGCGAGGGTATCGGCAATTTCTACGCACAGGGGCTGACCAAACTTGGCGACCGCCTCGGCCCGACCTTATGGATGTTGTCGCGTCATCGCCAATATGATCATGACGACATCGCCGCGTTCCTTGATCTCCTCCCCGCGAAACTCGGCGACCGCACGCTCCGCCATGCGATCGAACCGCGCCACGAAAGTTTCCGCGACGACCGCTTCTTCAAGCTCGCGACCGACCGCAATGTCGCGGTGGTGTTCGGCGACCACGATGAATTTCCCTGTATTGACGCCGACACCGCCGACTTCGCCTACGCGCGACTACAGCGGATGCGCGAAGTGGTGTCGACCGGCTATGACGAGTCCTCGCTGGCCGCGTTCGAGGCCCGCGCGCGGCGCTGGTCGGCGGATGGTCGCGACAGCTACATCTTCCTGATCAATGGCTCGAAAATCCGCGCCCCCGCCGCCGCACGCGCGCTCCAGCAGCGACTGGGCATTGCGCGCGGCTAGGCGCTGCGCCATCACGCTGCCCATGCGCACCGATCAGCAACCGCTTCGCCTCACGCTTTACGCCCCGCGGGGACGGATGGGACGCGCCATCGCCGCCGCGGTCGAACCGGCGGACGACATCACGATCGACCCTGATCATGGCGATGTGCTGATCGACTTCTCCTCCCCCGACGGGCTCCGGTCGAGCCTCGATCTGGCGGTAAGTGCGGCCATTCCGATCCTGGTCGGAACCACCGGTCTGACTGAAGGCCATTATGACCTGATCGCCGAGGCAGCCGAGGTC
>NZ_JANMLM010000066.1:0-7945 GCF_031372575.1 Sphingomonas sp. | reverse complement strand
GCACAAATTCATGGTGCGTCGCCACCGCCACCGCGCCCAATGCCCCGCCCAAGGCGAGGCTTCCGGTATCGCCCATGAACACCGCCGCCGGGGGCGCGTTGAACCACAGGAAGGCCAGCCCGGCGCCGACGATCGCCAGCAGTAGCACGGTCAGGTCACCGGTGCCCAGGATGTGCGGGATGCCGAGATATTCGGCGAATTTGGCATTGCCGACGAGATAGGAGATGAGCATGAACGCCATCGCCGCGATGATCACCGGCATCGTCGCCAGCCCGTCGAGCCCGTCGGTCAGATTGACCGCATTGCCGAACGACACGATCACAAACGCCCCGAACGCGATGTAAAACCAGCCGATATCCATCACCGGTCCCTGAATGAACGGCAAATAGAGCATCGTGCCGCCGTTGCGCACCATCAGCCAGGTCGCGAAGCCGGCGATAGCGAATTCCAGCACCAGCCGCATCTTGCCCGAAAGCCCGGCATGATGTGCCTTCTTGACCTTGTCATAATCGTCGAGGAATCCGATCAGCCCGAAACCGCCGGTAACCAACAGGCACGCCCAGACATACGGGTTGCCGAGGTCCATCCACAGCAACACCGAGATCGACACCGATACCAGGATCAGCAGGCCGCCCATGGTTGGCGTGCCGCGCTTGGCGAGGTGCGATTGCGGGCCGTCGGCGCGGATCGGCTGGCCCTTGCCCTGCTTGGCGCGCAGCCAGCGGATGAACATCGGCCCGAACATCAGGCCAATGAACAACGCCGTCGCACTCGCCGCGCCGGCCCGAAAGCTGATGTAGCGGATCAGGTTGAGGATCCCGGGGAAACCGAGCTGTTCGGCGATCACATATAACATCAGGCCGATACCCCTGCCACTCGATCGACCAAAGCCGCAAGCCCGACCGAATTGCTGGCCTTGACCAGCACCACGTCGCCGGGGCCAAGGATCGCCTGCACCAGCCGCGCGGCCTGCTCGACATCGTCGGCCACGACCGCCTCGATTTCACCGTGTAGCGCCGCCGCCAGTCCGCGCATGTCATCGCCGACCAGCACCAGCCGCTCGACCCTGGCGCTCCGAATGGGCTCGGCCAGCGCGGCATGCATCGCCTCGGCATCGGGGCCAAGCTCGCGCATCGGGCCGAGCACCGCAATCCGCCGGCCGGCAAGCTGCTCGCTGCCCAGGCTCGCCAGCGTCGCCGCCATCGATGCCGGATTGGCGTTGTAACTTTCGTCGATCAGCAAGGCCGTCCCGCCATCGAGCTTGATCCGGTGCCGCTCGCCGCGCCCTTTCAACCCGCCAAGATCGGCCAGTGCTAACCCCGCCGCGCCCAGATCGCCGCCAACCGCTTCGACCACCGCAAGCACCGCCATCGCGTTCGAAATCCAATGGTCGCCGCGCTGCGACAAAGTGAAGGTCAGTTCGCTGTCGACCAGCCGCGCGGTGACCAGGCTGCCGCCATCGTCCGAGCGCGCAGCGGCCATCGTCGACACATCGGCGTCGCTGGTCATGCCAAAGGTGATCGTGCGGTCGGCATGGCGCAGCGCCGCTTTCACTAGCCGGGCGCGATGCGGCGAATCCTCGGGGATGATCGCAATCCCTTCTTCCTCTAGTCCCTCGAAAATCTCGCCTTTGGCGTCGGCGATCGCTTCGATCGACCCCAATTGCTCGATATGCGCCGAGGCGATGGCGGTAACCAAGGCGACGTGCGGCCGCACCAGCCGGGTCAGCGCGGCAATTTCCCCCGCATGGTTCATCCCCATTTCGAGCACTGCAAAGCGCGTCTCCCGCGGCATTCGCGCCAGGCTCAGCGGTACCCCGGTGTGGTTGTTGTAGCTTTTGACCGAACGATGGACCGGCCCCTTGCGGCTCCGCTCCAAAGCGGCGGCGAGCGCTTCCTTGGTCGACGTCTTGCCGACCGATCCGGTGACCCCGATCACGGTGGCGCTCGTTCGGCGACGGGCTTCAATGGCCATGGCCTCGAGCGCGGCTGCGACATCGCTCACCAGTACATGCGGGTCATCGACAATTTGCGACACCAACGCGGCCACCGCGCCCGACGCAAACGCCTGCGCGACGAACTGATGCCCGTCGCTCACCGTCCCCGGCATTGCGACGAACAAATCGCCCGGCCCGACTTCGCGGCTGTCGAAGGTCACGCCCGTGACCTCGAACGCAGCGCTGGTCACGCCGCCAGTCGCCGCCTCAATCTCGGCCGATGTCCACAATGCGCTCATGCCGCACACTCGCGCGCCACCAGCGCATCGTCGAACGGAAGCACGCGGTCGCCGATAATCTGCCCGGTCTCATGGCCTTTGCCCGCGACCAATACGATATCCCCCGCGCCCGCGATTTTGATCGCTTCGGCAATCGCGGCTCGACGGTCGCCAATCTCGCGCGCGCCAACCGCCCCGGCCATGACTTCAGCCCGGATCGCCGCCGGATCCTCGCCGCGCGGATTATCGTCGGCGACGATCGCGACATCGCTTAGTCGCGCCGCAATCTCGCCCATCGGCCCGCGCTTGCCCTTGTCGCGGTCGCCGCCTGCCCCGAATACCGTGATCAATTTGCCCTCGACGTGCGGGCGCAACGCCGCAATCGCCGCCTCGAGCGCGTCGGCGGTATGCGCATAATCGACATAAACCGGTGCGCCAGAACGGCTGATTACCGCGCGCTCCAGCCGGCCGCGCACCGGCGACACCCGCCCCATCGCCGCGAGCGTGTCATCCCACTCGCTCCCCGTCGCGAGCAACAGCCCGGCCGCGGTCAGCACATTGTTCGCCTGATAGGCCCCGATTAGCGGCAGGGTCAGTTTGTATTCCATTCCATCAAATCGAAGCACCAGCCGCTGCCCGAGCGCGGTCGGCACCTGTTCGATCAAAGTAATCGTCTCCGCGCCCGGCCCGACGGTGATCAACTTCAGCCCGCGGGCGGTCGCATGCGCGATCACCGCGTCCGATTTGGCATCGCCGGTCCACACCACCGCCGTCCCGTCGCCTGCAACCACCTCGTCGAATAATCGCATCTTGGCTGCGAAATAGGCGTCCATGTCGGCATGATAATCGAGGTGATCGCGGCTGAAATTGGTAAAGGCCGCCGCCATTACCGGCAGGCCTTCGCTGCGATATTGGTCGAGTCCGTGGGACGAGGCTTCGTAAGCGACATGGCTGATCCCCATCCGCTCGAGGCCGGCCATGTTCGACAGGAAGGTGACGATGTCGGGGGTGGTCAGCCCGGTCTTGACCTGGTCGTCGGCGGTGGTCACGCCAAGCGTCCCGATGCTCGCCGATCTTTGCCCGCCCAAGCGCCACATCTGGCGTGCCAGTTCGACCGTCGACGTCTTGCCGTTGGTGCCGGTGACCGCGACGATTACGTCCGGATACGGTCCGTAAAACTTGCCCGCCAGCGCGGCGAACCGCCGCCGTGGTTCGGCATCGGCGATGTGCGCCGCGCCCTCGACCACTGCCTCGGGCCGCGCCACCACCGCCACCGCACCATGCTTGACCGCGCCTGCGATGAACTGCTCGCCATCGAACTTCGCGCCGCGAAACGCGCCGAAGATATTTCCCTTGGTCACGTTGCGATGATCGATCGCGAAGCCGGTCACGCCAGCGTCGCTGTCGATCCCTGCGAGATCGCCCAGGCGCACCGGATTACTTCTTCGACTTTTCGCGAATGAACGGCAGCACCTCGGCCATATTGGCCTCGCGCTTCTTGTCGGGCCGAACGCCGAGCATCGGCGCGATCCGGCTGACGGCGCGACCGAAGGCGGGGGCGGCATTCCAGCCGGCGGTGGTCCAGCCGGCGGTCTTGGCCGTAGCGCGTGGGGAATCGAGCATCATCACCATCGCATAGCGCGGCTCCTCCATCGGGAATACTCCCGCGAAGCTCGTGATGTTGATCGTCTTGCTGTAGGCGTTACCCATCCATTTCTCGGCAGTCCCGGTCTTGCCGCCGACTCGATAGCCCAGCGCGTTGGCGTTCTTGCCGGTACCGTTGGTTACCACCAAACGCAGCAAAGCACGCATCTTGTAACTGGTTTCTTCGGTGAATACGCGACGTCCGGCGGCGACCTTGTGATTGCCGTCGACCTTGAGGATCGTTGCCGGGCGATAGATGCCGCCATTGAACAAGGTCGCATAGCCGGTCGCAAGGTGCAGCGGAGTCACCGCGATCGAATGGCCGTAACCCACCGTCATGGTGTCCATCCTCGTCCATTCGCGCGGGGTTAGCGTACGCCCGCGTTCGCGCAATTCGATCTGAACCTTGTCGAGGAAGCCCATCTGCTTGAGAAACGCCTTCTGCCGCACAGCGCCAACCTGTTCGGCGATCTGGGCCGTGCCGATGTTGCTGCTTTCCATCATGATTTCGGCAACCGAGCAGGCCCGGCCGAACGGATGCGTATCGTGGATCACGCGGTTGGCGATACGCAGTTCATTGGGGCAATTGTACATTTGGCCGAATGATTTCACGACGCCCGAATCCATGGCCATTGCGACGGTGAACGGCTTGAACGTCGAGCCCAGTTCATACACGCCAAGCGTCACGCGATTGAACATCTGGTCGGGCGTATTCTTGCCCGCAATATTGAGATTGTAGCTCGGCAAGCTGGTCATCGCCATGACCTCGCCAGTGTGGATGTCCATCACCACGCCGGCCGCGCCGACCGCCGAAAATTCGGTCATCGCGCTGAACAATTCATGTTCCAGCGCCTGCTGTATCTTGCTTGAGATCGACAGCATCACCGGCTTGCCGCGCATTGCCGGGTCGGACAATTGCGCATCATACGCGCGTTCGATGCCCGACGTTCCGTGGCCATCGACGTCGGTATAGCCGAGCACGTGCGCCGCCAGCGTCGTCTGCGGATAGAGCCGGTCGGGTTCGCGATCGATTGCAACGCCCGGTTCGCCGAGCGCATTGACCGCCTGGACCACGTCGGGCGCCGCGCGGCGTCGGAGATAGAAGAACGGCTTGTCCGACTTCAACATCGCGAAATAGGCGCGCTCGTCAAATTCGGGGATCAACCGGGCCAGCGTCCGCGCCAGTTCCAGCTTGTCGCCGATCACTTTCTTGGGATGTAGCGCGATCGTCCATGCGTCGATCGTCCGCGCCAGCGCCTGCCCGTCGCGATCGACGATGTCGCCGCGTTCGGGGACCAGGCTGGTCACCCCGATCTTGCGCCCGGCATGATCGCCAAACACCGCGAGGTAGATGATGCGAACCGCGATCAGCGCGACGACCCCGGCGAACACCAGCATCCCGAACATCAACCGTTGGTGGATTACCGCCAATATCTGGCGTCGCTGGCCGACCAGGTGGAGCCGCTCGGGCCGGGCGACGAGAGCGGGCATCGGTGCGTTCATTGCGGCGTGCCGGATTCCTTGGATTTCCTGGGGGCCGAACCGCTTGCCGAAGCAGCGGCTGGCGGGGTCGCTTTCGCAGTCGACTTGGGCTTGGGCAAGGGCGCAAGGGCATCAACCGCCGCGACTTTCACGCTTTTCGTCGCAGCCGTCTTTGGCGCATTCGGCTTGACCGACGCGGACGCTGCGGGCCGCACTGCCGTGGCCGGCCGTTGATAGCTTGCGACGTACATCATGTCCTCGGCCGACGGGGCGGGATTTGGCGTCGCAACCGCCGCGCGCGCCGTTTGGGGTACGGCATCGTCGCTGTCGCTGGTTCCTGCCGGGCGGGTCACGCCTTGCTCAATCGGTGCGGAGGCAAGCACCACCGGCGCACCAATGACGGCCTTGGGCGCTGGCTTGATCATCGTCGCCAACTGGAAGCCACCTTCGAGAAACTGGTCGGCCGTCGGAGCAGACAGGCGAATGAACCCGACGTTCCACCGCTCGAGCTGCGCCAACCGCCCGCGAGTCCCAATTTCGGTCTGCAGCAGGCGGATGTCATGCTGGGTGTTGACGATCTTTCCCTCGACCATCTCCAGCTTGGCGCGTTCCGAGGCGACGTTGAGCGACACCAGATAGCAACCCAGTGCGGCACCGGCGACGCTGGCGGCCATGAACAAGGATTTGAACCCGTGGGCGCTCATCGCGCTGATCCTTTCGACTGGTCCCACGCGGGCGCATCGGTCCGGACTGCAGTGCGCAGCCGTGCCGAGCGCGCGCGCGGGTTACGGGCCAGCTCGGCCTCCGTCGGGGAGACTGGCTTGGCGACTGTTCCAAAACTGGGGGTGGGGCCGGTGGCCGCGATCGGCCGGTGGCGCGATCCCGCCGGGGTCGCCCCGCTGCGGCTCTTGAGAAAGCGCTTGACGATCCGATCCTCGAGGCTGTGGAAGGTCACCACCGCGAGCCGTCCGCCGGGGCGAAGCACGCGCTCGGCGGCGGCCAACCCGGCCTCGAGCTCGTCGAGTTCGGCGTTGAGATGGATCCGGATCGCCTGGAATGTCCGCGTCGCCGGATCGCTCTTCATCCCCTGATAATGGCCAAGCGCCTTGCGTACGACGGCGGCCAGTTCGGCGGTACGTGTCAGCGGGCGAGCGGCGACGATCGCGCTGGCCACCCGGCGCGCGCGCGGCTCCTCGCCATACTCCTTGAGCACCCGAGCAATTTCCGCCTCGTCGGCTTCGTTGACGAAGTCGGCGGCGCTCATCCCGGCCTGGCTCATCCGCATGTCGAGCGGGCCGTCCTTGCTGAAGGCGAAACCGCGTTCGGCGCGGTCGAGCTGCATCGAGCTGACCCCGATATCGAGCGTCACGCCGTCGACCGGCGCAAGATCGCGCTCGATCAAAGCCTGGTCCATCTTGCCGAATTTTTCCTGGATCAAGGTCAGGCGCCCAGTGCTGACGGCGTCGGGCACCAGCGACGGCCCCTCGGCAATCGCATCAGGATCGCGATCGAACGCAATTACGCGACCCGCGCCCGCTTCGAGCAGGGCACGCGTATAGCCGCCAGCACCAAACGTGCCGTCGACGTGGGTTTCGCCGGCCTGGACGGCGAGCCCCGCGAGGACCTCGTCGATCAGCACCGGCAAGTGCGGTGCCGGGGCAACGGCGGCCGCACTCATAGCGAAACGCCCCGCTCGTCGAGCCGGAAGCGCGCAATATCCTTCATGTCGTCGGCAATGTTCGGATCGGCCAGGAACAATTTGGGGTTCCATATCTGGAACGTCTCGCCGACCCCGATGAACAGCGCCAGTTCCTCGATCCCGCCCTTGGCGCGCATCATCGGCGGCAGCAGCACCCGGCCCGAACTGTCGTACGGCACTTCCTCGGTCGCGCCGAACGCCATCATCGTGCGGCGGGCATGTTCCAGTTCGGCGGCAGGGTCGGTTTCGGTCTTCTCGGCCAGCCGCTCGAGCTTGGCATGCTTGAGCGCGGCATAAGCGGGGTCGTAGGCGGACAGCGCCTTGAACGCGTCATGCTTGGCAAGGACGATATTCCGGGCGTCGCCGCGGCGTTCGATCACTTGGCGCAGGAAGGCTGGCACGGACACGCGACCCTTCGCGTCGACCGCGTTCAAAGCACTGCCCTGAAACAGATGCTCTAGCGCCACATCCCACTCCTGCGGCGCGCAAGCTTCCTCTATTCACGAAGCGTGCGACATCGTCACCCGCTTCGCGCCCATCACTTCAAGGTGAGGAATCGCCCCGTGCCAATCCTGTTGGTAACCCAAGCACGGACGGGATACAATGGATTTTCATGCCATTTCGTGGGATTTCATGCCCGATGCCTGTCTGCTCTGGGGAAAGAGCACAGACAAGGCAAATCTATTCTGTGTTTGTTCTACTCAGTTTGGGCGGGACAACCCTGTGGATAAGCTTGTGGGTGCGGCGAATCGGCAACGACTCACTTGGGTGAGCGACCAAGCAACAGGTCCAACTGCATTCCGACAAGTGCGACATTGTCGACCTTGCGACCCAAGCGGCGCGTAACTTCTTCCTGATTGAGCAGATCGGCGTCGGCGACGATCACAGTCCGGCCCTTTCCCAACG
>NZ_JANMLM010000040.1:0-4235 GCF_031372575.1 Sphingomonas sp. | reverse complement strand
AAGATCGAGTCCGCGACGCTCGATGAGGCGCTAAAGGCAGGGACAGTCGCGGTCATTCCGGGTTTCCAGGGGGTCAGCGAGGATGGCCGGGTGGCAACGCTGGGCCGCGGCGGATCGGATACCAGCGCGGTCGCCATCGCGGCGGGGCTCAATGCCGACCGTTTCGACATCTACACCGACGTCGACGGGGTCTACACCACCGATCCCCGCATCGTCCCGCGCGCGCGAAAACTCGATCAGGTGACGTTCGAGGAAATGCTCGAATTGGCGGGCGTGGGGTCGAAAGTGCTTCAGGTGCGCAGCGTCGGGCTCGCCATGCGTGAGAAGATGCCCTTGCGCGTGCTATCGGCGTTCGAGGATCTGCCGGGGACCGAAATCGTCGCCGAATTGGGAGCTGATATGGAACGTAACGCCATCGCCGGGATCGCCTCGGACCGCAACGAGGGGCGGATCACACTGACCGGCATCGCCGACCGGCCGGGAACGGTCGCGGCGATCATGCATCCGCTGAGCGCGGCGGGGATTTCGGTCGACATGATCGTCCATGCGGCGACTGCGGGCCAGCCGATCAGCGACCTGACCTTCACCGTCCCGCGCGCCAGCCTCGCCCAAGCGGCGGCGGTGATGGAAATCCAGCGCGAGGCGATCGGCTTTACCGAGATGCTGACCGACGATGCGGTCGCCAAGGTCAGCATCGTTGGCGTCGGAATCCGCTCCAACCCGGCGCTGTCGGCGGCGATGTTCGACACGCTCGCCGCGCGCCGAATCAATTTGCTGGCGGTTACGACCAGCGAGATCAAGGTCAGCGTCCTGATCCGGGAGGATGAGATGGAACTCGCCGTCCGCCTGCTCCACACCGCCTTCGGGCTCGATCAACAGGGATGACCAGATGAGCGGCGAAGGAATGATTGCGGAGCCTCGCGCGATGCACGGCGGCGGCCAGGGCGGGGCGCGGCTGCGTGACTTGATGCACCGCGGGACCGAATTCCTCGGCTGCGAATACGCCATCCTGGGCGGCGCGATGAGCTGGATTTCGGAGCGCGACCTCGTCTCCGCTATCTCCAATGCGGGCGGGTTCGGCGTGATCGCGTGCGGGGCAATGACCCCCGATTTGCTCGACACCGAAATCGCCGAGACCAAGAAGCGCACCACGCGGCCGTTCGGAGTCAATCTGATCACCATGCACCCGATGATCAGCGAATTGATCGACGTCTGCGCCAAGCATCAGGTGACCCATGTCGTGCTCGCCGGCGGCTTACCGCCGAGCGGGGCGATCGACCGGATCAAGGGCAATGGCGCCAAATTGATCGCCTTCGCCCCAGCGCTCGCGCTGGCCAAGAAGCTGATTCGCTCGGGTGCCGACGCATTGGTGATCGAGGGGATGGAGGCCGGTGGCCACATCGGTCCGGTCTCGACCAGCGTGCTGGCGCAAGAAATCCTCCCTGAGGTCGCCAAGGACATTCCGGTGTTCGTCGCGGGCGGGATCGGGCGCGGCGAGGCGATTGCGGCCTATCTCGAAATGGGCGCGGTCGGGGTCCAGCTGGGCACCCGCTTCGTCTGCGCCACCGAATGCATCGCCCATGCCAATTTCAAGAAGGCGTTCCTCCGCGCCTCGGCCCGCGATGCGATTCCCAGCGTCCAGATCGACCCGCGCCTGCCGGTGATCCCGGTGCGCGCGCTCAAGAATCAGGGAATGACCAACTTCGCCGCCAAGCAGGTTGAGGTCGCCGGACGCCTCGACGCGGGCGAGATCGAGATGGGCGAGGCGCAGTTGCAGATCGAACATTATTGGGCCGGGGCGCTCAAGCGCGCGGTGATCGACGGCGATGTCGAGAGCGGATCGGTCATGGCCGGGCAATCGGTCGGCATGGTCAAGCGCGAGGAGCCGGTGGCCGAGATCATCGCCGAACTGGTCGACGAGGCAGCGGCGGCGCTTGAGAGTCGCGGCTAAAGCCTAAAACGCGACCGCCCGACCACCTAGCCAGTCAGCATCTAGCGCTTCCGCAAGGGCGTCGGCGATCGGGAACAGGTCGCTTGTCTCGCGGCGGAGGCGGCGGCGGAGGGCCATGATCATGACCGCCGCCTCGCTGCGGAACAAGGTGACGTTGCTGGCGATCGCGCTGCTCGACTGCCAGCGCTGGCTGAAGCGTTCGAAGCGCGTCGCCAAGGTGCAAATCTCGCGCTGGAAGTCGCGCGCCAGCGCCGCCGTCTCTGGCGATCCCGATGCAATCAGAAACGGGTAGAGATTGCGGTCGGCAATCGAGAAATGAATTCTGAGCACTGCTGCCAGTCGCGCCACATCGAGTGACAGGGGATAAGCCGATGGATCCCCCTTATACGTGTCGATGCCAATCCGAATCCGATCCAGCATGGCGTTCGCGGCGTCCACCTGGGCGCGCATTATCGTCGTTCGAGCCATCGAAAAATTCCCTGATGTCAAATCTTTCCCGCGTTCCGGCAGGATCGGGACAAGAACGTCCGGGGATTGACGAATCGCCCAATTTGTCGGCTCCGTTTCGGATACAAACCCGACATTTTGCGGCACTTTTGTCGGCAATGTTCCGGACGCGATTGTCTTCGTGCGCTTCCGCCTGCTAGCGAATGGCTATGCCGCTTACCGCCGCCATTGCCTCGCGCGAGATCATCGTCGGCCTGCACGAGCTGATGGCCCGTCGGTCGAGCCCGCAGGGCAAGCTCGACCATGTCGTCGACCTGATCGCCGAGGCGATGAAAAGCGAGGTTTGCTCGATCTACGTCCAGCGCGATGGCAAGCTCGAATTGTTCGCCACTCACGGGCTCAACAAGGCAGCAGTCCATGTCACCCGCCTGTCGCCCGGAGAAGGGCTGGTCGGGACGATCGCCGCCGAGGGGCGGATCCTCAATCTCGACGAGGCCAATAACCACCCCGCCTTCGCTTACCGCCCCGAGACCGGCGAGGAGAGCTTCCACAGTTTCGCCGGGGTGCCGATCGTCCATCGTGAAAATTCGATCGGGGTGCTCGCGGTCCAGCATGCCGATCCGCGCTGTTACGAAGAGGTCGAGATCGAGGCGCTGCAGACCGTCGCGATGGTCCTGTCCGAGTTGATCGCGAGCGCGCGCCTGTCCGACGGCAGCCGCTCGACCCAGCGCCCTGCCGGCGCGCAGCGGCTGACCGGGCTCAAACTGGTGACCGGCATGGCCAAGGGCGTGGCGGTGTTTCACCAGCCCCGCGTGATGGTCGAACATACCGTCGCCGAGGATACCGAGGCCGAGCGCGCCCGGGTCTACACCGCCTTCCGCCGGATGCGCGAGCAGATCGACACCATGACCCGCGAGGCCGAATTCGGCACGTCGGGCGAGCACAATGAGATCCTCGAGACCTACAAGATGTTCGCCTATGACGAGGGCTGGTCGCGGCGCATCAACGAGGCGATCGACAGCGGGCTGACCGCCGAAGCCGCGATCGAGCGGGTCCAGCAACGCACCCGCAGCCGGATGCAGGAGATTGACGATCCCCTGCTTAAGGAGCGGATGCACGACCTCGAGGATCTGTCCAACCGGCTGATGCGGATCGTCAGCGGGCGGATGGGGACTGCGGCGCAGACCGGCTTGCAGAAGGATACCGTGCTGATCGCGCGCAACCTCGGCCCCGCCGAACTGCTCGAATATGACAAGCGCCGGCTTAAGGCGGTGGTGCTCGAAGAAGGATCGCTGACCGCGCACATGACCATCGTTGCCCGCGCGATGGGCGTTCCGGTAGTCGGCAAGTTGAGCAGTATCCGCCACGTCGCCAACGAGGGCGACGTCATCCTGGTCGATGGCGACAGCGGCACCGTCGTCGTCCGCCCGAGCCGCCCGCTGGCGCTGGGGTTCGAGCAACGTATGGCGATGAGCCAGAAGCGCCGCGCGCAATATGCGGCCCTGAAAGACCTCCCCGCCGAAACCACCGACGGGGTCAATGTGTCGCTGATGGTCAACGCCGGGCTGGCTGAGGATGCGGCGATGCTCGAAGCCTCGGGCGCCGACGGTATAGGGCTGTTCCGCACCGAATTCCAGTTCCTCGTCTCGGCCGCATTGCCTGGTCGCGAGAGCCAGCAGCGGCTGTACAAATCGGTGCTCGATGCGGCCGGCGACAAGCCGGTGGTGTTCCGCACGGTCGACATCGGCGGCGACAAGGCCTTGCCTTACCTGACCGACATCAAGGACGAGGCCGAGAATCCGGCGATGGGCTGGCGCGCGCTTCGCCTCAGCCTCGA
>NZ_JANMLM010000022.1:0-3233 GCF_031372575.1 Sphingomonas sp. | reverse complement strand
GGCATGCACATCAACGACAGCGACCGCCGCCCCTTCCCGGCGTTGAGCAGTGACCCGCAATCGGTCCGCACCCGGGTCGAGGCACTCGAACGGGCGATGGAAAATCTGATCCGCGTTCCGGGCCTGAACCGCGGCGTCGGGCTCGACGTATTGCTCGATTTCGTCCCCGTTGTCGGCCCGACTGCAGCGGCCGTGCTCGGCGCGTATCTGGCGTGGGAAGCGCGCAACCTCGGCATGCCCAAATCGGCGGTGGCGCGGATGGCGGGCAATATCGGGGTCGACTGGCTGCTCGGGATGATCCCGTTTATCGGCGCGGTGCCCGATTTCTTCTTCCGATCGAACACCCGCAACCTGCGCATCATCAAACGCCACCTCGACAAGCATCACCCGGGGACGGGGACGGTGAACGTGAACGCGCGACGCTAAGCCGCTTTCCTGTGCAAAGCCGATTGCGATGCGCTATGCCGTGCCAATTGGTTAGTGAGGTATGATGCGGTTTCGAGCGACGATATTGATTGCTGCAATGGCGCTACCTGCCCCCGCGCTGGCTGCCGATGCACCGCGCGCCGCGATTGGCGATGCCCATCGGCTGAGCCCGGTCGAAATTCAAAAGATTCTCGACGAAGCAGCGGCGCGGCGCGACGGTGCTGGCGTGTCCGAACCGCGCCGGGTCGAAGGCGAACTGGGCGTTGCAATCGGTACTGGCGGCTATCGCGAAGTGTTTGGCACGGCTGTCGTTCCGCTCGGCCAGACCGGCACCGCGATCCTGCAGTTCGATACGGTCGATAGCAATCGGGGACGCAGGCGGCGCTAAGCGACTAGTCGCCGCTTAGTTTGGGTCGTCCGACATCGCCCTGCCCGACCGTATGCCCAGCCATGTCGAGCATCCGCTGCAGCGGCACCCGCGCGGCGTCCATCAAGGTGGTGCTCATCGCGATCTGCGGCTTCAAATCGCGCAGCGCGACGTAGAGTTTCTCGAGCGTATTGAGCGCCATGTACGGGCACATGTTGCAGTTGCAATTGCCGTCGCCGCCGGGCGTGCCGATGAACGTCTTGTGCGGCGCGGCTTTTTCCATCTGGTGGATGATGTGCGGCTCGGTCGCGACCAGGATCACTTGCGCCGGGCTCTCGACCGCAAACTTGAGGATAGCGCTGGTCGATCCGACCATGTCGGCATGGTCGATGATGTGCGGCGGGCATTCGGGGTGCGCCGCGACCGGGGCGCCGGGATATTGCGCCTTCAATTTGAGCAACTCGGTTTCCGAAAAAGCCTGGTGGACGATGCAGATCCCCGGCCACAGCAGCATTTCGCGATCGAACCGCCGCGCGAGATACCCGCCCAGATGCCGGTCGGGGCCGAAGATGATCTTCTGGTCCTTGGGGATCTGGCTGAGGATTGCTTCGGCCGATGAGGAGGTGACGATGATGTCGCTGAGCGCTTTCACCTCCGCCGAGCAATTGATGTAGGTCAACGCGATATGGTCGGGATGCGCCTCGCGGAAAGCCTTGAACTGGTCGGGCGGGCAGCTGTCTTCCAAGCTGCAGCCGGCGTCCATGTCGGGCAGGATGACGATCTTCTCGGGGCTTAGGATCTTCGCGGTTTCGGCCATGAAGCGCACCCCGCAAAAGGCGATGACGTCGGCATCGGTCGCCGCCGCCTTGCGCGACAGATCGAGGCTGTCACCGACGAAATCGGCGAGGTCCTGAATCTCGGGCTTCTGGTAATAATGGGCCAGGATGACCGCGTTGCGCTCCTGCTTCAAGCGCGCAATTTCGGCGAGCAGGTCGAGACCTTTGAGGCTGGTGGGTTGGGCAGTCACGGCAATTCTCCGACTTAATTCTTGGCCTGTTTTTGCGCCAGCACTTCGGCGATCGACGGGCCGACATCCCATTGCTCGTTCGACCGCACCGCGTCAAAGGGGAAGGCAACCTCGACCGTCACATCGCCAAGCCCCGCGACCGAGAGCGGCGTCTTGAGCAGGTTCGCCACCGCCTTGCGGGCATTGGCGCGCGCCGCGTTGAGATGCTCGGGCTTCTGCGCTTCGGCCGAGGCGGCGCGGGTGGCGAGCAGCGCCGCGCGGCGGTTGAGATTGTCGAACGCTTCGCGGGTGATGAACATACCGTCGGTGGCGAGCGTCTTGCGCCTGGTCTCGTCGATATTCGGCGCGGTGGCGGCGACGTCAGGGATGGTTACCCGGAGCACCCGCTTGTCGGCATCCCAGCGATAATCCTTGGTGTCGAGCTGGCTGAGGTCGAGCTGGTAGGCCACCGAATAAGGCAAGGTCGCCTTCTGCGCCGAGCGGAGGAAGCGGAACAGGCCGGGATCGACCGTGGTTACATCGAGCGCGCCATCGACCCGCCCGACCTCGAGCTTGTCGCGCGCCTGGAAGGTCACCGACAGCACGCGGGCAAGGCCGAGGCTGGTCTGATATTCGTCCTGCTGCGCCTTGTGCCGCTGCCACCCGAACCAGCCGAGCAACAGCAACAGAGCGACCGCGAGGCCGATCAGCAATTTGCGGTCATCGCGTTTGATCAACGGGGGATCGTCCATGTCTCTCCGTTCGATACAACCAGCCCGCGCCGTTCAAGGTCCATCAAATGCGCCCACACCGATCCGCCAGCCGCGGGGATCAGGCGCGGGTCGAGCCCGGGGTAAGCGCTGGCGACGATGTCGGGGATGAAATGCTTGCCCTCCCCAACCAGTCGGACAATCTGCTTCTCGCGCTGCATGCGGTGGCCGATCAGCCCGCGCAAAAATTGCTGCGGGTTGGTCACCGGCGCGCCGTGCGCGGGGTAAAAGACGCGATCGTCGCGTTGGCGCAGCTTGTCGAGGCTGGCCATGAACAACCCCATGTCGCCATCGGGCGGGACCACCACGGTGGTCGACCAGCCCATCACGTGGTCGCCCGTGAAGAGCGCGCCATTGTAGGAGTAGCACAGGTGGTTCGAGGTGTGACCGGGGGTGGCGATGGCGGTCAGCGTCTCGCCGCCGCCGAAGGTGATTGCCTCGGCGTCGGTCAACACTCGGTCGGGCATATAGTTACCGTCGAAACTCGCATCGGCACGCGGGCCGACCGTTTCCAGCGCCAGCGCCGCGCAACCGATGATGGGGGCGCCGGTCGCCTCCTTGAGCAGGCGCGCGGCGGGGCTGTGGTCGCGGTGGGTATGGGTGCAGGCGATCGCCGCAATCCGCCGGCTCCCCGCAGCGGCGACAATCACCGCAACATGCTCGG
>NZ_JANMLM010000064.1:0-8746 GCF_031372575.1 Sphingomonas sp. | reverse complement strand
ACCGCGATTTTGGAGGCCGTGACATCCTGAAACTGATCATCGGCAATCGCGCTTATTCCAGCTGGTCGATGCGCGGCTGGCTGGCGTGCAAGCAATCGGGACTTGAGTTCGAAGAATTGGTGGTGCCGCTGTTCGGCGAGGAGTGGGAGAAGCACCGCGAAGGCGACGAGTTTGCTCCCTCTCTCGGCAAGGTACCGATCCTGTGGGACGGCGATTGTGTCGTCTGGGACAGTTTGGCGATCATTGAATTCCTTGCCGACCGCGTAGGCCGCGAAAAATATTGGCCCGAAGACGAAAGCGCGCGCGGCATGGCGCGATCGATGGCCGCCGAGATGCATTCGGGATTTTCCAACCTCCGCCGCGAGTTGCCGATGAACGTCCGTCGCAATTACGGTGAAACCGTGCTGTCCCCCGAAGTCGAAGCCGAGATCATTCGCATCCTCAACCTGTGGGCCCAAGCCCGCGCGCGCTTCGCCACCGGCGGCGACTATCTGTTCGGTACCTGGTGCGCGGCAGACATCATGTTCGCCCCCGTCGTCACACGTTTTGTAACCTATGGCGTCAAGATCCCGCCGTTCGCCGCCGCGTACATGGAAGCCGTCCTCCACCGCGGCGACGTGGTCGAATGGATCGAGATGGCGCAGGACGAACCGTGGGTGATCGAACAATATGAGGGCGAGACAAAGGCCTAAACCGCGCCGCCGTCCTTCCGAGTGTAGTGTTCCTTGCCCATGTTCCACCGCAAGTCGACGTCGGGATAGTGGCAATCGCCCTCGCCTTGCGCATTGTCGATCGCGACGAAGGTGCAGGGCATGTCCGAGCGGTTGATCAGATGATGACCGTTGGCGACGTCCGCCGCGAAGGTCGCGATATCGCCGGGGCGCAGCATCGTCTCGCCGTCATCTTCAACCAGCACGGCGTCACCGTCGAGCATGATCACGATTTCGTCGATTCCTTCATGCCAATGCCGCTGGCTCGACCAGCCGCCGGGTTCGAGGGTGCACTGGGACATCCCCAACCGAGTCAGTCCACTCGCCGCGCCGACCCGGCGATAGCGCCGCGCCGCGACATCGCTGGCATAGGGCTCGGGATAGCCGGTTGCATTGGTTTCCTCGATGCGTGAAAGATCGACTTTCGGCACGGCCCGCTCCTTGCTAGTCCAGCGCCCATGACCATGATCGATCCGATTGAATTGGCCAAGCGGCTGATCGCCTGCCCGAGCATCACGCCTGCCGGAAGCCGGGTGTTCGACCAGCTCGAGGAAGCGTTGCTGCCGCTCGGGTTCGACGTGCATCGGTTCGTCACTGGCGAAGCGCCTGACGGCCCGGTCGAGAATCTGGTCGCGATCCGCGGCAGCGGGAGCCCGCATTTCGGGTTCGCCGGTCATCTCGACGTGGTCCCGCCGGGCGACGGCTGGGCGAGCGATCCGTTTGCGCCATTGATCGAGGGCGGACGGCTAATCGGGCGCGGGGCAAACGACATGAAGAGCGCAATCGCCGCCTTTGCCGCCGCCGCGAGCCGGGTTCCCGAGCATCGCGGCACGCTGTCTTTCCTGATCACCGGCGACGAGGAAGGCCCGGCAATGTTCGGCACCCCGGCGATCATCGACTGGCTGGCCGAACATGCGCTCAAACCCGACATGATCCTGATCGGCGAGCCGACCAGCGAGGCGGCGCTTGGCGACACGATCAAGATCGGTCGGCGCGGGTCGGTCAATTTGTGGATCACCGTCCCGGGTACACAAGGGCATGTCGCTTACCCGCACCGCGCCGACAATCCGATCGGGAAGCTGGCGCGAATCGTCGCCGCGCTCGACGCATTGGTGCTCGACGAAGGCAATGCCAGCTTCCCGCCGTCGAACCTGGAATTCACCGACATCGGCTGTCCGCCCGGCGCGACTAATCTCATCCCCGGCGGCGCGACTGCGCGGCTAAACATCCGCTTCAATAATTTGCAGCGCGGCGCCGACCTGGTGCGGATGGTCGAGGCTGTGGTCGAACGCGAAGCACCCGGCGCGAGCGTCGTCGCAAAGATCAGCGGCGAGGCTTTCCTAACCCCGCCCGGTCAACTTTACGACCTGGTCGTTTCGGCAATCGAGGATGAAACCGGGATCAAGCCGGCGCTTTCGACCGGCGGCGGCACATCTGACGGCCGCTTCCTGATCGCGCTTTGTCCGGTGGTCGATTTCGGCCTGCCCAATGCGAGCATGCACAAGGTAGGCGAGTCGGCGGCGGTGGCGGATATCGAGACGCTGGCGAACATCTATCAGCGGGTGATCGAGCGGGCTCTAACCTAAGCGACCGAACGGCGACCGTCAGCATTGCTGATCCAAGCTTCGAAATCATCTTCATACATTGGCTCGGCGAAGACATAGCCCTGGACCGTGTCGCAGCCCATCGCGCGGAGGATGTCGGCCTGCGCGCTATTCTCGACCGATTCGGCCACGATCTCGCAATCGATGCCCTTGATCAGATGGACAACAGCCTGAACGACGACCCGCGCTTTTTCGCTGGTCTCGATATCGGCGATCAGTTGCTGGTCCAGCTTGACCCGGTCGAGCGGCATCGAGCGCAGCCGCGCCAGGTTCGAATAACCGGTGCCGAAATCGTCGATTGCGATCGATGCGCCCTCGGCGCGGAGTGCGGCGATCTCGGCCAATTCATGCTCGCTGCACTGCATTGCGGCGGTCTCGGTGAATTCGAGTTCGACCATCGATAGCGGCACGTCCTGTGCGGCGAAGGCGTGGCGCAGACGGGTGAAAAAATCGATCCGATCGAGCTGGCGCGGGCTGATGTTGAACGCCAGGCGGCGATCGATCCCCTGGCGACGCCAGCCGCTCAGGATCAGCGCGACCTGGTCCATCACCCAATCGCCAATCTCGCCGATCATGCCGGTCTGTTCGGCAATCGAGATGAAGGTCGACGGCGCCCGTACCCCGTCACGCGGGTGAAGCCAGCGGAGCAACGCCTCGACGCCAGTGGTCTCGCCCGTCGTCAGGCTCATCTGTGGCTGCAGCACGAGCCGCAACTGGCCGCGCGGGACGACATCGGTAAGCGCGTTTTCGGTTTCAATGCGGAGCTGATGCTCCTTAGCCAATTCGTCGCTGAACAGGCAATGCTGCCCGCCGCCACGAGCCTTGGCACGATACATTGCAAGATCGGCGGCGCGCATCAAAGATTCAACGGTCGAGCCATGATCGGGTGACACCGCGACCCCGATCGACGCCCCGATATCGATGCTGTGGCCCTGAAGCTCGAACGATTCGGACACTGCCAGCGCGATACGCCGGGCGATCATCTCGATCTCGGCGAGCCCTTCGATCTGCGGGAAGAACATTGTGAATTCATCGCCCGCGAGACGTGCGAGTAGCGGTCGAGGCAGTTGGCTGTCACCGATTTCGGCTGTCACCACGACCCGCAGGCGGTTGGCGACCATCACCAGCAACTGGTCGCCGCGTGCATGGCCAAGGCAATCGTTGACAGCCTTGAACCGGTCGAGATCGATAAACAGCATCGCCGAGCGGCTGCCATTGGCAGTGCTCAGCAACTTGTCGGCCTCGGACCGGAAATGGAGACGGTTAGGAAGCGAGGTTACCGGATCGTACATCCCCAGCGCGTGGGCATTTTCGATCGACGCCCGAACTTCTTCGAACAAGGTATCGACGGCGGCCGCGAGCTTGGGGTTCGATTCGCGCAGAATCGCGGGGGCGGGCGAGGTCAGGTCGCCTTCTTCCACGGCGAGCAGGCGCTCGGCCAGCGCGGTCAGTGATCGGGCGCTCTCGCTGTTCGGTCGCTCCGAGGCGACGTAGCTGATCAGCAAACAAAACGTCCCGGCGACAAGCGAAGCGACGATCTGCGTGTCGAGTTCGGTAATGTAGAGAAAAGCGACCAGCGAAAACACGAACGAGGCTACCCCTGCCGCACCGGACAGGAGGACGTTGCTGAATTTCTGGGCATTGCCGTCGTTCATTTACCGCGCCGAAACTTTCGATCCTGGGCGGTCTACCCCGCCGTCCACAGCGATGCGATTAAACGGTCGGGGTTAAAATTGCGTCGAGCGGGAAGGTTAACGCCGCAAAATCAGGTACAGGCTGCCGCCCCCGCCGTGGCGACGATGCGCCTGGCGAACCGCAGCGATCCGGCTCGAATGGCGCGACACCGTCAGCCAATCGTTAACTGCCGCACGGATCCGGCCGCGCTCGACCGGCGGATCGCCTGCCCGCGCGTGGCCGGTAATCAACAGCAACACCCGCTCACCGCGCTGAATCGCGGTTTCCAGGCTGCGGTCGATCGCCTCCCACGCCTGGTCGAGATTATGACCGTGCAGGTCGAGAATTCGGTCAGGCTCGACCGTGCCACCCTTCAATCGCCGATCCCACCCACCATCAAGCGTGTTCTGAATCACCCGACGCGGTGGCGGTGGAGGAGGGACCCGGCGTGGCGGCGGAGCCGTCGCTATTGGCTTTGCCGGAGCCGCTGCCGCCCTTGTCTCGGGCGGCAACGCGGCGGCCTTTTCCTGCGCGATCGGCGTGCGCGATAGCGGCCGGATCGACGCGGTTACCTTGGCCCACAGATCGGCTTCGTCAGGGGTTAGGATGCGCACCGCTCAATGCTTGCACATTTATACCGCGCGGCACCAGCACCCAGGCACGGCCCGATGCGCTCATTCCGCCGGCGATGGCTTTGGCGGCGGCCCCGGCCCCCCAGAAGGTATCGACCCGATTGGCGCCCTTGATCGCTCCGCCGACGTCCTGCGCGATCCATAATCCATTGGCTTCGGGCCGGTCGAGCTCGAGCAATACTGGCGCGCCGAGCGGTATGAATTTCGGATCGGCCGCAATCGACGCCCGCGCCGTCACCGGCAAGCCGAGCGATCCGAGCGGGCCCGCACCAACCACTTCCCTAAAGAAGACGTAGCTTGGATTTTCGCGCATCAGCGCCTTGCCCTCGACCGGATGAGCGCGAATCCACTCGACAATCCCGGCCATCGTCGCGCCGCCGGTGGGCAGCAGATTGCGCTGGCGGAGCAGCCGACCGATCGCGACATAATCGCGGCCATTTTGCCCCGCATAACCGATCCGCATCACCCCGCCATCGGGCAAGGCAAGCCGCCCCGATCCCTGCACTTCGAGGAAGAACAGCTCGACCGGGTCGGCGGCCCACGCAATCTCCAAGCCGCGCCCCGCAATCGCGCCATCTTCGATCGCCGCGCGGTCGGGGTAAGCAACGCATTGCCCGGTCGGATCGATCATCCCGCGCCCGCTGACGCCGTCGGCACTGGTGCATTTCACGAGGTCGGTCGGAAGCCCGTAGACCGGCACTTCATAACCCGGCTGGCGGGTGCGGCTGCCGCGAATCTCGGGCTCGAAATAGCCGGTCGAAAAGGCCTTGCCGTCACCGACACGAAGCCAGGCGAAGCGCGTCTGGAAGAACGATACAGCGCTTCCCTGCGTAAGGCGTGCAGCCTCGGCGCATAACGGGGCCCAATCCGCCGCTTGGGTCAGGCCCGACGAATCGACCCGCTTGACCAATACCGGGCACGATAATCGAAAGGCGGCCAGCGCGCGCTCGGCAGTGGCGGCATCAATCGCTCGCGGCGGCTCGGCGATGATGCCCGCCGCAGCAGCATTGGATGGCGGCGCAGGCACCGGAACCGGGACCGGCTGGACTGACGGCGGCAGATTGACCGGCGGCGGTGCGGGCCGCTGGGTAGCGCAACCGGCGAGCAAGAGCGCAGCGGCCAAGCCGAACGCGCGCGGGAACAGCCTCATTCTTCTTCGTCGGTCTCGATCAGCAGCCAGTTGGGATCGCGCGATTTCAGATCGCGGCGGAACGTCCAGCGCTCGCGGGTCTGGACCGCATCGCTCATCGATCCGGCAACTACCTCGCCATCCTTGTTGCGGGTGACGGCGGCTATATCGGCTTCGAACCGCACCGTGACCTCGGCTGCGCCTTGCTCCATCCCGGCCTCGACGATTACCGGCGGATCGATCGCGACCAGCCGGTTATCGAGCGTCTGTCCATCGGCCTCGCGCTGCTTCACCGCACCGGCAAAGCTGTCGTAGACATGGCTGTCGGTATGCGGACGGATCGTATCGAGCTCGCCCTTCCAATACGCCTCGAGGATCATCCGATAGGCTGCGCTCGCCCCTTCGAGGAAGCGCGCGACATCGAATGAAGGATCGGCCGACAAAATCTGCCTGACCCCCGGCCCGGCGGTCGGCAGATAGGCCAAATCACCATTATCGGTGATCGCACCGGCCTCGCGAGCAGCGGCGACCTTGGGTTGTTCGACCCGATTATCGGGGTCGGCGGGTTTGAGGATCGGCTGCTCATGACCGGTGCGCTCACCGAGCACCGAATATAAGCGAAGGCCGACAAACAAGGCGACGAGGGCAAGAATGACAATTGCGGTCAAGATTCGGATCCGTTCCTTTGGAGTCCTAACATAAGACGCTTAACGCCCGGATTCAAAGGGCGCTCCATCATGCCGTGCGCCATTGCGCCCGAAAAGCGCGGCTGCTAGGCGCGCGGCACCTCTTTTTTGCACCGTATCGAGCGCGTGCAACCGCCCAACCAGCTGACTATAAGGACTTGATTTCATGGCCGACGAGACCCCGATCATCCCCACCCAGGAGCCCGGACCCGACGGCGAGCCCCAAGCCACCGCGATTGCTCAATATATCAAGGATTTATCGGTCGAGAGCCCCAATGCGCCGAATGTTTTCCAGTGGCAGGTCCAGCCACAGGTCGACGTCCAGTTCAACATCAACGTCGAGCGTATCGCCGACGAAGTTCATGAAGTGACGCTGCGGATCAATGTTTCGGCCAAGTCCGACCAGGGCCCGCACTTCCTCGTCGACCTGAGCTATGCCGGACTATTCGGGCTGCGCAATTTCCCCGATGAGGCTTTGGCGCCCTTCATGCTGGTCGATGCGCCGCAGTTGATTTTCCCGTTCGCTCGCCAGGTGGTCGCCGAGGCGGTGCAGAACGCCGGCTTCCCGCCACTGCTGCTCGAGCCGATCGATTTCGGCCGCGCGTTCGTCGCCCAGATGGAAGCACAAGCCGAAACTGCGCTCCCCAATGGATCGGGCGACGCCGCCCCGCTGCCGGCCGGGTTCGACCCTGCGCTGAGCGACGATAGCGGCCCCGCCGACCCGGCCCCGTCCAAGGAATGAATCTCTACAAGGCGATCGGGTCGATCGGCGGGCTGACCATGGTCAGCCGGGTACTCGGCTTTGTGCGCGACATGATCGGTAGCCGGATGCTCGGCGCAAGCAATGCCAATGATGCGTTCAACCTCGCCTTCCTGCTGCCCAATATCTTCCGCCGATTGTTTGCGGAAGGGGCATTCTCGGCGGGGTTCGTGCCCTTGTTCTCGCGCCGCCTGCAATCGGGTGGGCATGAGGATGCCGAGGCCTTCTCGAACGAGATCTTGTCGGTGTTCATGCCCGCCTTGCTGCTGGTCACGATCGTGTTTGAAATCTTCATGCCCGGGATCATGGTGCTGGTTGCCGGCGAATATCAGAAGGTGCCGGGAAAGCTTGAGCTGGCGACCGAACTGACCCGCTGGACCTTCCCGTACCTGCTATTCATCAGCCTCGTCGCCTTGCTCTCGGGCGTGCTCAACTCGCTCACCAAATTCGCCATCGCGGCCTTCGCCCCGGCCTTGCTCAACGTCGCGCTGATTGTCGCGCTTCTGGTCTCGCCGCCCGACAAGATCGAGACCGTCCGCCTGATGTCGATCGCGGTGCTGGTCGGCGGCATCTTCCAGTTCGCATTGTGCTGGATCGCGGTTCGCCGCGCCGGGGTGCGGCTCCGCTTCGGTCGCCCGCGCATGACGCCTGCCGTGCGCGAACTGGTGGTGCTGATCCTGCCCGCCACGATCGCCGCCGGCGTCTATCAGATCAGCCAATTATTCTACGCTTATTTCTCGACCCGCCTGGGCGAAGGCGCGCTGACCAATTTGAGCTATGCCGACCGTCTCAACCAATTGCCGCTGTCGATCATCGGCACCGCGCTTGGGGTCGCGATCCTGCCGTCGATCAGCCAGGCGATCGCCCGCGATGACGAGGTCGAGGCCGCCGACGTCCAGGCCCGCGCGTTCGACCTGTCGATGCTGCTCACCCTCCCCGCGACGCTCGCGCTGGCGGTGGCTGCAGGGCCGATCATCGGCGCGCTCTACCAGGGCGGCGAATATAGCGTCGAAAGCGCGCGCATCACCGGCAACATCCTCGCCATCCTCGTCACCGGCCTGCCCGCCTACGTGCTGGTCAAGGTGCTGACCCCGGCGTTCTATGCGCGCAAGGACGTCAAGACCCCGGTCCGAATCGCGATGAGCGTGCTTGGCCTTGGGGTGGTCGCCAATTTCCTGCTGATCCCGGTGATGGGGATTTACGCACTCGCGACCGTCACCTCGGCCAGCGCGTGGATCAATTTCGGCCTGCTGTTCGGGATTCTCTATTATCGCGGCCACTTTCGGATGCCCGCCTGGCTGGTTAGCCGAGTCATTCGCCAATTCATCGCCGCCGCCGCAATGGGGGCCGCGCTCTACGCCATCAACCGCGCCATCGGCGGGATGTTCTTCGGCAGCATCGTCGATCGGATCATCGGGCTCGGCGCATTGGTCGGAACCGGCGCGCTAGTCTATTTTGCGGTTGCCTGGGCGATCGGCGGGATCGACCGTGAGGCGATCATGATCCTGCTCCGCAAGAAATAGGTCACCGACTGTTGCGCGTCGTCTCCGG
>NZ_JANMLM010000018.1:0-4454 GCF_031372575.1 Sphingomonas sp. | reverse complement strand
TCGCTCCTTACGCGTCGAGGTTGTGCTTGAGGTTGCTCATTTCGTCATGGCCCGCCTTGACCGAACTGAAGGCGGTTTCGACCAACGTGCGGCTCTGCGGCGACAGGCTGTCGTCCTTGAGCGCGGCTTCGAACTTGGCCTTGATATGATCTTCGCCACGCTCGACTTCGTTGACGATCGCCTTGTCGTCGCGACCCATAACAGCCGCCTTCAGGTCGAGGAAGGCCTGATGGGCCTTGCCAAGGACAGTGCCGTCCTCGTCGGGGGTTCCGCCCAAGCGACCAACTTCGCCCGCCAACTCGCCCGCAACGCGCTCACGCTCAGCCGCATTGTCGCGGAAGATCTGCTGGAACTGGCTGCCCTCGGCATGTTCGGCAGCCTCGCGATAGCCGTTGACGCTGTCGTTGAGAGTCGAGGTAAGGGTTTTAAGGATCGTCGTGTTGTCGTCGGTGCCTAACATGCGCGTTCTCCTGATAAGCGTTACAGATGCCATCCAAACGCGCGAGGCAGCGGAGCGATGCGTCGGTCAGCAAGATTTCGTCGTGCCGAAACAACAGGTCGTGCCCAGAAAAAAAAGGGGCCAGCCCTGCGGCCAGCCCCATTCGTCAATCCGAAAACTTGTGGTGTCGCTTAGCCTGCGGGCTTGACTGCCTTGGCCGCCAGCTGCTCACGATCCTTGGCGATCTCCCCAGCGATCTTGGCGCTATCCATCGGCGTCACCTTGCCCGACACGCTGGTGAAATCAGCGGCCGCTGCGGGCGCGAGGTTGGGACGTCCGACCATCATGCCCATGGCGATGTTGCACTTCACGAAGCTGGTCTCATCGGGTTCGACCTGGACGGTGACGGTATCGGTCGCCTCCGACTTGGCGGTCAACGTGTGCACGCCGGGCTCGACCTCGACCACATAATATTTGCCAGCGCCGACGCGGCCGATCATCGCACCATTCTCGCGGACGGTGCACTTAATTGCGAAGCCCATCGAGCTGGGGCGGAAGATAACGATCTGGCCCTTGCCGGGGGTCGGCTTGGGCAAGACGATCGGCGCTGCCTGGTCACGCGCGACGGCGGTTGCGGGCAACGTGACGAGCGACGACAGGCACAGAGCGAGGGCAATTTTCTTCATGATCAATTTCCTTGGGTGGTGAAGGCCGGAACCGGCATTGGTGAGGTGTAAAGCGGATCCTGGCGCGGCAATTTGACGAGCAGGGATGCGGGCAATTCGGTGGCGCTGCGGGTTTTTGCCGACGCGTTGGTTCCGGCTGCAACGCGTGCCGAGCCCCCGGTAATCAGCATCCCGGCAATCCCGCCGACCGCACCGCCAGCAATCATCAGGCCCATTGCGACGCCCTGATTATCGCGACCTTGCGCCGGGTTGACCTGGAATGATCGAAGCGCAATCGCGACCGAATTGTCGAGCAAGATGCGCTGCGCCGCGATCAGCAACTCGCCCGATTTGCCGCCCATCCCGCCCTTCGCAGCGTGGATCACCATGCCTTCGACGACCGTTCCCTCGGGCAGGCCGAGGTCAGGCGTGACATAGATTGGGCGGGCAAGACGAAGCCTGACCGGATCGCCGCTCTTGGCGAGTTTCGACGACACTTCATCGACCACGGTCAGGTCGACCGCAAACAAGGCCGGCAAGGTGTAGGAAGCAGGCGCTGCTGGAACCTGGACCACGGGTTGCGCGTCCGCTGCCGCATCGGAAGCTACTGGTGAAACGGCGATCGGCTGGGCGAGCGACGGACCGGCAAGACTGAAAAGCGCGCCTGCGAACGCAGCACGATACGCAATATTCAACACGGCGAACTCCCCCCTTTTGTCGTTCGGCAGCGCCTGTTTAGCCACCGAATATCGACTTGTACAATGGCGGGACGAATGGATCGGCGGGCTCGCCGGAGATTGGGCATGCGGTGCGACTTTGATGGCACAGGCGCTCAACGGGCCGGTGCTTGCCCGGTGCCGGAATTTGCGACAAGCTGCTGCAATGTTGCGTATTTCGCCCCTTGTCGCGCTGTCGGCGCTGTCGTTTCAATCTGCCCCGGCGGCGGCAGCACCGTTGCAGCCAACCGGCCAATGGAACATGCAATATTCGCCGACCAGTTGTGAGGCGAAGCGGCGCTTTGGCGATGTCGCAATTGTCATCGTTCCGGGCGCGCTGGGCGAATCGACGCGGGTGATGCTCGAACTTCCGGGCAAGGCCGTTAAAGCGCGGCAGTATCCCGCGATTATCGATCCCAAGGACGGGCGAGGCGCCGAGAAAGCGACCGGGTTGCTATTCCCGCTGAAAAAACCGGGGACTCGTGGAGTCTATACTGTGCTTCCCAACGCACTGGTCGATCGACTGATGACCAGTGGGGCGATCGGGCTTGAAATCGGCAGTCCAAAAACGAAGATTGCGACCAAATATGCGGACGTCAACTTGGCACTCGGTCCGATGAAAGCACTCAAAAAAGCGCTCGATACTTGCATGACGGACCTCAGAACGCAGTGGGGAATGGTCGATGGGAAACTACCCAGGCCAGCCATTGCAAGTTATGCGAGAGGTGATGTGCGGAGCATCTTCACGTCCGACGATTATCCGGAGGAAGCCGTCAATGCTGGCCAGAGCGGGACTACGCGATATTTGCTGATGATCGCGCGCGATGGTTCGGTGATGGACTGTGTGGTCGTTGAATCAAGCGGAGTGGCGAGCCTCGACGCCATGGGCTGCCAGGTAATCCGCGAGCGGGCCAAGTTCAAACCGGCGATCGGTGCCGATGGCAAGCCGACCGTCGACACCGTCGTCACGCCGCCGATCCGCTGGCAAATGTCTTAACCGGCGATTGCAGTAACCTTGCGGCCGTGAGACGCCTTGCTCCGCCCCATCGACCAGTTCGCCTGCAATCGGACCTGCGGATTGGGGACGCACCAGATTTCCCCGCCATCATCGAAACCGACCACCCACAGTAGGTCAAATTCGGCGCCATAATCGATCACTGCGACGGCCGTGCCATTGCCGCGATCGACGACATGGAGCGGGATCGTGGGATCGAGCTGGGTGAAGGCCATGCGGCTGGAACGACCAACAATGAAGGGCGGTTCCCTAGAAGGTCAACCGGCGCTAGCGTGGCGACGAGAATGAAGGAGGCTGCAATGCGGTGGATGGCTTTGATCGGAATGGGGCTGGCGATAACGAGCCCCGCTTCAAGTGCAGGCAAATCGGATATGGTCGCCGCAGCGGTCGCGGATAGCGCCCACCGCAGTGGAGATAATGTCAAACTCGATGCCAGCCGAAAGCCTGGTGAAGTGCTCAAATTCCTCGGTCTGAAGCCAGGCATGCGGGTTTCCGATCCGTTCGGCAGCAACCTTTACTGGGCGGAAATCATCACGCCGATCATCGGGCCCAAGGGCCGTGTGTCGATCTGGCAGCCCAAACAATTTTATGACCAGAAAGCCTATGACAAGTTCACCGCCTTCAGGGCGACTCATCCCAATGCGTGGATGCGGGTCAGCCCGTTCGAAGCGCCCGACTTGCCCGCGTCGACCTATGACTTCATGCTGATCAACCTGGATTATCACGACGTCTATTGGGAGAGCGCAAAATATGGCGTTGTCAAAATGGACCCCGACGCATGGCTCAAGACGATCTATGCGGCGATGAAACCGGGCGCGGTGGTCGGGGTAATCGATCATGTCGCAAGCCCCGGCGATCCTCGCGTGTCGGTCGAGAAATTGCATCGCATCGATCCGGCAGTGGTCAGGGCCGACTTCAAACGCGCCGGGTTCAAGCTGGAAGCGGAGAGTAATTTCCTGCGCAATCCGGCCGACGACCATAGCTTGCTGGTGTTCAACCCGGCGATCCGCGGCAAGACCGACCGCTTCATCATGAAGTTCCGTAAACCGCGATGAGCGAGGCAATCGAGGCACAGGCCGCCAAGCCGATCACCGGGGCGCGGGCGATTTGGGTATTGCTCGCTTTGGTCGCCGGGCTGATTATCGGGACGATCGCGGCGAAAGTGGGCGATGGCTTGCGCGAACCGGCGTTGCAGGCGGCAACCATGGTCGGCGGCTTATGGATCGACGCGCTGAAGATGACCGTCATCCCGTTGATCGTCGCGCTGCTGGTGGTGGGGATCGCGCGCGGCGCCGAAGCGGCGAGTGCGGGGCGGATCGCCGGGCGTTCGGTGGCGTGGTTCGTAATTGTATGCACCGCATCGGCGGTGTTCGGGACGTTGGCGATGACGTTGTTGCTGGGCGCCTTCCCGTTGCCGGGCAACGCCGCCGAAGCGTTGCGCGCTGGGCTCGCCGCACTCGATCCCGCAGCGGCGTCGACACCGGTGCCGCAGGTTGCGGACTTCTTCAAATCGATCATCCCGCCCAACGTCGTCGCCGCCGCCGCCGAAGGGCAGGTGTTGCAACTGGTGATCTTTGCCTTGCTGTTCGCGCTTGCACTGACCCGCATCGGCGCGGCCA
>NZ_JANMLM010000094.1:0-6609 GCF_031372575.1 Sphingomonas sp. | reverse complement strand
GCAGGCTTGGCCTTGGCCGGCTCCTTCGCCTTAGCGGCCGCCGGCGCTGGTAGTTCGGGCGCAACCACAGCCGCTTCGGCGTCGGCCGTGACCGGCTCAGCGGGTTTCTTCTCCCGCTTGGAAGCACCAGTCTCCTCACCGGCGCGCTTGAACTGGGCATCGCGCGGATCGGACGGCACTTGAGTTTCGAGCGGCTGTTTGGGGTCGAGGCCCGCGGCCGGCGGAACCGGCGCAATTTCCTTGGCGGCGACTTCATGCGCGAAGAAACGGGTCGGCTCGTCGTCGGCGCTGACGTCGGCGTCGCTGTCGGTCTTGCCGAACAGCGCAAGCCATTCGCGGGTCGATTGCGGGCGTTCCTCGGGGCGGATGATCATCGCCGCATCGATCGCTTGCAGGAAGCGTTTGCTGAACCCTGGCCAATTGCCCTCGGCCAGCGGCTTGCCGAGCCCGCCATGCATCCGCTCGAGCACTTCGGGCGGCTTCTCGCCGGTCACGCATTCGTACAACACCACGCCCAGCGCATAGACGTCGGTCCACGGACCCTGCGGATAGGTTTTCACATATTGCTCGATCGCGGCATAAGGCGGCGTGTGGAACGTCACCGTCGTGCTGGTCGCTTCCGCCGCTTCGAACCGCGCGGATCCGAAATCGATCAGCACCGGGCGATTGTCGTTAGTGATCAGGATGTTCGGCGGCTTGATGTCGCGGTGGAGAACACCGACCCGATGCGCGCGATCAAGGCCCTCGGCAATCGGCTGGACGATGTTCCACAGACTTCGTTCGTTGAACCGCCGGCCTTCCTTGAGCAGCTTCGACAAGGACACCCCGTCTTCGAAGTCCATCACCATGTAAGCTGTGCCGTGAACCTCGAACAAGCTGCGGACACTGACGATATTGGGATGCCGGGTCGGGGTCGACAGGTTCCACAGCAATTTGGCTTCTTCGACGAACTTCTTGAGCCCCAGCGCGTGCACTTCTTCGACGTCGGAGCCGATCGGGACGACCGTATCTTCGGCATCGCGTTCGCTAATCGAGCTTGGGAAATATTCCTTGATCGCAACCAGTTCGCCGAAATAGATTCCGCGACCGCGATAGACGATGCCGAACCCGCCGACGCCGAGCACGTCTTCCAGCCGCCATTCGCGAATGACCGTCCCGGCCGGTAACGCCTTGTTGCTATAAGCCTTGCTCAATGCCGTTTCCCCCCGGACAAGTCGCAATCAAGGAAAAGTTAATCGCACGAACGCCTGACATTTGCTAGCCTGCTGCCGATTGAGCGGGGGAGAGTGGCAGTGGTGGCCTTTGAATGCGTGAGCCGGACCCATGTCGGTCTTCGCCGCAAGGTGAATGAGGATTCGATGCTGGTCCGCACCGACCGCGGGCTGTGGGCGGTGGCCGACGGGATGGGCGGTCACGAGGCCGGCGACGTGGCCAGCGCGAAGGTCACCGAGGCGTTGATGCGGCTGCCGATCATTTATGGCCTCGACGAAAAGGTCGAACGCGCGGTCGCCGAGCTGCAGAAGGTCAATCTTGAGCTGATCGCGCTGGCCGGGTCGGACGATGGTCGGCGGACGATTGGCAGCACCGTGGTCGGGCTGGCCATCGCTGGCGGGCACTATCGCTGCTTCTGGGCGGGGGACAGTCGCGCCTACCGGATCCGCGATGCCCAGGCCGAACGCCTGACCCGCGACCACAGCCTGGTGCAGGATCTGGTCGATGCCGGCATGCTCGAGGCGGACGAGGCGGAGGGCCATCCCAACGCCAGCGTCATCACCCGCGCGGTCGGCGTGGTCGAGGAATTGCGGGTCGATATCGCCAAGGGCGATGTCCAGTCGGGCGACCTGTTCCTGCTGGCGAGCGACGGCTTGACGCGGGTCGTCGCGGACATTGAATTGCTCGCCGTGCTGACCTCGATGCCGCTCGCCGGCGCCGCCGACAAATTGATCGAAATCGTCCTGTCGCGCGGTGCCCCCGACAATGTCACGTTGATCATCGCCAAAGCGAGCTGATCGGGGGCGGCCTCGGCTGAATCGTCCGGCCAATCGTTCTCCGGCGCAGGCGGGGGGCAGGTGATCAAGAATTGGGCGGCCCATCCGCCAATGTCCGCATTCATGCCCAGTCGTGATCAGTGTTGAGTTTCGATCGACAGAACGTGCGCGATAATTTGCTTGAACCTCGGATCAGCGCGAAGCGGGGCCAGTGATGGGTCGACCGCTGCGAACAGCATTGCATGGTCACGAACATCAATCGCTTGCGCAAGCCAGGCGAAGGCCTGATCTTGTTCACCCAAGGCCGTGTAGATTGTCGCTATGTCATATGGGCAGACGTAGCGTTCCGCCCTGGCAGCTTCCATCTCGGCAAGGATGGCGCGAGCCTCCTTGATCGCACCTGCCTGTGCCTTGGCATATCCGAGTGCCCCAAGGACCAACATGGTTCGTCCGCCCACACGAGCAGCATCTTCGGCAGCGATGACGGCTTCGCCACTGCGATCGGCGGAGGCATAGGCAAAACACAGGCAGTAATAGACCCGAAACTCACTGGGAAATATCTCACGCGCTATCTCAAGCTGTTCAATTGCTTCGGTGGTCCGGCCGGCGACACGAAGGACGCTGGCGAGCTGGACCGCTGCGGCCACCGAGAGGGGATCGAGTTCGACCCCCGCCCGTGCTTGAGCATGGGCCTCCTCGAACCTCGCGCGAGCCGCGAGCACGCGCGAGAAATGATGCCGGGCGGTCGCCGAGGCTGGGTCAAGCGTCACCGCTCGGCTCAGGTGATGCTCGGCGGCTGCGACATCCCAGTTATGGACAAAGGAAATCAGTCCGAGTGAAGCATGGGCATCGGCAAGTTCAGGATCGATTGTGAGCGCCTGTTCTGCGGCTTTTCTCGCCTCGCTGTAAGCATAAGCGGGGTCGAGATACGTATGGTTGCCGAGCTGGACGAAAGTATCCGCCAGGCCAGCGTAGCTGCGGGCGTAGAGCGGATCATGCTCGATCGAACTTCGGAATAAGGAAACTGCCTGCTTTAGGGATTCTTCGGTTCCCCGGTTCCAGCAATGCCTGGCTCTCAAATATTCCTGATAGGCTTCCGGGTCCGGGAGACGCCGGGGCTGCTCTGTTCCTTGGGGAAGCAGCTTGAGCTTCAACTGTTTAATGATGGCGGACGTGATGTCGTCCTGCACGTCAAATATGTCGGTCAGGTCGCGGTCGTAACGTTCAGCCCACAGATGATGGCCTGTTGCGGTATCGATCAATTCCGCGTTGATCCGGAGGCGGCTTGCGGCTTTTCGAACACTGCCCTCAACGACATGGGTGACGTTTAACTGACGCCTCATGGTCGTCACTTCGACCGACCGACCTTTGAACGTAAAGGACGTGTTCCGGGCCACAACTCCAAGACCTGGGATCCGGGACAGCTCGATAATCAGGTCCTCCGTCATCCCGTCGCTAAAATACTCTTGCTCCGCATCGCCGCTCACATTGGCGAACGGCAGCACGCAAATGGACAGAGAGCAGGTGCCCGGACCGTTCGTTGGGGCCGTTGCGCTGGGCTTGCCGACGAGCTCCTCGAGGCTTTGCTGGATGCTCGACCATGCGACACAGTGCGTGTGTCCGTCCCAGGCTCCCAATGACGGGCATTGGATTTGATTGAATGGCATGGGAGGCATCGTCCCGTCGAGAGTCAGCTGAACGAGCCGCCCGTCTTGCCGTGCTGAATCTCCTTCCGCACGCACCCATTGTGACTTGGCGGCGTCAGCGGACCACAAGACGAGCACGGCTTTAGCCTTGTGCAGCCGCTCCTCGATCACCTCGCTGTAGGCGCGGTGCGCGGGCAAATCTTCGTCCCACCACACCGCATATCCTTCCTTGCGCAAGGCATCCGCGATGCGACGGGCGTCAACCTCGCTGGAGCGCGCATAGGATATGAAGACGTCCGACATTGCCTGCTGAACCCCCCGATCGGCGCATTCCTACCATATTGAAGGCGGCGTGCTAATGTCCGCTTTCGACCCATTGCGGACATTAAGCCGACCGCTATCATGGCCCCGATGAAGTTCAGCATTGCCTTGGCTGTCGGACTTGTTGGCGGAGGCTGCGCTCCGGCAATTCATGATGTCAGAAGTCCACCTGCCCAAGTGGACACGTTTGCGGCACTGTCGAAAATAGAATCTGGAAAGGAAGTAACCTTATCTGGATACCTATTTAATGGGCTCGAAACGAGTGGCATATATAGATTTCCTGATACCCATAAATCTGGTGAGCAATGTGTGCGGATGAGCTTTGCCAAGATGAAAGGTTTCAAATTTGATGAAGAAAATAAGTTCACTGTGAAGGGAATTTTACGACGTTCAAACCCTTCCGACATAATCTTTCATGCATGTCAGTCATACTACTTCGAAGTCTTCACCATTTTCGTTCGCTAATGGACGTTCAACATCACCGTTGATTGAACTCTCCGTCGGCTAAGCAGGTGTCCGCTTTCCACCCATTGCAGACATTAGCGGAGCCGCTAGTTTCGACCCATGTCAGGATTTGCAGACCGAGTTCGCATCAAGCGAACGGACGAAACTAAGAGCCTCGGGCTTGCCGAGCGTGAAGGCCAAGTTTTTGGCTGGACTACGCCTTCCGTATCGGGCGTTTCCGTCATCGGCACTAGCACTGACGACTACGCAGTGAATGTATTTTTCGACGAGTTGGACAAAGGCTTCTGGTTTGCCGACCACCTTGTCGAACATGTGGACAATGGTGCCGGGACGGTAATTAGTCTCGACGGCGTGGACAAGGAATGGGTTCTTTTGCCCAATGGCGATTGGGAGGAGCGCCCTCGTTCAGCCGAGTAGGCTAATGTCCGCTTTCCACCCATTGCGGACATTAGCCAGACGGCTACGGCTTTCGGCTAACCACCTCAAAACCAGCTTCATCGAGTGCGTTCAAGACAGTGAGCGCGACCTCCTCCTCGGTTGCCGGCAGGTGACGCATCGCGCCAAGGGGGTGGGCGACTTCCGATTGGATCGCTCGTGTAATCACAGCAATAATTTCATGAGTGAACATACGATAGGATAAGAGGGGCCAAGCAATCCCGCAACGTCCGCTTTCCGCCCGACACAGTCATCAATCCGGTCCCCCCAAACACGCACCAAAAAGGGCCGTGGTTTCCCACGACCCTTCGGCACGCCGACTGCGACTTTTAACCGAACAGCAGGTCGTGATGCCCGCCATCAAACCCGTTATGCCCGGCCTCGAACCCCGTCGCCGCCACCCGCGCCGCCGCCGGTGCGCTGAAGCTGAAGTCGGATGCGCCGAATTGGTTGGGCCTGCTGCCTTCGACCAGGATCGAATCGCTTGTTCCCCAGCTGATCAACGTGTCCCGGCCGACCGCAGTGAACGTCAGGTCGCTGAACGCGTCGACCCCGCTCAGCGGGTCGAACACGATCGTGTCGGCATGCTTGAAGTCGGTGATCCGGTCATCACCCGAGCTGGCCGCGATCACGAATAAATCGGACCCCTGCCCGCCGGTCAGCACATCGTCGCCGCGCCCGCCATGGAGCACGTCGCTGCCCTTGCCGCCGTTGAGCACGTCATTGCCATCGACCCCTATGCCGTCGGGGAAGGCCGCCCCGGCATCGCCGAACAAGGTGATTGGCCCCGATCCGCCGGTCATCTGCGTATCGATGTGGATCCGCCCGTCGCCGTACAAGATGTCGTTGCCGTCCCCGCCGTTGAGCGTGTCGGCACCCCAGTCGCCGAGCAGGATATTATTGCCATTGTCGCCGGTCAGCACATCGTCATGGATCGAGCCCGAGACATTTTCGAACCCGCTCGCGTTAAGCGATCCCTGTTCGGTCGCCTGCGCCGCGCCCTGCAATGCCAGGCTGAAGGTCACCCCGGCAGCGCTGATCTCGGTCTGCCCGCCGAGGAAGGACAAGGTGTCGGTGCCGGTGCCGCCGCTGACCACGTCATTGCCATTGCCGACCTCGACCAAATCATTGCCGCCGCCGGCGCTAATGACGTCGTCACCGCTGGCCGCGACCGTCGAGTCGCCGTCGGCGCCATCCCACAGCCAATTGTCGCCGCCATTGCCGGTCAGCACGTCATTCAATGTCGTGCCCGACGCATGTTCGATCCCCATCAGGACATCCATTCCCTGGCCGGTATCCTGGGCAACGCCCTGGATATTGAGGTCAAAGCTGATGCCCGCCGTCGGCGCGACGACGAACGACGACACCCGGTCCCAGCCATTGCCGCCATCGAGCGTATCCGCGCCGTCGCTGCCGCGGAGGAAATCGTCGCCCTCGCCGCCGATCAATGTGTCGGCACCGCCGCGCCCGAACAGCAGATCGTTGCCAGCCCCGCCGTCGAGCACATTGTCGAAATTGTTGCCGTTCAAACTGTCATTGAACGCCGATCCGGTCAGATTCTCGATGCTGACCAGGCTGTCATTCTCGGTGCCCGCTTCATTGGTGGCAAAACCGTTGCCGACCGCATTGAGGCCGGCGAACACCCGCTCGGTCCATGAGGCGAAGCTTGCCGTGTCGGTCCCCGCGCCGCCGTTCAAAATGTCGTCCCCGGCGCCGCCGTCGAGCACGTCATTGCCCGCCACCTGCCCGAACAG
>NZ_JANMLM010000019.1:0-4687 GCF_031372575.1 Sphingomonas sp. | reverse complement strand
TTCTCCCTAACTGGCGGCGGGCTGCATCTCGGCGATCAATTGCATGTCGATCCCCTTGCCGCGCTGGTATGCCTCGCGAACGGACAGCCGCTCGCCATAATCAAGGAACGGCTGAAGCGACGGAAGAGTGCCGAATTGCGTTCCCCACAGCACTTGGCTGCCGACATAGACGTCCGCCGCCGTAAACCGATCGCCGCACACGAACGCGCGCCCTGCCAGATGGTCGGCAAGCGTGCTCACCGCGAGGTCGTAATTGCCATAGCCGAACATGCGGCCTTTCTCCTCGCTCGGGTCGAAGCCGTTGGCCTTGTTGGTCACCGCTTGCTCGATCGGCCCGGCGGCGAACAACAGCCAACGGTAATAGTCGGCTTTCTCTTCCTCGCGCGGTCCCAGCCCAGCCTCCGGAAATACGTCGGCGAGGTAAGCGATGATCCCCGCGCATTCGGTCACGGTCCTGCCGTGATGGACGATCGCCGGAACCTTCATCATCGGATTGATCGCGTGATACGCCGCGTCATGCATCACTGCATAATCGACGATCTCGCTGTCGTACGGCTGGCCGACCTCCTCCAGCATCCAGCGGACAATCTGCCCGCGCGACATCGGGTTGGTGTAAAATATGATGTCGGCCATGGCGGCTCCTCCGGTTAGCGCCGGTCGGCGGCGGTGCGGTCCCGGGCAGCGCGGAATTCGCTGTCCTGGCTCCAATTGGGCCATTCGCGGCTGTTCGCGAGCCGCAGCCCGAGCGCATGGAGCAAGGTCGCATCGGCGATCATCCCCGAATAATCCCAGTCGGGCGACCATTCATCGTCGGGCTGGTGGTAATATTTCGAAGTATAGGTTTTGCTGAATTCCTCGGAGCGCGCGACCCCGCCGTTGAACAGATTCTGCCCCGGGGTCAGGCTGATCGCCGGGATTCCCGCCTTGGCGAAGGTGAAATGATCCGAACGGTAGAAACCGCCGGTCTCGGGATGCGCATCGGGGGTGTAGGTCCGCCCGAGCTTGGTCGCTTCCTCGATTAAATCGTCGAGCAGCCCGAGCTTGGCCGACCCGCGGATCGAATAATCACGCGCCGCGCCGACCACGCTCATCACGTCGGTATTGAGCATGCCGACCGTCTTGCCCGCCGGATAGAGCGGGTTGGCGGCATAATATTCGCTGCCCAACAGGCCCTTTTCCTCGGCCGTGACCGCCATGAATACCATTGACCGCTCTGGCCGGGGTCCGACGGCAAAGGATCGCGCCTGCTCGATCAGGTGCGCGAGGCCGGTGCCATTGTCGATTGCGCCATTGTAGATCTTGTCGCCGTTGGCGTCGGGCAGGCCAATGCCGAGGTGGTCCCAATGCGCCGAATAGATGACCGTTTCATCGGGATGGGTGCCGCCGGGAAGGATCCCGACGACATTCTGCGAGGTGATCACTTCGGTCCGCGCATCGCCGTGGACGTCGAGCCGCGCTTTCAGCTCGACCGGGCGGAAATCCTTCTTCCGTGCCGCCGCTTTCAAGCTCGCGAAATCGAGCCCGGAATCGGCCACCATCCTGACCGCCAGGTCGCGCTGGATCCAGCCCTCCAGCGGGGGATGTTCGGCCTTGGGATCCTTGCGGACGATGTCGAACATGGTGTTGGTGTTGCTGTTCTTGACTGTCGCCCAGCCGTAGGAAGCGGGGGCAGTTTCGTGAACTACCAGCACGCCGGCCGCGCCCTGCCGCGCGCCTTCCTCATATTTGTAGGTCCAGCGGCCATAATAGGTCATCGCCTTACCGCCGAACTGACCTTCGCCGCCTTCAAAATCAGGATCGTTGACCAGCATTACGATCACTTTGCCGCGCACATCGACGCCCTTGTAATCGTCCCACCCGCGTTCGGGCGCCTTGACGCCGTAGCCGACGAACACGACCGGAACGCCGGTCAGGTTGATTCCCTGGTCGCCGTTGGTCGGCGCGCGGACCGCGATGTCCTCGCCCTGAGTGAGCACAACGGGTTTTCCGCCAAGCGTCACGCCGATCACCGGCGTCACTGCAAATTCGGACTTGAGCAATGGCACCGGCTGGGTCCACGTCCGCTGCCCATCGACGATCGCCCCGCCCGGCTGGAGCCCGGCCTTGGCGAACTGGTCGGACAAATAAGCGACGGTCTTCGTCTCGCCCGGGGTATTGGGCGCGCGGCCTTCGAATTCGTCCGATCCGAGAATTCGGATATGATCCGACAGTCGCGCCCCGTCGAACGCGAACGGCGCCGCAGCGGGCGCGTCGACGGCGGGCGTCGTGGCGGCACAGCCAGTGATCGTTAGGGACAAAATGCTGGCGAGGCCGAGCAGCGGAATACGCGTCATACCAATCTCCTGTGAGTCTCAGCCACCCTAACGCTTCGGGCCGCTTCCGCTAGCGTTTCCGATACTTATCGAACCACGCGATGATGGCCGAGGCCTTGGCCGCCAACTGTGACGGTCGCGCCGCAATCCCGCCATGGCTGGCGTCGGGTATCTTGACCAGCATGGTCGGCACGTTGACCAGTTTGAGCGCGGTATAAAGCTGCTCGGACTCGCTTACCGGGGTGCGATAATCCTCGCTTCCGACAACCACCAGGGTCGGCGTCTTGACCTTCGCCATCAGGCTCAATGGTGAGCGCGCCCAATAGCTTTGATAATTCTCCCACGGCATTGCGCCCATCCAATAGGGGCCGAAGAACGCCGGGCCGTCGCTGGTCAGCGCCATGCTGGTCCAGTTGATTACCGGCTTCTGCGATGCGGCCGCCTTGAACCGGGTCGTCTTGCCGATGATCCACGCGGTCAATATCCCGCCGCCTGATCCGCCGGTAACGAACAGATTGTCGGGGTCGGCCAGTCCGCCAGCGATCGCTGCATCGACCGCGGCCATCAGGTCATCGTAATTGCTGCCGGGATAGGTTTTCTCAATCCCGTCGGCGAACTTCTGGCCATAACCGGTCGACCCGCGCGGGTTGGTATAGAGCACCGCATAACCGGCAGCGGCGTACAATTGATAATCGGCCGAGAAGTGCGGGCCGTAAGCGGCGTAAGGCCCGCCATGAATCTCGAGGATCATCGGATCGGGCTTGCCATCGACATGGGTTGGCGGGAGTACGATCCAGGCCGGTACGCGGCCGCCATCCGGTGCGCTGACCGCAATCTCGCGCACCGGCCCAAGTGCCTTGCCCGACAGGCTAAGGTCGTTGAGCCGGGTCAACTGGCGCGCCTTGCCGCCACTGCTCACCATCAGCTCGGCCGGGCGGCTAACGCTGTCGCTGGTGAAGGCGATGGTGCCGTTGTTTGCGACACTGAACGAACCGCCGGCATAGGGCCGGTCGAGCCCGCTGCCGCCGACATCGTGCGTGATCGGCGTCACCCGCCCATCGAGCCCGATCCGCGCCACGGTCGTCTTCCCGCCTTCCTCATAGGAGGCGACGATCGACCGTCCGTTGGCGCTCCACGCCAAGGCGTCGATCGATCGGTCGAGCGACGGCGCGACCTTGCGCACACTGCCGCCGCCTGAGTCCATCACGTACAGGTCGGACTGCTCATAGCCTTTGAGATGATCGTCATAGCCGACGAAAGCGATGCTCCGGCCGTCGGGGGAGGGGCGCGGATCGCCATCTGGGCCCTTGCGGCTGGTCAGCGCCTGCGGTTCCCCGCCCGACAGGCTGACGCGATAGATTTCGCTGTCATTGGCAATCAATTCCCAGTCGGGCTTGCGCACTGCGCTGAACAGGATCGACTGTCCGCCGCGCTCCCAATGCGGCGCGCCGTCATGATAGGCACCGAAGGTCAGCTGGCGCGGCGATCCGCCCAATGCATCGACCATGAAGATGTGGTCGAACCCCGCCTTGAGATAACCGGCGCCGTCCGCGCGATAGGTGACCTTGTCGATGATCTCGAGCGGCTTGCCCCAAACCGCGCCTTCGGGCTTGGGCGGCGCGGAGCCTAGCTTGGGGCCATCATCGGGGACGCTCATCAGATAGGCGATGCGGCTGCCGTCGGGCGACCATTCAATCGCCTGCGGACTGTCGGGCAGGCTGGTGATCCGCACGCTTTGCCCGCCGTCCATCCAGCGCACGAACAATTGCGGCGGGCCGCCTTCCGCGGTCGATCCATACGCCAGGCGCTTGCCGTCGGGCGACCAGGCAGGGCCGAAACTGTCGCCGCTGCCAGCCGCCACCGGGCGCTGCTGGCCAGTTGCGACATCGACGAGCCAGATTGACGATCGCGCCTTGTCGGTCATCACGTCGTTCGACTTGCGGACATAGGCGACCTGCCGCCCGTCAGGGCTGATCCTGGGATCGCTCGCCATCGCCAGGTTGAACAAGTCGCTGCCGGTGAACGCCGAACTCGGCCCGTTCGCCGGTGCCGCAACGCCAGCCCCAGCCGAGCTCACCAACACCACGCCAAGCGCGACTCGCCATGCCTTCATACCGTCTCTCCCCGTTTGCCGCGGGAAGGAAGCAGATGCGTCGGCGATTGGCTAGTCGGCCGACTTTGCCTTGCTCTTGCCCTTCGTCTTCAGTGCCTCGGACGATGCTTTTGCGGCACCTCGCACCTTGGACGCCTTGGGCGGCGCAGAGACAATTTCGAACGACGGCTGGTTGTCCTTGATGCGGACCTTGACCTCGCCGCCGTCGACCAGTTTGCCGAATAGCAATTCCTCGGCCAGCGGTTGCTTGATCTTCTCCTGC
>NZ_JANMLM010000004.1:0-1800 GCF_031372575.1 Sphingomonas sp. | reverse complement strand
ATCCGATGCTCAGCCGGATCTACGGCACCGCGTGGCTCAACAAGAAACAGCTCGCCGAACATCTCGTCCGGCTGGAGGAAGCGGCCAAGCGCGACCATCGCCGGATCGGCCAGGACATGGACCTGTTCCACCTCCAGGCCGAGGCCCACGGCAGCGTCTTCTGGCACCCCAAGGGCTTCATCCTGTGGCGCCAGCTGGAGGCCTATATGCGCCGCCGGCTCGACGCGGCGGGCTATGACGAGGTCAAGACTCCCCAGCTGATGGACGCGCGCCAGTGGGAGAAATCGGGCCATTGGGGCAAATATCGCGAGAATATGTTCGTCGTCCCCGACGAGATCCCGTCCGGCGAGGATGACGGCCCCGTCCTGTCGGGCACCAGCGACCTGATGGCGCTCAAGCCGATGAACTGCCCGGTGCATGTTTTGATCTTCAAGCAGGGCATCACAAGCTATCGCGACCTGCCGATCCGAATGGCCGAATTCGGCTGCTGCCACCGCAACGAGCCGCACGGCGCGCTCCACGGGATCATGCGCGTGCGCCAGTTCACGCAGGATGACGCCCACATCTTCGTCCGCGAGGATCAGCTGGTCGCCGAAGTCATGGCCTTCTGCGACCTGCTCGACAGCGTCTATCGCGAGCTTGGTTTCGATCAATATGCGATCAAGCTGGCGCTTCGCCCCGACCAGCGCTTCGGGTCGGACGCCGACTGGGATAAGGCCGAATCCGAGCTTCGCGCCGCGGTCGAGGCATCAGGCCGCGCGACCGCCGAATATGGGTGGGAAGAATTGCCCGGCGAGGGTGCATTCTACGCGCCAAAGCTGGAATTCCATCTCACCGACGCGATCGGCCGGACCTGGCAGGTCGGTACCATCCAGTCGGACCGCGTCCTCCCCGACCGGCTCGATGCATCCTATGTCGGCGAGGATGGCGAGCGCCACCGCCCGGTGATGCTCCACCGCGCGATCCTCGGTACGTTCGAACGGTTCATCGGCATCCTGATCGAACATCATGCGGGGCGCTTCCCGCTGTGGCTCAGCCCGGTCCAGGCGGTGGTCGCGACAATCGTCAGTGACGCCGATGACTATGCCAATGTGGTGGTTGCCCGGCTCAAGGCGGCGGGGCTGCGTGCGGAGGCTGACCTGCGCAACGAGAAGATCAATTATAAGGTGCGCGAACATTCGCTCGCCAAGGTCCCGTTGCTGCTGGTCGTCGGCAAGCGCGAGGCAGAGGAGAGTACGGTCGCGATCCGCCGGCTGGGTAGCGACGAGTATCAGAAGGTCATGAGCCTCGACGAGGCAGTGGCGATGATCAGCGCCGAGGCCATCCCGCCCGACTTGCGGTGAATCCACGCCACACGGCAGTAAAATCGGCCTGTTGCCTGCGCTCGCCCTTCCCAATTGGCGCGCAAAGCCCTAACTCGCGCGCTTAACCAACGACTCTGGAGACTTCGCTATACCACCGCCCAATCCGCGTCGCGCAATGACGCCGCCGGCCTTCACCGGCCCTCGCTACAATGAGTTCATCCAATCCCAGAAGGTTCGGGTGATCGACGAAAATGGCGAAAATCTGGGCGTGATGTTCACCAAGGAGGCGATCGAGCAGGCGGCCGGCGTGGGCCTCGACCTGGTCGAGATCAGCCCCGGTGCCGATCCCCCCGTGGCCAAATATCTCGATATCGGCCGCTTCAAATATGAAGCCCAGAAAAAGGCCAACGAGCAGCGCAAGAAGCAGAAGACGCAGGAGATCAAGGAGATCAAGATGCGTCCCAACATCGACGACCATGATTATCAGACCAAGATG
>NZ_JANMLM010000111.1:0-70430 GCF_031372575.1 Sphingomonas sp. | reverse complement strand
CGGCCTGGAGGTGGAACAGGTCCATGTCCTGGCCGATCCGGCGATGGTCGCGCTTGGCCGCTTCCTCCAGCCGGACGAGATGTTCGGCGAGCTGTTTCTTGTTGAGCCACGCGGTGCCGTAGATCCGGCTGAGCATCGGATTGGCCTGATCGCCGCGCCAGTAAGCGCCCGACACGCGGGTCAGCTTGAACGCCTGCGGATCGAGCTTTCCGGTCGAGGCGAGATGCGGGCCGCGACACAAGTCCATCCACGCAGCGTCGCCCTTGCCGCTGCGATACATGGTGATCGCCTCGCCCTCGGGCAGCTCCATCACCCATTCGGCCTTGAACGTCTCGCCGGTGCGCTCGAAGAAAGCGCGGACGTCGGCGCGGCTCCATTCCTCGCGGATCAAGGGCTCGTCGGCGGCGATGATGCGGCGCATCTCGGCCTCGATCGCGGGCAAATCCTCATCGGTGAACGGCCCGCGTTCGGCAGTTGGCGCGAAGTCGTAATAGAAGCCATCGTCGGTCGACGGGCCAAAGGTGATCTGCGTTCCCGGAAAGATGTTCTGCACCGCCTCGGCGAGGATATGCGCGAAATCGTGGCGCACCAGTTCGAGCGCATCCTTCTCGTCGCGCGACGTGATCAGCTCGAGCCGGGCATCGCCGTCGAACGGGCGCATGATATCGCGCACTTCGCCATCGACCCGGGCCGCAAGCGCCGCCTTGGCCAGCCCCGGCCCGATCGCCGCAGCAACGTCTGCCGGGGTCGAGCCCTCGGGCATTTCGCGAACCGAGCCGTCGGGAAGGGCGATCTTGAACATCTGCGTCATGGCGCCGCCTCTAGCGGGCGAAGCGTCCAGTCTCAACCTTCGGGCACAGCGCAGGTGCTGAAGCGGCCTAGTTGCTGAAGCGGCTGAGGTCGCTGGTCGGCTGGGTCGCTTACGCGGGCGGCGGCGCCTGGCGGCTATTGGCCCGTCGGCTGGCGCTGTCCGCACTATTCTTGTCGCGGCGGGCCACTTCGTCTTCGAGCGACGAGTCGACGCCGCTAAACATCGTCGGGCCAAGCCCCTCGGTGAGCGCGGCATCGACCTTGGCGCGGACCGCTTCGTCGAACGGGCGACCGTCGAGCGTCGAATCGACCGCTTCAACGAACAGGGGCCGCAGATTGACCTGCAATTGCTTGCGGAGTCGGCCGGCGGTGCCGCCGCCATGATCCTCGCCCTCGACGTAATCGACCTTGACACTGCTCGCCGCCTCGCCGCTCGGCTCGACCGACACGATGATCTTGCCAAGATCGTCGCGGCCGCGGCGGAACGACCATTGCACCGACTGTCCATCGGGAAGCGATTCGAAGCTGACCTGCACCTTGCCGAGTGCCGCCGGCAGGGTCGCCAGCAATGGCGAATAGCCGAGGCTGGCGAGGCTCGACGCCGCCTGAGCCGCCGGCATCGGATATTCCTCATTCCCGCAGGCCGATAGCGAGATCGTCGTGGCGACGAGAAGAATCAGTCGAAAGTTCATCATGATGGCCTCGTTCGAAATCAAGCTGCCGACGCGATAATCCGAATTGATTGACTATCGGTGAAAGCGCGGTGGGGTGCCACACTTCCATCAAGCGTGCCAATCTTTTTGGAAAGGTAGCTTGACATGGGGGCGGCCCATGCGTAAAGCGTCCTTGACTATAAGAAAAGGACGATTGTCATGACCCGCACGATGAATGCTCCGGCCAAGCGCTATCTGCAGCGGCTGGCGATATCGATGGCGCTATATTTGCTGACGTTGTTTGCAGCGGTCTATTACGTCGGGCGCCATATCATTACCGGCCCCGCCGCTTATTTGCTCGCGATCCTGCCCGGGATTTGCGTGTGCGGCGTCTTCTGGGCGGTCGGGCGGCTGATCATCGAACAGGATGACGAATATCAGCGCATGCTGCTGGTCCGCCAGACATTGATCGCCACCGCCTTTGCCCTGTCGCTGGCGACGATCTGGGGGTTCCTGGAAAGCGTCGGGCTGGTGTCGCACATCGACGCTTATTTCATCGCCATCCTGTGGTTCGCCGGGCTTGGCGTCGGCGCGCTCGTCAACCGGTTGACGCTGGGCGACGACGGGGGGTGCCAGTGATCAACAATTTGAAGGTGCTGCGCGCGATGCGGGCCTGGAGCCAGCAGGATCTCGCCGACCGCCTCGCCGTCTCGCGCCAGAGCGTCAACGCGATCGAGACCGGCAAATATGACCCGTCGCTGCCGCTCGCGTTCCGCATCGCCGAACTGTTCGAACTTCCGATCGAAGACATCTTCACCTCGCCTACCAAGGGATAAACCTGATGAACAAATTGCTCCTCGTCGCGGCGCTCGCCGCGATCGCCACCCCTTTGCCCGCCGCCGCCAAGCCGGCGCCGATGGCGCAGGCCAATGCCGAAGTGCGGATGGACCACATCTCGATCGTCACCCTCGGCTCGGCCAAGGCCAAGGGTGCGCCAGTGGTGCTCGTCCCCGGCCTCGCCAGCCCCCGAGCCGTCTGGGACGGCGTCGCAACCGAACTGGCCAAAACGCACCGAGTTTATCTAGTCCAGGTCAACGGCTTTGGCGGTGACGACCCCGGGGCCAATCTCAGGCCGGGGCTGCTCGACGGAATCATCGCCGATTTGTCGGCCGCGCTGGCCCGCGATCATGCCCGCCCGGTGCGGTACGTCGGCCATTCAATGGGCGGCTTGGTCGGGATGATCTTCGCCAAAGCCCATCCGGCGCAGGTCGAGCGGCTGATGGTCGTCGACTCCCTGCCCGATTTCGCGGTGCTGCTGGCGCAGGGTGGACCAATGCCAACCGTCGCCCAGATCGAAACCGCTGCAAGCATGATGCGCACCGCCACCGCAGCACGGCACGGCAAGCCGATGACATCCGAGGCGGTCGCCGCCGGGGTCGACTCGCTGGCGCTGACCGAGGGCGCACGGGTCAAAATGCGCGGCTGGGCTACGGCCGCCGATGCGCGTGTCGCCGGCCAGGCGGTTTACGAGGACATCACGACCGATTTCCGCCCGTCGCTGCCAAGCATCACCATGCCGATGACCGTCGTCGTGCCATGGACAGCGTCTAGCTTCGGCAAGGACCGCACCCTCGCTTTCTATGCGATCCAATATAGGGGCGCGCCGACGGTGACCTTCGTGCCGATCGCCGAGGCGGGCCATTTCGTGATGCTCGACCAGCCTGCCGCCTTCCGCGCAGCGCTCGACGTGTTCCTGAAGCGATAACCCCCACCCCCCTTTTCCGCCGCCGCAGTTTGCGCCAATGGCGGCGGAATGACCGATATCCCCATGCCCGACCCCGCGCCATTGGCCTATTTCGACCCCGGCGACGGGCGCAAGATCGCCTATCGAGCGCGCGCTCGCCACCCCGAGGTAACCGGCCCGACCTTGTTGTTCCTGCCCGGCTACGCGTCCGATATGGAGGGGACCAAGGCGGTCGAGATCGATCGCTTCGCCGCCGCTGCGGGGCTCAGTTATGTGCGGTTCGATTATTCGGGCACCGGATCGTCAGGCGGCGATTTTGCCGACGGGACGCTCGATCGGTGGCTCGACGAGATTCTGTCGATCATCGACCTGTTGATCGACGGCAAAGTGATACTGGTTGGATCGTCGATGGGCGGCTGGCTGGCGCTTCACGCGGCGCTCAATCGGCCCGACCGGGTAGCCGCCGTGGTCGGCATCGCCGCTGCGCCCGACTTTACCGACTGGGGCTATACGCCCGAGCAGCGCCAGTCGTTGGTCGACACCGCCAGGTTCGAGACGCCCGACCCCACCGGCGGGCCGCCACGCGTCACCCATGCGCGGTTCGTTGCGTCGGGGACCGCGCTCAGGATACTGCACAGCCCGATCGCGATCGATTGTCCGGTGCGGCTGATCCACGGCGACAAGGATGAAGAAGTGCCGGTTGGGGTGCCGTTCAAATTGCTCGATTCAATCCATTCAGGCGATGTCCAGCTGACCTTGATCAAATGGGGCACGCACCGCTTGTCGGAGCCGCACGAGATTGAAGCGATCCTGCGCACGATCGCGGTCCTAGCTGAGAGACTATCATGATCACGATCCTGATTGCCGCCACCATTGCTGCTGCCGCCCCCGACGCCGCCGCTTGCCCCGCCGATTCGACCAGCGCAGCGACCCTGTGCCGCGCGGTCGCTGCCGAGCAATCGGGCAAGTTCGCCGATGCCGCAACCGAGTTCGAGCGCGCCGCCGGGCTGGCCAAGCCGGGCGATCCGGCGGCCGACCGGATGCTCGCCGCAGCGGGCAATATGTGGATCGCTGCGGGCCAGCCGGGCAAGGCCGCGCTCGCGCTTGACCGCGCCTTGTCAGGATCGGGCTTGCTGGCCGACCAGCGCGGGTTGGCCCTGCTCGACCGGGCGCGCGCCGCCGAAGCGCAAGGCGATCTGAAGACCGCGCGGGCCAAGCTCAACCTCGCCATTCCGTCGATCAATGAAGACCCGTTCCTGTGGTATTTCAGCGCCGCGCTGGCGATCCGCGAGAATGATCCGGCGGGCGCCAAGGTAGCGATCAATCGCGCGCTGACGATGATCCCCAACGACCCGTCGGTGCTGTTCGAAGCCGGCCATGTTTATCAATTCGCCGGCGAAGACAGCAAGGCGCGGGAGTTTTGGACCCGCGCCGTCGCCGCCGACCCTAACAGCGCAAGCGGCCAGGCCGCGCGACGGGCCTTGGGCATGCTCGACGTCCCGCTCACCGTCACCAACCAGGTCGCGGCGCGACCCGATGGCGACGGCGAGGGGCCGGGGCACCGCTAAGCGGGCCTAACCGGCGACATCGTAATCGACCGAGGTCACCACCCGGACCTTCTGGAACGGCGAATCGGTGGCGCTTGCTTCCTCGCCATCGGCACCATCGCGCGCACCGACCGAAAAATAGCCCTGGCTGGCGGTGCGGATCTGGCCGACGTGCGACCCGCTGTCATGGGCGAATTGCTCGGCGCTGGCGCAGGCGCGCTTGGTCGCTTCGGCGATCATCTCGGGCTTGAGCTGGTTTAGCCGGGTGAAATTGTAACTCAGGCTGCTGCCGTCGAGTTCGACCCCGTCATTGAGCAAGGCGGCGAGCTTGCCGTGCGCGGCGCGGACCTTCATCACATCGGCGGTGCGAAGCTCGACCGACCGCTTCACGGTCACCACCGTCTCAATCCTTTTGCCCTCGTCGTTGGTGGTGTGGCTGCGGTTGAAGCTGACCCCACTGTCGCTGATCTCGGTCGGCTTGAACCCGGCCGCAGCAAAGAATTGACGCACCGCGGCGCTTTGCTGCTCGACCCGGCCGTTGACCGAGTTGAGTTCGGGCCCTTCCTGCGAGAAACTGATCGTCCAGGTCGCCAGATCGGCGGTGACATCGCGTTCGGATACACCGCGCACCGAAATCGACCGTTCGGCGCTTTTCGCACGGCGCAGGCCGTCCCCCAACAGATAGCCGCTGGTCGCCAGCCCAATCGAGAAAAGTCCTACGGCGGCGATGATTGCGCCGCGATTGCCTTGAAACATGGTCTGCATGGAACCACACTCTTGGTTCGTCGTCTCATAACGACGGCCACCGGGCACGATTGCCGGTCTCGGACCGTCGACGAACCGTGCTTAAATAGCGATGAACGGAGTCCAGACCTAATGAAATTTCTCCATTCCATGCTTCGCGTGTCCGATCCGCAGGCGACTGTGGCATTTTTCCAACTGCTCGGGCTGGAAGAGCGGCGGCGGCGCGATGCTCCGACCGGCAAGTTCACTTTGATCTTCCTCGGCTTTCCGGGCGACGAAGCCGAAATCGAGCTGACCCACAATTGGGGCGAGGCAGGCTATGGTGGCGGGCGCAATTTCGGCCACCTCGCGTTCCTGGTCGACGATATTTACGCGACCTGCCAGCGATTGTCCGACGCCGGAGTGACGATCAACCGCCCGCCGCGCGACGGCCATATGGCATTTGTCCGAACCCCCGATTTAATCTCCGTCGAGTTGCTCCAGAAAGGCGAGGCGTTGCCCCCGGCAGAGCCATGGGCGTTGATGGCCAATACAGGCGAATGGTGATGGAAATCGAGGTCATCCCCGTCCCCGCGCTGTCCGACAATTACATCTGGATGTTTCGCGATCCCGTCAGCGGCAGCGTGGCTGTGGTCGATCCGGGGCAGGACGCGCCCGCGCTTGCTGCCGCCGAACAGCGCGGCTGGGCGATCACGCATAGCCTCAACACCCACTGGCACCCCGATCACACCGGCGGCAACGCCGGGATCAAGGCTGCGACCGGCGCGCCGGTCATCGCGCCCGCCGAAGCCAAGAAGGTCAGCGCGGTCGATCGCGTGATTGCCGAGGGCGACCGGGTCACGGTCGGCGATCTCGAGGCCGAAGTGTGGGACATTCCGGCGCATACGGCGGGGCATGTCGCCCTGTATTTCAAGGCGGCGAAGATGATCTTCACCGGCGACACCTTGTTCGCAATGGGCTGCGGGCGGTTGTTCGAAGGCACCGCCGAGCAGATGTTCGCCAATATGCAACGCTTTGCGGCATTGCCCGACGATGTGCTGATTTATTGCGGGCATGAATATAGTTTGGCCAATGCGCGGTTCGCGGCGCATGTTGAACCGGATAATGCAGCGGTTACGTCGAGATTAAAGAAAATGGCGGAAATGCGGGATCGCGGCGAGGTTACTCTGCCCACGTCCATCGGCGAGGAGAAAGCCACCAACCCGTTCATGCGGGCGCGCGACGCAGACGAGCTTGCGCGGCTTCGGACGATGAAAGACAGCTTCGGTTAATCTGGGCCAGCGCCTGATACGATAAGGGAGAATTGCCATGCGAATCCTGATGATTGCCGCCACCGCCGCCGCCGCAACCACGCTTGCCGCCTGCGAAACGGTCGACAGCCAGCCGACCCAGCGCAGCGCGCGAGCCCAGCAAAGCTTCGACAAGGCGCTCGCCGGCAAGGTTGCTGGCAAGCCCGAAAGCTGCCTGCCGCTGCAACGGTCGAACGACATGGTGGTGATCGACGACGACACCATCATCTATCGCGACGGGCGCACGACCTACGTCAACCAGCCGCTCGGCGGGTGCAACAATCTGGGCAATGGGAGCTATGCTTTGGTCACTCGAAGCACCGGATCGCAATTGTGCCGCGGGGATATCGCCCAGGTCAGGGACATGACTGCCGGCATTACGGTTGGCAGTTGCGCATTGGGCGACTTCGTCCCCTACCGCCCTGCTAGCTGAGGTCTACTTCTTGTAGAGGGCATCCAGCCGCTCGCCATAAGCGGCGCGGATGACGTGACGACGGATCTTGAGCGATGGCGTCATCTGTTCATTATCGACCGAGAAGGCCGCGTCGGCGAGGATGAAGCGGCGGACCTTTTCGACCACGCTTAGATCCTTGTTGACCCGATCGACCGCCGCCGAGACGCGCGCCTGCAGATCGGGCGCATCGGCGAACTCGGCCTCCGGCACCAGCAACCCGACGAGGTAGGGGTGGCGGTCGCCGTGGACCATCGCCTGTGCGATTTCGGGCTGGAGCGTCAGCATCCCCTCGACCCGCTGGGGCGAGACATTGTCGCCCTTGTCGTTGATGATCAGATCCTTCTTGCGGTCGGTAATGACGATCCGCCCCTTGTCGTCGAGATGCCCGACATCGCCGGTCGCAAGCCACGCGCCGGTCCCGTCACCGGGGTTGTTCAGCACCCGCGCGGTCTCCTCCGGATTGCGCCAGTAACCGTGCATCACCTGCTCGCCGCGGACCATCAGCTCGCCATCATCGGCGATAAGCAATTCGGTCCCGCGCATCGGCGGGCCGACGGTATCCATCCTGATCCCGCCGCGTAGCCGGTTGCAGCTGATCACTGGCCCGGCCTCAGTCTGGCCATAACCTTGCAACACGGTGAGCCCCATCGCCTGGAAGAATAATCCGACTTCCGGGTTGAGCGGCGCACCGCCCGAGACCATCGCCTTGATCCGCCCGCCGAACTTCTTGCCGACCTTGCGGCGCAACGTAAGCGACAATATGCCGTCCATCGGCGCGTCCCACGGCACCGATTTGCCCGCCGCCCGCTTGGCCTCGATCTTCATTGCCCGGCCCATCAGATAAGCCGGCAGGCCGCCGTCCTTTTCGACCTGCTTGATGATCTTGGCGCGGAGCATTTCGAACAGGCGCGGCACGACCACCATCAGGGTCGGCTTCACTTCCTCGATATTGGCGGCCAGCTTCTCGAGGCTTTCCGCATAATAAATCTGTGCCCCGAGCCCGACCGGAAAATGCTGCCCGCCGCTATGTTCATAGGCGTGACTGGCGGGGAGAAACGACAGGAACACTTCATTGTCCCAGCCGAAATCATTGGCGATGATGTCGATGCAGCCTTCGACATTGTGGAGGATCATGCCGTGGTGCTGGCACACCCCGCGCGGCGCGCCGCCGGTGCCACTGGTGTAGATCAGGCAGGCGAGGTCATCGCGGCCGATGGTTGCCATGGCGGTTTCGAGCGCACCAACGTCGGCCGGGCCGTCGACCAATGCCTTCCAATGGTGGAATTGGGCGACGTCGGGCGACTGGCCGGTGATGATGTCGTCGATCGAAATGACGTGGTTGCAGGTCGAGGCGAACAACACCGCCGGGATTAGTGCCTTGGCCAGTTTCTGGGTCGAGACGATGACCGCGCGAGCTTCGCTATTGTTAAGGATGTGCTGGTGATCACGGGTGGTGTTGGTGGTGTAGGTCGGGACGGTGACGCAACCCGCCGCCATGATCGCAAGGTCGGCGATCAGCCATTCGGGACGGTTTTCCGCGACCAGCATAACCCGGTCGCCGGGCTTCATGCCGAGCCGCTTGAGCCCGTCCGACAGTGCCGCGACCTGGCGTGCGGCCTCCGTCCAGCTGATCGATTTCCAGCTTCCAGACGCCTTCGACCATAGGAAGGGCGCATCGCCTTTTTCACGCGCGCGGGTGAGGAACATCGTCACCAGATTGGGAAAATGTTCGAGCTGCTGTTCCAAAATTCTCTCCCCCGCCGGATTTGCCCGGTCTCGTGAAGGCGGTTTAGCCGAAGCGGATGCAATCGCCAACGCTGCGCGCGTGTTCGTGGACGCTGCGCGCAAGAGGCGATAGGCAGCGACGATGTCGATTGCCACCCGCCTTGTGCTGCTTGCCACGCTCAGCCTGACCGCCTGCGTCACCCCCACCGCCCAACCGCCGATCGGTCAGCAGCGGCCAAGCGAGCCGTTCGTGATCGCTGCCAATCCGCTCGCCGCCGCCGCCGGGATCGAGGTGTTGAAACGCGGCGGGAGCGCGATCGACGCGGCAGTCGCGGTGCAAGCGATGCTGTCGCTGGTCGAACCGCAATCGAGCGGCGTCGGCGGCGGCGCCTTCATCAACTATTATGACGGGGCGACGCGCAAGATTAGCATTTACGACGGGCGTGAAATGGCCCCGGCGCAGGCCGGTCCGGCGATGTTCCTCGGCACGGATGGCAAGCCCTTGTCCTTCACCGATGCAGTGCTCAGCGGACGATCGACCGGGGTGCCGGGCGCGGTAGCGATGCTCGGGATGGCGCAGCGCGAGCATGGGCGATTGCGCTGGAGCAGCCTGTTCGGATCGGCTGAACGAACCGCGCGCGAAGGATTTATCGTCAGCCCGCGGCTGGCGCGGATGATCGCGGGGAGCTTCCCCCAGAGCACGGCCACCGACGTCGTCGCTTATTTCACCGCCGCCGACGGCAGGCGGATGAAGGCCGGCGATACGCTGAAAAACCCAGCTTATGCGGATTTCCTCAAACGGCTGGCTGCGCAGGGCCCACGAGCCTTGTATCGCGGCGAGACCGGCGCGCGGATCGTCGCACGGACCCGCGCCGGCGCGCTCGGCGGGTCGATGACGATGGCCGACCTTGCCGCATACCGCCCAATCAAGCGCGAACCCTTGTGCCGCCCGTATCGCATCTATGTCGTTTGCGCGCCGCCGCCGCCGTCGAGCGGGGTAGCGATCTTGCAATTGCTCGGGCTGCTTGAGCGGACCGATATCGCGACGCGCGGACCGGACGATCCGCGCGCGTGGTTCCTGTTCGCCGAGGCAAGCCGGCTGATGTATGCCGACCGCGATCGCTATGTCGCCGATCCCAGGTTCGCCGGGGTCAATGTCGCCGGATTGCTCGACCCCGCCTATCTCGACCAGCGGGCGAAACTGATCGCGACGCAAGCAGGCCCGCCGCCGGTCGCGGGAAGCCCGCCCAATGTCCCCGCCATGGCCGCCGACCAGACCCGCGAGCCAGCCGGGACATCGCACTTCATCATCCGCGACGCTGACGGCAATGTTGTCAGCATGACCACCACGGTCGAGAGTATCTTCGGCAGCGGGCGGATGGTCGACGGCTTCTTCCTCAACAACCAGCTGACCGATTTCTCCTTTTCGCCGACCGATGCGGCGGGCTTTCCGGTGGCCAATGCGGTCGGCCCGGCCAAGCGCCCGCGATCGTCGATGATCCCGCTGATCCTGACGACGAAGGACGGACAATTCGCCGGCGCGATCGGGTCGGCGGGGGGATCGGCGATCCTCGCTTATGTCGGCAAGTCACTGGTCGCGTCGGTCGATTGGGGATTGCCGATGCAGGCGGCGATTGCAGCACCGAACCTGGTCGCGCGGGGCAAAAGCTTTGGCGGCGAAGTGACCAAATTCTCGCCTGCGATCCTGGCCGAACTGGCGGCGCGGGGGATCGAGATCAAGCCCGGACAGGGCGAGGATTCGGGGGCGCAGGGCGTGCTGATCCGCGACGGGCGGATCGACGGCGGGTTTGACCCAAGGCGCGAGGGCGTAGTGCTGACGCTTCCCTAGCGTTCGGTGCCGACCGCGTCGGAGATGCTGGGGATTCCCTTGCGTCTGAGGATGTCAGTCAGGCCGGTGGCGATGCGGCGGGCGAGGCCGGGGCCGTGATAGACCAAAGCCGAGTACAGCTGAACGAGGCTGGCGCCCGCGCGGATGCGGGCCCAGGCATCCTCGGCCGACGCGATTCCGCCGGCAGCGATGAGTGGCATTTGCCCACCTGAGGCGGCTCGGAATGCGCGCAGCTGATCGAGCGCCAGCGACCGCAGCGGCGCGCCCGACAGGCCGCCTGCTTCAGCGGCGTGGCGCGCGACCAGCGGTGGGCGCGACAGCGTGGTATTGGCGACGATCAACGCGTCAATCCCGCTGTCGATTGCGGCGCGGACGATGCGCTCGTGATCGCCGGGCGCGAGGTCTGGCGCGACTTTCAGAAAGACAGGGACACCCGGAAGCCGCGCTTCGCTGACCGCCGCCAGCAATTCGATCAATTCGCCGCCGGCTTGCAGGTCGCGCAAGCCGGGCGTGTTGGGCGAGCTGATGTTGACGGCCAGATAGTCCGCCAGCGGGCCCATTGCGCGGACGCCCGCAGCGTAATCGGCGATGCGGTCCGCGCTGTCCTTGTTGGCGCCGATATTGACCCCAACCACGCCGCGCGATCGGTCGCGGAAGGCGAGGCGCTCGATCGCCGCTGTCTGCCCGCGATTGTTGAACCCCAGCCGGTTGATCACCGCCTGATCCTCCACCAGTCGGAACAGGCGCGGCTTGGGATTGCCGTCCTGCGGGCACGGGGTCAGCGTGCCGACCTCGACGAAGCCGAACCCCAGCCCGAGCATCGCCGCCGCCACCTCCGAATCCTTGTCGAACCCCGCCGCGAGCCCGACCGGCGAGGGAAAACCCAGACCCGCAATGCTGGTGGTCAGCGCGCCGTCGAAGCTTGGCGGGCGGCGCCTGGGGAGCAATTTGAGCGCGGCGATGGTCGCGCGATGCGCGCGCTCGGCATCGAGCCGAAAGACGAGGGGGCGGAGCAGGCGATACATCGTCCACCTGTGTCATCGCGGTTGTAAAATGGGAAGCGTGTCGCTAAATCGGACTGGAAAGCTCTTATTAGAAAATGCGACTCACCCACCTTGCCGATTATGCGGTCGTGATGATGACCGCCGCCGCCCGCCGGCCTGCGGCCGCTTGCCTGTCCGCGACCGAGCTGGCCGACGAGACCGGCGTGCCATTGCCAACCGCGCAGAAACTGATGCAGCGGCTCGCCGCGCACGGCTTGCTGACCGGCACGCGCGGGGCTGGCGGGGGCTATGCCCTGGCCCGACCGGTGACCGCGATCAGCCTGGCCGATATCGTCGAGGCGGTCGAAGGGCCGATCACGATGACTCAATGTTCGGGATCCGACGAGCCGAGCGATTGCGCATTGGATGCGCATTGCCGGGTCAAGCCGCACATGGGGATTGTCGGCGCGAAAGTGCGCGGGGCATTGGGCGCAGTATCGTTGGAGGAGCTGGCGTCATGACCGACGACGTGTCCGCCGACGCCCCGAACGCCGAATTCCGCGAGGCGATCGCCAAGGATTATGAGTGGGGCTTCTCGTCCGACATCGAGCAGGAGTTCGCACCGAAGGGATTGAACGAGGACACCGTCCGCTTCATCTCGGCCAAGAAGAATGAGCCGCAGTGGATGCTCGACTGGCGATTGAAGGCGTATCGCGCCTGGCTGGAGATGGAGGAGGTCGACTGGGCCAAGCTCGACATCCCCAAGATCGATTATCAGGACGCATTTTATTATGCTGCGCCCAAGGCCAAGCCCAAGCTCGGCAGCCTCGACGAGGTCGATCCCGAGATCCTGCGGGTCTATGCCAAGCTCGGCATTCCGATCGAGGAGCAGAAGGTGCTCGCCGGGGTCGAGGGCGCGCGCAAGGTGGCGGTCGATGCAGTGTTCGACAGCGTCTCGGTCGCGACCACGTTCCGCGAGGAATTGAAGGCTGCGGGCGTGATCTTCCTCAGCATCAGCGAAGCGATCAAGGAATATCCCGAGCTCATCAAAAAGTATCTCGGATCGGTCGTTCCGCAGCGCGACAATGTGTTCGCCTGCCTCAATGCCGCGGTGTTCAGCGACGGGACGTTCGTGTTGGTGCCCGAGGGCGTGCGTTGCCCGATGGAATTGAGCACCTACTTCCGCATCAACGCCGAAAATACCGGCCAGTTCGAGCGCACCCTGATTGTTGCCGAGAAAGGCAGCTACGTCAGCTACCTCGAAGGCTGCACCGCGCCGATGCGCGACGAGAATCAGCTCCACGCGGCGGTGGTCGAAATCTTCGCGCACGAGGATGCCGAGGTGAAGTACAGCACCGTCCAGAACTGGTATCCGGGCGATGCCGAGGGCAAGGGCGGGATCTTCAACTTCGTCACCAAGCGGGCGTTTTGCAGTGGCGCGCGGAGCAAGGTCAGCTGGACTCAGGTCGAGACCGGCTCCGCGATCACCTGGAAATATCCCTCGTGCATCCTCAAGGGCGAGGGCAGCGTCGGCGAATTCTACTCGGTCGCGCTGACCAACAACCGCCAGCAGGCCGACACCGGCACCAAGATGATCCACATCGGCAAGAACACGCGCTCGACGATCATCTCCAAGGGCATTTCCGCAGGACGGTCGAACAACACCTATCGCGGGCTGGTCCGCGTCCTTCCCGGCGCCGAGAATGTCCGCAATTTCACCCAATGCGATTCGCTGCTGCTCGGGTCGGAAAGTGGCGCCCACACCGTGCCGTACATCGAGGTCAAGAACCCGACCGCGACGATCGAGCATGAAGCGACTACCTCGCGGATCAGCGACGACCAATTATTCTACGCCCAGGCGCGCGGGCTCGACACCGAAAGCGCGGTCGCCCTGATCGTCAACGGCTTCGCGCGTGAAGTGCTCAAGCAATTGCCGATGGAGTTTGCGGTCGAAGCGCAGAAGCTTCTGGGGATTTCGCTTGAGGGGAGTGTGGGTTGACGTTTTTCGTAGCACTTTTGGCGGCGGCATTTGCGCCTGCACAGGAAGAAGCGACGGTGACCAAAACGGTCACGGTAAACGGGCCTTCGCTCAATATTCCGGACGAGATCGCGCCTGCGGCTGTCACATACTTTGCTTGCAAGACGGCATCGCAAGGTACCGTTCTACGCAGTGGAGACTCAGGGACGACTTTCAACCCGGATGACATTCGACAGGGTGACGATTGCTCAAAAATTCGCGAGCGCCAAATGGATCGTGCGAACGAAATGCTGAAGGTCAGGGCTGTTCCCAAGAAACAGCGCCGCGCGCTCGTTGAGAAGACGTTTGACGAAATCGACGCGTTCGCCGCTTACAAACCCGGACCAGCGCCTCGTGTCGATCAATGATTTGTCCAACCTGCAAGACTGATGAAATTGAGTTTTAAAAGAATGCTCAAAATTGAAAACCTCCACGCGACGGTCGCCGGCAAGCCGATCCTCGACGGGCTGTCGCTGACCGTACCGACCGGTGAAGTGCATGCGATCATGGGGCCGAACGGGGCGGGCAAGTCGACGCTCGCCTATGTGCTCGGCGGCCGGCCGGGGTATGAGGTGACCGAGGGGTCGGTGACGTTCGACGGCGTGGATTTGCTCGGCATGGAACCCCACGAACGCGCCGCCGCTGGCCTGTTCCTAGGTTTCCAATATCCCGTCGAAATCCCCGGCGTGTCCTATCTCCAGTTCCTCCGCGAAAGCCTCAATTCGCAGCGGCGTTCGCGCGGGGAAGCCGACCTGTCGGGCGCGGAATTCATCCGCCTCGCCAAGGCGCAGGCGGCGACGCTGGGGATGGATGCGGAGATGCTCAAGCGGCCGGTCAATGTCGGCTTCTCGGGCGGCGAGAAGAAGCGCGCCGAGATGGTGCAGATGGGCATCATGGCCCCCAAGCTCGCGATCCTCGACGAGACCGACAGCGGTCTTGATATTGATGCGTTGAAAGCGGTCGGCGCGGGGATCAATTCGATCATGCGCAGCCCCGACAAATCGGTGCTGCTGATCACGCATTACCAGCGGCTGCTCGACTATGTGACGCCCGACCGCGTTCACGTCCTCGACCGCGGCAAGATCACGCGCAGCGGCGGCCCCGAGCTGGCGCGGCAGCTCGAGCGCGAAGGCTATACGGAGGTGGCAGCTTGAACGCGCTTCCGACCAGGAAAGACGAAGCGTTTCGCTATGCCGATGTCGCGGCATTGGCGGCGGTTTGGGGCGAGCTTGCGGCGCCGGAAGTCATCGAAATTGCTGCGCAGCAAAAGGTGCAGCAAATCTGGTTGCCGAGCGGCGAAGACGTGCAGGTAAAGCGCGTACAAATGACTCTCCATGTTGGCGCGTCGGCGAGCATTTTTGCGCTCAACACGGCGGCGCTTTACGGGCGGATCGAGATTGATGTTGCGCTCCATGAAGGCGCCGACTTTTCGCTGCATGCGGCGAACATTGGTGGCGGGTCGAGCAACCTCGAGATCGTCACCATCGTCCGCCATCTCGAGCCGTCGGCAACGTCGCGGCAAATGGTGCGCAGCGTGCTTGGCGGCAAGGCGGTCGGGTCGTACCTCGGCAAGGTCGCGGTCGCGCGCAATGCGCAGCACAGCGACAGCGAGCAGTCGATCAAGGCGATGCTGCTAAACCGTGGGGCTCAGGCCAATGCCAAACCCGAGCTGGAGATTTACGCCGACGACGTGAAATGCGCGCATGGCGCGACGGTCGGCGAACTGGACCGCGAGCAACTATTCTACGCCGCCGCGCGCGGGCTCGACCCGGCATCGGCGCGGGCGTTGCTGCTCGAAGGGTTCGTCGGTGGATTGTGGGACGAGGCCGAGGGCGGTGAGGCGATTGCCGACCTGGCCCGCGCGGCATTGCGGAGGATCGCATGAACATCGCCACCCGCCTCAATTCGGCGCTAAGCGTCCGCGACCAATTCCCCGCAATTGCCGGCTGGCATTATCTCGACAGCGCCGCGACCGCGCAAAAGCCGCAGGCGGTGATCGACGCGATCACCAACGCTTATGGCCGCGATTATGCGACCGTCCATCGCGGGGTGTACGAACGGTCGGCGGCAATGACCCAGAGCTTCGAGGCGGCGCGCGACGCTGCTGCGGCGCTGATCGGCGGGCAGGCCGACGAACTGATCTTCACGCGCGGGGCGACCGAAGCGATCAATTTGATCGCAGCGCGGTTCGCCAACGGCATGCGCAAACGGGTGTTGCTGTCGGCATTGGAGCATCATTCGAACATCGTCCCGTGGCAGCTGGCGGGCTACGCGATCGACGTCGTGCCGTTGACCGACGACGGGCGGATCGACCTCGATGCGGCCGAGCGCATGGCCAACGAGAGCCATGCCATCCTATCCTTCGCGCATGTCTCGAACGTGCTCGGATCGATCCTCGACGCCAAGCGCGCCGCCGCGATTGCGCATAAGGTCGGTGCGAAACTGTTGCTCGATGGCTGCCAGGCCGCCCCGCGGCTGAAGATCGACGTGGTCGATCTGGACTGCGATTTTTACGTTTATTCGGGGCACAAACTTTACGGCCCGACCGGGATCGGCTGCCTGTGGGGCCGGAGCGAGTTGCTCAACGCGATGACGCCCTATCAGGGCGGCGGGGCGATGATCGACCAGGTGACGTTTGAGAAGACCAGCTTCCTCGACGCGCCGGCGCGGTTCGAGGCTGGGACGCCGCATATCGTCGGCGCGATCGGGCTCCACGCGGCGATCGACTGGACCCAGGACATCGGGCTCGACGCGCTGCACGCACATGAAACGGCATTGGTCGGCGAGTGCCGCGCGGCGCTGCGCAGCATCCCCGGCGTGACCCTGTTCGGCCCCGAGGATAGCGCGGGGATCGTCAGTTTCGGGGTCGACGGGGTGCATCCGCACGACATCGGCACCATATTGGATGACGAACGGGTCGCGGTTCGCGCCGGGCACCATTGCGCGCAGCCGCTTATGGAAGTGCTCGGGGTTCCCGCGACCGCTCGGGCGAGCTTCGCGGCGCATAGCGACGCTAGCGACATCGAAGCGCTCGTTCAGGGGCTGCACACAGTGAAGCGGATATTCGGATGAACATGGGCGAAGAGAAGAAGATCGAGGTGGAAGAGGTCGACTCGGTCGACACCCCGCCGCGCGCCCGCCTGACCCCCGAGCCAAGCCTCGCAGAGAATTTTGCGCGCAAGCGCGATTACCTCACCGGTTTCCTCGCCGCCGAGAAGCCTGCGCCCGATGTGGCCGGGCCCGGCGGCGATTTGCAGGAAGCGGTGGTCGAGGCGCTGAAATCGATTTACGACCCCGAAATTCCGGTCAACATTTACGAGCTCGGGCTGATTTACGACGTCCGCGTCGATGCCGATGGCGACGCGGTGATCGACATGACGCTGACCACGCCCAATTGCCCGGTCGCCGAATCGATGCCCGGCGAGGTCGAGATGCGGGTGCTGTCGGTGCCGGGGATCCGCGATGCCGAAGTCAAACTGGTGTGGGATCCGCCGTGGGACCCAAGCAAGATGAGCGACGAGGCACGGCTCGAATTGGGAATGCTATGAACAAGCCAATGCGAATTCGCCCTGCAGCGATCACCCTGACGCCCGCCGCCGAGCAGCGCATCGCCGACTTGATGGCGCGCGCTCCCGCCGACGCAATCGGGGTCAAGCTCAGCACACCGCGGCGTGGTTGCTCGGGGCTGGCTTATTCGGTCGATTATGTCACCGAAGCGGTTCCCTTCGACGAGATGATCGAGACTCCCGGCGGGACGTTCTTCGTCGATGGCGGGTCGATCCTGTACCTCGTCGGGTCGGTGATGGACTGGGTCGAGGATGATTTCGCCGCCGGCTTCACCTTCGCCAACCCCAATGCCAAGGGCGCGTGCGGGTGCGGCGAGAGTTTTACCGTTTAACGCCGCGCATTTCCCCGCTAGGCGGCGGGCGATGGACCCGCGCTTTGCCCATGTCGATGACTGGATCTTCGACCTCGATAATACTTTGTACCCGGCATCGACCCGGCTGTTCGACCTGATCGATGCGCGAATGACCGCCTATGTTGAGCGGGTGACGGGGCATGAACCGGTCGAGGCGCGGCGGGTTCAGAAAGGCTATTTCCGCGATCACGGGACGACGCTCGCCGGGCTGATGAAGCATCACGATGTCGACCCCAAGCATTTCCTCGACGATGTTCATGCGATCGCGCTCGACCGGGTGGCGCCCGACGAGCAACTGGCGCGCGGGCTCGCCGCGCTACCGGGGCGGCAGTTCGTATTCACCAATGGCGATGCGGAATATGCTGGCCGCGTGCTGCGCGCGATCGGGATCGGCGATCAATTCCACGGGCTGGTCGACATCCACGCCTGCGATTATCTGCCCAAGCCCGACGCCCACGGCTATCGCTTGCTGGTCGATCGATTCGATATCGATCCGGCGCGCGCGGTGCTGGTCGAAGATATGGCCAAGAATTTGCGCCCCGCCAAGGCGCTGGGGATGACGACGGTATGGGTCGACAATGGCTCCGACCACGGCGATCATGACGCCGACCCCGCGGCCATCGACCATGTCATCAGCGACGTCGGCGACTGGCTCCAGACGATCTTACAAGGAAGCAACCAATGACCGATCAACTCCAGACCGTCATCGATTTGGCCTGGGAACAGCGCGATACGATCAGCGCGGCGACCACCGGCGAGGTGCGCGATTCGGTCGATGCGGCGCTCGAGTTGCTCGATTCGGGCCAGGCGCGGGTGGCTGAGCCGGTCGATGGCGGTTGGCAGGTCAATCAATGGCTCAAGAAAGCGGTATTACTGTCGTTCCGCCTTAACGCGATGGCCGAGATCCCCGGCGGCCCCGGCGGCGCGGCGTGGTGGGACAAGGTGCCGTCCAAATTCGCTGGCTGGGACGCGGCCAAATTCGGCGCGGCGGGGTTTCGCGCGGTGCCCGGCGCGATCGTCCGCAAGGGCGCCTTCATCGCCCCCAATGCGGTGCTGATGCCGAGCTTCGTCAACCTCGGCGCTTATGTCGGCGAGGGGGCGATGATCGATACCTGGGCCACAGTCGGAAGCTGCGCGCAGATCGGCCGCAACGTCCATATTTCGGGCGGGACCGGGATCGGCGGGGTGCTCGAGCCGCTGCAGGCGGGGCCGGTGATCATCGAGGATGATTGCTTCATCGGCGCCAGGTCCGAAGTCGCCGAGGGGGTGGTGGTCGAGCGCGGCGCGGTGATCTCGATGGGGGTGTTCCTCGGCGCGTCGACCAAGATCGTCGACCGCGCCAGCGGTGAGGTGATGTACGGCCGCGTTCCCGCTTATTCGGTGGTGGTCCCCGGCACCCTGCCCGCCAAGGATGGCGGCCCGAGCCTGGCCTGCGCGGTGATCGTCAAGACGGTCGACGAGCGGACGCGCAGCAAGACTGGCATCAACGAACTGCTGCGCGACTGATGCGGAGCCTTGGCCTGATCGTCGCGGCGATGCTCGCGCTTGCCCCGGTTCCTTCGAAGGCGGCGCTTCCGGTCGAGGCGGCGCAGGTGATCCGCACCTACCCGCACGCCACCGACGCCTTCACCCAGGGCTTGCTCTATCGCGACGGCTTTCTCTACGAAAGCACCGGGCGCGAAGGTCAATCCTCCATCCGAAAGACCAATCTCGTGACCGGCCGCACGCTGCAGAGCGTTACATTGTCGCCGAGCGTGTTCGGCGAAGGGTTGGTCGACTGGAAGGACCAATTGCTCAATGTGATCTGGCATGGCGGTGTCGGCACGCGCTGGTCGTTGAAGACGTTCCGCAAGCTCGGCACCTTCCGCTATAGCGGCGAGGGCTGGGGCATGACAAAGGACGGCCGCAACATCATCCTGTCCGACGGAACGCCAATGCTGCGCTTTCTCGACCCGGTGAGCCTGAAGGTCGTCCGCACCCTCAATGTCACCGCCAATGGCCAGCCGGTGCGCCAGATCAACGAGCTCGAATATGTCCGCGGCGAGATATTGGCCAATATCTGGATGACCAACATGATCGCGCGGATTGATCCGGCGACCGGCCGGGTGAAGGGCTGGATCGATGTCAGCGCATTGTCGCGACGCATCGGTTCGACCGACCCCGACGCGGTCCCGAACGGAATTGCGTTCGACAAAGCCAAGGGCCGGCTGTTCGTGACCGGCAAGAATTGGCCGACCCTGTTCCAGATCAAGCTGCCGACGGCGCGATAGGCTGGGCGCTTATTGCGCTTCGGCGAGCAGCTTGGTCGCCTCTGCCCCGGTCCAGTCGAGATCGCCGGTGAAGCGCCATACTTCCTTGCCCGCCGCGTCGTAGAGGATCGTGGTCGGCATGATCTGCACCCCGAGCGCGCTGGTCAGCGCCATCTCGGGATCGCGGTAGGCGGCGAATTTGCCGATGTTTTTCTCCGCCAAGAAGGCGTCGACCGACCCTTTGGGCGCGCTGTCCTGGCTGACCGAAATCACTGCGAGCTTGCCGTCGGCGCCCTGCGCTGCCTCGAGTTTCTGGAGCGTCGGCAATTCCTTGACGCATGGCGCGCACCAGCTGGCCCACAGATTGACCAGCACCGGCACGCCCTTGAACTTGGCGATATTGAAGTCGCCGTCGTCGGGGTTCTTGAACATTGCCGTCGGCGCGGCCTCCCCCTTGTGGTTGCGGTCGACGCCCTTGCCGGTTGCGGCAGGCGCGGCGGGCGCGGCGTCATTGGTGGCTTGTGCTTGAGGCGCCTCGGCCTTTTGCCTATCGCAGCCGGCAGCGATGAGGCCGATGAGGAGCAAGACGATCAGCCGCGGCGAGACAGGCACAGGCAATTCCAATCCAATGTGGGGCGGGCGCTTTGACGGCGGCCCGGCCGCGGTGATGCGCGAGATCAATGCCTCGATCGCGGTCGACAAAAGGCTATGGCGCGAGGACATCGCCGCGTCAAAGGCGCATGCCGCGATGCTCGGGCGGCAGGGCATTTTATCTGGCGAGGAAGCGGCGACGATCGACGCTGGGCTGGACCAAGTGGCGGCCGAATATGCCGACGGCAAATTGGTCGAGGATCCCGCGCTCGAGGATATCCACATGCATGTCGAACACCGGCTGACCGAGCTCATCGGGCCGGTCGCGGGCAAGCTCCACACCGCGCGGTCGCGCAACGACCAGGTGGCGACCGACTTTCGCTTGTTCGTTCGCGCCGCGATCGACCAAGCGCTTGCCGGAATCGACGCGCTTGAGGAAGCACTGCTGAATCGGGCCGAGCAAAATGTCGGGACGGTGATGCCGGGGTTCACGCATTTGCAGTCAGGCCAGCCGGTGACCTTGGGCCATCACCTCATGGCCTATTTCGCGATGCTTGGCCGCGACCGCAGCCGCTTTGCCGATGCGCGGGTGCGGATGAATGAATCGCCGCTTGGCAGCGCGGCGCTGGCAGGGACCGGGTTCGATCTCGATCGCGCTTCGGTCGCGGCAGAACTGGGGTTCGACCGACCGAGCGCGAACAGCCTCGACGCGGTGTCGGATCGCGATTTCGTGGTCGATTATCTCCATGCGGCGGCGCTGACATCGGTCCATCTGTCGCGGCTGGCGGAGGAGATCATCTTGTGGGCGAGCCCGATGTTCGGATTCGTGAAATTGCCCGACGCCTGGTCGACCGGAAGCTCGATCATGCCCAACAAGCGCAACCCCGATGCGGCGGAACTGGTGCGCGGCCAGAGCGCGGGTATCATCGCCAATTTGGTGTCGTTGCTGGTGCTGTTGAAGGGACTCCCGCTCGCTTATTCCAAGGATTTACAGGAGGACAAGCCGCCGTTGTTCGCCGCGCACGACCATCTGACTTTGGGGCTGGCAGCGATGGCGGGAATGATCGCCGACCTCATCTTCGTGCCCGACAAGATGCGCGCTGCGGCCGCCGCCGGTCACGCCACCGCGACCGACCTCGCCGACTGGCTGGCTGGGGAGGCGGGGGTGCCATTCCGCGAGGCGCATCACATCGCGGGCAGCGCGGTGGCGGCGGCGGAGGCCAGCGGCAAGGCGCTCGACCAGCTTAGCCTCAGCGAACTGCAAGCGATCGATCCGCGCATTGCCGAGGCCGCGCTGCCCCGGCTGTCGGTCGAGGCGTCGGTCGCATCGCGAACCTCGGCTGGCGGGACAGCGCCGATCAGGGTAGCAGAAGCGATCGCAGCCGCGCGGGCGGCGCGCCGGAGTAGAGCATGAAGCGTATCGCGATCCTGATTGCCGCCCTCGCGCTCACCGGCTGCGGCACGCTTGGCCCATTGAAACCGCCCAAGGGCGAGGCGCTACCGGTCAAGCCGGCGATGGCGCAGGTCGCCCCGACCGCCGAGGAATTGCTCACGCCAAGGGTCGATTCGCACCCCGAGCGGGTCGACGAGATTTTGAAGAAATCGGTCCCGCGCAAGGCCGACCGCTTCGACCTGCCCCCGCCCGACGGCGGTGCCGCGCCTTTGCCTGAAACCGCCGAACCGACATCGTCGGAAAAGCCGACGTTGAGCGACCCCAAATGAGCATTCGTCCGGTTCGGAAAGCCGTCTTCCCGGTGGCTGGGCTCGGCACGCGGCTGCTGCCCGCGACCAAATCGACTCCCAAAGAAATGCTGACCATCGTCGACAAGCCGCTGATCCAGTACGCTGTCGAAGAAGCGCGCGCGGCGGGGATCGAGCAGATGATCTTCGTCACTGGTCGCGGCAAGGGCGCGCTCGAGGATCATTTCGACGTCGGTTTTGAACTTGAAGCCACGATGCGCGGTCGCGGCAAGAGCCTCCATGCGCTCGAGGCAGCGCGGACCGGCTTTGGTGAGATCGTCAGCGTCCGCCAGCAACAGGCGCTCGGGCTTGGCCATGCCGTCTGGTGCGCGCGCCATATCATTGGCAACGAACCGTTCGCGGTGCTGCTGCCCGATGATCTGATGGCCGGAACCCCTGGCGCGCTCAAGCAGATGGTCGAAGCGTACAACGACCTCGGCGGCAACATCGTCTGCGCGGAGGAAGTCGCGGCGGAGCGGACCGCGAGTTATGGCATCATCACCCCGGGCGAGATCGACGGCAACCGCACCCAAGTGCTCGGCCTCATCGAAAAACCCGCCCCCGCCGCCGCCCCGTCGCGCCTCGGCGTAATCGGCCGCTACATCCTCCAGCCCGAAATCATGGCAATCCTCGACGCGACCGAGCCCGGATCGGGCGGCGAAATCCAGCTGACCGACGCCATGGCCAAACTGATCGGCACCCAGCCCTTCCACGCGGTGACAGTCGACGCGGTGCGCCACGACTGCGGCGACAAATTGGGCTTCGTGCTGGCCAATCTGGCGCTGGCACTCGACGATCCGGAGATCGGCACACGGGTGGCCGAGGCGGCCAGGCATTTGTTACCCCTGCGCTAGGAATGCCCCCGGAGCCGAAGCTCCGGGGGACATCCGATCGCTGCCCGTCAGGCGGGCTGAACTTCCGCTTCGATCGTCCGGGTCGAGTCCGACTGGCGCTCGTCGCCACCGATCGCCGGCCGTTCGGCACCACCGATATCGATCCGGCGCGGCTTCATCGCTTCGGGAATCTCGCGCACCAGCGTCACTGACAGCAGGCCGTCCTTGAGATCGGCGTCGCGGACCTTGATATGGTCGGCCAGCGCAAAGCGGCGCTCGAACGAGCGGGTCGCGATCCCGCGGTGGATGAAGGTCTGATCGTCACCATTGCCTTTCTTTCCGGCAACCACCAGCACGTTCTGCTGCGCGGTGATGTCGATTTCATCGCGCTTGAACCCGGCCACGGCAAGGTCGATCCGATATTCATTCTCGTCCAGCTGGATGAGGTCGAACGGCGGATAATTCTCCTGCGTCGGGCTCGCGGCGTTGGTTTCGAGCATGTCGAACAACCGGTCGAAGCCGATGGCCGAACGACGATACGGCGAAAAGTCAAAAGCACTACGCATTGTCCTGTCCTCCATTGAGCAACGTGGCGGAGCGAAGGCTGGAGCCGACGCCCCGTCGCCGGCCCCAATTGGCGACCGGCGGACGCGGATTTAGGAAGGACCAAACGGGTTTCAAGACACCTCAGCACGGGGCAAAAACGAAACACGGCGATGCAATTCGTCAGCGCCCCGGTCAACGCCGCCCGCTAATCGGCAATCCCGATCTGTCGCATCGATGTGCCGGCTGGCAAACCGCGCACCTTTTGCAAGATCTGGGCGGCGATGCTCCAGTAAACATCGAAGTCAGTGATCTCGAGGTTCGACAGATCGTCCGATCCACCGAGAAATAACGGTTGCTTGTAGCCGACGCACTGGTCGTACTGCGGCGCTTCGCCACCAGCCGCACGCCACGCATTGAAAAAGCTGAAGGCTGCAACCGCGTCGGATTGTTGAACGAGTTCGCTGTCGTGAAATGCACTGAAGCCAACCGGGATTTCCAGCGCTTCACCAGTGCCAGGCTCCAGTAGCAAAATCTGGCGATCCCCACCGACGATTCTGGCTTCGTCGGTCGCAAACTGGCAGCCTAGCCAACTAGCCCCGAAGCACGTGATACGCTGCTGAAATTGAGGGAAGGCATCAACGGCCAATGCTGTGAAACGCGATACATCTTCGGTTTTGTGGAGCCGATACGCGCCATCCAGGAAGATTCGCTCTTGGTCTCCGCCAGTCGGACCGGTGGAATTTACGTTGCCCCCAAGCCGCGCTTTTAGGCGATCAAACATGCCACACTCCTTGCCGTCAGTTGGCCCTCTACGCCTCCAGCTCGATGTCCCAATAGAGATAATCGCGCCAGCTGCGGTGGAGGTAGTTGGGCGGGAAGCTTTTGCCGTGGTCCTGCAATTGCCAGCTGGTCGGGCGGATCGGTTCGCGGTGGATCGGCATGCTCGCCTGGCGCGGAGTGCGGCCGCCTTTTTTGAGGTTGCACGGGGCGCAGGCGGTGGCGACATTCTCCCACGTTGTCCGCCCCCCCTGCGCGCGCGGGACGACATGGTCGAAGGTCAATTCCTTGTGGCTGCCGCAATAGACGCAACAGAAACGATCGCGCAGGAACAGGTTGAACCGCGTGAACGCCGGATATTCATTGGGCCGGACGAACGAGCGCAACGCGATCACGCTCGGCAATTTGAGCGTATGGTTGGGCGAATGCACTTCGCGGTCGTAATGGGCGACCACGTCGACCCGCTCGAGGAACATCGCCTTGACCGCGGTCTGCCACGGCCACAGGCTGAGCGGATAGTAACTCAGCGGCGTGTAATCGGCGTTGAGCACCAAGGCAGGGCAGCCATCGGGATGGCGGATAAGATCGGAATGATACACGACGCGCAGAGCCTTTCGTTCGGTCGCCCGAACGGCTCTCCCCCGGCCCCGTCGCACGCAAGGAGGAGAGGCCGTTCCAGGCCGCTTCCCTTGTGACCAGCTGGATGCCAAGCCAGCGTGACAGGATGATGAATCAACCATTGCAGAGTCGCGGTCAAGCTTGATGTTACGTCAGTGATCACTTCGCGCTTCGCGCCGTCCCCAAGTGGGCGGCTGCATTTGGGGCATGCCTACTCAGCAATCGTCGGGCGATCGGCCGGGCAACAATTCTTGCTGCGGATCGAGGATCTGGATGCGGGGCGGTGCCGGGCCGAATTTATCGACGGCATTTTCGAGGATTTGCAGTGGTTGGGGATTGCGTGGGACGGCGCGGTGTTGGTCCAGTCCGCGCGGACCGAGATTTATTCCGGCGCGCTGGAGAAACTGCGCGATCAGGGGCTGGCCTATCCTTGCTTTTGTACCCGCGCCGATATCGCCGCAGCGATGAGCGCGCCGCATGGCGAAGTCGGGGCGGCCTACCCGGGGACGTGTCGCGGGCTGGCCGATGATCCGGCGCGGCGGGCGGCGGCGGTGCACAGCTGGCGGCTCGACAGTGCAAAGGCAATCGCGTTGGCGGCGGTGCCCACATGGACCGAAGCCGACGGTGCGCAATTCACGTCTGCCCGAATCGACGACGTTATCCTCGCCCGCAAGGATGCCCCCGCCGCTTACCACCTCGCCTGCGTGGTCGATGATGCAGCGAGCGGGGTGACGCTGGTGGTGCGCGGGGCGGATTTGCGGCCCTCGGCCCCGGTCCAGCGACTACTCCAGATGCTGCTTGGTTTGCCCGAGCCACGCTATCTCCATCACCCGATTGTCGCACATGACGACGGCCGGCGGCTGGCCAAGCGCGACCTTGCGCCGACACTCGCCGCACTGCGCGATGCGGGGGTCGACGGCCCGGCGCTCGCCGCCCGCTTGGGACGCGGCGAACTGCCCCTAGGATTCCGCTTCATCCTTGCTTAGATAGGGCCTTATGAACACCTTGCTGATCATCGCCCTCGTCGTCGCCATGGGCGCGACCGCTTACGTCCTCGTCCGCGGGGTCATTTCAATGGCCAATGGCAAGGACGCGTCGGGTGCGATCCAGCAAAATTACATGCAGAAACGGGTGCTGTTCCAGGGCATCGCGATCGTCATCGTGGTGGTGATCCTGCTCGCCGCCGGCGGCGGTCGGGGCTGACGCTCCGCTTTCCGACCGATGGTCAAGCTCAACAAGATTTACACCCGCACCGGGGATGACGGCACGTCGGGGCTGGTCGACGGCAGCCGCACGTCGAAGGCTGGGCTGCGGCTGACCGCGATCGGCGAGGTCGATGAGGCCAACAGCTTCATCGGGGTCGCCATCGCGGCGCTCGACGACGAGCATGAGATACTGGCCGACCGGTTGCGGCTGATCCAGAATGAGATGTTCGACCTTGGCGCCGATCTCGCCACCCCCGGCGAGATTGAGGGCGCGCTGCGGATCACGCCCGGCCAGGTCGCGCGGATCGAGGGCGGGATCGACGTGATGAACGCCGATCTGGCCGCGCTGACCAGCTTCATTCTGCCCGGCGGATCGGGCGCGGTCGCGGCGCTACATGTCGCGCGCGCGGTCGTCCGACGGGCCGAGCGGGCGGCGGTTGCGCTGATGGCGAGCGAAGCAGTCAATCACCACGCCATCGCTTACCTCAATCGCCTGTCGGACCATTTGTTCGTCGCCGCGCGTTCGGTGGCGGCAACTGAAGGGGGCGATGTGCTGTGGCAACCCGGCGCGACACGCGGCCAGTAAGCGAGGATTTGGCGGGGCGGCTAGCGGCCACGCGCACGCTGACGCTGGCACTGGCCGAGCCCTTGTCCGACGCCGACGCGACAATCCAGCCGCACCCCGACGCCTCGCCCGCCAAGTGGCATTTGGCGCACACTAGCTGGTTCCTCGAGACGTTCGTGCTGCGCGACCATGTGGCGGGATACCAGCTCCATGACGAACGCTGGCCGTTCCTGTTCAACAGCTATTACAATGGTGAGGGCGACCGCCACGAGCGCTGCCGCCGCGGGATGATCAGCCGCCCGACCCTCGACGAGGTGCGCGGCTGGCGGCAGGTGGTCGATGCGGCGATGGCCGATGCGATGCCTGGCCTGCCCGAGGCGGCGCTGAAACTGGTCGAGATCGGCATCCAGCACGAGCAACAGCATCAGGAATTGCTGTTGACCGACATTCTCGCGACCTTTGCGGAGAATCCGCTCGAGCCGGCCTATGGCGAGCTTGCGCCCGCGCCGTGCCATTCGACCGAGCCAATCTCGTGGCTGTCGGGACGCGAGGGGATCGTCGAGATTGGCGCGACCGGCCCCACATTTGCCTTCGATTGCGAGCGCCCGCGCCACCGCGCCTTGCTCAGCCCCCACGCCATCGCCAACCGCCTCGTCACCAATGGCGAATGGCAGCAATTCATCGCCGACGGCGGCTATCGCGACCCGAACCTGTGGCTGAGCGAAGGCTGGGACTGGGTCCAGGCCAATCGCATCGGGCGGCCGCATTACTGGAACGATGACGGGTCGTATTTCACCCTCGCCGGCCGCCGCGAGATCGACCGCGCCGCGCCGGTCGTGATGATCAGCTATTACGAAGCCGACGCCTTCGCGCGCTGGGCAGGCGCGCGATTGCCGACCGAGGCCGAATGGGAGGCAATGTTCGACGGCGCCGATCCCTATAGCGGCCATCAGCTCGATAATGCCGGCTCCGTCCTGCCCCGCCCCGGCGGCGGTCCGTTTGGCGATTGCTGGCAGTGGACGATGAGCGCCTATCTGCCCTATCCGGGATTCACGCCCGAGGAGGGGACGGTCGGCGAATATAATGGCAAGTTCATGTGCGGGCAGTTCGTGCTGAAGGGCGCATCCTGCGCCACCCCGCGTGGTCATAGCCGCGCTTCCTATCGCAATTTCTTTCCCCCGGCCGCGCGCTGGCAATTTACCGGAGTTCGACTTGCAAGAGACGCCTGACACGATGGTCGAGATCGACCCCGCTTTCCGTGCCGACGTGCTTCGCGGGCTGGCCGAGCCGGTGCCGGCGATTCCCGCGCGCTGGCTGTACGATCGGCGCGGATCCGAATTGTTCGACGAGATCACGCGGCTGCCGGCTTATTATCCGACCCGGACCGAGACCGCTTTGCTCGAGCAGGTAATGGTCGATTTGCCGACCTATGTCGCGCCGGGCGGAGCGGTGGTGGAGTTCGGTGCGGGCGCGGCGACCAAGACCCCGTTGCTGCTCGCGGCCGTGCATCCCAAGGCCTATGTCCCGATCGATATTTCGGGCGAGTATCTGGAAGCCAGCGCGGCGGTGGTCGATGCCGACCATGCGCGGGTCGCGGTTCACCCGGTGATCGGCGACTTCACCCAGGACGTTGTATTACCAAGCGAGATCGACGGGTTGGACCGCCTCGGCTTCTTCCCCGGATCGACGATCGGCAATTTCGTGCCCAAGAGCGCGGCGGCCTTGCTCGGCCATTTCCGCGATATATTGGGCACCGGGTCGAAGCTGCTGATCGGGATGGACCGGATCAAGCCGGTCGACCGACTGGTCGCGGCTTATAACGACCCCGAGGGGGTGACCGCGCAGTTCAACCTCAACCTGCTCGAACGGATCAACCGCGAGCTCGACGCCGACATCCCGGTCGATGCCTTCGCGCATGAGGCGCGCTGGGCCGACATGCTGGGGCGGATCGAAATGCATCTGGTCGCCAAACGCGATGTCGAATTCAGCGTCGCGGGGCAGCAATTCGCTTTCGCCGAAGGACGTTCGATCCACACCGAAAATAGCCATAAATATGGCCAGCGTGGCGCGCGATTGCTGCTGCTCGCCGGCGGCTGGACCCCGATTACCGAATGGCTTGCGCCGCACGAAGCGTTCGTGATCATCCTGTGCGAGGCGCATCCGGATCGCTTTGCGCCCTGACGCCTGCAATTGCCCGCGTCGCCGAGGGCGGCTAGAGCGCGGGAATGAACATCGCTCTTTCGCTCTTTCAGATCGCCATCATGCTGCTCAGCGTATTGTGGTGGGTCATCATCGTCCAGGCGATCCTCAGCTGGCTGCTGGCGTTCAACGTGCTCAACTTCAACAGCCCGTTCGTCCGCTCGTTCGCCACGGCGCTCGACCGACTGACGGCCCCGCTGTATCGCCCGATCCGCAAGATATTGCCCGATTTCGGCGGGCTCGATTTCTCGCCGTTGGTGATTCTGTTGCTGATCATGGTGCTTCAGAAATTGCTCGCCGGGGCGGCGATGGACCTTGCTTCGTCGGCGGTATGACCGCCCGGATCATCGACGGCAAAGCCGCTGCGGCCGCACTCCGCGCCACGGTTGGCGCCGAAGTCGCCAGATTTCATGCCGCCACCGGCCGCGCGCCGGGGCTCGCGGTGGTGCTCGTCGGGGAAGATCCGGCCAGCGCGGTCTATGTCCGCTCCAAGCATAAGGCGACGATCGAGGCGGGGATGCTCAGCTTCGAGCATCGCCTTCCCGCCACCGCCACCCAGGACGAGCTGGTCGCTTTGGTCGACACGCTCAATACCGACCCAGCGGTCGACGGAATCTTGGTCCAGTTGCCGCTGCCGCCGCAGATCGACGAGAATGTCATCATCACCCGCATCAATCCCGACAAGGATGTCGACGGCTTTTCGCCGGTCAATGCCGGGCGACTGGCGATCGGCCTCCACGGCTTTGTCCCTTGCACGCCCCTGGGCTGCCTCAAATTGCTCCAGGCCGAGCTTGGCGATTTGTCAGGCAAGTCGGCGGTAGTGATCGGTCGGTCGAACATTGTCGGCAAGCCGATGGCGCTGTTGCTGCTTTCGGCTAGCTGCACCGTGACCATTGCCCACAGCCGCACCCGCGATTTGCCCGGCGTCGTGCGCGGGGCGGACATCGTCATTGCCGCGGTCGGTCGGCCCAACATGGTTAGCGGCGACTGGCTCAAGCCCGGCGCGACCGTAATCGACGTCGGCATCAACCGCACCGAAGAAGGCCTGACCGGCGATGTCGACTTCGCATCCGCATCGCAGGTCGCCGGCGCAATTACGCCGGTGCCGGGCGGGGTCGGGCCGATGACCATCGCCTGCCTGATCCGCAATACCCTGGTGTCCGCCGCCCGCCGTGAGGGACTCGAGATGGAGAAGTCGCTATGATCCTGGCTTTGTTACTCGTCGTGGCCGCGCCCGCGCCAATGACCGCGATCGACGCCGAGCGCGCCTTTGCCGCCGACGCGCAGAAAATCGGCCAGTGGACCGCCTTCCGCAAATATGCCGCCGATGATGCAGCGATGTTCGTTCCCGAGCGGGTCAACGCACAGGCTTGGCTCAAGGATCGCGCCGACCCGCCGACCAGCGTTTATTGGTGGCCGGGGCGAAGCTATGTCAGCTGCGACGGGACGGTCGCGGTCAATACCGGGCCGTGGGTGCGCGGCTATGGCAAGGCGGTCGGTTACTTCACCACCATCTGGACGCGGCAGGCCGACGGGAGCTGGAAATGGATTTACGACGCCGGTGAACCCGAGAAGTTCGCGCGCGGCGAAGGCGGCGACATTTCGCCCTTCATCGCGTCATGCAAGGGCAAGCCGAGCGGCGTGATTCTGGCCAAGTCGCAGCATTCGAAAGACCAGTCGCTGGCGTGGCTGATCAACGTTGGTCCGCGCGGCCAGCGTCGCCTGCTAATCTATCAATGGAATGGCGCGCGCTACCAGATGGTGATCGAAGACAAGGTGGCCGCGTCCGCCAAATGACCGAATTATTCACCACCGCCTTCATCACCCTGCTGGTGATCATCGACCCGCCGGGTTGCGCGCCGATTTTCGCATCGCTGACGGCTGGCACCGACTCTAGGCATCGCCGCGCAATGGCAGTCCGGTCGGTGGTGGTGGCGTGGTTCATCCTGATGTTTTTCGCGTTGCTCGGCGAACCCCTGCTCCGGACGCTGGGCATCAGCCTGTCCGCCTTCCGCCTGGCGGGCGGGATCATGCTGTTCATGATTGCGCTCGACATGGTGTTCGAGCGCCGCACTGAACGCCGTGAGGAGCGTGCTGAGGGATTGAAGGGCACCCCCGACGCCGACGACATCAGCGTGTTTCCGATGGCCATCCCGATGATCGCCGGGCCGGGATCGATCGCCACCATCATGCTGATGAGCGCCCGCGCCGAAGGCACCGTCGAGGGCTTGATCGTTTTCGGCGCGATGACCGCAGTACTGGCGCTGACCTTGCTCGCCTTGCTCGCCGCCGGGCCACTGATGAAGTTCGTCGGCCCCAAGCTGGAAGCGATGATTACCCGCATCCTCGGCGTCATCCTCGCCGCGCTCGCCGCGCAGTTCGTGCTCGACGGGCTTGAGCGCAGCCTTCCGGGCCTCGCGGGTTAGGGCTTCACTTTCCACAATTTGAGCGGCGACTTCGGGCCCAGATCGACCGGCTCGAGCCAGTTCGGCACCTGGCCCTTTTCAAGCTGGACATAAAAGCCCTTGGGAGTTTCGGCGGAATAGACCGTCGCCTGGCTGAACAGCGGGCAGGTCATCAGATAATCGGCGTGATATTTGGCGAGCAAGGCGCGCGCATTGTCGGGCGAGCCGCGGAACAGCATCATCGAATCGAGGATCGCTTGACCATTGCGGTGATAGGGGCCGGCAATCGCCCGATGATGGGTGACGGTGATCAGCCGCGGCGAGAGATCGGCAAAGGTAAAGATCGTGCCCGCAGGAAGCTTGGCCACCGGGCGCATCGCCTTGAGCGAGGGGCAGGATGAATTGGCCTTGGCAATCATCCGATCGCGCATTGTTTGTGGCTTGCCCGGGGCGACATAATCGATCCCTAACGGAACCAGAGCGCCGAGCCCGCTCAGCACCGCGAGCGCGGTACCAAGGACCCGGACCACGCTATTGTTCGACCGGAAGGCGATCGGCGCCAGGATCGCGACCAAAGTGACCGCGCCAGGAACAGCGAGCACCTGCGACGCGGGTCCGACGCGGACCTGCCAGAATAACAGGCCAGCTGCCGCAAACGCCGGAACCGCCGCGCCGAGCGAGCGGCGCAGCAGGTCGGGGTTGATGCGATGCCGCCAGACCAAAGCGCCCCAGCCGATCAGCCCGGCGACCGGAAGCGCGAGAATGATCAGCCCGATCCGCCAGCCATGCTGGGTGATTGGGCGCGCCTCGCGGACATGGCTGAGCCACAATTTGGTGACCTCGGGGCTGACCCCTTCGAGGCGCGTCAGGCAATGCGGCCAGGCCAGTGCGTGAAACGCAGCAATGATCAGGCCCGCGACCAATGCGCCGCCCAGCCGCACCTGCCATTTGGCCGGCGACCACCAGGCGAGGCCGAGCATCAACGCGCCGCCAAGCAGTGCATCGGCCAGCCACACCGGCGACAAAGCGTCGCACACCGGCAGGCGATTGGCATAGGAAGCGAAGACCAGGAAACCAACCGCGCATCCACCGGCCAGACTGCCGGCATAAGTCGCGAGCCGCCGCCGCTCATCGCGCTCGGCAACCCAGAACAGCACCATCGTGACGCCGCCAAGCGCGATGTAGATCAGTGATTCGAGCCCGATGCTGAGCGACAGCGCCGCAGCGAGGCCGAGCACTGCGCCGCCCCGCGCGCGCTTCGGGTCGGCAATCCCTGAAATGCCCAGCGCAAGAAAAGCCAGCTGCCAGCCGTGATGATCGATTCGCGTCGGTACGAACTGCCCGGTCGCCGATCCGGCAAAGAACAGGCAGATGATCGCGAGGGGCCACGCGGCGGGATGAACCAGCCGCCGGACGGTCAGCGACAAGGCGAAAATCAGCAACAGGAGCGGCAGCAATGGCGCCACCGCGATGGCGAATTGCTCGGCCTGCGGGCCGGTCAGGAACAGCCGTCCGATCAGGATCAGGCCGGCCAGCGGCAAATCGACCAGCCGCGACCAGTGGATGTTCGCCCCGGTCGGCCAGTCGAGCTTATATTGCCGAAGGTCGTACCAGCCCTGCCCGTCGTTGAGCCACGCGCGGACCTGCGCCATGCGCATATTGTCGTCGGTGTCGCTGAGTACGAATCCGGCGATATTGTTCCACTTGGAATAGATAAGCCAGGCGGCTAACAACGCCCAGGCGAGGATCGCGAGGCTGCGCCAATGCCGGTCAATGATGGTCACAAACCGTTCGGGCACCGCTGATCCTTGCACTTGATTAGGTTTCGCGCTCTAGCGTGCCAGCACTTAACAGCAAGCCAAGAAGCAGGTTCGGGCGCGAATGATCGAGCATCAATATAGCCATGACTTCTACGATTATATCGACGCCGGGTCGCGCCGATCGGCGCGCGCGGTGGCCGGATTGCTGCTTCCCGAGATGGAAATCGCCAGCCTGCTCGACATTGGCGCGGGTCATGGCGCGTGGGCGGCGGAGTGGCTGGCGGCGGGCGTGAAGGACGTGATTGCGGTCGATGGAGACTATGTCAGTTTGCAGCAACTGGCGATCCCGGCGGGCAATTTCCTCGCCCACGACCTCGCCACCCCGCTCGATCTCAAGCGCAAGTTTGACCTCGTCCAGACGCTCGAAGTAGCCGAGCATCTGCCCCACGCCAAGGCCGATCTGTTCGTCGACAACTTGATCACTCACGGCGATGTCATCCTCTTTTCAGCGGCGGTCCCGCACCAAGGTGGCGAGCATCATGTCAACGAACAGCCGCCCGAATATTGGCGCGCCAAGTTCGCCGCGCATGGCTTTGCGGCATTTGACTTTGTCCGTCCGGGTCTGGTCGGCAAGGATGGCGTCATGGCCTGGTACCGCTTCAACAGCTATGTTTACGCCAACGCCGCCGGGCAGAAGCGCCTGTCCACGGCGATGCTCGCGACCCGCGTGCCCGACGATCAGCCGCTGACCATTGGCGGTGACTTCAAGTGGCTGCTGCGCCGCGCCGCCGTGCGGATGATCCCCGGCGCACTGGTCAAGCCGATCGCCATGGCCAAGGCCAAGATCGAAGCCGCCGCAAGACGGTGAAGAACCGCATCGATCGCGCGCTCGCCGACCCCAAACAGCGCGCCGCCTTGCTCCAGCTGATCCGCTACGCCGTCATCGGCGCGGCAATCACGGCTGGTGGCCAGGCAATTTATTATGCGCTGGCCGAAACCCGCACGACCTCGCCACTGGTGGCGATTGCGATTGCGTGGATCGTCGGGGTGATCGTTGGCTATTTCGCACATGGCTGGATCAGCTTTGCCGGCCACGGGGATCGCGACGATCATGGCCGGATGGGCTTGCGCTTCGTCGCGGTCAATCTGGTCGGTTATGCGATCAACAGCTTCTGGGTGTGGTTATTGGTCGAGCGGTTGGGCGGGGCGACCTGGTGGCCGATCATCCCCAATATCGCGCTCACTCCGCTGATGACCTTCTGGCTCCACCGCCGCTGGACCTTCCGCTGAAGCGACGATCCCCAAGCCGCTGCCAAGGCGTTCGCTGCCGAATCGCGCCGCGCCACCACCGGCAATGTCCTGGACGATATAGAGCGGTCGGTTCTTCGACTGACTGTAGAGCCGCCCGATATATTCGCCCATCAGCGCCAGCACGAACATCTGCACCGCACCAAGCACCACCACCACCAGCATCAGCGAGGTCCAGCCCTGGATCGTCTTGCCGCCCATCCAGGCAAACAGGATGTAGAGGATGATCAGCAGCGATCCGAACGCCAGCGCAAGTCCGGCGTGGCTCGCGAGCTTCAACGGGGCCGAAGAGAAGCCGGTTAGCGCATCAAGCGCGAAGCGGATCATCTTCGACAATGGATATTTGGTCACCCCGGCGAAACGTTCGTCGCGATTGTAAGGGAAGGGCACCTGCCGAAAGCCGATCCACGCCACCATCCCGCGGATGAAGCGCGCTTGTTCGGGCATTGCCAACAGGGCGTCGAGCGCACGGCGGCTCATCAGCCGGAAATCGCCAGCGTCGACTGGAATTTCGACCTCGGTCGCGGCGGCGAGCATGCGGTAAAAAGCGTGGGCAGTGGCGCGTTTGAAGCGCGTTTCGCCAGCGCGCTGGGTGCGCACGCCATAGACCACGTCGGCCGCTTCACGGCGCATCGTGGCGATCATGTCGCCGAGCAGCTCGGGCGGGTCCTGCAAGTCGGCGTCGATAATCAGGATGGTCTTGCCCCGGGCCAGGTCGAGCCCTGCGGTCAGTGCCAGTTGGTGGCCGTGGTTGCGCGACAGGTTGATCGCGACGAGGTGGGGATCGGTCGCCGCCAATTCCTGCATCATCGACCAGGTGCGATCCTTCGACCCGTCATTAACCAGCACCAATTCATAATCGCTGCCGACGGCGGCGGTCGCGGCAGCGGTCAGCCGCTGGTGCAAAGTGGGCAGGCATTCCTGTTCGTTGAAGCAGGGAATGACGATCGAAAGCGCGGTCATGGTGCCTCTTTGGCGGCTGGCGACGACTTCGCATAGAGGGCGCTGCCCTCGCCGCGCCAGATTTCGCGATAGCCAGCCAGCGAGGCGGGGTCGAAGCGCGGGACATCGACCAGCCAGACATAGGCGAACGCGCTCCGCGGGATCGCCCGCATCGCCAGGTCGACCGGCGGCGATTTGGGGCGCCTGCAGCGTTGATCGCTGACCATTTGCGACGGATCGGCGCGGAAATGTCCCGCCGGGCGGTAATGAACCGTAAGCAGATTGGCGCCGTCGATCGCCCATTGGTCGTTAGAGAAAGCATGACGCCGCACGATCGCCATCGCGCCAAGATGCGATTCGCGGAACAACGGCCAGATCGTGGTGCAGGGCTGGCCGACCAGATAGACCAGGGCCGCGCCGCGCGGGACAAGATCGAGCGCGGCTAGCTGGCGATCCTGCCGGTCGGACGCGATGGCCAGGCTGGTGGCGGTGATCGCAACCTTGGCCACGAACACGCTGGTCGCGACGACCGCAAGCACGCTGGCGAACGTGAACGGCGGCCTGGACTTGGTCCGGATCCCCAACACGATCACCGCCAGCACGAACGGCGCGAGGCGCATGTCGGCATAGGCCGAACCGAACACCGTCCATGGCAGCAGCACAAAAGCGACCGCGAGCACCATCGCCGAGAAAGCGAGGTTGCGCGACAAAGTGAACCAACGCGTCGCCAGCGCGAGCAGCCCGCACAGCCCGATCGCCACCAGGATCGCAATATCAATCCATTGCCAGCGATCGCGCAACGCCTGTGCCACCCATTGGCCCTTGCCAACCCAATTGAACCAGCCGTGGGTTGGTGCGCCGGCAACGTCACTTCGCCACACCAGCATCAGCACCACCGGCCCCGCCATCACCAGCGCATGCAGCGCAGCCTTGAGCGCGGCCCGCCACCAGCTGATGCCCTTGTCATGCTGGCGCACTGCCTCGGCCGAGAAACACAATAAGCCAAGCGTCCCCCAGCCGAAGGTGTGACAGACGAACAGCAGAAAGCTGATCGGTACGAACAGGATCGCCCGAAGCCTGGTCTTGCCCAGCCGACCGAGCCGGAGCCACAACGCAAAGGCGAGGAACGCCAACGCCATCGCCAGCGTGTAATTGAGAAAGCCGAACAGGAACGGGTGCGACAGCGCAAACGGCAAGGCCAGTGCCGCGGTCGGGGGCAACCGGTTGTGCACCTCCCGCGCAACCCACAGGAAGCCGGCAACCGTCAGCGGCGGAATGCTCATCGCGATCAGTTTGACCGCCATTTCCAGCCCGACCAACTTGGCCAGCGGGACGATCAGCAGATCGACCCCGAGATTGCCGATCAAATGCCATTGGAAACTGTAATAACGCTGCAGGTCGGGCGAGCTTCCGACGTCGAGTTCGACCCGATAGCGCCCCATGTGACCGAGCAGGTCAACCAAGGGCGGGACCGGGGGATAAAGTAACGGCACGAACGCAAGCGCGATCATTGCCGCGACGAAAGCGCGGCTTTCCCACCACGGGCGCGGCTCGCCCTTGGGCGCGGCCGGCGGTGCTGGCTCGCTCGCCAGCAAGTGCGGCAACCCCACTATCGGCCGTTGCGCCGGGGTCGCACCGGGCGGCGGATCAGGATCCACGGTCATGGTCGATTTTGAGCACCATATCGCGCCCGTCGCTCCACACCGGTTGCAACCCGCGAGCCATACCCGGGCGCAACTGCGGATCGATCAGCCAGACATAGTCGAACTTGTCGCGCGGAAATTCGGCGAGCGATTCGCCAAGCGTCGGGTCGCCAATCATAGCCCCGCAATGACGATCGGCCACGGCCTGCGACGGATCGAGCGCGAACCGGCCAAGACCGCGTTCCTTGACCGTCAGCAGCGCGCTTGGACCAAGATTATACTGATCGTTGGAGAAGGAGCCGCGACGGACCACCGCCATGCCCGCAATGTGGCCGCTCCGCCGCATCCGCCATCCCTGCTCGCACGGAAAAGTCGAAAAGGCGACTACCCGGCTGCCGTAGGGCAGATGGTCGAGCGCCACGAGCCGCTGTTTCCAGCTGTCCCATTCGATCGAGATGCTGATCGCCGCGCCGACCATCCGCACCAGAACAAAGGCAAGTCCGGCGTAAAGCAGGAAATTGTTCGATACCGGACGATCGGCCTTGGCCGGGCCGATCGCAACCAATGCCAGGATGAACAGATAGGGGGCCAGCCGCGCATCGGCAAAAGCCTGCTGGAACGGCATCACCAGGAACAAGGCGAACAGGCCCGCAACCGCCGCCAGCAAGGGCCGGCTATAGCGCTGCACCGGGCTGCGCCAGCCGTAATACAGCATCACCAGGAGGACCGCGACCGAGGCCAGGTCGAACATGATCCAGCGGTCCCGCAACACCGTCAGCAGCCATAACGGCTTGGCCCGGAGGCTCATCCAGATCCCGTCGGCCGCCCCGCCCCCGGCCGGACTCCAGTTGAGGAAGGCGAGCATCGGCAAGCACATCGGCAGGCAGGATACGGCGGCCCACAGGATCGCGCGGAAATGCGGCTCGCCCCGTTCCCGCCGGCTCGCCCATTCGGCCATGAAGATGACCAGCCCAAGCGCCATCCAGCCAATCACGTGGAACAGCCAGATCGACACCGAAATCGGCACGAACAGCAACGCCCGAAGGCGTAACTGGTCGCGCTTGCCTAGCCACAGCCACAGCGCCAGCGCGTTGAGCATCAGCGCCATCGCCATAGTGTAATTGAGGAAGCCGTAGAGAAAGGTCAGATGATAGACGAGCGGAACGGCGAACAAGGCGCTCGGCTGGACCGATCCGTGTGCGACCCGCGACAGGTTGAGAATTCCGGCGACGGCGATCATCGGGATCGCAATCGTTAGCAGCTTGACCGCTGGCTCGAGCCCCGTGATCGGCGCGATCAGCGACACCAACAGCTCGAACCCGATGTAGCCGATCGGCTTCCACTCGAACGAATAATATTGGCCAAGCGTCGCCGCATCGGTGCCGAGCATCACGCGGTAGCGCGCCATGTGGCCCGGGACATCGACCAATGGCGAGACGTCCGGCCCGAGCAGCGGAATCGCCGATAGCAGAACCAACAGCGCGAAGGCGGCGCGACTGTCGAGCAGGGTGAGCGCCGATCGTGGTCGCCCCTGTCGTGCCGCCCCTGCGTTCATTCCCTCGCCCCCTTCATTCGCACCCGGTCAGATTTGCGGGCGGCGATGCGCCGTCGCCTACGCCCCTGTGCCGCCGTCGCGCCGCCCGAGCAAGCGGAGGCGAAGCGCGTTCAGCTTGATGAACCCTTCGGCATCGCGCTGGTCATAAGCGCCGGCGTCGTCTTCGAAGGTCACGACCTTCTCGCTGTAAAGGCTGTTGGGTGAACGCCGCCCGGTGATGTGGACACCGCCCTTGTAGAGTTTCATCCGCACCTCACCATCGACCTTGGACTGGCTGAGGTCGATCGCCGCCTGCAACATCTCACGCTCGGGGCTGAACCAGAAGCCGTTGTAGAGCAATTCCGCATAACGCGGCATCAGCTCATCCTTGAGATGTGCTGCCCCGCGGTCGAGGGTCAATTGCTCGATTGCGCGGTGCGCGGCGTGATAAATCGTCCCGCCCGGCGTCTCATACATCCCACGCGACTTCATCCCCACGAAGCGATTCTCGACCAGGTCGAGCCGGCCGATGCCGTGCAGCTTGCCGAGCGCGTTGAGCCTGGTCAGAAGCATCGCCGGGCTCAGCGCCTCGCCATTGACCGCGACCCCGTCACCGCCCTTGAAGGTGATGGCGATCTCCTCGGGCGTGTCGGGGGCAGCGACCAGATCGTCAGTGCGCGAGTAAACGTAATCCGGGACTTCGGCCCATGGATCCTCGAGCACTTTGCCCTCGGACGAGGTGTGCAGCAGATTGGCGTCGGTCGAGAATGGCGATTCGCCGCGCTTGTCCTTGGGCACCGGAATCTGATGTTGTTCGGCAAAGTCGATCAGCGCGGTGCGGCTGGTCAAATCCCATTCGCGCCACGGGGCGATGACCTTGATGTCGGGGGCCAGCGCATAATAGCCAAGCTCGAACCGCACCTGGTCGTTACCCTTGCCGGTCGCGCCGTGGCTGACCGCATCGGCGCCGACCTGGCGCGCAATCTCGATCTGGCGCTTGGCGATCAGCGGCCGCGCGATCGAGGTGCCGAGCAGATACAACCCTTCATAAAGCGCATTGGCGCGCATCATCGGATAGACGTAGTCGGCGACGAATTCCTCGCGCAAATCGTCGATGAAGATATGCTCCGGCTTGACCCCCATCGCTTGCGCCTTCGCCCGCGCCGGCTCGATCTCTTCGCCCTGGCCAAGATCGGCAGTAAAGGTCACGACTTCGCAGCCATAGGTTTGCTGGAGCCATTTGAGGATCACGCTGGTGTCGAGCCCGCCAGAATAAGCGAGGACAACGCGGCGCACCTTTTGGTCGGGAAAGTGGGTCTGGGTCATGGCCAGCCGCTTGCCACCACGCACCGCGCCATTCAAGCGCGATACAGGAAGCGGCGTTTATTCCCGGTTCAGCATTGATGAGGGAGACGATCATGACCAAGTTTTTGATTGGTACTGCGGCAATGGCAATGGCCGGTGCCGCCTTCGCGCAAGGCATGCAACCGCCGACGGTGGAGACCCCGGCGATGAACATGCCGCAGCAAGACGGGGGCGGCAACCGGGTCCAGACCCGCGCGGAGGTCGTTGCCAAGGCGCAAAAACATTTTGCCAAGATGGATTCCAATCGCGACGGCTTCATCGCTGCGGATGAGATGCAGGCGATGGGCGGGCAAAACCACGGACGCGACGCACGCAAGGAACGTCGTCAACAGGCTGCGTTCGAATGGCTCGACCGCAACCGCGACAACATGATCAGTCGCTCGGAATATGACAGCTTTCGCCAACCGCGTGGGCAAAGCATGGGTGGCCGCGGCACCGCGCCGACCGTCATGCCGGGCGATCGTCCGGCCGGCGGTTACCGGATGGGCGGCGGCGGAATGGGCGCGCATATGCTCAAGATGGCCGACGCCAATAATGATGGTCGCATCTCGCTTCAGGAATTGACCGCCGCGTCGCTGCAGCGGTTTGATCGTGCCGATGCCGATCACAATGGGCAGGTGACGCCCGACGAACGCAAGGCGATGCACGGGCAAATGAAGCTTCAGCGCGGCCGCACGCTTTAAGCCTCCGCCTTTCGTCGAATAACCAAGGGTCCGGCATTGCGCCGGGCCCTTTTTTTCGGGCAGTCTGCGCCGCGACCATCCAGCCTCAAGGGGATTATCTTGTCTTCCAACCGCATTGCGCGCGCTGCCGCCTTCCTGTCGTTCGTTTCGCTCCCCCTCGCCGCCGCCAATGCCGACGAGGGCATGTGGACGATCGACGCTTTCCCCGCCGCCAAGATGAAGGCCGCTTACGGCTGGGCGCCCGACCAGGCGTGGCTCGACAAAGTGCGCGGCGCGGCAGTGCGTCTGACCGGCGGCTGCTCGGCCAGCTTCGTCTCGCCCGACGGGCTGATCCTGACCAACCATCATTGCGTCGCAGGCTGCACCGAAGACAATTCGACTGATGCCAACAACCTGCTCAAGACTGGCTACACCGCCGTCAGCCGTGAACGTGAGTTGAAGTGCGCCGGACAGCAAGCCGAGGTGGTGACCTCAATCGCCGACGTAACGCCGCGGGTCAAAGCCGCAATCGGCGCTGCCAAGGGCGAGGCCGCGGTCAAGGCGCGCTCGGCGGTCATCGCCGATATCGAAAAAGCGGGTTGCGCCGAAACCGCGACGACCCGCTGCCAGGTCGTCAGCCTCTACGGTGGCGGCCAGTACAAACTCTACACCTATCGCAAATATTCCGACGTCCGGCTGGTGTGGACACCCGAAGCGCAAGCCGCGCAATTCGGCGGCGATCCCGACAATTTCAATTTCCCGCGCTATTCAATGGATGCCAGCTTCCTGCGCGCCTACGAAAATGGCAAGCCGGTCGCGACCCCGCAGCATCTCAAATGGGCAGCGCGCGCACCGATCGATGGCGAAGCGACGTTCGTCGTCGGCAACCCCGGATCGACCGCCCGTTTGCAAACCCAGGCGCAGCTTGCCTTCCAGCGCGAAGTGGCGCTGCCGATCACGCTCGCGACCTTTTCAGAATATCGCGGCCGCCTGATCACCGCGATGGCGCAAAGCCCCGAGCGTCACCGTGAAGCGTTCGAGACCTTGGGCGGGATCGAAAACAGCCTCAAGGTCCAGATCGGACGGGTCAAGGCGCTCGGCGATCCGGCGTTCACCGGCAAGCTGGCCGCCGCCGAAGCCGATCTCCAGCGCCGCACGCTGACCGCCGGTAGTGCCAATCCGTGGACCGAAGTCGATGCGGCCATGCGCGCCTACCGCAACTTCTACATCGCGCGCCGCTTCTCGACGCCGTCGGGCGATCTGTTCGGTTATGCCATGACCCTGGTCCGCGCCGCCGCCGAGCGGACCAAGCCCAATGCCGACCGCTATCCAGGCTATTCGGATTCATCGCTTCCGTTGGTCGAAAAAAGGCTACTCGACGAGCGACCCATCACTCCGTGGCTCGACCAGTTGACGATGGACTGGTCGCTGTCCAAGTCGCGTGAATATCTCGGCGCTGACGATCCCCAGACCAAATTGCTGCTCGGCAAGGAATCGCCAGAAGCGCTCGCCGCGCGGCTGGTCGGCGGCACCAAGCTGGCCGATCCCGCCGTGCGCAAGACATTGTGGGACGGGGGCCAGGCCGCAATCGCCGCCTCGACCGATCCGATGATCGTCTATGCGCGGACCCTCGATGCCAATGATCGCGGGTTGCAGAAGCGCTTCGATGCCGAGGTCGACGGACCGCTGACCGCTGCCCAGGCCAAGCTCGCCGATGCCCGGTTCGCGGCCTATGGCGCGACCCAATATCCCGACGCGACGTTCACGCTCCGCGTCAGTTACGGCAAGGTCGCGGGTTGGATGGAGCGTGGCCAGATGGTTCCGACTCGAACCGTGCTGGCGGGCACCTTCGACCGCGCGACCGGCGCCGATCCGTTCGACCTGCCTCCCGCGTTCATCGCCAATCGCGCCAAGATCGACGGCCGGGCGACCTATGACTTTGTCACGACCAACGACATCATCGGCGGCAATTCGGGATCGCCAGTGATCGACAAGTCAGGTGCGGTGATCGGCGCGGCGTTCGATGGCAACATCAACTCGCTCGGCGGCAATTACGGCTATGACGGGACGATCAACCGCACCGTCGCGGTCTCGACCGACGCCATCCAGCAAGCGCTCGAGCATATTTATCCCGCTCCGGCCTTGGTGGCCGAGCTCAGGGGCCGCTAAGCAGGCGTCAGTTTCTTAGCGCGCGCTCGCTTCGGTTTTGGAGCGGGCGGTGGCGCGTCGCCAATCTCGCGATAGCGTCGCTCAGCCTCGATCATGTAATCGCGGGTTATCGGCAGCGCGTTGCGGTCACGGACATATTGCACCTGGAAGTTGCACATCGATCCATTTTCGAACGCAACCACCCCGCCGGCGAGGTAGAATTCCCACATCCGGTAAAAGCGCTCGTCGTAAAGCGCGATGATCTTGGCCCTGGCCTGCTGCGTCCGCCGCAGCCAATGGGTCAGCGTATAACCATAGTGCCGCCGCAAAATCTCGAAGTCGCTGATGATGAACTTCATCTTCTCGGTCGACGCGGAAAGCTGGCTGATCGAGGGCAAATGATAGCCCGGGAAAATCCATTTGTCGGTGAACGGATCGGGCGCACTGGATTTGCCATATTTGCCGATCGTGTGAAGCAGCATCACGCCGTCGTCGGTCAGCAATTCGCGGCAGGTGGCGAAGAATTCGTCGAAATGCCTGGCTCCGACATGTTCGAACATGCCGATCGAGACAATCCGGTCATAGGTGCCGGTCACCGAGCGATAATCGATCAGCTCGAACTTGACCCGGTCGGATACCCCGGCGTCCGCAGCGCGCTGGCGGGCGACCTTCAATTGCTCCTCGCTCAGCGTCACCCCGAGCACGTCGACGTCAGCGACGCGGTTCAGATAAAGCGCGGTCCCGCCCCAGCCGCAGCCGATGTCGAGCACCTTCAGGCCAGGCTTGAGGTTGAGCTTGGCGGCGATGTGCGCTTTCTTGTCTGACTGCGCCCGCTCCAGGCTGTTGCCCGGGTCAGTGAAGTACGCGCAACTATATTGCAGGTCATCGTCGAGAAACAGGCGATAGAGGTCGTTGCCAACATCGTAATGATGCGCGACGTTCTTGCGCGATTGCTTGGCCTCGTTGCGGCGGAACAGGTTGATCCACTTGCGCTTGCCCTTGTTTAGCGCCTTGCGGCCACCGCCCTTCGCTTCCCACGGATTGGCGCCGATGATCAATTGCATTAGGTCGAGGATGTCGCCGTCATCGACCGTCACCTTGCCGTCCATATAGGCCTCGCCCAAGCCGAGGCGCGGATTGCGCGCGATGGCGAAGGCGGTCTTGCGATCGGCGACGCGGACCGTCAGCGACTTGCCGCCGCCCGGACCGAACACATGCAGCTCGCCGCCCGGCATGATGACAGTCAGCTGGCCCTTGCGGATCAGTTTGCCGAGCAATTTGTCAATCAGCGCCATGCCGAATTCTCCTTGCGAGTAAGCCTAACTATTCGGTCAAACACTGCAATAGTTACGCTTGGACTTTAAGCGGCGGCTTCGCGATCAAGCTGGGCGCGGCTCTTTTTCTCGGCGGCGGTCTTCAACTGGCCGCAGGCGGCGTCGATGTCGCGCCCCCTGGGAGTTCGCACGGGCGCGGAAATTCCGGCGGCGAAGATGATGCTCGAGAAGCTTTTGATTCGCTCCGGGGTCGAGCACAAATAGGCCGAACCCTCCCACGGATTGAACGGGATCAGGTTGACCTTGGCGGGCAGATCATAAGCGTGGATCAGCCGCACCAATTCGCGCGCATCCGCGTCGCTGTCATTCTTGTCCTTGAGCATGACATATTCGAACGTGATCCGCCGCGCATTATTGGCACCGGGATAATCGGCGCACGCCTGCAGCAATTGCTCAATGCCATATTTGCGGTTGATCGGCACAATCTCGTCGCGCACTTCCTTCGTTACCGCGTGAAGGGAAACCGCCAGATTGACCCCGATCTCCTCGCCCGCGCGGGCCATCATCGGCACCACGCCCGAGGTCGACAATGTGATCCGGCGCTTCGACAGCCCAAGCCCGTCGCCGTCCATCACGATCTTCAAGGCATCGCGAACATTATCGAAATTATACAGCGGCTCGCCCATCCCCATCATCACGATGTTGGTCAGCATCCGCCCCTCTTGCGATGACGGCCATTCGCCAAGCGCGTCGCGGGCCAGCATCACCTGACCGACAATCTCCGCCGGATCGAGATTGCGCACCAGCTTCATCGTCCCGGTGTGGCAGAAGGTGCAGTTCAAGGTGCAACCGACTTGGCTCGAGACGCACAAGGTCCCGCGGTCGGCGTCGGGAATGAACACCATTTCGAAATCATGGCCATCATGCGTGCGGAGCAGCCACTTGCGCGTGCCATCGGTCGACACTTGCGCCTCGATCACTTCGGGCCGGGTAACGACGAACCGCTCGGTCAGCCACGCTTGCAGCGCCTTGCCGACATCGGTCATCGCGGTGAAATCGCCGACCCCGCGATTATAGATCCAGTGCCAGATCTGCTTGGCGCGCAGCTTGGCCTGCTTGGGCTCGAGCCCGGCACCCTCCAACGCCGCGCGAATCTTCTCGCGGGGAAGCCCGATCAGCTCGACCTTGCCATCGGCGCGCGGAACCGCCGCGCGGGGCACGGGCAAGGGGTCGGCCGGTCCGGGGATCGACATCAGGGTGGTATCGGCGCTCATGGATGAGCCGCCATGTAGTGGGATTGTGGCGAAATTTCTAGCGCTTGCTTGCGCACCGGGCAGCGGCCGCATCGATCGCGGTCGGTGCGCCGCCGAGCGAGTAACGATCGACCGTCCGCCGACCAGCCGTGTCGCGCGCTTCGACCCGCATCCCGGCCTCGCGGCGAATCGCGGCGATGATCGCGCTTTCCTGGCGCGGCCCGCGGCTCCAGGCATCGCCGCCGCGCCCGGGCAGCAGGAAGGGTTGCTCGCCGATCGTCAGGATCACCGATGATCCCGGTCGCACCGCCCGCCGCAACCGGACCGATACTTCCCCGCGGCGCAATCCGGCGCGATCGAAAGTGATGGCGACCCGCGGCTGATCGTCGCCTTTTCGCGGCACCGACAAGGATCGTGATACCGCCTCGCACGAACCCCCGCGATCGAACGCCGCCCAGTCGCCACTGGCAGCAATCGTTAGGGACAGGATGAGCGAGACGGTCAGCATCAGCCCCTCGTCCGGGGTCGAGCGGGCGAAATCAAGTGCTAAGGATCAGCAGTCGGCGTTGGTCGAGGCGGTGGCGGCGATGCACTGGCTGTCATTGCCGGCCGAATCGGTGATTGCGGTGCCAAGCGCGAGCGCACCAAAGGTCAGCGCAGCGCCGGCAATCGCCAGCACCAGCGCATATTCCGCGGCCGCGGCCCCGTTGCGATTTTTAAGCAATCCTCGACGGTCGTTCATGGCCCGCACCCTTGCCTGAAGCGTGCCGGACTTTGCCCCCCGCAGCACTTCAAAATGATCGGATTGACGCATTCGAAACGCCAAACTCGCCTCTGCGAAATGGTGAACTAAAAGTCAAGCGAGCTTGTTAATGAAAGTTAAACAATGCCCTGTTTTGGGGCAGGTCGATTGTTAATCGGGTCGCGCCGCGCCGAGCCCGCCCCAACCGTCGCGGATCGCCGGCGATACCTCCATCACGGTTGTTCTTGTTCTGTTAAGTCCAATGTGACATGTTTCGCTCGCTCGGTGTTAACGACTCACAATATTGGGGGCGGCATGCGAGCTATCTTAACCACGAATCTTCACTGCGCCTCAGTTTAGCCGACGGAGCGCGTACCCATGTCCCTGGCGTTTATCCTGACCGACATTGCGGCAGAGCTTGCTCTGTTCGCCGCAGTTGGCTTCCTGTTGTTTGCGGTGGACGATCTGGTCGTCGACCTGATCTATTTCGCGCGCCGGCTGTGGCGATCGCTCGCAATATACAGCCGCTACCCCCGCGCTTTCGCCGCCAGTCTGCCTGCACCCGCCAAGCCGGGCCGGATCGCGGTGTTCATTCCGGCGTGGGACGAATCGGCGGTGATCGCCGACATGCTGCGATCGACGTTGCGTCGCTGGGGCGACGGTGATTACCGCATCTTCGTCGGCTTTTACGCCAATGACCCGCTGACCGAAGCCGCGATCGGGCAGGTCGACGACCCGCGGGTCGAGGCCGTGCTGGTCGAGGAACATGGGCCGACCACCAAGGCCGACTGCCTCAACCGCCTGTACGACGCCTTGCTCGCCGCTGAATGTCGCGGTGCATGGATCGCCAAGGCGATCGTGCTCCACGATGCCGAGGATCTGGTCCACCCGCTCGAACTCGCTTTGTTCGACGTGATGACCGAAAAAGCGGCGCTGGTGCAATTGCCGGTGATCCCGCTGCCCGACCCCGAATCACGCTGGATCAGCGGCCATTATTGCGATGAATTTGCCGAGAGCCACGGCAAGGAACTGGTGGTGCGCGAGGCGGTTGGCGCGTCGATCCCGCTCGCCGGGGTCGGCTGCGCCATCGCCCGCGACGCCATTGCCCGCCTGGCGGCCGACAATCATGGCCACCCGTTCGCGGCGCAATGCATGACCGAAGATTATGAGCTCGGCCTGCGCGTCGGGGCGTTTGCCGACAAGACCATGTTCGTGCGCATTCCCGTCGTGGCGGGAAGTCGCTCGATTGTCTCCAGTCGGGGCCACTTCCCCGCAACGCTCGACGCCGCGGTGCGCCAGAAGGCCCGCTGGATCGGCGGAATCGCGCTGGCCGGGTGGGAACGGCTGGGGTGGAGCGGCGGGATTGGTGAGCGCTGGATGCGGATGCGCGACCGGCGCGGGCCGTTGGCGGCGCTACTGCTGATCGCGGGTTACGTCGCCATCCTGCTGTGGCTGCAATTGTGGATTGCGGCAGGCCTTGGCGCGCCGGTGGCGCTTGCGGCGTCGCCGCTGCTGATGGGGCTGCTCAAGATCAATGCAGTGCTGCTGGCGTGGCGGATCGCGATGCGCTTCGGTTTCGTCACCGCGACCTACGGCATCGGCCAGGGCCTGCTGTCGATCCCGCGGCTGTTGGTCGGCAATGTCATTGCCATGCTCGCGGTCAAGCGCGCGGTCGCGCTCCACGCCAAGGGCGGCCCCAAGACATGGGAGAAAACCCGCCATATCTTTCCCGCCGACGAGCGCATGGCCGGGGAGCGCATCGCCAAGGAGCCTGTCGGATGAGCAATTCGCTGCGCTTCCTCGGACTTGCAGTCTTTGCATGGGTCGGTGTTCGCGCGGCAAGTCTCGGCTTTTTTCCCGGCAGCACGTCGGTTGCGCCACCCAGCCCGTTGGCGGCCAATCTGCCAAGCGCCCCGCAGACCCACTTCGATCCCCCGCCGCCGCCCGACCCGGTGCCGCAGCCCGCTTATTACGGACCAGCTTATGGCCCGGGCTACGGCCCTTCCTATAGCGGCTACCCAACCGCTTACCCCGCTTATCCGCCCGGCCAGCGAACGATTGTAGTCCCCGCATATTGGCCGGCCGGAGTCTCGGCCCCGGCCCAGCGCGGCGGCATAGGCGGCGGGAGTGGCGGTGGCAGTAGCGGTGGCTGGGCGGGATTGATGCCCAATCCGCAGCCGGTCTATTACGTCCCGCTACAGCCCGAGCCATGGCCGCAATATTCGACCCCGCCCGTGCCCGGCAGACGAAGTGGTGGCGGCGGACCCATTGCGGTCACCCCCGCCCCGATCAAGCCCGCGCGGTTCGACCGGTTGCAGCTTAGCGCCTGGGCGTTGCTGCGCGGCGTCGGCAAGGGGATTATCCCGACCACCTCGCTCGCCAGCGGCGGGACATTGGGCGGCAGCCAGGCCGGGGCGCGGCTGACCTATCGCTTCAACGAGGCGCTGGCCGTGTCGCTTCGCTCAAGCTCGTCGGCGGGCGGGGTGCGCGGCGCGGAAGTCGCCGCCGGGGTGCGCTATCAGCCGTTCCGATCGATTCCGGTCGCCCTCAACGCCGAGCGCCGCGAAGGGCTAGGACGGTTTGGCGGACGGTCAGCCTTCGCTTTGTTTGCGGAAGGCGGGATTTACCACCGCCCCCTGTTCAACAAGATTTTTCTCGACGGCTATATCCAAGGCGGCGTCGTCGGGATGCGTCGCCGCGACCTGTTTGTCGACGGCGGGGCCACGCTGACCCGGCCGATCTGGCGCAATATATCCGCCGGGATCGGCGTGTGGGGCGCGGCCCAGCCCGGGCTGTACCGGCTCGATGTCGGGCCACGGGTGAGCATGGATGTCCGCCGCGGGATCAAGGTCCATGCCGATTATCGCCAGCGACTGGTCGGCAATGCCGCGCCGCCATCGGGCCCGGCGCTGACGTTGGCAGCGGACTTCTGATCTTAGACTTGGCCAAAGGCTAGAATGCGGTCCCGTCAGGCGCTAGCGTGGCGGCGGCTTCATGGACATTTACCTTCCCATCGCCGGCATGTCGGTCAACGCCTTGCTGATCATCGCGCTCGGCGGGGTGGTCGGTTTGCTGTCGGGGATGTTCGGGGTCGGCGGCGGCTTCCTGACCACGCCATTGCTGATCTTCTACGGCATCCCGCCGACCGTCGCGGTCGCCTCTGCAACCACCCAGATCACCGGCGCATCGGTCTCCGGCGCTTATGCCCATTGGAAGCGCGGCGGGGTCGATTTCAGGATGGGCGGGGTGATGATCGCCGGCGGCCTGCTTGGATCGCTGGCCGGGGCGGGCATTTTCCGCTTGCTCCAGAACAGCGGCCAGATCGATCTCCTGATCGGCTTTCTCTACGTCATCCTGCTCGGCGGCATTGGCGGATTGATGCTCAAGGATGCCCTGGTCGCGCTCGGCTGGGTCAGCGCCACCGCCAGCGCCGCACCCAAACGCCACAACAAATGGGTCGCCGGCCTGCCGCTGCGCTGGCGCTTCTATGCTTCGGGCCTGTACATCTCCCCGCTCGCGCCGATGGCGCTGGGCTTCATCGCCGGCATACTTACCGTCCTGCTCGGAATCGGCGGCGGGTTCATCCTCGTGCCCGCAATGATCTACATCCTCGGCATGGCGGCGCGGGTCGTCATCGGCACCAGTCTGGTGATGATCGTCGCGGTCAGCGCGGTGGCCACCTTCATCCTCGCGCTGACCACCCAGTCGGTCGACATCGTGCTCGCTGGCCTGTTGCTATTGGGCGGCGTGATCGGGGCGCAATATGGCGCCCGCCTCGCCACCCGGATGAAGCCCGACCTGCTGCGCCTCGCTCTGTCGCTGATCATCTTGGCCGTCGCGCTTCGGATGGCGCTCGGCCTCGCCTGGCGACCTGACGAGATTTTCACCGTGGCAGGGCTGTGAAGCGGCTCGCGATCCTGCTCGCCGCGCCATTGCTGCTCGGCGCGGCCAAGCCGGTGCTGGTACCCGACGTGTCGGCCCGGTCGATCGAAATCCGCTACAGCTTCAACGGCGCCCAATTGTTGCTGTTCGGCGCGATCCTCTATCCCGGCGGCCGCGCCCCGACCAAGCCGCTCGACATCGCCGTGGTGGTCAAGGGCCCGGTCGAACCGATCCTGGTGCGCGAGAAGCAGCAGATTGCCGGCATCTGGATGAACGCCGATTCGCACCGCTTCCGCTCGGCGCCTTCCTTCTACGCGATCGCCTCGTCGCGCCCGGTGCGCGACCTGGTCGATGAACGCACCGCCGCGATTTACGAGCTTGGGCTGCGCGACCTCCAGCTGTCGCCGGGGGGCGGTGCCCAGCCCGACAAGGAACGGCGGTTCGAGGCCGGGCTGCTCGACCTGCGCAAACGCCAGCGGCTTTATGCCGAGGATCCCAAAGGCGTCGAGATTAGCGCGCACGTCCTGTACCGGGCGCGGATCAATATCCCGAGCCAGGTGCCGGTCGGCACCTACACCGCCGAAACCTTCCTGATCGACAATGGCCGGGTGGTCGCCGCGGCCACGCGCGAGATCGAGATTGGCAAGTCGGGGTTCGAGCGGTTCATCGCGGTCGCGGCGCAGCGCCATGCATTTCTCTACGGTCTTGCCGCAGTATTGCTGTCGCTCGGGCTCGGCTGGTTCGCCGCGTGGCTGTTCGCCCGGCGCGCCTAAGCCGACAACAGGCGTCGTCAGCAAAATCTTAACCGCCGTCGGTTACTCCCTTGGCAACTCAATTGACCAAGGTGCGTGCCGGCATGAATGACGAACCCAATCTGCAGCAATTCGTCGACCATCTGTCGAGCTTCAGCGACGACGGCGCGCAATCCGGGACCGCGGTTCCGGTGGCGGGCGGCAAGATGCCCGCGATCGGCATTGTCCAGGAAATTGCCGGCTCGGGATCGGCGGTCAGCATGGACGCCGCCTTGCTCCATCAGTTGTCGACCAGCCCCGACATGTCAGTGGCGATGGCCGGGCAGGTCGGCAGCCAGATCAAGGTGCAGGTCGCCAATGCCTGGCTGATCGCCAACGTCCGCACGATGCGCGCGGGCAAGCCGGGCGAAGTGCTGGCCAATGTCGATTTCCTTGGCGAGGGCCAGATGGCGAGCGGCGGGCGGATGGTCAATTTCCGCCGCGGTGTGACCCGTTACCCGATCCCGGGAAGCCCGATCTATCCGGTCAATACCGAAGACATGCGCTCGATCTTCGCTGCCTCGGACGAAGCCCATATCGAAATCGGGACGGTCTACCCGACCGATGACATTCGCGGCGCGCTCTACGTCGATCCGATGCTCGGCAAGCATTTCGCGGTGCTCGGCAGCACCGGTACCGGCAAGTCGACCAGCGTCAGCCTGATCCTCCACCGAATCTCGCAATTGTCGCCCGAAGGGCACATCGTGATGATCGATCCGCACGGCGAATATTCGGCGGCGTTCAAGGATTGCGGCGAATTGTTCAACGTCGACAATCTGCAGCTGCCCTACTGGCTGATGAACTTCGAGGAACATTGCGAAGTGTATTTGACCAGCGACGGGTCGGAACGCCAGCGCGACGCCGACATCCTCGGCAAGTGCCTGCTCGCGGCCCGCACGCGCGGCAAGAATATCGAACAATATGGCAAGGTCACCGTCGACTCGCCGATCCCCTATCTGCTGACCGATTTGTCGGCGGTGCTGACCGCGGAAATGGGCAAGCTCGACCGCGCCGGCGACACCACGCCCTACCAGCGGCTCAAGAACAAGCTCGACGAGCTGCGCGCCGATCCGCGCTTCACCTTCATGTTTTCAGGCATGCTGGTCAGCGACACGATGGCCGGTTTCTGCGCCAAATTGTTCCGCCTTCCCGCGCTCGGCAAGCCGATCTCGATCGTCGATGTCTCGGGCGTGCCGAGCGAGATTACGTCGGTGGTCGTGTCGGTCCTCGCCCGGATGGTGTTCGATTATGCCATCTGGTCGCGTACCGAGGCGCAGCGCCCGCTGCTGCTGGTCTGCGAGGAAGCCCATCGCTACGTCCCCAAGGACGAGAATGCCAATGGCCAGGCGGTGCGCAAGATCCTCGAGCGGATCGCCAAGGAAGGCCGCAAGTACGGCGTCTCGCTCGGGCTGATCACCCAGCGCCCGTCGGATCTAGCCGAAGGCGTGCTGTCACAGTGCGGCACGATCATCGCCATGCGCCTCAACAACGACCGCGATCAGGCCTGCGTTCGTGCCGCCATGCCAGAGGGCGCGCGCGGCTTCCTCGATGCCATCCCGGCCTTGCGTAACCGCGAATGCATCGTCTGCGGCGAAGGCGTCGCAATCCCGATCCGCGTCCGGTTCGACGATCTCGAGCCCGAAAAACGCCCCGCCTCGTCCGACCCGAGCTTCGCGGCTTTGTGGCGCGAGACCGGCGGCGAAGCCGGCATCATCGACCGCACGATTAAGCGCTGGCGCGGGCACGGGCGGTAAACCGCCCTGGGCAAGCGCTGGCGCGGGCACGGGCGGTAAACCGCCCTGGGCAAGCGCTGGCGCGGGCACGGGCGGTAGGCGAAGGTCGCGCGTAAAGTCACAAAGGTCGCAAAAGACCAAGGGTGAGCGACCATTTATCCTATTTTCCGCAGAAACCCGCCAATGCCCCGGCAGATTTGCGACGAAATTGCGCAAAAAGCGCGTCAAGAGCGTCGCAAACCGAGCAAAATCGCGGTCCGGCGGCGGATTCGGGGTGTTCTCGCTGACGCGGTGAAAGCATCTCCTGAGCCTGTCGAAGGAAGCCGGCACAATCGAGTCGTGCGCCGCCACGCTGACAGGCGAAATCCTACATTGGAAGGGGCTTGTTGATTGCGTTCAGGCCGTGATGGCTAACGTCCGTTATGGATGGAAATCGGACATTAGCGAAACAGGGTTAAGCGACTTCTTCTGGCCGAAAGCTGACGGACTCATAGTGGGCGTGTTTTGTAGGGAACCGCCGTTTGCAGGTATAAGGCAAATACCCCGTCCGACGTAGACAGCAGTAAGCCTCCTGATCCTTGATCACCAACGATCACTTGCGGGGCACGTAAGTGACTTCGCCGACCTGCTGCCACGGGCCGCCCATGACCGATCGGTCCTGGGTCATGCGCAGGCGGCCGTCGGGCAGCGGGATGATCGAGGTGGTCAGGCGTACCGGCTTGTCTTCGACGTTGCGCTCGTCCGTCATAACGATGCCGTTCTTGCCGAGCGGATAGCCGTACTGGATATGGCTGCCGCCGTCGTTGCTAAAGCTTTGATAGGTGTAACGCGCACCGTCCTTTGAATAGCCGACGATGGCCTCGACGCGGAGCCCGCTGCTGCTGTCTGTGAGGCTGCATACGACAAAGGCGTGACGATCGTACCACACGCAATGGTCGCGGTAGGTCGTTTCCTTCCCCAACCGGGTCCAATCGCCAACAATCGGCGCAAGATGTGCTTCAATTTCCGGCGGATGGATTGGCGCGGCAGGCGCGGCAGCCAACAAGAACAGTGCGCCGATCATTGCGGCACCGTGCGGACGGCCCCCGGAGCAACGCCGTTGCGCTGTCCGCCATGGGCATCGTGAATCGACATCAGCGATTCCTGAAGGTCGTCGCCGCCGCTCGACATCACGCCAAGGACTTCGGCTTCGTTGCACCCTTCGGCCGCGAGATAGGCATGGCCCATGCTCGAATCGATATAGATCGACTGCCCCGCGGCAAGCACCACGGGATCGTAGAATTCGGTGTTGACGACAATCGAGCCTTGCAGGACGTAAATGAATTCCTCGCCCGGATGATGGACCAGCTCGCCGAATTCCTCGGACGTCTTGGCGCGGATTTTGGTGATTACCGGAATCATCCGCTTGCGGCGCAGTTCGGTGCACAGGAAATAATAATCATAATTGGGCGTTTCGACGTGCAGCGCCTGGTCGATGTCGCCGAGGCTGCGGCGCGCGGTCACTGTCGGCGCCGTATCCTGACCGGTCTCTGCAAATAATTCAGAGATCGGAATGCCGAGTCGCTGGCTCACCTGGTAGAGCTTGTCGTAGGTCAGCGTCAGCCGGTCATGCTCGATCTTCGACAGGGTCGAGAGCGGGATCCCGCTATTCTCGCTCATTTGCTTGAGCGTCCACCCGTGGCGGCTGCGCAGCTTGCGCAGCAGAACACCAAGAGTGGGAACGGGGGTTACCATAGCGCGACGTTCCTAATGAGTTGACGAATTCTCCAATCAGGATAACAGTGGTCCTAATTGGAGTGAGTGCGCGAGTCTATGGGCTGCGACCGCCGGGGGCAATCCCGGACGGACGATAAGGGGAATAAGAATGCGAAATTGGCGAGCGATTCGCTGCGGTCTGCTGATTCTCTTGGGCGGCGCCGCAATCGCGCAAGACAGCGCGCAAATCGGCGCTCCTCCTTCGCTTGCGAAGCTCGCTCTCGCCGCGCCGCGAACCGGCCAGCCTTCCGCGGCCGCAGTCAGCGGCGAACCGGCGCCGCACGCGCTCACCAAGAGCGACCTCGACGCGTGGCTCGACGGCTATATGCCTTATGCGTTGCACAACAGCGACATTCCCGGAGCAGTGGTCGTGGTCGTCAAGGACGGACAGTTCCTGACCGCGCGCGGATTCGGCTACTCGGACCTTGAGAAGCGCACCCCGGTCGATCCCGAGCGCACCTTGTTCCGCCCCGGATCGGTGTCGAAACTCGTCACCTGGACGGCGGTCATGCAGCAGGTCGAGCAGGGTAAACTCAACCTCGACAAGGACGTCAATACCTACCTCGATTTCAAGATTCCGCCGTTCGAAGGTCAGCCCGTGACGCTGCGCCAAATCATGACTCACACCGGCGGGTTTCAGGAAACGTCGAAGGAAATTATCTTCTACGATGCCAAGAAGGTGCGCAAGCTCGGCGACTATCTGAAAGCGCACACGCCGAAGCGGATTTATGCGCCTGGAACGACCCCTGCTTATTCCAACTGGGCGACAGCGCTGGCGGCTTATCTGGTCGAGCGGACGTCGGGCCAAAGCTTCGACGATTATCTCGACCAGCATGTCTTTGCACCGCTCGGAATGCGCAATTCGACCTTCCGCCAGCCGCTTCCGGCGCAGTTCAAGGGACAGGTTTCGGTCGGCTATCAAGCGCCCGGTGCCGACCCCAAGGGCTTCGAGCTGATCGGCCCGGCCCCGGCTGGATCGCTGTCCGCGAGCGGCGCCGATATGGGCCGCTTCATGATCGCGCATCTCGCCAACGGCCGCGGTATATTACAGCCCGCGACTGCAGCCATGATGCACAACAGCCCACTGGACAAAATCAACCCGCGCACGCTGTTCCCCGGGCTCAACCGCATGGAGCTTGGCTTCTTCGAGACAAACGCCAACGGGCGCGAAGTGATCGGTCATTTGGGCGATACCTCCGCTTTCCACACCTCGCTGCATTTGTTGATCAACGACAACGTTGGCTTCTACGTGTCGTTCAACAGTCCCGGCAAAGGCGGTGCTGTGGGACCGTTGCGTGAAGCGATGTTTGAACATTTCGCCGATCGCTATTTCCCAGCTCCTCCCGCCAACCCGACAATTGTCCCCGCGAAACTTGCGCGCCAACATTCGGAAATGATGGCCGGGCTGTGGCAGAATAGCCGCCGCGAGGATCATGGCTTTGTCTCGCTGCTCAATCTGATCGGACAAACCGCAGTTTCGGTCGGGCCGAAAGGCGAGTTGGTGATTCCCGCGCTGACCGCCGCCAACGGCCGCCCGCGCGAGTGGGTCGAGGTCACGCCCTTCATGTGGCAGGACAAGTATAGCCATCAGAAGCTTGCGGCACAGGTTGTCGAGGGCAAGGTCGTCCGCTGGAGCTTTGACGAAATCTCGCCATTCATGGTGTTCGACCGGGTCCCCGCGAGCCTGTCCGGCGCGTGGCTAAAACCAGCCCTCTACGCGAGCTTGGTAATCTTGCTGCTGACGCTGCTCTACTGGCCAGTCACCTGGTACGTCCGACGCCGCTATAAGGCTGCGCCGAGCGTTAGCGGACGCGCGCTGCAGGCTTATCGCGCGACGCGTATCATGGCCGCCGCCAACTTATTGGTGCTGGCCGGCTGGGGCGTGCTCGTTACCTTGCTGTTCAAGGATCTGGAGAATCTCGCCGGGAGCTTCGATTTGTGGCTGTGGGTGCTGCAGATTCTCGGCGCGATCGTGTTCGTCGGCGCGGTCGGGATCAGCGCATGGAACGCCTGGCTGACGCTCAATGATGGCCGCCGCTGGACGCGCAAACTATGGAGCGTGCTGATCGTCCTCGCGACATTGGTCATTCTCTATGTCGCACTCCGCTACGGGCTGCTGGCGATGAGCGTGAGTTACTAAGTGGGCCGCATTGCGCTCGAGGTTGCGAGCGAGACGCTCAGGCTCAAGGTGCCGTTCCGAATTTCGGGCCATGTGTTCGAAACCTCGGCCGTCGTCGTGGTCACCCTGCGCGACGGCGAGCTTGACGGACGCGGCGAGGGCGGTGGAGTCTATTACCTAGGCGACGACGTTGCGCACATGCTTGCGGCGATCGAGAAAGCGCGCCCGGTAATCGAGGCGGGCGTCTCCCGCGATGACTTGCGCAGGCTGATGCCACCAGGCGGAGGGCGCAACGCGGTCGATTGCGCCTTGTGGGAGCTTGAGGCGGCACGAACGGGCAAGCCGGTATGGGATCTCGCGGGGCAAGCGCCGCCGTTGCCGCTTAGGACCACCTTCACGCTCGGTGCCGATGCGCCCGAGGTGATGGCGAGCGGCGCGCTAAAATATGCCCACGCAAAGTCTATCAAGGTCAAGCTGACCGGTGATCTCGAACTGGATATTGAACGGGTAACAGCAATCCGGGCGGCGCGACCGGATGTCTGGCTGGGCGTCGATGGCAATCAAGGATTCGTCATCGAGGAACTCGACCCGCTGGTTGCGGCACTTGCCCGGCTGAACGTCTCGCTGCTCGAGCAACCGTTGGCGCGCGGGCGCGAAGCTGATCTAGATCACTATCGTTCGGCGATCCCGATTGCCGGCGATGAAAGCCTGCTAACGCTCGACGATGTCGCTCCAGCGGTCGGGCGGTTCGACGTCGTAAACATCAAGCTCGACAAGTGCGGCGGCTTGACCGAAGGTCTGCTGATGGCCGCCGAAGCGCGCCGCCTCGGTCTTGGTGTCATGGTCGGCAACATGGTCGGCACCAGCCTCGCCATGGCGCCCGCCTTTGTGCTCGGCCAGGGCTGCGACATCGTCGATCTCGACGGCCCGATCTTCCTTGCTCAGGATCATCAGCCCGGCGTAACCTACGCCGACGGCATGGTCACTGCTGGACCCGAGGTCTGGGGAACGAAAAAGCTGCTCGCAGCGTGAGCGAGGAGCAACGCTGGTTCGGCCAACCGCGCGGCCTGACGGTCCTTTTCCTGACCAACATGTGGGAGCAATTCTCTTACTATGGGATGCGCGCTCTGCTGGTTTATTACATGACCAAGCAATTGCTCATCGGGCAGGCGCAATCCTCGTTCATCTACGGCACCTATACCGCCTGCGCCTACTTCACGCCGATCATCGGCGGGGTCATCGCCGACCGTTACCTCGGCAAGCGCAAGGCGGTCATCATCGGCGCCAGCATCATGGCAGTCGGCCATTTCATGATGGCATTCGAATCCTTGTTCTACGCCGCGCTAGGCGCGATCGCGATTGGCAACGGGCTGTTCCTGCCAAGCCTGCCGAGCCAGGTCGGCGACCTTTATCAACGCGGCGATCCACGCCGGAGCTGGGCCTTCAACGTCTATTATGTCGGGATCAACATTGGCGGCTTCCTCGCGCCGCTGATCTGCGGGACGCTGGGCGAGGTTTACGGTTGGCATTACGGGTTCGGCGCAGCAGGCGTGGGCATGGTCGCGGGCCTGATCATCTACATTGCGGGGAAGCGGCATCTGCCGTCCGAGCAGCCGCGAGCGCCAAAGGCTGAGGCCGAAGGCCGTCTCGGTTTTGACCGGCGAACAATCCTTCTCCTGTCGGGAATCGCGCTGTCAGTGACCGTGTTCCGCGCCGCCTATGAACAGGTTGGCAACACCGTCGCGCTTTGGGCCGTCTGCGGGGTTAACCGCGCGGCCGGAGGCTTCGCGATCCCGATGACCTGGTTCCAGTCGCTCAATCCCTTGTTCGTCATCTTGATGACCCCGCCTTTGCTCGCTTATTGGCGCCGACACAGCGCGACGGAGACTCGCCAATCGCTGATCCGCCGAATGTCGTTCGGTGCCCTGCTCGTTGGCCTCGCTTACTTGCTCCTTGCCGGGGTAGTCGGGCTGGGCGACGGCGGCGTCGCGCACTGGGGGTGGCTCGCGCTATTCTTCCTCGTGTTCACCTTCGGCGAACTGTTCATCCTTCCCACCGGCCTGGGCCTGTTCGCACGTCTCGCGCCGCCGCATCTCGGCGCGACGACCGTCGCCGCCTGGTTCCTGGTAATATTCACCGGCAGCCTAAGCGCCGGGCTTGTCGGGACCTTATGGAATCGGTTCGACCACGGAAGCTACTTCCTGCTCCTCGCTGCAATCTCGGGTGGCGCGGCCATCCTACTGCGGGCGGTCAGCGCGTTCCCCGAGATGCCGAGAGTCAAGCTTCCGTCGAAACTCAATTCAGATTGACAATTTTCTAATTGAGACAATAATGTCTTATTCAGGACGGAAAGACGAGGCACGGGGATGAACGCCGGACAAGGTCTTTGCAACAAAGTCCAGCTAGGGGAGGCAGCATATGATCAATTTTCGGACCACGTTGATGCTAACGACGGGACTTGCCGCGTCATTAGCGTCTGCTCCAGCGCTCGGCGCGCAAACGCAGCCGCAAGCGCAGCCGGTCACCGATGGTCAAGCGGGGGCAGCTGCCCCGGCCCCGGCCAGCTCCGAAGAAGAAATCATCATCACCGCTCAGAAACGCGCCCAGACAACCATTGAGGTCCCCCAATCAGTGTCGGTTGTGTCCGGCGCAACGCTCGAAGCGCAGCATGCCGATAATTTCAGCGATTATCTAAAGCTGGTACCTGGCCTTCAGCTCAATCAGAGCACGCCCGGCGCTGGACGATTAGTGCTGCGTGGCGTCAACACCGGTGGCGTTGCCTCGACCGTTGGCATTTATATGGACGAAACTCCGTTCGGGTCGAGCAGTGGTCTGGTTAATGCCGCCGTACTTGCGGGTGATTTCGATACGTTTGACCTCGACCGGATTGAGGTGCTGCGCGGTCCCCAAGGCACTTTTTACGGTGCCAGTTCGCTAAGCGGCGTGCTGAAATTCGTCACCCGACTGCCATCCACTACCGAGCTGGTGGTGCGGGGCCGCGCCGGGATCGAGACCACTAAGGGCGGGGAGGCGGGTTACCTCGCCAATCTCGCGGTCAACGTTCCACTTGGCGAAACGCTCGCCATTCGGGCTTCCGGCACCTATCGCAAATATGGCGGCTTCATCGATTCGATCGGGTCTGGCGGATCCGATTTCGACAAGAATATCAACGATACTGTCAGCTACGGCGGGCGGGCATCCTTGCTGTTCAAGCCGAGCGCCGGGATCTCGCTTCGCCTGACCGCATTGGCGCAGGATATCAAAGCCGACGCGCCATCGATCATCGAAGCCGATCCGGCAACGCTCGAGCGCTTTTATGGGCGTCTCAGTCAGTCGCAATTCCTGCCGCAGTTCACTGATGTCAAATATCGTGTCTACAATGCTACCGGAACCTTCGACCTTGGCATTGGGGAGCTGACCAGCTCGACCAGCTACAACACCCAGAAGCAGTCGTCGCTGGGCGATTTCACATTCGCGCTAAGTCCGCTGATAGCGTTTTTCTTTGGTGCGCCCAATGAATTGTACCTGGGTCAGCATACCGACAGCAAAAAATTCACGCAGGAAGTGCGGTTGGCTGGCGAGTCGCGCCTGTTTGATTGGCTGGTCGGCGCCTATTACACCAATGAGAAAGGGGTCATTCTTCAGGAATTCGTCGCGGTCGATCCTGGCACGCTGAACCGCATCGCGGGGCTGCCGGTACTTGCTGATGTCAGCCTCGATTCCAAATATGAGGAAATCGCCGGCTTCGCGAATATCACACTTCATCTCGGCGACCGCGTCGATATCGACTTCGGCGGCCGCTACAGCCACAATAAGCAATCGGCGCATCAGGTGAGCGATGGTGCGTTGGCCGGCGGATTCAACGATTTCCCGGTGGCCCGGTCGAAGGAGAATGTGTTCACTTACTCGGTCGCGCCGCGGTTCGAAGTAAGCGACAATGTCTCGCTTTACGCGCGCGTTGCCAAGGGCTTCCGGCCAGGCGGTCCCAACGTGCTTCCGCCGGGCGCTCCTCCCGGAACGCCGACTACCTACGGATCGGATTCGGTGATCAGCTATGAAGTGGGCGTCAAGGCGCAGTCGCCCGACCGTCGGTTGAGCTTTGAAGCGGCGCTATTCCACATCGACTGGACCGACATTCAGCTGTTCGCCGTCGTCAACGGCTTCGGGGTCAATACCAATGGCAGCAAGGCGAAGAGCGACGGTTTCGAATTTACCGCGACCGCGCGGCCACTGACCGGGCTCAACCTGTCGCTCAACGGGGCCTATACCAATGCCCGGCTGACCGACGACGCACCGCCCGAGGTGGGCGGACTGGACGGCGATCGCCTGCCTTTCACGCCGCGCTTCTCGTTCGGTCTCAATGCCGATTACAATTGGGCGCTCAATTCCAACATCGACGCTCATGTCGGGGCATCGTTGCGCCATCTGTCGCGGCAGAAATCCAACTTCGATCCGGATTTCGCCGACCGCCAACGGACTATCAAGGCTTATGGCATCTTCGATCTAGCAGCGGGACTCGATTTCGGCCGCTTCTCGGTCGATGCTTACGTGAAAAATCTCGGCAATAGCGCTGGTCGCACGTCGGTTACGGGGACCAGTGTCTTCGGCGGATTCCCGCTCTATCCGAATGGTGCCATCGGCACTGGTGTGATTCGCCCGCGCACTATTGGGCTGAGCCTGACAGCCGGGTTGTGATTCGATGGGATTGAGCGCGACAGCCTCGCCCCCGAAAGAAGCGGCGGCAAGGATAACAAGCTCGATCCCATCGCCCTGTCTGTTGTTCCTCGGCGACACGATCGAGCCGGGCTATGCAAAGACCGCGTTCGGCCTTCGCGACTGGGCACCCGATCGCTGTGTCGGAGAACTCGCTTTGCCCGGCGCGGGCGTCACCACCGGCCTCCCGCAACTGTCCCCGCGCGAGGCGTATGAGCGAGGAGCTCGGGCGCTGTTGATCGGAGTCGCGACGCGCGGCGGGCACGTCCCCGAGCAGTGGCTGCCGACGCTGGTCGACGCGCTGGGTGCGGGGCTCGACATCATCTCAGGCATGCATGACCGACTGACCGACATCGCGGCGCTGGCGGCCGAAGCCAACCGCCTCGGCCGCCGGTTGATCGACGTGCGGGTGCCGCCAGCGGACATTCCCATCGCGACCGGCCGCAAGCGCTCGGGCAAGCGGCTGCTGACGGTCGGCACCGATTGCGCGCTGGGCAAAAAATATACCGCCCTGGCGATTGCTCGCGGGCTCGCCGCGCGCGGGCTCGACGTCGATTTCCGCGCGACGGGACAGACCGGCATCATGATTGCCGGTGCCGGCATTCCGATCGATGCGGTCGTCGCCGACTTTGTCGCCGGTGCCGCCGAACTGCTCAGCCCCGACGCTCCGCCCGATCATCTCGACGTGATCGAGGGGCAAGGCTCGCTGTTCCACCCATCTTATGCCGCGGTAACACTTGGCCTGCTCCACGGCAGCCAGCCCGACCTGTTCGTGGTCTGCCATGACCCCGGACGCACGCATGTCCTCGGACTGGCCGGCTTCGCATGCCGTCGATCGAGGAGGTCATTGCCCAGACTGTGGCAGCGGGGCGGCTAACCAACCCCGCGATCCGCTGCCGCGGCGTGAGCTTGAATACGTCGGCGTTGAGTGACGATGACGCAGCGCAGGTCATCGCCGAGACCGCGCGCCGTACCGGACTGCCGGTCGCCGATCCGGTGCGCGGCATCGGGCTCAAGGCGCTGCTCGATGCCTGCGCGGCATGAGTCCCATGGCCAGCACCGCAGCCGCCCCCACTCGCTTTCAGCGCTACTGGCTGCCCGGGCTGGCCTTCAAGGCGGTGGTGATCGGCGGCGGTTATGCAACCGGGCGCGAATTGGCCGAGTTCTTCCTGCCCAGCGGGCCGTGGGGCGGGCTTGCCGCGATCCTTGTAGCGACCCTCATTTTCAGCCTGGTATGTAGCGTCACATTTCTATTCGCGCGGCACTTTAAGGCGTGGGATTATGTCACGTTCTTCAAGCGGCTACTTGGTCCCGGCTGGTTCCTGTTCGAAGGCGCTTATGTGCTCTTCATCATTCTCATTCTCGCAGTTTACGGCGCGGCAGCGGGCGCGATTGGCGCCTCGCTGCTCGGGCTTCCGGCGATCGTCGGTACGGCCGCGCTGGCGGCAGCGATCGTAGCTGTGGTGACCTTCGGCAATACGTCGGTCGAGCGCATGTTCGCCTACGTCTCCTACCTGCTCTACGCGGTCTACGCTCTCTTTATCCTGCTCGCCTTCACCCATTTCGGCGACCGCATCGGCGCCGGTTTCGAGAGCGGCGGACCGATGACCGGGTGGCTCAGCGGTGGCACGGTTTACGCCGGTTACAATTTGATCGGCGCGGTCGTCATCCTGCCCGTTATCCGCCACCTGACCAGCGACCGCGATGCGATCGTCGCGGGGATGATCGCGGGGCCGCTAGCGACGCTCCCGGCGCTGTTATTCTTCATCGCGATGATCGGCTTCTATCCGGAGATCGCGGGCGCGACGCTGCCTTCGGACTTTCTCCTCCAGCAGCTCGACATTCCGGTGTTTCATCTGCTGTTCCAGCTGATGATTTTTTCGGCGCTGCTCGAAAGCGGCGCAAGCTCGGTCCATGCGATCAACGAGCGGATCGCCCGCGCTTTACTCAATCGACGTGGGATCACGCTCAGCAACCGTGCGCGCCTCGCGATTGCGCTGGCGCTGCTGATCGGCTGCATGTTCGTCGCTGACCGCTTTGGCCTCGTCGCGTTGATCGCCACCGGATACCGAGCCTTGGCCTATGTCCTCATCGCCGTTTACGTAATACCCGTTCTGACGCTGGGCGTGTGGCAGCTGACCCGTTTGAAACAGGAGCAGATTGCATGAGACGCGCTTTCACCTGGGCGTTGATCGCCTTGGCAACGCCCGCGCTCGCCGCCCCGCCCGCAGGGTTCGAGCAGCGCGTTGAGCAGCTCCGCACTGCCTATGGCGCACCCGGGGTATCGATCGCCATCGTTGAGGACGGCAAGCCGACTCTGGCGCAGGGTTGGGGCGTGCGCGAGATCGGCAAGCCAGCTGCGGTCGGCCCCGACACTATTTTCAGCACTGGCTCTACCGGCAAGGCGTTCACCGTCGCCGCGCTTGCCATCCTGGTCGATCAGGGCAAGCTCAAATGGGACGACAGGGTCATCGACCACATGCCCGACTTCCGCATGTGGGACCCGTGGGTTACGCGCGAAATGACGGTGCGCGACCTGCTTGTCCACCGCAGCGGCCTTGGGCTCGGCGCGGGCGATTTGCTGTTCGTCCCCAACAGCGACTTGACGCGCAAGGAGACCGTCCGCCGGCTGCGCTTCATCAAGCCCGCGACCAGTTTTCGCAGCGCCTATGCCTATGACAACATCCTCTACATGGTGGCGGGCGAACTGGTCGAGGCGGTCAGCGGCGAGCCGTGGGAAAAGTTCATGCACCATCGCGTGTTCGCGCCGCTGGGCATGACCCGGTCGACCGAGTCGAATGCCGAGTTTCAGGCGACCGCCGACCGCGCGCACCCGCACGGACGTTTTGACGGGCCGATCGTCGGGATAGGGCGGCAGCAACCCTATGGTGCCGAAGCGACACTCGCCGGCAACGCCGCGCCCGCCGGCGGGCTCGCGATCAGCGCCAATGACATGACCCGGTGGCTGCTCACCCAATTGGCGCACGGCCAAATTCCGGAAAGCGGCGCGCGCCTATTTTCGGCCGAACAATCGAAGCAGATGTGGACCCCCGTGACCCTTCAGCCGATCGATCAGCGCCCGCCCGAATTTGCTCTGACTCAGCCCAGTTACGACGCCTATGCGCTTGGTTGGGACGTGCAGGATTATCGCGGCGCGAAGATCATTGCGCACGGCGGCGCGGTGTTCGGCTCGCTGACAACGGTGGTGCTCATCCCCGCCAAGAATGTCGGCTTCTCGATCGCGGTCAACAGCGAGGAAGGCCAGATTGTACGCGGGCTGATGTTCGAATTGCTCGATCACTACCTTGGCTTTGCGCCTGGCCAGTGGCCGGAAAAATATCATGCCTACAAGCAGGCGCGGCTGGCCGGAGCCGCCAAGCTGGTCGGTGCACAGCAGGCCAAGCCAGCGCGGGTCGGCCCGTCGCTTCCGCTGGACCGCTACGTCGGCGACTATGCCGATCCTTGGTATGGCGCAATCAAGGTGCGCCGCGCGGGTCAATCGCTGGCGATCCAGTTTCCGCATTCGACCGGCATGGACAGCGTGCTCACCCACCACCAATTTGACACCTTCCGGACTCGGCCAGCGCTGCGCTGGATCGAACCCGCCTATGTCACTTTCTCGATCGATGCCGACGGCAAGGTCGACCGCGTGAGGATGAAGGCGGTGTCGCCGCTGGCCGATTTCAGCTTCGACTATCAGGATCTCGATTTCACGCCGGTTGCGGCGGCCAGCCAGGGGGCGAAGTGATGTTGAAATGGCTTGCAGCGGTCTCCGCAATGGCGCTCGCGAGCGGCTGCGCAACACTGCCTCCTCCGGCGCAAGTTTCGCCGGGCGCGGCGCCAGCACCGACACCATCCTATGATCTGCTGATCCGCGGCGGTACGATCTACGATGGCAGCGGCGGCGCGCCCTACATCGGCGATGTCGGCATCAGCGGTGACCGCATCGTCTATGCAGGTCCACCTCAGGAGGCGAGTGCGCCGCGGCTGGTCGATGCGCGCGGGCTCGCGGTCGCGCCGGGCTTCATCAACATGCTCAGCTGGGCGACCGAATCGCTGCTGGTCGACCCGCGCGGGCTAAGCGACCTGCGCCAGGGCATCACCTTGGAAGTGATGGGCGAAGGGTGGTCGATGGGCCCGCTCACCGACAAGATGAAGGCGCTCGCGGTCAAGCAGCAGGGCGACGTCAAATTCCCGATCGAGTGGACCACGCTCGGCGACTATCTCAACTTTGTCGAGCGCAAGGGCACCTCGCTCAACATCGCTTCGTTCGTCGGCGCGACAACGGTGCGCCAGCATGTGCTCGGCGAGGGCGATGTCGATCCGAATCCCGCCCAACTCGACCGGATGCGCGGCCTCGTCCGACAGGCGATGGAAGAAGGCGCGATGGGTGTCGGCTCGTCGCTCATCTACCCGCCCTCGAGCTTCGCCGAGACCGACGAGCTAGTCGCCTTGGTCAGCGAAGCGGGCAAATGCGGCGGCATGTACATCAGCCACATGCGCTCCGAAGGCGACCGCCTGGTCGAGAGCGTGGACGAGTTGATCAAGATCGCGCGGCGCTCGGGCGCTCCGGCTGAAATCTATCATTTGAAGCAGGCGGGCCGGGCCAATTGGGGCAAACTCGATGCGGTTATTGCGCGGGTCGAGGCGGCGCGCGCCGCGGGCCTGCGCATCACCGCCAACATGTACACCTACACCGCCGGCGGCACCGGGGTCGCGGCGTCGATGCCGCCGTGGGTCCAGGACGGCGGCACCGAAGCGATGCTCAAGCGGCTCAAGGATCCGGCGGTAGTCGCGCGGATCAAGCGCGAGATGGGCAAGCCCGGAACGAGCTGGGAAAATCTCTATTTTCACGCCGGTCCCGACGGCATCCGCCTCGCGGGTGTCGTCGAGCCATCGCTCAAGCCGCTGATCGGCAAGACCATTGCCGAGATTGCCCAAGCGCGCGGCGTCACGCCCGAGCAAGTGGTGATCGACCTGACACTCGCCGACCAGGGCCGCGCCGGCGCGATCTATTTCCTGATGAACGAGGATAATGTCCGGCGCCAGACCGCAATTCCCTGGGTCAGCTTTGGCTCAGACGCCGAAGCCTCGGCCCCCGAAGGCGTGTTCCTCAAATCCTCTACGCACCCGCGCGCCTACGGCAATTTTGCCCGCTTCCTCGGCAAATATGTCCGCGACGAGAAGACCGCGCCGCTGGCCGACGCGATCAGGCGTCTGACGTCACTCCCCGCCACGAACCTCGGGCTCAGCGACCGCGGCAAGCTCGCGCCCGGAATGGCGGCGGACGTCGTCTTGTTCGACCCAGCGACAATCGCCGATCACGCGACCTTCGATAAGCCGATGCAATATGCCACCGGCGTACGCGACGTGTTCGTCAACGGTGTCCAGGTTCTCAAAGGGGGTGAGCCGACCGGCGCCACCCCGGGCCGCTTCGTCAAGGGCGCTGGCTGGACCGGCTGGCCGGACGGCGGTGCATGCTCGAAACGCCAAGTGCAGTAAAGCTAACTGACGGGTTGATTGCGACTCCATCACGACAAGCGCCGGGGCCATGGTGGCCTTAAGGTCGTATTGAGCGCGATCCAAGCACATGGGATGGGGGTTGGCGGGCGAATGACGTTCCGCCAGCTCCGACGTGTCCATGGATTGCACGGTGCAACTCGGTTGGACCAAATCGGCATTCCAGGGGTCAATTGCGTGGACCGTGAAAAAGAGAGCATGGGCCGCGCCGCTGTCAACGTCGGCAGGAGCTTGGCCTTGCGGGCGACGGCCGAGCGCTGGTGATCGTTCGCAACCATCCGTTGCGCGCCGCGCTGTCGGAAGAGATGCACCTTCGCCGGTTGCCGAGCTTTGCCGCGCCCTACCGTTTGGTTCAGATCGTCACGGTGCTCGGCGAAGGAGGGGCTGGAGACGCGCGCGCCCACATCGACACGCTCGCCAAATCGGCCCGTGAAATTGTCCCAATTTCGGCTAAATATGGCGTGTTTGAGCTAGCCGGTTTTATACTGGTGTGGGAACGGCACACAGAATTCGCGACGTACACGCTGCTGTGTCCGGGCGAGGCCGAGGTGTCGTTCGATCCTGACCTGTTCGAGCCGGTGATATCGTCCGTGCTGGCCGAAATGCCAGGCGACGTCATTCGTGCGACCCAAGTCGCACTGGTTGCTGATACCGAGTTGGCTAGAACGCCCGCACTGCTCGAACGCTGGTTTGCGCCCGACGCAGTCATCGCGTGCGATGTGGCCGACGGACTGGCCCAAGTGATGTCCGACTTCCGGCTCAACAGCGATGGGTTCGGGCGCTTGCTCGTGCTCGACCGTGGGCTTGAGCGCGACGAGCCGGCGCAGCTCGTTCTGCGGCTGCAGGAACTCGGCAATTATCGCAACATGGCGCTGCTTGGCCTTCCGCTGGCGCAGCAATTGACGCCGTCGGTCACCAGCCTGGAGGCTCGTCTGGCCGAGCTGACCCATGACGTGTCCGAGCGAACTTCCGAGGATGACAAACTCCTTGACGAACTTACGTTCCTGTCCGCCGAACTGGCTCGGCTGGCTGCCGAAACCCGGTATCGAATGAGTGCGACGCGCGCTTATGCGCAGCTTAGCAAGGACCGGCTCGACACACTTTGTATTGTTCCGATCCGCGGCTTCCAGAGTCTGGCCGATTTTACGGAGCGGCGGCTAATGCCGGCGGTGCGGACCTGCGATTCCTTCTCGGCGCGGATCGAGGATCTGCTGCAGCGCGCAGCCTGGACCAGCGAGCTGCTGCGCACCAGGATCGACATTGCCCTCGCCAAACAGAATCGGGACCTGTTGACGTCGATGGACTCTCGCACTGACTTGCAGCTGCGCTTGCAGCAGACGGTCGAGGGCCTCTCGGTGGTCGCAATCAGCTATTATATGGTGGCGCTAGTCGGCTACATCCTCGCGGCAATTCCCGGGGTCCGCCATGACCTCGGCGTGGCGGTTTCGGTGCCGATCTCGTTTGCCATCGTGGCGTTGGCGCTCTGGCGGTTGCGCCGCCGCTTGCATGCGACGCGCGCTTAGATCGCATTACTGCCGTCTTGATCGGGCGGGGTTCGATGCTGAGCTGGCAATATCGGTGTCAAAATTGCTCCGCTCTCTTGGCCCCCACCCTCAACAGTTTTGCCAGCCGCGCCTTGATCGCGCTGACCGCGCCCGGGTCGGCACCGCGCGTCGCAACGCTGAAGCGGACGCCCATCGGGTTGATCGCGACTCCATCGCGCAGCACTTCGTAGTGGAGATGCGGGCCGGTCGAGAGGCCGGATGAGCCGACATAGCCGATCAAATCGCCCTGGTGGACGATCGTGCCCGGCGAAACGGTCATGCTCGACATGTGGCTGTAACTGCTCGCCAGCCCGCCACTGTGCGCGAGGCGGACTTGGCGGCCGTAGCCACCCGCCCAGCCGGCCCGGACCACCTGCCCGTCGGCGGCGGCGTGGATCGGCATTCCCCAATGCGCGCCGAAATCGATCCCGCGGTGCATCCGCACGAAGCGCAGGATCGGGTGGAGGCGCGGGCCGAAGGTCGAGTTGATCCGCGCCGCGACGGGCCAGATCATGCCTTCGCTCTGGCGCTGGACCTGGCCGACGGTCGCTGCATTGACCCAGACGGGTTTGCCCCCCGCCGTCCAGCGGACGAGTTGCAACTTGCCGCCCATTGTCCGGTCAAGCCCGGCATAAAGCAGATCGCCTTCCTGGCGCTGGCCATCGGCGCTGGTGCGGCTGGCGATGACCAGGTCGAAGCGGTCGCCGGGCGCGATCTCGCCAACGTCAATCTCCTGCGCCAGCGCTTTGAGATAGGATGCCGAGGTAGCACTCGACGCGCCGGCGGTGCGCAAGGCCCAGTAGAGCCCGTCGCCCGCGACCCCGCGCACCCGCATCGGGGCAGAGTCGATCGGCACCGCGATGCGCGTCAGGCCGAGCCCGCCAGCGCCGCGTTCGATCAATAATTTGAGTTCCATCGAGGCGCGCAATGAAAGGCGTTCGACCGGGCGGCGACCGGCGCTATCGCGCTGGCCGAGGCGGATAGTGAGCTGGGTTCCCGGCGCAAGGCGTGGGACGGCGGCGTGGACGAGGTTAGCCGCAATGATCGCATCGCCATCCGACGCGCCAAGCCGGGCGAGGCTTCGCGCCAAGCCGTCCTGACCGAGGGTGGCGAACAGGTCGATCGCGGTCCGCTCGGGCGCTTGTTGCAGCGGTTCGACCAACGCGCCGGGCGCCATCCGCATCCCGCTGTCCGAGCCACGCGACAAGGAATCGACCCCGACCGCGCGCCATTGCGCTCGGGAAGCGCCGGAGAGAAAGGGCGCATGGCCCGCCGGGAGCGGCCCGAAATCGGGCGCGGTCAGCGCGGCGGCGGTGCATAGCAAGCCCAGCGTCACCAGCCCGCGCCACCAAGTGTTCGAGAACAGATTTTCGCCGAGATCGACCACCAGCGAACCCGCCGGGCGCGGGGCGTCGAACGACACGAAGCCGACTGGTGCTGCCACCGCCGCCCGTCCAAACCCTTGCCCCAGCCACGCTTCGCGCATCGACCCATTCACTCCTTGGCGCGACCGTGGCCGAACAAGGTTAAAACCACTTTAACTTCCATCACCGCTTGCACTTCGCGGGGCCCGTGCCAAATTAGCGTCATGCCGCACGGCGACAGCCTGGTCAGGGCGATCCTTGGCCCCACCAATACCGGCAAGACCTATCTCGCCATCGAGCGAATGTGCGCCCATTCGTCGGGCGTGATCGGCTTCCCGCTGCGGCTGCTGGCGCGCGAGGTTTACGAACGCGTGGTGGCGATCAAGGGTGCACACCAGGTCGCGCTGATCACCGGCGAGGAGCGGATCGTGCCCAAGGGCGCGCGCTATGTGTTGTGCACCGCCGAAAGCATGCCCGTGACCGGCGGCAGGGATGACCGGACGCACGAAGGCATCTTTCCCAAGGAATTCGCCTTCGCCGCGATCGACGAGGCACAGCTCGGCAGCGACCCCGAGCGCGGCCATGTGTTCACCGACCGGCTGCTCCGGGCGCGGGGTCGCGAGGAGACGTTGATCCTCGGCAGCGACACCTTGCGCCCGATGATCCGCGAATTATTGCCCGAGGCGGAGATCGTCAGCCGCCCGCGCTTCTCGACTCTTCGTCACGCACCATCGGCCAAATTGTCGCGGCTGCCCCCGCGCTCGGCGATCGTCGCGTTCAGCGCCGAGCAGGTTTATGCGATCGCCGAGATGCTGCGCCGCTTTAAGGGCGGGGCGGCAGTGGTGATGGGGGCATTGTCGCCCGCCACGCGCAATGCCCAGGTGGCGATGTTCCAGCGCGGCGAGGTCGATTACCT
>NZ_JANMLM010000110.1:0-13922 GCF_031372575.1 Sphingomonas sp. | reverse complement strand
GAGTTCGAACTCGACGTCGTCGAAGGCATGCAGTTCGACCGCGGCTATCTGTCGCCTTACTTCATCACCAACCCGGAAAAGATGTCGGTCGAGCTTCAGGATCCCTACATCCTGATCCACGAGAAGAAGCTGTCGAACCTGCAGGCGATGCTGCCGATCTTGGAAGCGGTCGTCCAGTCGGGTCGTCCGCTGCTGATCATCGCCGAGGATATCGAGGGTGAGGCGCTCGCCACGCTCGTCGTCAACAAGCTGCGCGGTGGGCTCAAGGTCGCTGCGGTCAAGGCACCGGGCTTCGGCGATCGTCGCAAGGCGATGCTCGAGGATATCGCGATCCTCACGGCTGGCGAGATGATTTCCGAGGATCTCGGGATCAAGCTTGAGAATGTCACCGTCGAGATGCTCGGCACCGCCAAGCGCGTGACCATCGACAAGGACAATACCACGATCATCGACGGTGCCGGAACGCATGAGACGATCGAGGCGCGCACTGTTGCGATCCGCCAGCAGATCGAGAATACGACCAGCGATTACGACAAGGAAAAGCTGCAGGAGCGGCTTGCCAAATTGTCGGGCGGCGTGGCCGTGATCAAAGTCGGCGGCGCGTCCGAGGTCGAGGTCAAGGAACGCAAGGATCGCGTCGATGATGCGCTCCACGCGACCCGCGCTGCGGTTGAAGAAGGCATCGTACCCGGCGGCGGCACGGCGTTGCTCTACGCCACCAAGGCGCTTGAAGGCATGACCGGGGCCAATGACGACCAGACCCGCGGTATCGATATCGTCCGCAAGTCGCTGACCACCCTGGTCCGCCAGATCGCGCAGAACGCCGGTCATGACGGTGCCGTGGTTTCGGGCAAGTTGCTCGAAGGCAATGACCCGACGATGGGCTTCAACGCCCAGACCGAGAAATATGAGAACCTCGTCGAAGCCGGCGTGATCGACCCGACCAAGGTCGTCCGCACCGCGCTCCAGAACGCAGCCTCGGTCGCCGGCCTGCTGATCACCACCGAAGCGGCGGTCAGCGAACTGGCCGACGACAAGCCGGCGATGCCGATGGGCGGCGGCGGCATGGGCGGAATGGGCGGAATGGATTTCTAAGCCCGACGCTTGCTACCGACTGAAGATAAAGGGTCGGCGTCTCCGGACGTCGGCCCTTTTCTTTACTTAGCCCAACCCGGCTGCGCGGGCTCAAGCGTCTCAAGAAACGCGCCTGCGCTCTCCCGATAAGCCTCCCGCATCTCTGGAGCCATGCGGTCCCAATTGGCGTACATCTGGATCATCCGGCGATTGCGGCGGAAGCGGCGCTCGTGGCGCGCCAGAAAGTCCCAGTAGAGTGCATTGAATGGACAGGCCTCGGGCCCGGTCTTCTGCTTCACATCATATCGGCAATCCCGGCAATGGTCCGACATCCGGTTGATGTAGGCGCCTCCACCGGCATAAGGCTTGGTCGCCAGCCGGCCGCCGTCGGCATGCTGGCTCATGCCGATGACATTGGGCAGCTCGACCCATTCGTAGGCGTCGACGTAGACCGCAAGAAACCAGTCGGCGACATCTTGGGGGCGGACCCCGGCGAGCATCGCGAAATTGCCGAGCACCATCAGCCGCTGGATGTGATGCGCATAGCCATTATCGCGGGTGTTGCGGATCGCTTCGGACAGGCACAGCATGTCGGTTTCGCCGGTCCAGTAAAATTCGGGCAGCGGCCGCGTCGCCTCAAGCGCATTGGCGGTCGCCACGTCGGGCATTTCGAGCCAGTAATAACCGCGAACATATTCGCGCCAGCCAATGATCTGGCGGATGAACCCCTCGACCGAGTTGAGCGGCGCCTTGCCAGCGGCATAAGCCTCAGCGGCGGCAGTGGCGACCTGGATCGGGGTCAGTAGCCCCAGGTTGAGCGCCGGGCTCAGCCAGCTGTGAAACAACCAGTCCTGCCCGGTCACCATCGCATCCTGATAGGTGCCGAAGTCGGGCAAGGCGGTGCGCACGAAATGCTCCAGCGCGTGTTCCGCCTGGGCTGCGGTAATCGGCAGGCCGAAGCCCTCCAGTCGCCCGAAGTGGCCACCGAACCGCGCCGCGACCAGCGCCATCACCTCGCCGGTGGTTTCATCGGGGGCAAAGTGCATCGGCTCTGGATAGTTGGTCCCGCGCTTCGGCGGTGCGCGATTATCCTTGTCCAAATTCCATGTTCCGCCCTCGGGCTTGCCCTCGGTGGTCATCAGCAGCCCGGTCTTGCGGCGCATGTCGCGATAGAAAAACTCCATCGTTAGCTCGTTTCGAGCCTGCGCCCAGGTCTGGAATTCGAGGGTGGAGCAGAAGAACCGGTCGTCGGGCAGGATGTCGACCGGCACCCCGCATAGCGCCGCCCAGCCGTCGATCATTGCCTTTACCCGCCACTCGCCCGGCTCGACGATGCGAATGCCGGCCGCACCATGCCGTTCGACGGCGCGCTGTACCTCGCCAGTGAAGCTGCCTGTGTTGTCGGGGGCGTCCAGCCGGACATAATCAACCGTCCACCCGGCATGGCGCAATTCGTCGGCAAAGTGCCGCATGGCCGACAGGATTAGTGCAATCTTGCGCTGGTGATGCCGGACGTAGGTGGTTTCCTCGGCGACCTCCATCATCAACACGATCGAATCGGCTAGGTCGCCCTCGCGCAGCGACGCGAGTTGATGGGACAATTGGTCGCCCAGCACGGGAATCAGGATGGTCATTGCGGATTGGATCGCAGGCTAGCGAGCGACGTCGTTGGCCGCTTCGGCATTCAGCATTGCCTCCGCTTCATCCAGCTGGCGATTCTCGGCTGTCGTCGGCGCGAGTGGGCGCTGCTCGCCGCAAGCGGTGAGTAGCAGTCCAATCAGGAACAGGCTCTTTCGCATTGCGATCAAACTACCACGCCCATCGGCCAATAAAAAAGGGGCCGCCCGATTTCCCGGACGGCCCCAATTTTGTGCACCTGCCCAAGGGCAGGAACGCGATCATTACATCGCGTTATTGGCAGTCGCGTTGGCAACTTCGTTGTCGGTGACGACAGCGTTGTCGACCGCATTTGCGGTGGCGTCGAGTGCGTTATCAACCGAGTTCGCAGCCGCTGCGGTGTCCGCATTGGCTTCGGTTTCAATCGTGTTCACCGTGCTGGCGGCGTTGTCAGCGGCATTATCCTGGCACGCGGCGAGGCCGAGCGCGAGGACCGCAACGGTCAGTGCAACTTTCTTCATGATCGTTCCATTCCATCAAATATGCCGCTTTCACGGCATCAGGGCTCGGCCTGCCGCAAAAATCGGTCAGGCCAGCGCGCGGATGTAAAGGCACCTTTGGCATTGCGCAATCACCAAATTCATCGGTCCATTGCATGGCGCTTTTGCCGTCCCTTAAGCGCCTCTCTAGCGCGTTGACGGATATAAAGAATTCTTTATATCCTTTCCGAATGTTGGCCAGCGTCTCTCTACGGCTTCCAATAGCCGACCTGTTTCAGGCGCTTGCCGATCCGTCGCGCTTGCGAATCGTCGCGTTGTTGCGGTCGATGGAATTATCGGTCGGCGAACTCGCCCAGGTGCTTGGCCAGAGCCAGCCGTGGGTCTCGCGCCACGTCAAGATCCTGGCCGATTCGGGGCTGATCGATCGCCATAAGGAAGGCAGCTGGGTATTCCTCGCGCTGACCAACGGGACGATCACGGCGGCGCTGGCCAATCTCATCGACCAATGCCTCGATCCCGCCAGCCGTGCTTTGCTCGATGCCGACGCGGTCCGGTTGGCCGAAGTCCGCGCCGACCGCGCCGAAGCTGCGGCGCGTTATTTCGCCGCCCATGCCGAGGCGTGGGATTCGATTCGCTCGCTCCACGTCCCCGAAAGCGCAGTCGAGCGCGCGATCGAGCAGGCGATGGCCGATCAGCCGCTTGGCACCCTGGTCGACATCGGCACCGGCACCGGGCGGATGATCGAGTTGCTTGGGCCGACCGCCGCGCAGGCGCTCGGCGTCGATCGCTCGTCGGAGATGCTGCGCCTCGCGCGGGTCAAGCTCGATAAGGCCGGGATCGCCGATGCCAGCCTGCGCCAGGCCGACATGTATGCGCTCCCGCTGGCCGAGTGCAGCGCCGACAGCGTGATCATCCATCAGGTGCTGCATTATGCGCAGGCGCCAGCCGCGGCGATTGCCGAGGCGGCGCGCGTGCTTCGCCCTGGTGGCCGCCTGCTGGTGGTCGATTTCGCGGCGCATGAGCGCGAGGAATTGCGCACCGCCGACGCGCATTTGCGGCTCGGGTTTGCCGATGAGGCGATTGCCGGCTGGTTTGCCGCCGCCGGGCTCGATCCCGATTTGACCGAGCATCTGCCGGGCGGGGAACTTACCGTGACCTTGTGGCGCGGTGTGAAGCGCGGCCAGATTGATCGGCCAAAATCTTACGAACGGAAGGCGGCATGAACCCGCGCTCCGAATCCGCGCTCGCCGTGCATGCACCGCTGTTTGCCGAAGCGCGCGGGGACATTGCGGTCAGCTTCGAATTCTTCCCGCCCAAGTCGGACAGCATGGCCGCGACCTTGTGGCAGTCGATCGAAACGCTTGCGCCGCTCGGGCCGCGCTTCGTCTCGGTCACCTATGGCGCTGGTGGCACAACTCGCGAGCGGACCCACCAGACGGTCGAGCGGATCGTCCGCGAAACCCCGCTCACCGCCGCGGCGCATCTTACCTGCGTCGATGCCAGTCGCGACGAGGTGGACGACGTGGCGCGTTCCTATTGGGAATCGGGGGTTCGCCACCTGGTCGCGCTGCGCGGTGACCCGCCCGAGGCTGGCCGCGCCTTCGCCCCGCATGCGCAAGGCTATGCCAATGCCGCCGAACTGGTCGCGGGGCTAAAGAAGGTCGCGCCGTTTGACATTTCGGTCGCTTGCTATCCCGAGGTTCATCCCGAGGCGACCTGTCCCGAGGCCGATCTCGATCATTTCAAGCGCAAGGTCGATGCCGGCGCGAACCGCGCGATCAGCCAATTCTTCTTTTCCGCCGAGAATTTCTTCCGCTTCCGCGATCGGGTGGCGGCGGCCGGGATGGATATTGAGATCGTTCCCGGGATCCTACCGGTCACCAATGTCGCCATGACCCGCAAATTCGCTGGCCAGTGCGGTGCGGCGATCCCGCCGTGGATGGACAGCATTTTCGAGGGGCTCGACGAACTTCCCGCCGCGCGGCAATTGATCGCGGCTACGGTCGCCGCCGAACTGTGCGGGCAACTTTATGCGGGCGGAGTGCGCCACTTCCACTTCTACACGCTCAACCGCGCCGAACTGGCCTACGCCATCTGCCATTTGCTCGGAGTTAGGGCATGACCGCCGCCGCTGATACCTTCCGCGCCGAGGCTGCGCGCCGGATCCTGGTCAAGGATGGCGCTTACGGGACGATGATCCAGGCCGAGAAACTGGTCGAGGCCGATTATCGCGGCGATTTGGCGTTCACGCTCGACCAGCGCGGCAACAATGACCTCCTCAACCTCACTCGCCCGGCGGTGATTGAGGCGATCTGCCAGCGGTTCGTCGATGCCGGCGCGGACATCCTCGCCACCAACACCTTCAACGCCACTGCAATCAGCCAGTCCGATTATGGCCCAGAAGCGGTTGCACTTTCGGACGAAATGAACCGCGCCTCGGCCCGGATCATCCGCTCGGTCACCGATCGCGCGACCGCCGCCGATGGCCGTCCACGCTGGGTCGCGGGCGCGATCGGCCCGACCAACAAGACGCTGTCGCTCTCGCCCAAAGTCGACGATCCGGGGTTTCGCGAGGTCGACTTCGACGGGATCAAGGCGGCTTACCGCGCCCAGGTCGACGCCTTGCTCGATGGCGGGGTCGATTTCATTCTGGTCGAGACGGTATTCGATACATTGAATGCCAAGGCGGCGATCATGGCAGTGATCGAGGCTGGCAATGCCCGCGGCCATGTCATCCCGATCATGGTCTCGATGACCCTGACCGATCTATCGGGACGCAACCTGTCGGGCCATACGGTCGAGGCGTTCTGGGCCAGCGTCCGCCATGCCCGCCCGCTGACCATCGGCCTCAATTGTTCGTTCGGCGCGGCGCAGCTCCGGCCCCACCTCGCGTCCTTGTCGGGTCAGGCCGAGACATTGGTCATGGCTTACCCCAATGCCGGGCTCCCCAACGATCTTGGCGATTATGACGAAGCGGCGGAGGAAACCGCGCGCCAGGTTGCCGAATGGGTCGCCGATGGGCTGGTCAATGCGGTCGGCGGATGCTGCGGCACCACGCCTTCGCACATTGCCGCCATAGCTCAGGCGGTTGCCAACCAGTCTCCGCGCGCTGTCCCGGCACCGCGCCCGACGACCATCCTCGCCGGCCTTGAACCAATGGTCCTCGCGGCGTGACCCAGCCCGGCGCCGGCGCGCGCTTCGTCAACATCGGCGAACGCACCAACGTCACCGGCTCGGCGCGGTTCAAGAAACTGATCCTGTCGGGCGACTATGACGCCGCGGTCGAGGTCGCTCGCCAGCAGGTCGACGCCGGTGCGCAGATCATCGACGTCAACATGGACGAGGCGCTGCTCGACGGGCACGCCGCGATGGCGACCTTCCTCAAGCGCATCTCGGCCGAGCCCGATATCGCCCGCGTCCCGGTGATGATCGATAGCTCGAAATGGAGCGTGATCGAGGCCGGGCTGAAATGCGTCTCGGGCAAGCCGATCGTCAATTCGATCAGCCTCAAGGAAGGCGAGGAGCCGTTCCTGACGCAGGCGCGGCTGGTGCGGGCGTACGGCGCTGCCGTGGTCGTCATGGCATTCGACGAAACCGGCCAGGCCGACAGTGCCGCGCGCAAGATCGAGATTTGCAAGCGCGCCTATGACCTCCTCACTGCCGACGGTTTCCCCGCGGAAGACATCATCTTCGACCCCAACATTTTCGCCATCGCCACCGGGATCGACGAGCATCGCCGCTACGCGATCGACTTCATCGAAGCGTGCGGCGCGATCCGCGAACAATGCCCCGGGGTCCACATTTCGGGCGGCCTGTCCAACCTCTCGTTCAGCTTCCGCGGCAACGAGCCGGTGCGCCGCGCGATGCACAGTGTGTTCCTGTTCCACGCCATCCCCGCCGGGCTCGACATGGCGATCGTCAATGCCGGCCAGCTCGACGTGTACGATGCGATCGATCCTGAGCTGCGCGAGGCGTGCGAGGATGTCATTTTCGACAAACGCGAAGATTCGACCGAACGCCTGGTCGCGCTTGCCGAACGCTATCGCGGGACCGATGTCGAGGCCGAGAAGGCGCAGGCCGAATGGCGTTCGCTCCCGGTCCGCGAACGCTTGTCATACGCTTTGGTCAAAGGCCTCGACGCGCATATCGTCGAGGATACCGAGGAAGCGCGGGTCATCGCCAACCGCCCGATCGACGTGATCGAAGGCCCGTTGATGGATGGCATGAACGTTGTCGGTGACCTGTTCGGGTCGGGCAAGATGTTCCTGCCGCAAGTCGTGAAGTCGGCCCGCGTGATGAAGAAGGCCGTCGCGCATCTGCTGCCCTATATCGAGGCTGAGAAGGACGAGGGCGCCAAGGGCAAGGGCCGAATCGTGATGGCCACGGTCAAGGGCGACGTCCACGACATTGGCAAGAACATCGTCGGGGTCGTGCTCCAGTGCAACGGCTACGAAGTTATCGATCTCGGCGTGATGACTCCGTGGACCAGGATCCTCGAGACCGCCAACGACAACAAGGCCGACATGATCGGCCTCAGCGGCCTGATCACCCCCTCGCTCGATGAAATGGTAACCGTCGCGGGCGAGATGGAGCGCGCCGGGATGGTCATGCCCTTGCTGATCGGCGGTGCCACCACCAGCCGCGCCCACACCGCCCTCAGGATCGCGCCAGCCTACTCGGGCCCGGTGATTCACGTGCTCGATGCCAGTCGTGCAGTCGGCGTTGCCTCGGCGCTGGTCAGCGACGGCCCGCAAAAGGCCGAACTGATCACCACCACCGCCGCCGATTACGAGGCGCTGCGCATCGCCCGCTCAAGCCGCGCCGCGCACGACCTCGCATCGATTACAGAGGCGCGTGCAAACAGCTTTCCGTTCGATCCCGACGGCAAGGCGCCCGAGCCCTTGAAGCCCGGCCTGCACCAGTTCGGCGAGTGGCCGCTGCGCGACCTGAAGGCCCACATTGACTGGACGCCCTTCTTCCGAGCGTGGGAATTGGCAGGTAATTATCCCGCCATCCTGACCGACCCGGTGGTCGGCGAAAGCGCCACCGCTTTGTTCGCCGATGCGCAGGAAATGCTCGACCGGATCATCACCGAACATTGGCTAAAGCCGACCGGCGTGGTCGGCCTGTGGCGCTGCCGCCGCGATGGCGACGATGTGGTCGCGCTCGCGGGCAATGCCGAGGTGCGCCTCCCGTTCCTCCGCCAGCAGGTCAAGAAACGCGCCGCCCGCGCCAACATGTGCCTCGCCGATTTCATCGATCCGGCAGGCGACGACTGGATCGGCGGTTTTGCGGTCGGGATCCACGGCATCGAGCCGCACCTCGAGCGGTTCCGCGCCGCGACCGACGATTATTCGGACATCCTGCTGAAAGCCCTTGCCGACCGCCTCGCCGAAGCCTTTGCCGAGCGCCTCCACCAGAATGTCCGCGAAAGCCTGTGGGGCTATGCCGGGACCGAAGCGATGCCGAACATTGACTTGATCCGCGAAACCTACACCGGCATCCGCCCCGCGCCGGGCTATCCCGCTTGCCCCGACCACAGCCTCAAACCGATTCTGTTCGACCTGCTCGGTGGCGATTCCACGGGTGTCGGGCCGGCGGGGGTCACCCTGACCGAGAATTTCGCCATGCTCCCCGCGTCGGCGGTGTCGGGCTTCTACTTCGGCCACCGCGACAGCCAATATTTCGGAGTCGCCAAGATCGGCCAGGACCAGCTCGAAGATTATGCCGACCGGCGCCAGGTTGACGTCGAGATCGCCGGCCGCTGGCTCCGCCCAAATATGGAATGACTCACTAACCAAGTCCGTTGGTCCTGAGCTGGTCGACGGACCGTCCTTCCTTGACGGCGGAAAGTCAGTACAGGGCTTCGACAAGCTAAGCCTGAACGGTGGTGAAATGTTTCGCTGGTTGTTGATTCTCATCGGTTTGCTCCCCGCCCCGCTCGCGGCTCAATCGATTCCGCCGCGTGGCCAGACCGCGATTGTGCCCGAACTAGTGGTCGATTCGCGTGCCGTGCCGGGGGGAGAGGTCGAGCTGGCGATCCTGATGAAAACCACGCCCGGCTGGCATGGTTACTGGCTCAACCCCGGCGATGCCGGCCTGCCGATGACCGTCGAGTGGACGCTCCCGCCCGGCTGGTCAGTCGGCCCGATGCGCTATCCGGTGCCAAGCAAATTGCTCATCGCGGACATTCCCAACTACGTCTACGAACAGGATTATGCCGTCCTGCTGCGGCTCAAGGCGCCGCTTGGGATCACCGGATCGCACCGCATTGCCGCGAAGATGCGCTGGCTCGCTTGTACCGACGAGATTTGCGTCCCCGAAAAGGGGGAAGTGTCGCTGAGCGTGGCCACCGCTGGCACGGCTATGCCCGATGCGCGCTTCAACGAATGGCGTCGTGCCTTGCCGCGCCCGCTGGCCGCCACCGCGCAATTTGCGCTGACCGCCAAGACATTGCGGCTAGCCATCCCGCTGCCCGCCAGCGCGTCGATCGGCACGCCTTACTTCTTCCCTGCAACCGACGGCCCGATCGACTATGCCGCGCCGCAAATCTTCAAACGCCAGGGCGATACGTTGATCGTCGAACTGCAGCGCCGCCGCGGCGATCCGGCGGTGATCGATGGCGTGCTGTCGTTCGGCGACGGGCGCGGGCTCGAGCTTCGCGCGGTGCCCGGCCCGGTGCCGAGCGGGGCGGGGCCGGGGATGAACGCGGTGCTGCTGGCCATCCTCGGCGCACTGGTCGGCGGCATCTTGCTCAACTTGATGCCGTGCGTCTTCCCGATCCTTGCACTGAAGGCGCTGCACCTCGCCAAATCGGGAGGCGGCAAGCGCGATTCATTGGCTTATGCAGCGGGCGCGGTGGCGGGAACCAGCGCGCTTGGCATCGCCTTGCTCGCAATCCGCGCCAGCGGCACCGCGGCGGGCTGGGCGTTCCAACTGCAGGACCCGCGAACGATCCTGATCCTGGTCCTTCTGGCCACCGCAATCACGCTCAACCTGTTGCGCGTGTTCGAATTGCCGGTGATCGGTAGCGAGGCCAATCCCACCGGCAGTTTCAGCACCGGCGCACTCGCCGCCTTCGTCGCCACCCCCTGCGCCGGCCCGTTCCTCGGCGCTGCTTTGGGCACCGCACTCTTGCTCCCCGCCGCCGGATCGATCGCGGTCTTCGCCGCGCTTGGTCTGGGACTGGCGTTGCCGTTCATCGCCATCGCCTTCATCCCCGCGCTCCGCTCGAAATTGCCCAAGCCGGGCGCATGGATGGCGACCTTCCAGCGCATCCTCGCCATCCCGATGGCGTTGACCGCCGCCGCTTGCCTGTGGCTATTGTGGCGGCAAGGTGGGCCAGTCGCGCTTGGTATCGGCGCAGCAGCAATGCTCGGCCTCGGCTTGCTGTTGTTCGGCCTCGGTTTGCGCCAGCGTGACGGCCAGTCGGTGCGCTGGGGAATCCCTGCCGCGCTCGCGCTCGCCGGGATCTCAATCTGGTCGCTGTCGCTGCAGCCCGCCGTCGCCCGCAGCGGCCTATCCGGAACGCCGTGGAGCGAAGCCGCCGTCGCGCGCGCCTTGGCCGCTGGCCACCCGGTGTTCGTTGATTTCACCGCCGACTGGTGCCTGACCTGCAAGGTTAACGAAGCCGGCGCGATCGACCGCGACAGCGTCCGCGCGGCGTTCCGCAAGGCGGGCGTGGTCGAGTTTGTCGGCGACTGGACCAATGGCGATCCCGCAATCACCCGCTTGCTCGAAAGCCGCGGCCGCGCCGGGGTCCCGCTTTACCTGTGGTACGAACCCGGCAAGCCCGAGCCCGAGGAATTGCCGCAAGTGCTGACGCCGGGAATGCTCAGCGCGCGGGCATCGCGTCCGCGCTGAACACTTTCTTTCCCGCGATCCACGTCTCGAGCACCTTGGTCGCCGCAAGCGATTGCTGATCGACCTTGGCCACGTCGCGGTCGACGATGATGAAGTCGGCCTGCATGCCCGGATTGAGGCTCCCGATCTTCGTTTCCGCGAACCCGGCATAGGCCGCACCGCGCGTGAAGCCGCCTAGCGCGGTGGCGAAGCTCACCCGCTCCTCGGGCCGCCAGCCACCTGGTGGCGCTCCATTGGGGTCCTGCCGACTGATTGCCGCCGACAGGCCGGGGAAGGGGTTGGGGCTTTCGACCGGAAAGTCCGATCCGAACGCGAGGTGCACGCCAAGCGTCTCGATCGTCCGCCACGCATAAGCCCCCTTCAACCGCGCCGCGTCCAGCCGCGCTTCGGCCATCGTCCGGTCGCTGGTCTGGTGGGTCGGCTGCATCGAGGCGATGATCCCCGCGGGCCTTAGCCGCTTAAGGTCGGCCGGATCGGCGATCTGCAAATGCTCGATCCGCCACCGCCGGTCGCCCTTATGCCGTCTGTTGAGCCGCTCATAGGCACCGATTACCTGTGCATTGGCAGCATCGCCGATGGCATGGATCGCCAATTGATAACCGCCCGCCGCCGCCGCTTCGGCCTGCGCGCCCAGTTCGGCATCGCTCAGGAACCGCAGCCCCCGCGTGTCCGGCTTGTCGTGATAAGGCATCTTGAGCCACGCCCCGCGCGAACCCAGCGCACCATCGGCATAAAGTTTAACCCCGCCCAGGTGAAGCCGATCGCCGTACAACCAGCCGCTCGGTTTGCCGCCATTGATCGCCTTCATGCCCGGGATTCCAGCAGCGTAGTTCATGATCCGCACCCGCAGCGTCCCGGCCGCCCCCGCGCGGTTCATCGCCGCCCAATCGTCGCCGCTGGTGCCCATGTCCGCCGCTGCGGTCAGCCCGACGCCCAGCATCAGTTGCTGCGCCTTGGCCAGCGCGGCATCATATTGCGCCGGGGTAGGTACCGGAATGGCGTTGGCGATCAGGCTTTCGGCTTTGTCGACGAACAGGCCGCTGATGATCTCGCCCCCCGCCGGTGCCTTGGTCGCGTTGGTCACCCCCGCCGCCTTCATTGCCGCGCTGTTGGCGACACTGGCATGGCCGTCGACCCGCCCCAGCCAAACTGGCCGGTCGCTAACTACCGAATCCAGATCGGCGGCAGTCGGGAAGCGTTTGTCAGCCCAATTCTCCTGATTCCAGCCTCGGCCGAGGATCCAGCCGTCACCCGGATTGGACGCCGCATAGGCCTTCAGCCGCGCCTGCAAATCGGCCAGCGAAGTGGTCCCCGTCAGGTTCAGCTGGAGCGCCTGGAAACCCAGCCCCATGACATGGCCGTGCGCATCGATCAGCCCCGGCAACATCATCCGCCCCGCGCCATCGACCACGATCGTCCCGGCCGGAAGTTTGAACTTCTCCCCGTGGAGTAAGCGTTTCACTTTGCCGTCGTCACTCACCAGCAAGCCGGTAAATCGCTCGAGCTTGCCCGATGCGCCGACCTGCACCCCCTTCACATTATCGACCAACGTATCGGCCAGGGCAGGCGCGGCGGTGAGCAGCGTGGCGGCTGCGATCAGGGCGTTTCTCATGCCCGCTGGCATAGCATTGTTTGGACCGTCGGGAAGGGCTAGTCCGCCAATCCATGAACCTCACACCCCCGACCATCGACGACATCCGCGCTGCAGCGCATCGCATTGACGGCGCGATCGAGAAGACCCCGACGTCGCACAGCGGGGTCCTGTCGAAGATGATCGGCGCCGATCTGTGGCTCAAGTTCGAAAATCTGCAATATACCGCCGCTTACAAGGAGCGCGGCGCGCTCAACAAATTGCTCCAGCTGACCGATGACGAGCGGGCGCGCGGCGTGATCGCCGCATCGGCCGGCAATCATGCCCAGGCGGTCGCCTATCACGGCAAGCGCCTCGGCATTCCGGTGACGATCGTCATGCCTAGTCCGACCCCGACGATGAAGGTCACCCAGACCGAGGGCCACCAGGCGCGCGTCGTGCTCCACGGCGAGACCTTCGACGACGCCTATGACTATGCGCGCGAGCTCGAAGCGGCGGAGGCACTGATCTTTGTCCACCCGTTCGACGATCCCGCAATCATCGCCGGCACCGGCACCATCGCGCTCGAAATGCTCGCCGAAGTTCCCGACCTCGACATATTGGTGGTTCCGATCGGCGGCGGCGGGCTGATCAGCGGCATCGCCATCGCCGCCAAGACGCTCAATCCCGGAATCGAGATCATCGGGGTCGAGGCCGAACTTTATCCCTCGATGAAGAATGTCGTCGAGGGATCGCGCGGGTCAGCTGGCCCGGCTCCTTGACCGCAATCCCCTCGGCCAGCGTGTCGCCGCCGATGCGCCCACGCAAGCCTTCGACGACATTCTTCATCGACGGGTAAAGCTCGGCCTCGACCCCGATTACCTCGATCGCCGGATTGAGCGTCTTGGCGGCGATCGCCATGCCCGAGATCAGGCCGCCGCCGCCGATCGGCACCACCAGCACGTCGAGGTCGGGCACCACGGCGAGCATTTCCAGCGCGATGGTGCCGGTGCCGGCGATAATCTTGGCGTCGTCGAACGGATGGACGAACACCATCGCCTCCTCCGCCTCCATCTCGCGCGCCTTGTCATAGGCATCGTCGAACGTCTCGCCGTGGAGCACCACCCGCGCGCCATGCCCTTCGGTCTGGGTGACCTTCACCGTCGGGGTCGGGTTGGGCATGACGATCGTCACCGGGATGCCGAGGCGCTTGCCGTGATAGGCGACTGCCTGGGCATGGTTTCCGGCCGAGGCGGCGATCACCCCGCGGCGGCGCTCATCCTCGGTCAGCTGGAGCA
>NZ_JANMLM010000089.1:0-6726 GCF_031372575.1 Sphingomonas sp. | reverse complement strand
CCAGCGCGGGCAAGCCGGTCAACATCAAGAAAGCGCAGTTCATGGCGCCGCATGACATGAAGAATGTCGTCGACAAGGCAAAGGCCGCGTCGATTGCGGCGGGCGGCGACGGATCCAACATACTGGTCTGCGAACGCGGTGCTTCATTCGGCTACAATAACCTCGTCTCCGACATGCGCAGCCTGGCGATCATGCGTGAGACCGGCTGCCCGGTAGTGTTCGATGCGACGCATTCGGTGCAATTGCCCGGCGGGCAGGGGACCAGTTCTGGCGGCACGCGCGAGCATGTCCCGGTGCTTGCGCGCGCTGCGGTTGCAGTCGGGATCAGCGGCCTGTTTATGGAAACCCATCCCGATCCCGCCAATGCCTTGTCGGACGGCCCCAACGCCTGGCCGCTCGACAAGATGGAGAGTTTGCTCACCACCCTCGTCAACCTCGACCGCGTCGTGAAGGAGGCTGGTTTCGAGGAAATGGCGCTTTGAAGAACACCGTCTTCATCCAGTCCAACGCTCGCCAGCACCTAGGCGCGACGATCAGCGCGCTGAGTTTCAAGAAATTCAGTGCCCGGCCGGACAGCTTCAACGTCCGGATCATCGACGTCACCGAATTTCCGCGACTGGTGGCGCACGGCCAGTCGATCCGCCGCGCCGGCCATATGCGCGATTGGGACCCGGACGATTTGCAAAGCTTCTCGCCGCTGCGCTTCTCCCCGCCGCAAATGATGGGCTGGAAAGGGCGGGCGGTTGTCACCGATCCCGATTGCTTTGGCATTGGTGACGTCGCCGATTTGTTCGATCTAGATATGGACGGCAAGGCGGTGATGGCGGTACCGCGCCCGGGCCATAACAAGCGCTACGATTATATCGCCACCTCGGTGATGCTGCTCGACACCGCCAAGCTAAAGCATTGGAATTTCGACCAGGATCTCGACGATCTGTTCGCCCATCGCTTCGATTATATCGACTGGATCGAATTGAAGCGCGAGGATCGCGCGACCATCGGCTTTCTCGATGCCGACTGGAACGCGTTCGACCGGCTCGATTCCAACACCCGCATCCTGCATACCACCAAGCGCCGGACCCAGCCGTGGAAGACTGGCCTGCCGGTCGATTACACGCTTCGCGAGCGTGGCCCGTTCGACTTCATCCGGCGGTTGAGGCACCAGCATTACCAGGCGCACCCCGACCGCAATCAGGAAGCCTTATTCTACTCCTTGCTCGCCGATCTGGTCGATTCCAATATAGTTACCAAGCAGCAAATCGTTGCCGAAATGGCTGCCAACCACATTCGCCATGACAGCATCGACCTGGTCGATCGCTATCGCGGCTGGGCACTGCCCGCATCGATCGGCAGGAGCGCCTTGAGCGCGGTCGCGGCGATATCGTTGGGATTGGCGATGGTCGCAGCCAATGGCTCCTCGACGGTGCCGATCACTTTCTGATCGCGTAGATAATGCCAGAACCGGCGTAGGTCGCGACGCCGCGCGTCGCGGCCGCTGATCCGCGGCTCGGGGCCTAGCTTGCGCCGGCCCTTATTGTTCTGGTCGATCGGGATCAGCCCGACCTTTTTGCGCGCCAGGATCGCTTCGGAAATCATTGAGATCGAATCAGCCGTGACGTGGATTTCGTCGGCCTGGCCAAGCAGCATTGCAAACCTCGGGAAGCGGCCTTCGACCAGCCGCTCGTTCGGCGCGCCGTGTACTTCACTGCGCACTTTTTCGATGATTTCTGGATTGGTCCGACGGCTGGTAACGATGATCAACGACCCGCCGGGCTTGGCGCGAAGGGTGATCAACGCCCGGGACACCAATTGCGTCGACAATCGCCAATATTTGGTCGCTCCGCCGATCGCCACGACGCGCAACGGCCGGGGAAGCTCGGCCAGCCATTTTTGCTCGTCGGCATCGGGCTCGGGCGGCTGCTGGAAGCGGCTCAATGCGGCATCGAGCAACACAACATTGTCACCCGGCGGGACCGGATATTGGCGCGTGGTGATGACCAGGTCGAAGATCGACGGGTCAATCCGCGGATTGCCGAGCAGGACGATCTTGGTCTTGCCTCTATTTTGCTCGCGGATCCAGCGCGACACCGGCACGCTGCGCCGGCCGATCCCGATCACCAGGTCGGGCCACGGCGGGGTCAGCCGCGCCTTGCTTTTGCGATCGAGCGACGCGCGCGTCGGGCCGAGCCAGCGGGTCACTGAGCGAAGCAGATTATAGTCGAGATGGACCGTGGTGAATGGCAGCCCGACCGTCTCGGCCAGCGCCAGCACCTGATTATTGTCGCCGGTCCGCGACCCCACCAATACCCAGATTAAAGGAACGGTCATTTGCCTCTCACTCGGCGATACTCGGTTCGCAAATAGACCGCCATCACCAGCACGAACAACACATTACCAAGCAGGAACGCGAATGCCGCGCCTTGCAGACCGCTGTAATGGGCGAGCGGCCCGATCGCCGCGAAATAGCCCAATGTCGCGATGATCCGCGCCTTCAACGGAACGTCGGGCCGATCGAGGGCGTAGAGCGTCGATGGCAAGGGGAAACTGACGATGGTCAGCACCGGCACCCCGAGCAGGATCAGCAACGGCGCATAAGCAGCGATGAACTCCTTGCCGAATGCCGCGCCGAGCAATGGCTTTCCGCCGATCAACATCAGCACGATCGCGAGACCGGCGAAAATCGCGGAGGCGACCATCGCCCGCTTCATGAATTTCCACGGATGCTTGGTGGTCAGGTCCATCCGCATCAGTTCGGGATAATAAGCGCGTGCCAGCAAGTCCGCAGGCTTTTGCGCGCTGTCGGCCAGGCTGCCCGCGATGCGGTACAAAGCGGCGCTTGCCGGCCCGAGCAAGCCGCCGACGATCAGCCGCGCCAGCGGGCCCCAGGCCGACTGGAGCGATGACGTCAGGTTTACCTGGATCGCGAACGGCCACGCGCCAGGGAGCGAAGTGGGGCGAAGGGTAGGTTTGATCCCTTTGAGCAAGTCACGGCGGCGAAGCTCGCGCCAGCCAAGGAACCACATGTACAGATCGCCGCCGAGATCGGTCACGAACCAGATCAGCAAATAAGCGCTCAGCGACCAGCTCTGCGACCACGCAACGATGGTCAGCAACGCGCGGAAGATCGGGGTCATTGTCTGCTGCCAGCTCGACAGGTCGAACCGGTCGAGTGCGCGCAGCACGCCATTGGGCGTCGCCGCCGCCATGGTCGGAAGGATGATGCAATAGAGCATGGCGTAGGTCAGATTATCGCCAGACAAGCCGAACCACCCACCGATCAACGGCAGCAAGGCAATCGCAATGATCATCCCGGCCAGCCCGCTGACAACGTCGAGCGCGAAAGCGAAACCGGTCGCAGTCTTGAAATCGGCCTGCTGTTCGGGACTGTCCAAGCGGCCGCCGTAGCGGATCACGATCTGCCACGACTGGAACCGCGACAGACCGCTCGCGGCCTGCGAATAGCTTACGATCAGGATCAGCAGGCCGAATTGGGCAAGCCCCAGCCCACGCCCCGCAAACACCAGAGTCGCTAATGATGCAACGGCAGCAACGGCTTTGGAAATAGCCAGATAGCTGGTGTTCTTGAGAAGCGACCGGAAGTGCTGGTCTTTAATCCAATGTTTCATCATGTCCGGACGAGCGGGTCGGGGAGGGCGCGGTCTAGCCCAAAGCCGCCAACCTGTCGCCCCCCGTCACGATCCTGCTCAGGCGGGCTCCGCAACCCGATTCTTGACCACCTTGTCGGCCAAGGTGCCGTTCAATTCGGCGAGATGGTCATATTGGGCTTCATAGGTCGCGAGACCCTGGCTGAGCGACCGCAATTCGGCCTCCAGCCCGGCCAGTTCGCTTTCCGGAAGCAATGCCTCGACCCGGTCCCAGCCCGGCCAGCCATCGCGCGGCCCCAGCCCCAGCATCTGCCCGCGCCGCGACGCCACGGTCGAGCTGACCTTCGAGGTTGCGCTGGCCGGCGAGACCACCACCAGCCGCTGCACCGGCTCGAGCAAATGCGGTTTGGCCGCCGCAAGCGCATCGTGCATCGCGATCCGGCCGGCAGTGCGGAAGGCGAGCTCGGACGAATCGACGCTGTGGTAGCTGCCGTCGACCAGGGTCACCGCGACATCGTCGACCGGGAAGACCAATGGCCCCTTGATGCAGGCGTCCTTCACCCCGGCCTCGACCGCCGGAATATATTGGCGCGGGATCGAACCGCCGTGGATCTTTTCCTCGAACTTGAAACCCTCGCCGCGGGCCAGCGGGCGGATTTCGATGATCACATCGCCAAACTGGCCATGACCGCCCGACTGTTTCTTGTGGCGGCCGTGCTGGCGGACCGATTGGCGGATCGATTCGCGATAGCCGATCGAGCAGGGGCTGCTGGTGACCTCGACCCCGTAGCGCCGCTTCAACCGCGCCACGACCAAAGCGAGATGCTCGTCATTGACCCCGCGCAGCCGCAATTCGTGGCTGTCATCGTCATGCTCGATGGTCAGCGCTGCATCTTCCTCCGCTAACCGTGCCAAGGCGCTCGCCAGCCGGACATCATCCTTGCGGTCGGACGGGGCGATGGCAACGGTGGCGTTGCGGGCCGTGGCGGGAAGCTCGACCGGCGGCGGGATGGTGCCCCCGCTCAGCCATTGCCCGGCCTTGACCTCATCGGCCTTGGCCACCGCCACGACATCGCCCGGCCCGGCCCTGGTGGTCTTGGCGGTCTTGTCACCCTGGACGCTGAACAGGGCACCGAGCCGTGATGTGGTGCCATCGGCGGTCTTGAGCTCGGCCCCTTCGGCGATCGACCCGCCGAGCACGCGGGCCAATGCCAGCCGCCCGACTGATCCGCCATGGTTGATCTTGAACGCGAACAGCGACGGATCACTGACCGACAATCGCCGCGCGGTCGCCTCCGGCCCCGGCGCTTCGTGCCGCAGCGCCTTGAGCAATCGCCGCACGCCCCAGCTGCTGCTGGCCGATCCGAACAACACCGAGACACCGAGATTCTCGCTCGTCTCGCGGGCCAAGTCGGCGAAGATGGTCGATTGCTCGGGCACCTGGTCCATCAACAATTGTTCGAGCAAATCGTCGTCATGATCGGCCAGCCGCTCGAGCATCTGGGTGCGCGCTTCGGCTTCGCGGTCGGCGAGGTCGATCGGCATGACGATCTGCTCGGACGCATCGCCGGGACGGTAATGATACGCCCGCTCAAGTGCGAGGTCGACGAAGCCGGTGACCTTGTCGCCCTCCCGGATCGGGACTTGCCGGGCGATCAAAGGCGAGACGCTCATCGGCTGCAGCGCGGAGAGCAGATCGCGGATCCGGCCGCGCGCCTGGTCGACACGGTTGACGAAGATGAGGTGTGGAATACCAAGCTCGTCGAGCATCCGTAAGGACGGCGCGGCGAGCGCGGCGCGGGCGGGGTCGGGATCGACCACGACGATGGCAATATCCGAAACGGCGATTGCGCTTGCACCATCGGCGGCGAACCCGACCGATCCGGGCGCGTCGATGATCGCGAAGCGCTCACCCAGATAATCGAAGTGCATCAAATTGAGCTCGGTTGATCCGCCGCGTTGCCGCGCTTCGGGGGAGGCATCGCCGACGCTCGACCCGTTGGCGGTCGATCCCTGGCGGTCAATGGTGCGCGACGCGAACAGCATCGCTTCGGCAAGGCTGGTCTTGCCCGCGCCGGCCGGTCCGACCAGCGCGATTGCTCGAGTGCCGTTGGCTGGGGCTCCATTGGGCATGCGACTCTCCTTCGTCCGTGGTGGCGGGCGCGAGTCGCGAAAAGCGCGGCTGCGCTTCGATGGGACGATGGTCGGACTCTTGGGTCCGCTTGGCAAGAGGGCCCGTCGCGCCGTCGGAACGATCCGACGGACGCGTGGCTACGCCGCTGGCAGCAGCCTCTGCTCGCCCGCTAGCCTTAACAACGCGGCCTGCAATTTCTCGAACGCGCGCACTTCGATCTGGCGGATTCGTTCGCGGCTGACACCGTAGACCTGGCTGAGATCCTCGAGCGTCTTGGGCTCTTCGGACAGGCGCCGTTCGATCAGGATGTTCTTCTCGCGGTCGTTGAGGCTGGCCATCGCTTCACCGAGCAGTTCGTGGCGCACCTGGCGCTCTTCCTCGTCGGCGACGACTTCGTCCTGCAACGGGCCATTGTCGACCAGGAAATCCTGCCACTGGCCCTCGCCATCGGTGTCGCGCAGCGGGGCGTTGAGCGAGGTATCCCCGCCCATCGACATGCGGCGGTTCATGCTGATGACCTCATCCTCGGTCACGCCGAGATCGGTGGCGATCTTGGTGACGTCGGCGGGCTTGAGATCGCCGTCTTCGAACGCGTCGATCTGATTCTTCATCCGGCGCAGGTTGAAGAATAGTTTCTTCTGCGCCGCGGTGGTGCCGATTTTGACCAGACTCCAGCTGCGCAGGATGAATTCCTGAATCGAGGCGCGGATCCACCACATGGCGTAGGTCGCGAGGCGGAAGCCGCGATCGGGCTCGAACTTCTTCACCCCCTGCATCAGGCCGATATTGCCTTCGCTGATCAATTCGCTGACCGGCAGGCCGTAACCGCGATAGCCCATCGCGATTTTGGCGACGAGGCGCAGATGCGAGTTGACCAGCCGCGCGGCGGCGTCGGTGTCGCCCTGCTCGCGCCATGCCTTGGCCAGCATGAACTCCTCCTCGGGGGCGAGGATCGGGAATTTCTTGATCTCGGTCAGATAGCGATTG
>NZ_JANMLM010000085.1:0-3064 GCF_031372575.1 Sphingomonas sp. | reverse complement strand
TATCTCTATTGCGCTGCCGAAACGCTTGGCACCAGCCGCGAGCAGATGATCGACGCGCTTCACTCGGGCAAAGCCAAATATTCGACGATCTTCAATTATCCGACGCTCACCTGGGCGGACATTGGCGCGATCGGCTGGCTGGTCGATGGCGCGGCGATCATGAACCAGGTGCCGCTGCAGCGCGCCTCTTATGGACCCTATGCGCGGGCGATGGTCCGCGTGTGCAAGGAGGAAAGCTTCCACCAGCGCCAGGGTTACGAGATCATGATGGTGCTCGCCAATGGCACTCCCGAGCAAAAACGCATGGCGCAGGACGCGCTCAATCGCTGGTGGTGGCCGAGCCTAATGATGTTCGGCCCGCCCGACGACAACTCGCCCAATACCGAGCGCTCGATGCGATGGCGGATCAAGCGCGAGACCAATGACGAGCTCAGGCAGAAATGCGTCGATATTGGGGTTCCGCAGGCGGAATATCTCGGGCTGACAATCCCCGATCCCGACCTCAAGTGGAATGAGGCCAAGGGCGGCTACGACTTTGGCGCGATCGACTGGGAGGAATTTTACGCGGTGGTGCGCGGCGAAGGGCCGGTCGCCAAGGAGCGGATGAAGGATCGCCGCGATGCGTGGAACGACGGTGCCTGGGTGCGCGATGCTGCTGCTGCGTACGAGGCGAAGCGCGCTGCCCGGGTGGCGGCGTGAGTGACGCGGCGGGAGGCGGACAAGACTGGCCGTTATGGGAAGTCTTCATTCGGTCGAAAGGCGGCATGGCGCATCGCCACGTTGGCAGCGTTCACGCTCCTGACCCGAAGCTCGCGCTCGCCCATGCCCGCGATACCTATACCCGGCGGCAGGAAGGCGTCTCGCTGTGGATCGTGAAGTCGGACCAGATCATTGCCAGCGATCCGGCCGATAGCGGCCCCTTGTTCGAGCCGGCCGAAGACAAGGTCTATCGCCACCCGACCTTCTACGACATTCCCGATGTGGTGAAGCATATCTGATGCCCTCGCTTCCTGTGATCGACCCCAAGGATGTGCGCGATGCGAACAATGCGCCCGATGGCGGCGCGTTTGACGAGGGCGGGGGCGTGCCGGTCAAGGATCCGCTCGAGGATGCTTATTACGATTATCTCGTCCGGCTGGGGGATGATTCGCTCGTGCTTGGCCAGCGATTGTCCGAATGGTGCGGGCATGCGCCGGGGCTGGAGGTTGACCTCAGCCTCGCCAACCTCGCGCTCGACCTGATCGGGCAGGCGACGCATCTGCTCAATAAGGCCAATAATGACGATGGGGACGAACTGGCGTTCCACCGCGACGTGCTGGATTACAAGAATTGCTGGCTAGTAGAGCAACCCAATGGCGATTTCGGGCGGACGATCGCGCGGCAATTGTTGTTCTCGACGTACCAGCATCTGCTCTATCGCGAATTGTCGGACAGCCCCGATCCATTCCTGTCGGGATTGGCGTCGAAAGCGGTCAAGGAAGTGGCCTATCACCGCGAACTGGCCGCCGACTGGACGATCCGGCTGGGCGACGGGACCGAGGAGAGCGCAGTGCGGATGGCCGAGGGGCTCGACTGGTGCTGGCGCTTCATCCCCGAATTGTTCGAGGTCGATGAGGTGCTGCAGGAATTGATTGCGCGGCAGACGGTGCCCGACCCGCGCGGGTTCGAAAGCGAATATTGGACCGCGATCGAGGCGGTGCTGGCCGAGGCGAAACTTGAACTGCCCGGCGACCAACGGCCAATCCTGGGCGGACGGCGCGGGCATCATAGCGAGCATCTGGGGCATTTGCTGGCGGTGATGCAGCATATTCCGCGGACCTATCCCGGCGCTGCCTGGTAGGCGCTGGTGGCCGACCATTTTCATGTGCTGCGGGTGGCGGAAATCGTGCCCGAGACCGACGAGGCAATGTCGATCCGCTTCGAGGTGCCTGATGATCTGGCCGACGCATTCCGCTTCAAGGCAGGGCAGCATCTGACGCTCAAGGCCGAGATCGACGGCGAGGAAGTTAGGCGCAATTATTCATTATGCGTCGCGCCTGCCGAGGGGCTGGTCAAGGTCACCATCAAGCGGATCAAGGGCGGTGTATTCTCAAACTGGGTCGCGGAGACTTTGCGCGCCGGGGACGAGATTGAGGTGATGAGCCCGCATGGCTCTTTCACCGTCCCGTTCGATGCCGACGCAGCGCGGCGCTATGTCGGGATCGCCGGGGGTTCGGGGATTACCCCGATCATGTCGCTGATCCGCACCGCGCTGGGCGAGGAGCCGAACAGCCGCTTCACCTTATTCTACGGCAATCGCGACAGCCAGTCGGTGATCTTCCTCGAGGCGCTGGCTGATCTGAAGGATCGCTACATGGGGCGGCTCGAGCTGTTCCATTTCCTCGCCGAGGAAGAAGGCGAGATCGACCTGTTCAATGGCATGCTCGACGCGGCGCGGGTCGGCGATGCGATTCAGCGCCTCGTGGTCGAGCCGGACCACGTAGCGGCGTGGTTCATCTGCGGGCCGGGGCCGATGATGGATGCGGCGGAGAGCGTGCTGGTCGAACGCGGGATCGTACGCGAGCGGATCCATATAGAGCGGTTCACCGCCGGGCGGCCGTCCGAGGCGATGGTCGCACAACTGGCGGCGTTCCAGGAGCAGGCTGCGGGACAGGTTATCGCGGTGACGCTCGACGGGCGAACGCGGAAGATCAAATTCGATGGCAGTTCGATTCTCGACTCGGCGCGCAGCGCAGGGTTGGAGGCACCGTTCGCGTGCAAGGCGGGGGTGTGTGCGACGTGCCGGGCGAAGGTGCTTTCAGGCAAGGTCGAGATGGCGGCGCATTACGGCCTGACCGACGAGGAAATCGCCGATGGCTATATTTTGACGTGTCAATCGGTCCCGGCGGGGGACGGGGTGGCGGTGGATTATGATGCATGACGGCCTGCCGATCCTGCGCTAGGGTCGCGTCATGCTGACCACCACAAGCCACCGCCGCCTGGCCGATCTCGAACCCGTCAAAAGCGACAGCCTGCTTGCGCTGATCGCGCTCGCCAATGCCGACACCCGGCCGGAGAAGATCGA
>NZ_JANMLM010000080.1:0-7571 GCF_031372575.1 Sphingomonas sp. | reverse complement strand
GACGGCCTGCTGCATGTCACCGACATCAGCTACAAGCGCGTCCAGCATCCGGGCGAAGTGATCAACATCGGTGATACGGTGAAGGTCCAGATCGTCCGCATCAACCGCGAGACGCAGCGCATCAGCCTCGGCATGAAGCAGCTTGAAGCGGATCCGTGGGAAGGCGCATCGGCGAAGTATGTGGTCGACGGCACGTTCACCGGCCGGGTTACCAACATCACCGAATATGGTGCGTTCGTCGAGCTGGAGCCGGGCATCGAAGGCCTGGTCCATGTCAGCGAAATGAGCTGGACCAAGAAGAACGTCCATCCGGGCAAGATCGTCTCGACCAGCCAAGAGGTTGAGGTCAAGGTGCTCGAAGTCGACGAAGAGAAGCGGCGCATTTCGCTCGGTCTCAAGCAGGCTCAGTCGAACCCGTGGAACGACTTCTTCGAGAAGCATCCGGTCGGCACCGAAGTCGAGGGCGAGGTCAAGAATTCGACCGAGTTCGGCCTGTTCATCGGGCTCGACGGCGACGTCGACGGCATGGTCCACATGTCGGACATTTCGTGGGGCGTGTCGGGCGAAGAGGCCCTCGCGCTTCATCACAAGGGCGAGACCGTCAAGGCGGTCGTGCTCGATGTCGATGTCGAGAAGGAGCGTATCTCGCTCGGCATGAAGCAGCTCGAGCGCGGCGGCGTCGCCAAGCCGGGCACCACCGGCGCGGCATCGAACAAGGGCGAGACGGTCACCGTCACCGTGCTTGAAGTGCGCGACGGCGGGCTCGACGTGCAGGTCGGCGACGACGGCGCGACCGGCTTCATCAAGCGCACCGACCTTGGCCGCGATCGCGACGAACAGCGTCCCGAGCGGTTCCAGGTCGGGCAGAAGTTCGATGCACTCGTCACCGGGGTCGACCGCTCGAAGAAGCCGACCTTCTCGATCAAGGCGCTGCAAATCTCCGAGGAGAAGCAGGCGGTTGCGCAGTACGGCTCGTCCGACAGCGGCGCATCGCTGGGCGATATCCTGGGTGCGGCGTTGAAGGAAAAGCAGGACAAGACCAAGTAAGCGTATCCCGGTCGGCGGCACCTGTATGTGTCGCCGGCCGGTCGCGCTGCGCAGGAACGTCGTGAAGTGCTTGCGCTCTCATGATTTTGCTGACAGCTTCTCTAACCACGAGCGGCCGGGGGGCTGCCCGACATTTATGATATGGGGCAAGTGATGATTCGGTCCGAGCTCGTCCAGAAGCTGTGCAATGATTTTCCCGATCTCACCCAGCGCGAGATCGAGAGCCTGGTTGCGGCGTTGTTCGACAGTATCACCGACCAACTGGCCCAGGGCGGGCGCGTTGAGTTGCGCGGCTTCGGGGCATTCTCGACCCGCCAGCGTGATGCCCGCGTCGGGCGTAATCCGCGCACCGGCGCAGCAGTCGATGTCGACGCCAAACGCGTGCCCTATTTCAAGCCGGGCAAGGAAATGCGCGAGCGCCTCAATTTAAGTGACGCCACCAGCGAATAATCCGTTATCCGGATGATCGTGCGGACGTGGCGGAACCGGTAGACGCTGGAGACTTAAAATCTTCTGCCCAATAGGCGTGCGGGTTCGAGTCCCGCCGTCCGCACCAAGTTGCTCCATTCCCGAGAGAAATTGTTAAATACTAAGCGCTACATCGTCCGCGGTGGCATGGTTGAAGCGTAGAGAGGCCCCGTTGGGTAAAAGGGCGGCAGGCAAGTGGGCCGTGCGGTCCGACGGCGTGGTGACGCTGGTGCTGGTCGCCGCAGTGCTGATGCTGATTATCCAGGGCAGCAGCTTTTTCGAACAGGCGATTGCCGACGCGGGCGCGCAATTCGGCCCCGGCGTTCGCGTCACGATGGTCATGCTGACCTTGAACGTGGCGTTGATCCTGGTCGGATGGCGGCGTCTGGCGGATTTGCAGCATGAGCAGGAACGGCGCTTCGATGCAGAGCGGCGCGCGGCGCATATCGCCTCAAGTGACGTGATCACCGGGCTCAACAATCGCAAGGGACTGGCCGATCTTGGCGAAGCACTTCGATTACGGCTGGCGGCACGCGGCAGCGGCTGGGGCGTGACCTCGATCCGGATGCACCGCTTCAAGGCGATCAACGAGCGGCACGGCTATGAGACGGGTGACGCGATGCTGCGGCATATCGCCGACGCGATCCTCAAGGTCTTGCCCGACGAGGCAATTGCCGCGCGGCTTAATGGCGATGAATTTGCAGTCGCCTTTCCGGTCGACCTGGCCGACTCCGCACCGGGTAACGAGATTGCGGCGGCGATGCTTCAGGCGATCACCAGCCCGTTGGATGTCGATGGGCGAATGCTCCAGGCCGGGGCCTATGCCGGGATCGCGGTGGCCAATGCCGATACGCCGTTGCCGCATTTGCTGCGGCGGGCCGACATCGCGCTCGAGCAAGCGGCGAGCGGGCGATCGGCGCGGCCGATATGGTTCGACGGGGGCATGGAACGCGCGATGATCGCACATGTCGAAATCGAGCAGGGCATTCGCGTCGCGCTCGACAATGACCAGTTCGTGCCATTCTTCGAGCCGCAAGTCGATTTGGACAGTGGCGAGATTGTCGGTTTCGAAATGCTTGCGCGGTGGAACCATCCGTCGTCCGGGCTGATCCTGCCCGAAGCATTCATCGGCGTGGCCGAGGACATTGGCGTGATCGCTCGACTATCCGAGCAGGTGATCAGTGCGGCGCTGGCGGATGTCGCCAAGTGGGACCCGGCCTTGAGCTTGTCGGTCAACATCTCGCCGATGCAATTGTCCGACCCGTGGCTGGCGCAGCGGATCATCCGCTTGCTGACCGAAGCGGGCGTTGCCCCCGAGCGGCTGGTGGTGGAGATCACCGAAAGCTCGCTGTTTGCCGACCTTGAACTGGCGCGGTCGATTGCAACGAGCCTGAAGAACCAGGGGATCAGGTTGGCGCTCGATGATTTCGGGACCGGCTATTCATCGCTGGCGCATCTTCGCTCGCTGCCATTCGACGCGATCAAGATCGACCGCAGCTTCACCGCCTCGATCAGTCACGATTCGGAAAGTGCGGCGATCGTCCGCGCGGTCGCGGCGCTGGCCGGCGCGATCAAGGTGCCGGTGATCGTCGAGGGGATAGAGGATGCCGCCACCCATGCAGCGGTGCTCGGACTGGGCTGCCAGATGGGGCAGGGCTGGTATTTTGGTAAGGCAATGCCCGCCGATCAGGCCGAACAATTGATCAAACGGTCTCCGAGCGTGGCCGCACCGCGCACCGCCACCCGCAAAGCCTGAGCAAACCACGCCAGTTTGCGCGCGCGCCCGTCCCGGATTGGCACGATCGCGGAACGCTGTCCCTAATCAGAGGTTGAAGAGCATGGTAAAAATTGCATTAAGGTTTTTGCATGTTCTCGTTCCCCGCCCTTCAGCGTCTGCGCGTGTTAAGCTTCGGCCGACGGCAACCATTCACTTATGCGATGGACGTCAGCCAGGCACCGTTCGCGACGATCGACGACGCCCGCTTGTTCTTCTCGACCTTCGTCGGCGGACTGCTGTTCATGACCGTTTACCTAGCCTGACCTGCCCCCGGCAGGTCACCCGGCAAACGTATCTGGCCTGAGCGCTTAATCGCAGGCGAGGTGGAGCTTGTACGCCAGCAAGGCGGCGAAAATACTTGCGAAGGCGACAATCAGCAGACTGTCGGTAACCGTCACGCCAAGCAGGACTGCGCCGGTCAGGATGACGGTCGCGGCGACCATGAAGCCCGAATTGACGATATTGTTGGCGGCAATGGTTCGCGCGGTTTCCGACTTGGGCACGGTCGTCGTCAGGAAGGCATAGAGCGGAACAACGAACATGCCCCCGGCGATGGCAACGCCGAGCAAGTCGAGCACGATCAGCCAGCTGCCCTCGACATCGAGGAAGGTCGACAGGTCGCGAAGCTCGGGCCCGGCGGCCGGCCAACCCTTAACCCGCCGGTATAGGTCGAGCACGAACAGGCCCATGAAGATCGCCGACACCGGCGAATATTTGGCCGACACCTGCCCGCTAAGCAGGCGATTGACCGCCACCGAGCCGATCGCCACCCCGATCGAGAAGGTGCCCAGAAACAGAGTCGCGACTTGCTGGTCCGACCCGAGTGCGTTCTTGACCAACGGCGGGAATTGCGCGGCAAGGACGGCACCCATCGCCCAGAAGAAGCTGATCGCGATGATCGCCAGGAACAGTCGCGGAATGTGCAAGGTCGCGTTGACCAGCCGGGCCGAGGCACGGACGATGTGCCAGTCCATCTTGAAGCCGGGGGCATCGGGATCGGGCAGGGCAGGGGGAACCTTGCCGCCGACCCAGCGCCCGATCAACGCGACCACCAGCACGCCGACAGCGGCCCAGATGGCATGGAAGCCGTCGGCATCTTCCACCACCAATATCCCGCCGAGCAAGGTGCCGCCAAGGATTGCGACATAGGTGCCGGCCTCGACCAGTCCTGTCGCGCCCAGCACTTCGTCATCCTCCATATGCTGCGGCAAGATGGCGTATTTGATCGGCCCGAAGAACGTCGAATGGACCCCCATCGCGAACAGCGCCGCGAGCAACAGCCAGATGATGTGGAAATATAGGCCGATCGCGCCAACCATCATGATTCCGATTTCGGCAGTCTTCACGATCCGGACGATCTTGGCCTTGTCCGAGGAATCGGCCAGTTGCCCGGCCAGCGCCGAAAGCAGGAAAAAGGGCAGGATGAACAGGCCACCGGCAATCGCGCTGAACGTCGCCTCCTGCTCGGCATCGCGGTAAATGCCGTAGATCACCAGCATGACCATCGCGGTGCGGAACAGATTGTCGTTGAAGGCACCGAGGAACTGGGTGACAAAAATCGGCAGGAAGCGACGCGTACGCAGCAAATGCCTGACATTCTGCATTATCTAAACCGCTCTCCAGCCAATCCCGCCCCAGCCATAGAGCATCAATTGCCAACGGCAAGATTAGGGTTTCATGCTGGCGGAAATTGGCCTTAAGCGTGGGCCAACCATGCTGACGCTTCCCAACCTGCTGACCCTGTCGCGCATTTTCGCAGTGCCAATCCTGGTGTTCCTGCTGTGGCGGCCGAGCCCGGTGGATTATGGGGTGACGTTCGTCCTCTACTGCATCGTCGGGCTGACCGATTATTTCGACGGCTATCTGGCGCGGGCACAGGGGCAGATTTCGCGGCTCGGCCAGTTCCTCGACCCGATCGCCGACAAGATCATGGTCGCCGCCGTGCTGATCATGCTGATTTCCAGTCGCAGGGCCAATCCCGTGCCCGAGATCGAGGGGCTCCACATCATCGCCGCGCTGATCATCCTGCTGCGCGAGATTTTCGTGTCGGGGCTGCGCGAATTTCTGGCGCCGCTCAACATCTCGATGCCGGTCAGCGGCCTGGCGAAATGGAAGACGACGTTCCAGCTGGTGGCGTTGGGCGCATTGATCCTGGGCGGGGCTTTTCCTGGAGCACCATGGGTGCATCTGGTGGGACTGATCTGCCTGTGGGCCGCGGCCGCGCTGACCTTGGTCACCGGGTGGGATTATCTGCGGATCGGGCTGAAACATATGGACTGATCGACTGAGCGACTTTCTCTAAGCGAGTTTAGTCGTTTCCATCGATCAGTCGACCGGCGTAGCGCTGACGCAAATCACTCAGGAGACGAATCATGGACGCGAAGACCGGCGATATCAGTGGCTGCCCGATGGGCGGATCAAAGGCGCGCTCCCTGCTTGGCCGCACCAACAAGGATTGGTGGCCAGAGGGTCTTCCGGTCGACATGCTGCATCAGCATGGCGTGTCGCCCGACCCAATGGGGCCGGACTTCGATTATGCCGAGGCGTTCAAGGCGCTCGATTATGGCGCGCTGAAGGCCGACCTCACCGCGTTGATGACGGACAGCAAGTCTTGGTGGCCGGCCGACTATGGTCACTACGGCCCGTTCATGATCCGCATGGCGTGGCACGCTGCCGGTACCTATCGGGTCACCGACGGGCGTGGTGGTTCCAACAGCGGGCAACAGCGCTTCGAGCCGCTCAACAGCTGGCCCGACAATGGCAACCTCGACAAGGCGCGGCGCCTGCTGTGGCCGATCAAGCAGAAATACGGCAAGCACATCAGCTGGGCGGATTTGTTCATCCTCGCCGGCAATGTTGCGATCGAGAGCATGGGCGGGCCGGTGTTCGGCTTCGGCGGCGGCCGCAAGGACGTGTTCCAGTCGGAAGGCGATACCTTCTGGGGCGCCGAGGAAATCTGGGTCAGCGATGGCGCCAAGACGCGTCTCGACGAAGAAAATATCGAACTCGAAGGCCCGCTGGCCGCAATCCAGATGGGCCTGATTTACGTCAACCCCGAAGGGCCGGGCGGCAATCCCGACCCGCTGCAGTCGGCGCGCGACATGAAGGCGACCTTCCTGCGCATGGCGATGAACAGCGAGGAGACGGTCGCGCTGACCGCCGGCGGTCACGCTTTCGGCAAGGCGCATGGTGCCAAGCCAACCGACAGCTTCCGCAGCAGCCCCGCTTCGGAGGAAATTCACCTGCAGGGCATGGGCTGGCTGACCGACGATCAGGAGATCGGGAAGGGACATATCACTACCTCGGGCATCGAGGGTGCGTGGTCGAACAATCCGACCAAGTGGTCTGGCGACTATTTCCGGTTGCTGTTCAAATATGATTACGAGCTGGTCGAAAGCCCGGCGGGTGCCAAGCAGTGGCAGCCGATCAATGCCTCACATGAGGACATGGCGCCCGACGCCCGCGACCCCAACAAGCGTGTGCCGACGATGATGACCACCGCCGACATGGCGCTGAAGATGGATCCGGAATTCCGCGCCATCTCCGAGCGGTTCCGCGATGACCAGGCGGCGCTCGACGATGCGTTTGCGCGCGCCTGGTTCAAGCTGTGCCACCGCGACATGGGGCCAAAGTCGCTCTACCTCGGTCCGGAAGTGCCCGAAGAGACGTTGATCTGGCAGGATCCGGTTCCCGCCGGAACCGTGCCGTCGGACGCCGATGTCGCCGCGTTCAAGGACAAGGTGCTGTCGAGCGACCTGACCGTGTCGCAGCTGGTCAAGACCGCCTGGGCCTCGGCCTCGACCTATCGCAAGTCGGACAAGCGTGGCGGTGCCAATGGCGCGCGCATCGCGCTTGCCCCGCAGAAGGATTGGGACGTCAACGAACCGGCCGAGCTGGCCAAGGTGCTGGCCAAGCTGAACGAGTTTCGCGGATCGATGTCGCTGGCCGACGCGATCGTGCTGGCCGGGTCGGCAGCGGTCGAGAAAGCGGCCAAGGACGCGGGCGTCAATATCACCGTGCCATTCGCTGGTGGCCGCGGTGATGCAACCCAGGATTGGACCGACGTCGACAGTTTCGTGTGGATGGAGCCGCAGGCCGACGGCTTCCGCAATTACCTCAAGACGCGTCAGTCGGTGAAGACCGAGGAATTGCTGCTCGACCGGGCCTCACTGCTCGGCCTGTCGGCGCCCGAACTGACCGTTCTGCTGGGCGGCCTGCGCGTGCTTGGCGCCAACTATGGCAACATTCCGGAGGGCGTTTTTACGGAGCGCAAAGGCCA
>NZ_JANMLM010000069.1:0-3338 GCF_031372575.1 Sphingomonas sp. | reverse complement strand
TGGCGAAATGGTCGAACCGTAGAGAATCATCGCAAAACACTCCTGTGCAAGGGCAGTCGATAAAGCCTCAAACGTCGCAAAAGTCGTAGGGTCCGCGACCATTTGTCCTATTTACCGGATGCGGTAATAGTCCGCCACGCGGTCAAGCGCGAGGGTCAGCACCAATTTGCCCGCGCGCGCCGGCCAGCCGAGCGCGGTTTCGGCATCGCGCATCCCCTCCCCGCCGCACACGATCCGCCACAAGATGTCGGCCAGCCCCGGCCCCGCCGCGTCGATCGCCTTGGCGAAGCGCGCTTTGGCGTCGACCTGCAACCCGCCGAGATCGGGCGCGAACGCCGCCCCGCCGCGCCCGCGCGCAACCGGGGCCGCATCCCACGCCATCGTCACCCGCTGCGCCAACTGGCCGCGCTCATAATCGAACCGCAGCCGCTCGCCCGCGTCAAACTGGCGCTGGGTCAGATGGCCGCGCGCGAACAGCCAGCCAAGCGGCGATTCGGTGAGGTTGACGGTCACCGATCGCGCCGGCCGCGCTTTCGTCACGGCATCGGCCGGCGTGCCGCGATCGCGCGGGTCGAGGGCTCGTTCGCTGAGCAACCGCCGATTTGAATGCATCTGTCTCTCCGCTGACCCCGAGTCGTTTCTTACTTGCCACAGAGGCGTTTCTGTAGGACAGTAAAAAACCACATGGGTTCGCTCGGAGTTTGACATGATCACCCGCATTCGCGAAGTTCGCCGCGCCAAGAAGATGACCCTCGACGATGTCGCCAAGGCCTGCGTGCCGTCAACCACCCCGCAGACCGTCGGCCGACTGGAAACGGGCACGCGCACCGTGTCGGTCGGCTGGCTCAACCGCATCGCCGCCGCCTTGGGGGTCGATGCCGCCGATCTGGTGAGCAACCCCGACAGTCACGAGATCAAGGTGGTCGCGATCCTTGGCACCAACGGCCACGCCAACGCACCGCGCAAGGCAACCCTGGTGGTCCCGCCCAAGCCCGCTGCGGGGCTGGTCGGAGTGACGGTCGCGGCGAGCATCGGCGATTATCGCGCGGGCGACGAAATCTGGTGCGAACCTCTCGAGGCGGAAGCCTATGGCCGAGCCCTCAACCGCGACATCATCGTCCCCCGCCCCGCCGGTCGGTTCCTGTTCGGGCGACTGATCGGTCGCGAGGAGGGCAAGCTGCAGTTACTGCCGCCGAGTACTGGCGGGCGCCAGCAAGTCGTGACCGATCCGCCGTGGGTGGCGATGGCGGTGAAACTGGTGCGGTCGCTTTAGGGGGCTAGTGTCTGCTTTCGACCCATTGCGGACGCTGGGCACAGTTTCAGGTCGTTGGAATCAGCGCCAGACAAAAGGCTGGGTCAGGAGCCGCGACATCAGGGACCGCAACTGGGCGAAGTCCGGCTGAAGAAGCAAGCTGTATCATCAAGGGGTAATTAGCATTCAACAGCTCATTGATTGCACGAGCGCGAGAGATTAGCCCGCCGAGCCGCATCCTATCTTCGTGATTCAGCTCGTCAGCATATTCAAAATCGGCAAGACTGCGCCATAGTTCCCGCTCATCCAGCTTAAGCCCGTTTATGGTCCGAAACTCGTCATACAGTTGGGCATATTGAAGGCGATCCTTCAATGGCAAATGAGCCGTAACATCATTGTCCTTATTGTCCCAAACGCTCGAATATTGACTTAGCATCGACGGCCGACCGATCGGTCGAAGCAGTTTGGGTAATGAGCCAGTCTTGGAACTCTGAAGCCACACTTCTATTTGATCCAACCTGCGGCCAACGCAACCCGCTTGGCGGAAGCGATATTCATAAGTACCCAAGTCGAGCGAAAGTTCGTAATCAACTGCCTTGCGGAACTCGCTCACTTCGCCCCGCCAGTTCCAAGTGTCGACCGCCTGCTGTGCGCCTAATGCGAGAAGCACGCCGATGACGATGATTGCGATCTCGCCGAGAAATCCGCGCCACCCGTTGAGTGGTTTCAACCAAGGAATTTTGATCCGTCTCACAACCGATCATTAGGGCAGTCGGCGGCTGGAGGGAATGCAACGGGCCGAACTGCCTGGCGCGAGACGGCGAGCGAGGATCATATGCTCGAGGGGTCGAGAGAAGGGTATCGGATATGACGTTGGAGCGAGTCGGAGTCTGAGAGGCTGCAGGCAATCACTAATGTCCGCTTTCACCCATATCGGACATTAGGACCTAGTGTCCGCTTTCCACCAACTAATCCGAGCAGGCGACGCCCCCTTTTAAGGCGTGAGCGGCCGAGGCCGTCACGCCACGTCATATCGGGAAATGGCCGGGCTGGGTTTCGATGGTGATCCAACGCGTTTCGGTGAAGCTGTCGATGCCCTGCCGCCCGCCGAAGCGGCCATGGCCCGACGCGCCCACGCCGCCGAATGGCATCTGCGGCTCGTCATGGACGGTCGGGCCGTTGATATGGCAGATGCCCGATTGGATGCGCCGAGCGACGGCCAGGCCCACGACGATGTCGCGCGTGAAGACCGAGGCTGCGAGGCCATAGTGGCTATCGTTGGCGAGTTCGACCGCATGGTCGGAATCGCGGGCGCGAATGATGGCGACGATGGGGCCGAAGCTCTCGTCGGTGTAAAGATCCATGGCGGCAGTGACGTTATCGACCACGGTCGGGGGCATGATGACGCTTTCCGCCGTGCCACCGGCGATGACTTTCGCACCCTTTGATGTGGCATCGTCGATCAGGCGTTTGACGTTGCTGACGGTCCGTTGATCGACCACCGCTCCAAGCGGGGCCTGGCCCTCGCGCGGGTCGCCAGCGGCGATGCTCGCCGCCTTGGCAGCGAACTTTGCGGCGAACGCGTCGGCCACCGCATCGACGACGATGATCCGCTCGGTCGACATGCAGATCTGGCCCTGATTCATGAAGGCGCCGAACGCCGCTGCCTTGACCGCCTCGTCGAGATCGGCGTCCTCGAGCACGATCAGCGGGGCCTTGCCGCCAAGTTCGAGCAGCACCGGCTTGAGGTGCTCGGCCGCGCGACGGGCGACAATGCGACCGACAGCCGTGCTGCCGGTGAAGTTGATGCGCTTGACCTCGGGCGCGTCGATCAGAGCGCCGACGACGTCGGCAGCATCGGCCGGCGCGTTGGTGACGAGATTGACGACGCCATCGGGGAAACCAGCCTCGGCAAACGCCTCGATGATCAGCGCGTGCGTCTGCGGACAGGTCTCGCTCGCCTTCAGGATCACCGTATTGCCGCACGCCAGCGGCACGGCGATGGCGCGCACGCCCAACACGATCGGCCCATTCCACGGTGCGATGCCGAGGATGACCCCGACCGGCTCCTTCAGCGCGAGCGCAA
>NZ_JANMLM010000044.1:0-23257 GCF_031372575.1 Sphingomonas sp. | reverse complement strand
CATGGCGACGGCGACTGTGGGACAAGCCGACTTGCCCGCCACCCGGGCCCACCCGCCGGGCCTGTGGACCCTCGCCGCGACCGAAGTGTGGGATCGCGCCAGCTTCTACGGCATGCAGGCGCTGCTGATCCTCTACATGACACAATATCTGCTGCTTCCCGGCCAGGCCGACCGGGTGATCGGGCTGGGCACGCTTGAGGCCGCGATCACGGCGATGCGTGGACCGCTCAGCATCGAGGGGCGCGCGACCCAGATTTTCGCGCTTTACATCACGGTGATGGCGATGCTGCCGTTGCTCGGCGGATGGCTCGGCGATCGCTTCATCTCACGCCGGGCTGGGGTCATCGCCGGCGCGGCGCTGATGACCGCCGGGCACGTTGCGCTGGGCTTTACCCCCAGCTTCCTCATCGGGCTGATGCTGGTCCTTGCCGGGGCCGGCTTGCTGCGCGGCAATATCGGCCCGCAGATCCGCGCGTTGTACGAGGCGGAGGATTCGCGCACGGCTGAAGCCTTCCAAATCTATTATCTGACCGTGTCCGGCGGCGGATTCATTTCCCCGCTGATCATCGGCGTGGTCAACGAACGTTATGGCTTTCATCCGGCGTTCGCGATTGCGGCGGTCGGCATGTTGATTGGCCTCATCTGGTACGTCGCCCGGCTGAAAACACTGCCCCCCGATCCGCCCCGCGCCCGGCGCGGCAACGCGGAGCCTGCGCTATCGGGCGCAGAAAAGCGCAACCTCGTTGTGCTCACGTGTTTCCTGGTCGTCCCGCTCACTTTCTGGACAGCGCAGGTGCAGATTTGGAACATCTACAACATCTGGGTCAGCAATCATATCGACCGGATGGTCGCCGGTTTTCGAGTCCCCGTGCCATGGCTGCAATCGTTCGACAGCCTCGCCCCGATGGTGATGGCGGTCGCCGCCATATTCTATTGGCGCCAAGGCAAGCCGAGCAGCGAAACCTTAGGGCGGATGGCCATCGGCTGCATCCTGTTCGGCGCCGGGATGCTGATCCTGGCCGCCGCCCCGTCGCTCGCCGGTCGCGACACCAAGCTGCCGATTATCCTGCCGGTCGCCTTCCACATCGTCTCGAACGCAGGCTGGGTACTCTTCGCGCCGACCTGCGCGGCCTTCTTCGCCACCTACGCGCCTGAACGGTGGCGGGGGACGATGCTCGGCCTCAACCTCCTGACCACCAGCGTCGCCGGTTTTCTGAGCGGACCATTAAGCGGCATCTACGAAGCGCGCGGCCCGACGTTTTTCTGGATGGTCATCGCACTGGTTCCGATTACCGGCGGCGCCGTACTGGTCGCGGCATCACCTTTGCTGCGGCGCCTGCTGACACCGCTCGGGACAGCTCACAGCACGTAACGCGACAGGTCGATGTCCTTGGCGATCCCCGCCAATTGGCCTTCGACAAACGCGGCATCGATCACCAGGCTCTCCCCGCCGCGATCCTCGGCGGTGAAGCTGACCTCCTCGAGCAATTTCTCCATCACCGTCGACAGTCGCCGCGCCCCGATATTCTCGAGCGCGGCATTCACTTCTGCAGCGATCCGCGCCAGCGCGGCAATGCCATCGTCGGCAAACTCGATTGTCACATCTTCGGTCTTAAGCAAGGCGCAATATTGTTCGGTCAGACTGGCGCGCGTCGATGACAAAATCCGGACGAAATCCTGCTCGGTCAGTGCTGCCAGTTCGACCCGGATCGGCAATCGCCCCTGAAGCTCGGGCAGCAGGTCCGACGGCTTGGCGACATGAAACGCGCCACTGGCGATGAACAATATATGGTCGGTCTTGATCGGCCCATATTTGGTCGCCACCGTGGTTCCCTCGATCAGCGGCAGCAGGTCACGCTGGACGCCTTCGCGGCTGACCGACCCGCCGCGCACGTCCGAAACCGCAATCTTGTCGATTTCGTCGAGGAACACGATTCCGTTGGCCTCCGCATCAGCCAAAGCGACACGGGTCACGTCGTCGGCATCGACGCGCTTGTCGGCTTCCTCCTCGACCAGTTTCGAGAATGCGTCAGGCACTTTCAGCTTGCGGCGCTTCTTCGGCGCTCCGCCGGAGAATTTGGACATCATCTCGCTCAGGTTGATCATTCCGACGCCATTGCCCGGCATGTCGAACGGCATTTGCGGCGCTTCGCTTACCTCGATCTCGACCTCGGCGTCGTTTAGCGACCCGTCCCGGTAGCGCTGGCGGAAGCTTTCGCGGGTCGCCTCGCTCGACCCTTTGCCGGTCAGCGCGTCGAGCAAGCGGTCCATCGCCGCCCCCTCGGCTGCATCGCGCACCTTGGTCGTGCGACGCTCCTTCTCCAACCGGACCGCTTCCTCGACCAGGTCGCGGGCGATCTGCTCGACGTCGCGCCCGACATAGCCGACCTCGGTGAATTTGGTTGCCTCGACCTTGACGAACGGCGCATCGGCCAGTTTCGCCAGCCGGCGGCTGATCTCGGTCTTGCCGCAACCCGTCGGCCCGATCATCAATATGTTCTTGGGCGTCACTTCCTCGCGCAGTTCGGGCGACAGCCGCTGCCGCCGCCAACGATTGCGCATCGCCACCGCGACCGCTTTCTTGGCCTCGGTCTGTCCAACTATATGCTCATCCAATGCGGCAACGATCGCCTTGGGCGTCAGTGCATCGTTCACGCGCCGACCTCCTCAATCGTCAGCCGGTCATTCGTAAAGACGCACACCTCGGCGGCGATCGCCATCGCCCGGCGGGCAAGTTTCTCGGGGTCGGGTTCGTAATCGACCAGCGCCTTGGCCGCGGCGAGCGCGTAATTGCCGCCGCTGCCGATCGCGGCAATCCCGCCTTCGGGCTCGAGCACATCGCCATTGCCGGTCAGGATCAGCATCGTCTCGGCATCGGCGACGATCATCATCGCTTCCAGATTGCGGAGATATTTGTCGGTCCGCCAATCCTTGGCCAGTTCGACCGCCGCGCGCAGCAATTGGCCGCGGCTCGCCTCCAGTTTCTTCTCCAGCCGCTCGAACAGCGTGAACGCATCGGCGGTCGCGCCGGCAAACCCGCCGATCACGCTGCCGTCCCCCAACCGCCGCACTTTCCTTGCGTTGGGCTTCATCACCGTATTGCCCATCGACACCTGGCCGTCGCCGGCAATCACCGTCCGACCGCCCGCCTTAACGCCGAGGATCGTCGTCCCGTGCCAGTTTTCCAATTTGCGCTCCCGCCTGTGATTGAACCTATGTGGGGGAGGCCGACCGCAAGCTTCAAGGGTCCTTGGCTTGTTCATCCTCCAGCGCTTGCTCAATCTGCTGTTCCACGCGCCGGTCTGGAACGAACCACAGCAACGCTACCGCGACATAAATTCCGACCGCCAGCCACGGCTCGACAAAGGCAATGATCGCACCAACAATATAGAGCCCAAGGGTTAAGCGCTCGCGCTTGACGTTGCCGACGGCGCGGTCGAGCGGAGTCTCTCCTTCCTCGGCAATGTCGGCGCGAATAATCTCTCGTTCGAGCAGCAGATAGGCCAGCGCCGCCATGGTCAGAACAATCCCGTAGGCCGCGACCGGCTCGGCACTGACCTTGGCCTCGCCGATCCAGCGAATGACAAACGGAATAAGGCTGAGCCAGAACATCAGTAACAAATTGGCCCACAAAACACGCCCGTCGACCCGACGTACCAGATGCATCAGATGGTGATGATTGTTCCAGAATATGCCGATATTGACGAAACTCAGTGCGTAGGCCCCGATGAAGGGCAATAATGCGCTCAGCGACGCGGGTCCCGATCCATGCGGCACTGGCAATTCGAGCACCATGATGGTGATGATGATGGCCAGCAAGCCGTCGGTGAAGGCACTTAGCCGCGCCGGGGTCATGATGGCGGGCGCTTCGCTCATCGATTGTACCGATCCAGGAAGACGACACTGTCGGCCAGGGCCGGGGTCGATCCGCGAAACGCTGGAGACAGCGACTTGATCGTGTCGGTGTGGCTTTTGCCGGGATAGAGTTTGAGATCAACCGGAGCGCCGAGCGCGGCCAGTTTCGCCGCCAGCGCCTGGCTGTTGCGCGGCTCGACGATGGTATCGGCGGTGCCGTGCATCAGCAGCATCGGTGGTGCATCGGCACGGGCGAAACTGATTGGCTGGGTCTCGGCCGGGCGCGGCCACTGGCCCAGCGCATCGCGCCCCCGCATTTCGGTGAACGGATAAAAATCATACGGCCCCGACAGCAAGGCCGCCGCGCGGATGATTGCGGGATCGACCCCGATATCGGCCAGATAATGCCGGTCGAGGGCCAGCATCGCGCCGATATACGCACCCGCCGAATGACCCGATACCACGATCCGCGCCGGGTCGCCGCCATATTGCGCGACATGGTCGCGGGCCCATCTTACCGCCTGCGCGCCATCCTCGATAAAAGTCGGGAAGCGGACGTTTGGCACCAGCCGGTAATCGGGCACGATCGCGATCATGCCGCGTGCCGCAAAGGCCCGCGCAGCAAAGCCATAATCGCCGCGCGCTCCATCGACCCAGCCGCCACCGTAGAAAAAGATTACCACCGGCAATTTCGCGTCCACCGTCATCTTGTCCGGAACATAGACGTCGAGCTTCAGCCGGGGATCCGCCCCGAACGATACCCCGCGCGCCGCCGCCCGAGCGCCGCTATCGCCTGCAACGCGGCTGATCCCATCGAGTAAGCCCGCCGGAGTGCATCCCGCGAGTGTCAGCAGTCCGAGCCCACTGGCCAGCATCAGGGAACGGCGAGCGAGTCGGTGGCGCGAGGTGTCGGTCATGGGCGCTCAATGCTTCACGCCGCCGCACGGGTCCAACCTTATCCCACCAGCCGCCGCAGCCACCCGCGCCGCGCCCGTCTGACCGCCGCGCCATCGCGCGCTTCGCATCGCTCGACAATGCCGATCGCATCGCGGGTTCGACCATTGGCTTCGTCCAATTTGCCGGTCTGGGCATCGCCGAACACGATCCAGTCGCCGACTGTCAGCCCGTCGGGCAGCGCCGCCCCGGCCACCCCGGCGCGCCACTCAACGGGCAGCAGGCCGGCGCATCCGACACTGCTCGCTATCACGATAGGCGGCCCGCTGACACAGGCTGCCAAGCCCAACATCGCGCACAGCAGGATCGACCGGCGTGCCTGCACCTTGGGCACTGCGAATTGCTCGTTCATGAGTGTCACCCATCTGATCGGATTGTTGTTCGCGCTTGGCGGCAGCGCCGACTGTCGCCACGGCATCTTCGCCATTGCGATTGGCTGCGCGCGCCTGCTCCTCACCGAGCCGGGCGCGCGCTTGTTCGCTGTAAAGTTTGCGGCAGGCGGCGGGGCCGGCGAGCACAATCACCAACACCAGCACGCCGAGCGCGATCCACGGCGCGAACCGGATGAGTAAGCGCCGCACGATTTCAGCGAGGATCGGCATCGTCGCCCTCCCCGCCCGCTGCTTCGAAACTCGCCCCGAACGCGCTGCCTTTGACGCTGCGCCGATTGATCGCGAGCCCAAGGCTGAGCAGGATCGCGCCAATGATCGCGAGCAGTCCGTAATTGCTCGTCGCCAGCGCGCGGATCACCTCGAGCCTGAGCCTTGGGTCAGCGCGGGCGAACCCGACCAGCAGCGTTACCAGCCAGGCCGAAAAACCGGTCAGCACCGCTGCGCCGGCAATCGATGCGAGCAGCGCGGCGAACGCCCGCCAGTCGCGTGGCGGCCACTGGGGAGCGCGACTCATCGTGAACCAATCCGGTTGGCAAGCCAGCCATAAAGAAATGCTTCATTGGCCGGTCGCCGCTCGGCCAAGCGCAAGTAGCGCTCGCCTTGCAACGCCTCCATCGCGCGCAGTAGCACGGTCTCCCCGCCTGAAGCGCCGCGCACGCTGAGGAAGCGATCGAGCGCCGCCAGCGTCGTGTCGCCAATCCGCCCGTCAGGTACCAGATCGGGATAGTCGCGCCCGCTGCGGTTGAGCGCGGTCAGCGCACGCTGAACGAAGGTTGCGGCCACTGCCGGCCCCATGTTGGCACCGGTATCGAACAATTCGGCGGCAAGTCGCGGCGTCCGCTTCGCCACTTGGTCGAACCTCGGCCGAAGCCAGTACAGCCGCCGATAGATCGCCTCGGCGTCGCCACGCGGCAGGTCGCGCATTGTCCCGCCATAACCATGGGCGCGGGCCACCGTCTCGGTAATCCCGAAGCAGGTCGCCCCACCACGATCGGCCGGGTGATTGATATACCCGCCTTCGCGATCGATCAGTGCATCGATCAAATGTTTGACGCCCAGCGGCGCGTCGTCCTGCTCAATCATGTCGCAATCTCCCAAGTCGCTATAAATAACCTTTTTGGTTTGTTGTAGGACAGCGAAAAATGAGGCACTGGTGTTTCGGGGAAACTTTTGCTGCTGCTCGCCAGGCATTTTTACGGCGTCTGTTGCTCTGGCGTCACTTGTGCGCATCGCCGTCGCCGCGCACACTCATTCACAGGGAGCCGCGAACATACGGGGCCGGGAGAGGATGCTACCATGATGTCGACCAAGAAGACTGTGCGTCTCGCGCTTGCCGCCGCGACTGCGCTGACCGCTTTTGCCGCACCTGCGGGCGCGCAGCAGATCGACCATATCGTCGCCTTTGGTGACAGTTATGCCGACGACGGCAATTTCTGGGAGCTGGCGGGGATCAACCCGCTGAGCGGAACTTCGGGGGTCTATACCAGCGGCCGCTTCTCGGGCGGCACCAATTATGTCGATACGTTGGGCCAGATCCTCAACGCTCCGATCGACAATTTCGCGATCGGCGGCGCGCTGGCCGGCAACGGAAACACCAATGGCCCATTTCCCGGCTTCACCTTCGAGGTCGATCAATATCTCAATGTCGGCACCCAGTCGGCCTTCTTTCCGACCACCACTGCGCCATTCAACTCGACAGACCTCGTGACAGTGTCGATCGGCGGCAACGATGCCCGCCTCTATCAACTGACTGGCGGGACGCTTGCCGGCGCGTCCGCGTCCGCGCTGGCCGCCGCAGGTGCTGCGACCGGCAACCTCAACCGGCTAGTCGCGGCCGGAGCGCCGACCATCAGCTTTTTGGCTGGTGACACCGGGCGGCTACCCGAAATCGCTGGCAATCCCACGGGCGCGGCAATCCGCACTTCTTACTCATCCACCTTCAACAGCGCGATGCAATCGACCCTGTCGGGCTATGCCGCGAATGGCGTGATCGTCCATTATCTCGATCTCAACCGCGTGCTCGACAATATCGCGGCCAATCCGTCGGCCTATGGGATCACCAGCGGCCTTGTCTGCCCGGCGCTTCCGAACCCGACCTGCGTGGTCAATTCCACCGGCTACCTGTTCTACGCCGACCAGCTCCACCTGACCTCGGACGGCTTCAAGATCGTCGCCCGCTACGTCGATGCCCAGCTTGCCGCGCCGCTCACCCTGCAGGGGCCGAGCGATGCGGGGATGAATGCCGGCCAGCAATTCGGCCGCACGCTGACCAGCCGGCTTGACCTTAGCGCACCGCGCGATGGCGACATGCCCGAAGGCCTGCACGCCTACATTGTCGGCGACGCTTATTCGCGCAGCGTCGGTTCAAGCCGCGGTAATCAGCCTTTCGCGAGCGATTCGGTCGGGGTCACCGCCGGGGTCGATTATGGCTTCGGGAGCGGGGTCATCGGCATCGCCGCCAATTACAGCAAACCCAACATCAACTTCGACACCGGCGACGCCGAGGTAAAGTCGGATTCGATCCAGCTCGGCGCTTATGCCGGGTTCGGTGTCGGCGGCGCTTTCGCACAAGGTTATGTCGGTTATGGCTTGGACAATCATGACGTCAGCCGCCGCGGCGTGGTCGACGGAATGAGCGCCTCGCCCGATGGCAATCACTGGATCGCGGGCGCCAAGGTCGGCTATCTGACGACCATGGGCTCGGTTCGCATCGGCCCCGTCGCCGGGCTCGATTATGCTCGGGTGAAGGTCGACGGCTACACCGAAACTGGCGATCCGGTGCTGACCCTTAATGTCGGTGCGGCCAAGTATAACTCGCTGCGCGGCAACATTGGCGCCGAAGTGCGCGGCGACTTTGGCGGCGGCGGAATCCAGCTTCGCCCCTACCTCACCTTGGTGGCGGAAAAGGAATTGGGCAGCTCGGGCCGCTCGATTTCCTTCTCCCAGACCAGCGCGCCGACCATCGTCAATCGCTTCAACTTCGACGACGTCTCGACCAAGATTTACGGACGCGGCACCGTCGGCGCGAGCGCCCGGATCTTCAACGGCGTGTCGATGGATGCCGGCATTTCGATGACCGCGGGCAAGAAACAAGGCAACGAAACTTCGGGCCACCTCGGCCTGCGAATCGGCCTGTAACCAACGCCTGATCGTTGCGGCCCCGTCTTGACAGGCGGGGCGCGATGACCTCCATTTCCGTCGCGCCCGGCCAAATGTGTCGGGCGCGAAGGAGGGGATGATGGAAACTCAAGCCACAAAGACTCCGATCCATCTGTGGATCGTCGGCGGACTCGCGACCTTGTGGAATGCGTTCGGCTGCTTCGATTATTTCATGACCCGGACAAAGGGCGCGGCGTACATCGAATCGATGATGCCGACGATCGATGGCGCTGCCATGATGGCCTACATAAATAATTTTCCGATCTGGGCCGCGATCGGCTGGGGGCTCGGTGTCTGGGCCGGTCTGGTTGGATCGATCCTGTTGTTGGTCCGCCATCGCTGGGCTGCTGCGGTCCTGGGTCTGTCGCTGATTGGGGCGGTAGTCGGGATCGGCTATCAACTCGCCAACCCGGTCGGCATTATCGAGATCAGCCAAGGCGTGAACGGGATGATGCCGTACATCATCGTCGTCGTCGCGCTCGCCTTGTTCCTCTATGCTCGCGCGATGCAACGCAAAGGGGTGCTGCGCTAACGCCGCTTGATGAAAGCGCGAATGTCGGCCGACAGTTTCGCCCGGTCCTGATCGCGGACGTACATCATGTGGCCCGACTGATAATAATGAAACTCGACCCGGTCCTGCGGGATTCCGGGGCGTGACAGCGCATATTCGGCGGCGAAGAATGGCGTGGCGAAGTCGTAATAACCCTGGCCGACGAAGATTCTGAGCCCTGAATTCTCGCGCAGCGCGGTGCCGAGATAGGGGGTCAGGTTGAGATAAGCATTCTGGTCGCGCCCGCCTTCGATCCGCCAGTCCCAGTCGCGCCCGAGGTTTCCGATCGATTGATATTCGCGGTTGGTGACGAACCCCAACGTGCCGCGCGACCAGGCGTTGATCGCGGCCGTATAGCCTGCGTCGATGCCGTAGAAGCTCGGATCATTGTCGTAATTCTCGCCCGCGCTGTCATAATCCTTGCCGGTGTAGCGCGCATCGAGCCGGCCGATCGACAGCCCGCGATCGCGCAGCAATTGCTTGTAGAACCGATCTGGCGAGACGCGCAGTTCGGCTTGATCGAGATAGGCTTCGCTAAGCCCGGTAAAGCGCGCCAATTGCCGCCGGATCGCAGCACGGTCCTCGCCCTGCAATTGCTGCCCCTTGAGCAAAGCGGTCGCATAAGGCCCGATCGCCCACGCGCGGGCTTCGTTGAGAAACGGCTCGAGCTGCACCGCGCCACCACCATTTGGCACCTTGCCGTGGAAATGCGCGGCGGCAGCCATCGACGGCAGCGTGGTGATAAAGCTTAGCTCATTGCCCGCGCGGTCCGCCCCGGCGCCGAAATCGAGGATCGTCGAAATCAGGATCACGCCGTTTAGCGCGACATCATTGTAGGTGGCATTGGCGAGTTGATTGACCACTGCTGCCGAACGCGACGTGCCATAGCTTTCGCCGCCGAGATATTTGGGGCTGTTCCAGCGGCCATTATCGCTGATCCAGCGGCGGATCACCTCGGCCACCGCTTTGGCGTCGGCGGTCACCCCGTAAAATTCCTTGCCCTCGGTCTTGCCGAGCAGCCGGCTGAACCCGGTCCCTGGCGGATCGATGAACACGATATCGGTGACGTCGAGCAATGACTCCGGATTGTCGACGATCGGATAAGGTGGTGCGCCATCGTCGGTGCCGTTGGACGGGATGGCGACCCGCTTCGGCCCGAATGCCCCCATCTGCAGCCACACCGATCCCGACCCCGGCCCGCCGTTGAACAGGAACGTCACCGGCCGTGCAGGATCGCGCCCGTCCTTGACGTAGGCGGTGGTGACGATCGCCGCTTTCTGGGTGCCGTCATCGCCCGCGATAATCGTCTCGCCGATGGTCGCGGTATAGTTGACGCGCTGCCCGCCGAACATGCCCGACAGTTTCGTGCTGCGCTGTTGCGGGACGATCTTCTCGACCGGCTCGGCAGGCTTTTCCTTGGTGGCAGCGGCGGGCACCGCAGGCTTTATGTCCTGCGCCACGCCCGCCGACGCCACCAGTGCCCACGCCAACCCGATCGAACCGAAACGCCGCATGCTCACCTCCCGCAAAATCCTGAGCGCCGATCAATCACGTGAGGGCGGGGCTAGCAAGCCTCAACTCGATCAAAAGCGGGATCAGCCTACCAACGGCGCAGGCTAAACTCGCCCGCCGCCGAACATCTGTGGCATCGCCAGCGCGTCGAAGCCGTACGGATCGGGCCGGAACATCACCCCGCCGCGGTCCGCCGCAACCGTTAGGTAGGTCATGTACACCGGCACGGGACGCGGCAAGGGAATGACCTGCTCGGGTGCACCACTAGGCTCCGGCATGCGACCGAACACCCACGACCCGAACCGGCGATAATCCTCCAGCCGGACGCAGCCGTTGCTGATCCAGCGATCGCCGGCGAATTTCTCCTTCAACGGCGTATCATGCAGGTAAATGCCGAAATCGTTGGGCATCTCGAACTTCATCGCGCCCATCGAATTCCACGGTCCGGGCAATTGGCGGACCATCATTGTCGGCTTCTGCCTGCCCGATGCGATGGCGCTCCAGTTAATCGTCTTGGGATCGATAGGGCGGCGGTTAGCAGACCAGTCGGACAGCACTTCATAATGGAACTGGTCGAAGTAACCGACGCCCATTTCCCTGACCTTCTGCGCCGTCAGGCTGCGCACCAGCTCGGGCGGGACGTGCCAATAGGGATTGGCCTTGGCGTTGCGCATCAGCACCGCCATCATCGGGGTCTTGGTCTTGGCCGATCCGACGATCACGCGCATCGTATCGACCCGGCGGTCGCGGTCGAACAAATAGGTTTCGGCAGCACCCGAATCGACCACCACGTAACGGTTGAAGGCGCGCACCGTCGGCAGGCGATAGGCACGCTCCATGTTGACCGCGATGCGCCGTTGATAGTGGATCGCGCCCAGGTTGAGCGAGGCGATCGTCCCCTTGCCGGCGATGCCGTCGGCGGAACCAAGGCCGTGGACGCGCTGATAGTCGGCCACGCGCTGGGTGAGCTGGTCATCATAGCCGCCACCAGGGGCCAGGCCGAGCCGGGTGCGGAGCTGTGCGACGCGCTTGCCAGTGGCACCGCGTTTCATCGCCGTGCCGGGCAGGACCTTCATCTGCGGCAGCGAACCCCAGCTCGACTGATATTGCCGCAATCCGCGCGCCAGGTCAGCGAACATTGGATTGGGCGCACCCTGCCGCTCGCCGCCGTCGCCGCTGAACATCCGCGCCAGCCAATTCTGCGGTCGCTGCTTCTTGCGCGCAACGCTCGACATTTGCGGGTCGACATAGACGAAATCGATCCCCTGCCGGACATTGCCCGCCACCGCGACCGGCTCATCCCCGCGCTGCGCGGCGATCGGGGAAGCGGCAAAAAGCGCCAGCGCGCCAAGCGCGAAATGCAATTTTTTCATAAACTCAGCGCGGCCGAAGCAGCACTCTCCAAGGTCAACCTATCGACCCAACGATCTGCCACTCGGAGAGTTGCCCCGCGCTGAACGCTTACCTTTTCCCGCCCCACTTGCGCTGCGTCTTCCCGAAGCCGGTCCGCCGCGTTCCCGGCTTGCCCTGTGTCGCATTCCCCGTCGGCCGTGACGCGCGGCGTTCCTGGACTGGGATGCCGAGGTCGTCCTCTTCCAGCCGCCTGATCTCGTCGCGCAGACGGCCCGCTTCCTCGAACTCCAGATCGCCCGCCGCTTTCCGCATCCGCGCCTCGAGGTCGCCGATGTACGCGCGCAGATTATGCCCGACCAAATGCGGCCGCTCGTCGTCGCCGGTCTCGACCAACACACCGTCGCGCAGCGTCACGTCGCTCATGATGTCGTGGATCTGGCTCTTGATGCTCTCGGGCGTGATGCCGTGCGCGACGTTATACGCCAATTGCTTCTCGCGCCGCCGGTCGGTTTCGCCCATCGCGCGCTCCATGCTCCCGGTGATGCGGTCGGCATAGAGGATCACCCGCCCGTCGATGTTGCGCGCGGCGCGGCCGATGGTCTGGATCAGCGACGTCTCCGAACGCAGGAAACCCTCCTTGTCGGCATCGAGGATCGCGACGAGCCCGCATTCGGGAATATCGAGCCCTTCGCGCAGCAAATTGATCCCGACCAGCACATCGTACACGCCGAGGCGTAGATCGCGGATCAGCTCGATCCGCTCCAGCGTCTCGACGTCCGAATGCATGTAGCGCACGCGGAGGCCCGCCTCATGGAGATATTCGGTCAGATCCTCCGCCATCCGCTTGGTCAACGTCGTCACCAACGTGCGATAGCCCTGCGCCGCGACCTTCTTCGCCTCGTTGACCAGATCATCGACCTGATCCTCGACCGGCTTGATCTCGACCGGCGGGTCGATCAGGCCGGTGGGGCGGATGACCTGTTCGGCGAACACCCCGCCAGTCGCCTCCATTTCCCACGGTCCGGGGGTGGCCGAGACGAACGTCGTCTGCGGTCGCATCGCGTCCCATTCGTTGAACCGCAGCGGCCGGTTGTCGATGCAGCTCGGCAGGCGAAAGCCATATTCGGCGAGCGTGATCTTGCGCCGGTGATCGCCCTTGGCCATCGCCCCGATCTGCGGCACCGTCTGATGGCTTTCGTCGACGAACAGCAAAGCATTGTCGGGCAGATATTCGAACAGGGTCGGCGGCGGTTCGCCCGGCAATCGGCCGGTCAGGAAGCGCGAATAATTCTCGATGCCCGCACAGCTGCCCGTCGCCGCGATCATCTCGAGGTCGAAATTGGTGCGCTGCTCGAGCCGCTGCGCCTCCAGCAATCGCCCTTCCGCCACCAACTCCTTCAATCGCTCGGACAGCTCATGCTTGATCGCCTCGCTCGCCTGCTTGAGCGTCGGCCCCGGCGTGACATAATGCGAATTGGCGAACACCCGGACAGTGTCGAGCGTCGCTGCCTTGCGCCCGGTCAGCGGGTCGAATTCGACAATTTCCTCTACCTCGTCACCGAAAAACGAAATGCGCCACGCGCTATCCTCATAATGCGACGGGAAAATCTCCAGATTGTCGCCCTTGACGCGGAAATTGCCGCGCGCGAACCCGGCGTCGTTGCGCTTGTACTGCAGCGCGACGAGCTTACGAATGATCTCGCGCTGGTCGGCGCTCTGGCCCTTTTTCAAATCGAAGATCATCGCTGAGTAAGTCTCGACCGATCCGATCCCGTACAGGCACGATACCGAGGCGACGATGATCACGTCATCGCGTTCGAGCAGTGACCGCGTGGCCGAATGCCGCATTCGGTCGATCCCCTCATTCACCGAGCTTTCCTTCTCGATGTAGGTGTCCGAGCGCGGGACATAGGCTTCGGGCTGATAATAATCATAGTAGCTGACGAAAAACTCGACCGCATTGTCGGGGAAATAATTGCGGAATTCGCCGTACAATTGCGCCGCCAAAATCTTGTTCGGCGCCAGGATCAAGGCCGGCCTCTGCGTGGCCTCGATGATCTTCGCCATGGTGAACGTCTTGCCGCTGCCGGTAACGCCGAGCAGCACCTGGTTGACCTCCCCACCCTCGGCAATCCCCTCGACCAATTCCTTGATCGCCGCCGGCTGGTCACCCGCCGGCTGATAGTCCGACCGGAGCACGAACTTGCGCCCACCCTCGCTCTTGTCCGGACGCGCGGGGCGATGCGGGACGAAGTTCTGCCCGGTATCGGGTTCCTCGAGCGACGTGCGGATTTGGATGGCCATGGTCACGCGATATGGGCGTTGCGGATAATCAGGACAACCGGCGAAGGCACAGCCAGCGGTTGGCAAGCGGCAGCCAGCCTATTTTTGGCCTTCCGCAGGGCTGGGTCGCGTAACTTCAAGTCCACCCTTGACGATTTTCGTTATGCTACGGAGGCTTTCAAGATCCAGCGTGGGATCCTTGGCGAGAACGAGGAAATCCGCTTCGCAGCCAGAGTCGAAGCAGCCGATCCGCCGTCGCGGTTCCATCCGACGACCGCTCGCCAAGGCAAACTTCAATGCTTGCGCGCGGGTCATGCCGCCAACGCTGACCCAATGTTTGATTTCATCGACCACGCTTGGATTGCGGTCGGTCCCCGTCAGGAAAACCACTCCCGCCCGCACCAAGCGGCGAATATTCTGTCCTTGCAAGGCGTAGACCCGGTCGCGCTGGGCGGGATCGAAATTGGGCTTGCTTGCAGCGGCAGTAAAGCTTTCTTGGGCGAGTCCATATGTCGGGATCACCAACATCTTGCGTCTAGCGATTTCGCGGGCGTCAGCATCGGTCAGCGCCATCAACGCGAGTTCGCTGGCGGTATCGACGTCGCGATAAGCAGGCAAGTGGCCGGCGAATGTTGCGCCAGCCCGAACCGCCACCATCAAGTCCGCCCGGGTCTCAACATGGACGTAGGTGGGCAGGCCGCGCCGTCGGGCCGCGGCAACCAGATAAGGCATGTTGGCCGGGTTCAGTCCGCGCAAGCCTTCAAACTTGGGGTCATTGCGCCGCGCCGCATAATCCTCGCTGAAAAGCAAATATGCCTTAACGAAGTCGGCATGCTGAGCCTTCAGCAGGTCAAGTGCGTGTTCAATCTCGGCATAGGTGCGACCATAGTGAAAGGCGTTGCCGATGAAATCCTGAAGAGTCATGCCCTTGTAGACATATTGAGTCAGAATGCCGGTGTAGAGGGTCTGCGGATGACCGCCTGGCTCGGTAATTCCGCCCATCGAATAGCGCACGTCGATCGTCTTGGGTTGGTCGAAGAACCCCCGGGCCTTGTCATCCAGGATGATCGAATTGGGGTTCCAGACATAGAGAACGCCTTCTTCGAGATAGGCCCAATTCTCGTCCCAATTGGAATTGGTCCGGTGCTCATGGGCATTGGCCATGCCGGGGATAACGAACGATCCGGTCAGATCGACGACGTGTCCGGCGCCACGGGGGGCTGCGACGAACTGGCCGCCCTCAACCGCGAAGGTTTTCGCCACGAAACGATCGCCGTTCCACACTTTGGCGTTGGTGTAAGTCGTGATTTGAGCGCCGCACGGACTTGCGGTGCCCAGTGTCGCCACCGCGAATAATTTCCCCAAGATGTTCTTCACTGATGGCCTCCCGAATAAATGTTGGGGAAGCCATCGACGATTGACGCAAAGTGAGAGCTAAATTCGGTCAATCGACGTGATTGCTCGGCCAATCGACCGCCGCGCTAAATCAGACGTTCACGCAGCTTGGTTGCCCCAGCGCGGCTCGTGCGCCATCGTTGGCCGGTTGCCATTTGCACGACCAAACGGCCAGTCCCGTCCGGTTCGAATCGTTCTATCCGCAGCACATTGACGATGACCGAACGGTGGATGCGGCAGAAGCGGACTGGATCAAGCTCAGCTTCGAACTTGGCCAGCGTGAGTCGAACCAGGTGCGTGCCCGTGAGCGTGGTGACTTCGGAATAATCATCGGCACCGCTGATGGCCACCACCTGATCCAGGTCGATCGGAAAGGCATCGCCATCGCGTTTGATGAAGAAGCGCGGATCGGGTCGCGGCCGAGATTCATCGGCTAATGCGGCCAACGTCGACGCCTGGCTAGATGACAGCCGACCCATCGCCAACGCCCATAAAGCCGCATAAACCGTCATTCCCTGGAGCAATTGCCACGTTGCTGCCGGCATCGGGAAAAACGGTCGGACGTCGAAGTCCAAAAGCGAGCGTGCCACCGACAATCCTGTCGCCAAAGTCAACACCCAGTACCAGACCAGCGCGAAAGTTGCCGCAAACACGGCGTGGGTTAACAGCGCCACGGGCCCGCGCAACCGCGCGCTGACCCATTTGATTAGCGCCCACGCGGGAGCAGCGACGAGCACAAGAGAAATGGTATTGCGCAGAGCGCCGGTAAGCGCGGGTCGCAATCCGAGTCCCCCGGTCAGAATGAACGCAAACATGTACCCGCCGAAGACGAGGACTATTAGTCCAAGCCACGCGATTGTCGGCGTCGTCGGGGCATTGGCGCGATTCCACCAGCGCGCCATGGCCGTGCCGTCGTGGGGCAAGTCGCCGTGGGTAACGTCGTGCGTCATCGTTCTATCGAATAATGCGGAACGACGGCGTCACTAGTAAGGAGCCCCGCAAGCGACGTTCGGATTTGAATTGCCATGCAACAGGCATATGGTGCGCCAATCGGGGCGGTGCAATCGCTCTAAGCGAACCGGGGGGACGCCATGACTAGAGCCATCATCCTGCTTCCATTGGTCTTGCTTGCCGCGTGCGATTCCAAGGCCGACGTCAAGCTGGCCAACGCGTCGGTCGCCGAGGTCGCGACCAAGGTTGCCGAGACGCAGCGGGGTGAAGCCTTCATCCGCCCCGGCAAGTGGAAGGTCAGTGGATCGGTCGACGAGATCGTCATCCCCGGCATGCCGGCGGGCATGGCTGATTCGATGAAACGCCAGGGGCAGATGATGCCGGGCGCCGAATCGTGCATCACCGAGGCCGATGTGAAGAAGCCCGGGCCGGACTTTTTCTCGGGCAACAAGAGCTGCCGTTATGACAATTTCACGATGGGCGGCGGCAAGATCGAGGCGCGGATGCGCTGTGCCTCGGGCGGGCACACCCAAGTGACTACGATGACCGGCACCTACGCCCCCGAATCCTATCGCATGGCGATGGCCACGGCGATGGAAACCAAGGGCGGTGCCAAGCCAACCGGGATGGAAGCGATGACGATGAAGTTGCGCATCGACGGCAAGCGCATCGGCGATTGCACCACGGCCGAATATGCGGCCTCTGCAAAAGCCAGAGCCGAGGCAGTCGCCGCGATGAAGAGGGCTGCACAATGATCGGCCCAACCCTCCGCCTCGCCCCCCTCGCTGTGCTGCTAGCCTCGTGCACCAGCATCAATCCCGCGCCGGGCTATGATCTGATCATCCGCGGCGGCACGATCGTCGACGGCAGCGGCGGGCAGCCGTTCACCGGCGATGTCGGCATAAGCGGCGACCGCATCGTCGCCGTCGCGCAGCGTCTCGACGGGGTCGCGCCGCGCACTATCGACGCCACCGGGCTCGCGGTCGCGCCGGGGTTCATCAACATGCTCAGCTGGGCAACCGAAAGCCTGATCGAAGATGGCGCGGGGGAAAGCGACATTCGCCAAGGGGTGACGCTCGAAGTGATGGGCGAAGGCAATTCGATGGGGCCGTACAACGAGACGATGGTCCGCCTCGAAACCGAGCGACAGGCCGACATCAAATATCCAATCGACTGGCGCACCCTCGGCCAATATCTGACCAAACTGGAACAGCGCGGGATCGCGCCAAATGTCGCCAGCTTCGTCGGCGCGACCACGGTCCGCGTCCACACGCTGGGCGAGGGCGATGTCGATCCGACCCCGGCCCAGCTCGCAGCGATGCAAAACGCTGTCCGCCTAGCGATGAACGAAGGCGCGATGGGAGTCGGCAGCTCACTGATCTACGCCCCCGCTTTCTACGCCGAAACCCCCGAGCTGATCGCGCTCGCTGCCGCCTCGGCGCAATGCGGCGGCATGTATATCAGCCACATGCGCAACGAGAGCGACAACCTCCTCGAGGCAGTCGACGAATTGATCGAGATTGCGCGCAAATCGGGCGGTCCGGCCGAAATCTATCACCTAAAACAGGCCGGCAAGGGCAATTGGAGCAAGCTCGACGCGGTTATTGCTCGGGTCGAGGCGGCGCGCGCGTCGGGCGTGCGGATCACCGCCGACATGTATAATTATGTCGCCGGCGCGACCGGGCTCGACGCGGCGATGCCGCCCTGGGTCCAAGCCGGCGGCTATGAGGAATGGAAGAAACGGCTCCAGGATCCCGCGATCCGCAAGCGCGTGCTGGCCGAAATGCGGGCGCGACCGGTGGGGTGGGAAAGCCTTTACTGGCAGGCAGGAAGCGCCGAAAAATTGATCCTGATCGGCTTCAAGAATGAGAAACTGAAATCGCTCACCGGCAAGACGCTGGCCGAGGTCGCCAGAATGCGCGGCACCAGCCCGGAAGATACCGCGATCGACATGGTGATCGAAGATGGCAGCCGCGTGTCGACCGCTTATTTCCTGATGGATGAAGCCAATGTCGCGCGGCAGGTGGCGCTGCCGTGGATGAGCTTTGGCAGCGATGCCGAGGCGCAGGCCCCGGTCGGCAAATTCCTCAAATCATCGGTCCATCCGCGCGCTTATGGCAATTTCGCGCGGCTACTCGGCCAATATGTCCGCGACGAGCAGCGGCTGACCTTGCCCGACGCGGTCCGCCGCCTGACCAGCTATCCGGCGGCGAACCTCGGCATCAAGGATCGCGGCCTCGTCCAGCCGGGGATGATGGCCGATCTCGCCATCTTCGATCCGGCGACCATTGCCGACCAGGCCACGTTCGACAAACCGCAGCAATTTGCGGTCGGGATGCGCCATGTGCTGGTCAACGGCCAGCCCGTCCTGCTCAATGGCGCAATGACGACCGCCCGTCCCGGTCGCGCCGTGCGGGGCCCCGGAACCGGCCGCTGCCCGCCGCGCTAAGCCCGATTGCGCGACAGGCCGATGCTCTTATGGTGCGCGCTTCCAATCGGGAGATCATGATGCGTTTCGTACCCTTCGCCTTGCTTGCCACTGCTGCGCTGGGGCTCGCCGCCTGCGACAAGGGGCCGTCGGTCGATCTCAAGAATGTCACCCCGGCCGAGGTTGCCAAGGCGATGAAGGATAGCGGCGCCAATCTCGAGCTCGTCCGCCCCGGCAAATGGTCGTCGACCGTGTCGATCGAGGCGATCGACACCGCGCAAATGCCGCCCGAGATCGCCGCCCGGATCAAGTCCGAAATCGGCAAGCCGCGCACGGTCGAGGCGTGCCTGACCCCCGAACAGGTCGATAATCCCGAGCGGATGCTGGCGCAGGTGCCGACCGGCTGCCGCTACGAATATTACAAGATGGGCGGCGGCAAACTCGATGGCCACTTGGTCTGCTCGGGCGCGGCGGGCAATCAGGACATGATCGTCAAGGGCACGTACGGCAAAGACCAATATGCGATGACCATCGCCAACAAGAGCAGTGCGGCACCCGGCGGCTCGGTCATCGGCGGTGCCAACAGCACCATGAAGATCGAATCGCGACGCCTCGGCGATTGCGACGCAAAACCGGCCAGCTGAACAATCCAACAGGGGGAAATTTTCCGATGCGCAACCGCAATCATATGATGTTCGCACTACTGCTTCCGCTCGCCGCCTGCGGCAGCGAAGCGCCCGCCCCGGTGGCCGCGGACAAAGGCCCGCCGGCGATTTTCCCCGCTGGCAATTATGAAGTCAGCGCGCTGGCCGAGACTCTGAAAGCCGCCGACCAGTTCACCCCCGCGACCAAGCATAAAGTCGGCCAGACCGAGGTCCGTACGATCTGCTCGCCGGCCGGGGACAAGCCGGCGGTCGCCTTATTCTCCGACACGGGCGACACGTGCACCGCGACCAGCGATTATGCCAAGAATGGCCGGATCAACATGTCCTATAATTGCCAGCGGCCCGGCCAGGGGTTGGTGACGCTGACCTTCGACGGCAAATATGACGAGCAAAGCTTCGAGGTCGCGGTCGCCACCGGAACCTATTTCAGCGGCCAGGGCGATTATGTCCTGACCCAGCGGATCAAGGGCAAGCGCCTCGGCGATTGCGCGGCGCCGGCCAAGGCTGGCTGATTTCGATACAGTCGGAGCGTTGCCGGGTCATGACCGCGGCCAGTCGGGCTCAGGCGCGCCCCGCGTCTTCCATAGCGAATAGAGGATGCCGCTGGCGATCAGTGCAGCGGTCACCCCTAGACTGAGCATGGGCGGAAATTTGTCGCCGCCCAGCAGGAAGTCAGCGACGAAAATCTTGGCGCCGATGAACACCAGCACGGCGGCCAGCGCATATTTCAGATAATGGAAGCGGTGAACCATCGCCGACAGCGCAAAATACAGCGCGCGCAAACCGAGGATCGCCATGATGTTGGAGGTGTAGACGATGAACGTGTCGGTGGTGATGGCGAAGATCGCCGGCACACTGTCGACCGCGAACACCAGGTCTGCCAGGTTGATCACCACCAGGGCGAGAAACAAGGGCGTTGCGGCGCGCACCATCTTGCCGCTTTTCTCATCGGGCACGCGAACGAAAAAATGCTGTGCGTGAAGCTCCTTGGTGACCCGCATGTGCCCCGAGATCCAGCGCACCACGGGATTGTTGCCGACGTCCATCGGCCTGTCCCCCGCAAAGAACATCTTGATTCCCGTCACGATCAGGAACGCGGCGAAGATGTACAATACCCAATAGGCCTCGGCGACCAATGCCGCGCCGGCTGCGATCATCATCCCCCGAAGCACGATCACCGCGATGATCCCCCACACCAAAGCGCGATACTGATATTTTGGCGGGATCGCGAAGAAGGTGAAGATCAGGCTGATCACGAACACATTATCGATCGACAGCGCCTTCTCGATGAAGAAGCCGGTGTAATATTTCATGCCCAGATCGGCGCCGCGCGCGACCCAGATCCACGCCCCGAAGGCGAGCGCGATGGTGATGTAGAACGCGCTCAGCTTGAGGCTCTCGCCGATTCCCATCTCGCGGTCCTCCTTGTGGAGGACACCGAGATCGAAAGCGGTGAGCGCTGCCACCAGGCCGAGAAAAGCCAGCCAAAACCATGCGGGGGTGCCGAGCCAGTCGGCGGACAGAAATTCCATGCTCAATAATCTCCGGATAGCGGGGTAAGCAGCAGCGTCGGTGCGGGGCGGCGCGGGTGCGCCGGCCCGCACCGGATTGTCAGCTATGCTGCGGCGTTCGCGACAGGCGCTGCATCAGATCCTTGGCGCGCAATTTCATCTTCTTGAGCCGCATCAGGACGAACGGCGAGGCGCAGCGTCGTCGTTGTTCACGGCGCAGTTGATCGTCGATCCGCTGGTGCGCGAGCATCAATCGATAAAGTCGGTCGGACATGGTTTTCCTCCACAAAAGCGTTGCTTTCGATCGGAGTTCCACTGCTTGTCTGAGGGCGAATGGCCGCTCGAATCGCATCGGAAGCTCCGATGCGGTCCGACATCACGAGGGCTCTAAAAGCCGTCGCCAGAGGGGCCCGGTCCGCCCCATCCTAATCGCGCACGTGTCGCCCGATTGCAAGCGAAACGAATTTCCGCGTCGTTACCCTCGCGCGTTGCGTAATCGCCACAGATCGCTCGGACGCGTGAATATTTTCATCCCAAGTTAACGAAACTACTTGCGTTCGATTCCAAGTTAGACACTATATGCGGTGTTCCGGTGGGGGCCGCTCTCAATCTATTGTGGTTGAGGCTGAAGATGCCTATCTTCGGTTGGCACCTGCGCGCGCCCTGTGGATATCGGGGACGACGCGATAAAAACCCCCCGCCGGGGCGCAAAACAGGGTAGGTTCGGGCCTATGACACCGAGTCGAACATTTAGCGAACAAGCGGTCACAGAGCCGCTCAGCATACGGGGTGAGGATATGGATTTTCTGAGCGACAGCAATGTGACGAGTGATGACGTTGCCACCCCCGCAGGCCCAGCTTTGGGCGCTGATAAGGCCACGCCCGAGCGGACCAGCAAGACGATCGACGTCGCGGCCTACAATATTGTCACCGACGAGACGCGCGATGCGCTGCTCACCGAATTCGGCAAGGATACGTTGCGCGATCGCTATCTGCTCCCCGGCGAAACCAACCAGGATTTGTTTGCGCGGGTCGCCTCGGCTTATGCCGATGATCAGGCGCATGCTCAGCGGATCTACGATTACATCTCCAAATTGTGGTTCATGCCCGCCACCCCCGTGCTGTCGAACGGCGGCACCGGCCGCGGGCTGCCGATCAGCTGCTATCTCAACTCGGTGTCGGACAGCCTCAACGGCATCGTCGATACCTGGAACGAGAATGTCTGGCTGGCGTCGAAGGGCGGCGGCATCGGCACCTATTGGGGCGCGGTGCGCGGGATTGGCGAGCCGGTTGGACTCAACGGCAAGACTAGCGGGATCATTCCGTTCGTCCGCGTGATGGACAGCCTCACCCTCGCCATTTCGCAAGGCTCGCTGCGGCGCGGCTCGGCGGCGGTCTATCTCGACGTGTCGCATCCCGAGATCGAGGAATTCCTCGAGATCCGCAAACCGTCGGGCGACTTCAACCGCAAGGCGTTGAACCTGCACCACGGCGTGTTGATCACCGACGAGTTTATGGAAGCCGTGCGCGCCGGGGCCGAATTCGACCTGAAATCGCCCAAGGACGGCACCGTGCGCGGGTCGGTCGATGCGCGCAGCCTGTTCCAGAAGCTGGTCGAAACCCGTCTCGCGACCGGCGAGCCATACATCATCTTCATCGACCAGGTGAACCGCTCGATGCCCAAGCATCACCGCGATCTGGGGCTCAAGGTCACCACCTCCAACCTGTGCAGCGAAATCACGCTTCCGACTGGCAAGGATCATCTCGGCGCCGATCGCACCGCGGTCTGCTGCCTGTCGTCACTGAGCCTCGAAACGTGGGACGAGTGGAACGGCGACAAGCGCTTTATCGAAGACGTGATGCGCTTCCTCGACAATGTCCTGTCCGACTATATCGCCCGCGCCCCCGACGAAATGGCGCGCGCCAAATATAGCGCCGAACGCGAACGCTCGGTCGGGCTTGGCGTGATGGGCTTCCACAGTTTCCTCCAGGCGCGCGGCCTGCCGTTCGAAGGTGCGATGGCCAAGTCGTACAATTTGAAGATCTTCAAGCATGTCCGCGCCCAGGTCGACGAAGCCTCGATGATGCTTGCGCAGGAACGCGGGCCGTGCCCCGACGCCGCCGACATGGGCGTGATGGAGCGCTTCAGCTGCAAGATGGCGATCGCGCCGACCGCGTCGATCAGCATCATCGCCGGCGGCACCTCGGCCTGCATCGAGCCGATCCCGGCCAATATCTACACCCACAAG
>NZ_JANMLM010000001.1:0-23722 GCF_031372575.1 Sphingomonas sp. | reverse complement strand
CATGGCCGCCGCCATCGGCGCCGGCCTGCCGATCGATGAACCTTCGGGCTCGATGGTGGTCGATATCGGTGGCGGAACGACCGAGGTGGCGGTGCTGTCGCTGCGCGGCCTTGCCTACACTACGTCGGTCCGCGTCGGTGGGGACAAGATGGACGAAGCCATCTCCTCCTACGTCCGCCGCAACCACAATTTGCTGATCGGCGAAGCCACGGCCGAGCGGATCAAGAAGGAAGTCGGCATTGCCAAGCCGCCGGTCGACGGCATCGGCGAGATGGTCCACATCAAGGGTCGCGACTTGGTCAATGGCGTTCCCAAGGAAATCACCATCAACCAGGGCCAGATCGCCGAGGCTCTGTCGGAACCGGTCGGGACGATCGTCGAGGGCGTCCGCATCGCGCTCGAAAATACCGCGCCCGAGCTGGCCGCCGACATTTGCGATCAGGGAATTGTGCTCACTGGTGGCGGAGCGTTGCTGCAGGGGCTCGATGAAGTGCTTCGCGACGAAACCGGTCTGCCGGTAACGGTCGCCGATGACCCGCTGACCTGCGTCGCGCTGGGCACCGGACGGGCGCTCGAGGAAGAGCAGTTCCGCGGCGTCCTGCAGACCGCCTAGGGTATCGGGGTCGTGGCCGGGCCGACGGGGCCACGTCCGGGCTGGTCGAGGAAAGCGCAATATAGCCTGTTCTTCGGGCTGGTCGCGGCCATTGCCGGGCTAATCGTCGGGCTAATCATGCTCGTTATCTCGCTGGTAGCACCGTCGGCCTATGCAAGGGTTCGCGGCGCAGCGCTCGACATTACCGCCCCCGTCAGCAGCGCCTTGTCCGAGGTTGCGACCACGGTCACCGGCGTGGTCGGAGGCGCGGGCGACTATTGGAACGCCGCCGCGCAGAATGCCGGGCTCAAGCGCGAACGCATCGAGCTTCGCCGCCAGATCATACGCGCCAAGGCGGTTATGCTGGAAAATAGCCAGCTCAAGGCCGCGCTCGGTCTTCGCGAACAAAGCGAAGCCGCAATTGCAGCGGGCCGAATCGTCGGATCGAGTTTCGAAAGTACCCGCCGCTTTGCCATCCTGTCGGTTGGGCGAACCGACGGAGTGGACATCGGCATGCCCGTGCGCACCCCCGACGGGCTAGTCGGCCGGGTGATCGAAGCCGGATCCTCGGCAAGCCGCGTGCTGCTAGTCAGCGACCGATCAAACATTGTCCCCGCCCGCACCCTGCGCGGCGGTATCCCGGTCATCTCGACCGGTCGCGGCGATGGCACGGTCGATATCCGTCCACTGGAAGTCGGCCGCAATCCGTTCAAGCGCGGCGACATCATCGTTACCTCGGGGACTGGCGGGCTGTATCCCCCCCTCGTGCCCATCGCCCGAATCATTCGCCTCGATGACGATGGAGCGCTCGGCCTCCCGCTGGCCGATCCCAGCAAGTCGAGCTTTGCCATCGTCGAGCGGGTGTTCGAGCCAGCCGCAATCGTTGCTGCAACTGCCCCTCCGCCAGGGGAACGCTAATCATGGTCCGCTCTGCCCTGACCAATAAAACAGGAGCCAGGCTCAATGCCGGGCCGGTCAGCGGTGCAAGCTTCATCCCTGTTGTAACCGTCTTGGCCGGATCAGCGCTTTCAGCCTTGCCCATTGTGTCCGTCACCGGCTGGTGGCCCAACGCCGGTTTCCTGATGCTGATCGCGTGGCGATTGCTACGCGCCGACCCGTGGCCGATCTGGTGGGCCGCACCGATGGGGCTCGTCAACGATCTGCTCACCGGCGCCCCAATCGGGCTGTCAGTTTCGCTGTGGACGGCGGTCATGCTGGCGATGGAATTGGTCGATCAGCGGACCCAGTGGCGCGATTATTGGGTTGAATGGGCCCTTGCGACCATCTTAATCACCGTTGATCGCTGGGCCGACTGGTCGGTCGCGGGCCTCGCCGGAGCGCCGGTCGCCTTTGTCCGCATTCTCCCGGCGATCGCTTTTAGTGTGCTGGCGTTCCCGCTCGCAGCACTGATCGTCTCCCGCGCCGATCGCTGGCGGTGGGGGCGATGAGCATTCTCGGTCGCGGTAAGAAGCGCTATACCGGGGCGCATCAGGGTCTCGCTTTCTCGCGACGGATGCTGCTGGTCAGCGGCGCGCAGGGCGCGATCGGTGCCCTTCTCGTCGGACGGCTCGGCTATCTCGCGGTCGCCCAGAACGAGCATTACAAGTTGCTTAGCGAGAGCAATCGCGTCCAGTTGATTGTGGTCCCGCCACGGCGCGGCTGGTTGGTCGATCGCCACAATAAGCCGATCGCGATCAACCGCTCGGATTTTCGCATCGACATCATCCCCGACCAGCTCGAACAGCCGGAAGCGACGTTGCGCTTGCTCGCCCAATTGCTGGCGCTAAGCGTCGACGAGGTTGATCGGATTATTCGTGAACTCAAGGTCGCCAAAGGTTACCAGCCGGTCCAGGTCGCCGAGAATGTTCCCTATGAGCGCTATGCCGCGGTCACCGTCCGCCTGCCCGAATTGCCCGGCGTCCAGCCCCAGCGCGGCTTCTCTCGTTTCTATCCGGCCGGTCCGGCGGTTGGCCATTTGATTGGCTATGTGGGCACTGCGTCGGCCAAGGAATATGAAGCCGAAAAGAATCCGTTGTTGATCACACCCGGTTTCAAGATCGGTAAGGAAGGACTTGAAAAAACACTTGAAAGAACATTACGCGGAACACCCGGCGGACAACGCGTCGAGCTGACCGCACGCGGCAAATTGGTGCGCGAATTGACCCCCAAGCCCGATCGTTCGGGGCACACCACACAGCTCGCGATCGACGCCGGTCTGCAGGAATATGCTGCTCGCCGGCTGGGCGAGGAATCGGGTAGCTGCATCGTCATCGACTGCCTGACTGGCGATATATTGTGCATGGCCTCGATGCCCGCATACGATCCCAACAGTTTCTCCGACGGGATCGGCCGCACCGAGTGGAAAATGTTGTCGGAAGATCCGCGACGGCCATTACTCAACAAGAATTTGAACGCGCTTTACCCGCCCGGCTCGACCATCAAGCCGATGGGCGCGCTGGCTATTCTGAAAGCCGGGATTGACCCCGATGCGACGGTTTTCTGCAGCGGCGGCTACAATCTCGGCAACCGCTTCTTCCGCTGCCTTGGCCGTCACGGCACGGTCAACATGCGCCGCGCCATCGCCAAAAGCTGCAACACCTATTTCTACTCGATGGGCCACAAGATCGGCTATGATCAGATCGCGCCCATGGCCAAGCGCCTCGGGCTCGGCCAGAAGTTCGATTTGCCGGTGGTGAGCCAGAGCTTTGGCACCGTTCCCGACAGCGCGTGGAAGCTGCGCAAGTGGAATGACAAACGGCGCATCGTCGAACGTCCAGACTGGACCGCGTCCGACACGCTGAATGCATCGATCGGCCAAGGCTATTTGATCGTCAATCCGCTCCAACTGGCCGTGATGGCCGCGCGGATCGCCTCGGGCCGCGACATACAGCCGACCCTGATCGGTGCGCACAGCAAGCCGGCACCGCTGATTGGGCTCGACCCCAAACATCTCGAAATCGTCCGCGGCGGGATGTGGCAGGTGGTCAATGGCGACGGCACCGCCGGAGCCAGCAAGCTCACCATTCCCGGGATCGAGATGGGCGGCAAGACCGGCACCGCGCAAGTGCGCAAGATCGCCGGTGCGCAGCGCGGGCAGTCGGGCGACTGGAAATATCGCGATCACGGACTGTTCGTGTTCTTCGCCCCGACTTCCAACCCGCGCTATGCCGGGGCCGTAGTGATCGAACATGGCCTCGGCGGGGCGCGTGCCGCAGCGCCAGTGGCGAAAGATGTGCTAACTTATTTGTTTGACCGCGAGGCAGCATTGAGACGCCTCGCCGAGCTTGAGGCTGGCTGGGGCGGCACCTTGCTCGAGCGCAATGCCCGCCGCGCCAGCGCGGTGGCTGCTGCGGCAACGGTCAGCGCATGATCAGTTCGGCCATCCTCCCCCAGCCGCTGGCCCGCCTGCCGTGGCGGCTGATTTTCATGATTAGCGGCATTTCCGGGTTTGGATTGATCGTCCTCTATTCGGCAGCAGGCGGCAATTTCGCCCCTTGGGCCAATAAGCAGGCGCTAGTCGTGTTCTTCTTCCTGTTGCTGGCGGTGGTGATTTCCACAATCAAGGAATCGACCATGAAGGCGCTCACCTTCCCGGTTTACGGTGTCATTGTCGTGATGCTGTTCGGGGTCGAGGCACTGGGCCTGGTAAAAAAAGGCGCACAACGCTGGCTCGATCTTGGGTTTATCCGCCTGCAGCCGTCTGAATTTATGAAGCCCGCTATCGTCCTGACGCTAGCCAGATTCTACGAACTTCTACCGGCCGGCGAGATCCGCAAATGGCGTGCTGTTTGGCCTGCGCTACTGCTGCTTGGTGTTCCGGCCGGCCTGATCCTCGTCCAGCCTGACCTTGGCACCTGCCTGATGGTGGTCTTTTGTGGAATCACGGTCATGTTCATCGCTGGGCTTCCGATCTGGTATTTCCTGGGATCGGGGATCGCGTTGGCTGCGGCAATGCCGATCGTGTTCTCCATGATGCACGATTACCAGCGCCGGCGGGTGCTGATCTTCCTCGATCCGGAAAATGACCCCCTCGGTGCGGGCTACCACATCAGCCAGTCGAAGATCGCGATCGGATCGGGGGGAATATTCGGCAAGGGATTCCTCAATGGCAGCCAGAGTCACCTCAATTACCTTCCCGAAGGCCATACCGATTTCGTCTTTGCCAGCCTGGTCGAGGAATGGGGCATGGTCGGCGGCGTGTTGCTGATTGTCGCCTTCGGGCTCGTCATCCGCTGGGGTATGAAGGTCAGTCGCGGTGCCCCGACGCGGTTCGGGCAGCTTACCGCGGCTGGCCTTTCGGGAACGATCTTTTTCTACGTGTCGATAAATCTGCTGATGGTGATGGGCCTTGCACCGGTCGTCGGGGTGCCGCTGCCGCTGGTCAGCTTTGGCGGGTCGGCGGTGATGACGGTCATGATTTGTATCGGCATCTTGATGAGCCTGGAACGCCAGCAGCGGACCCAATCGCGGCTCAGTTAGGCTCAGCGCCCAACTGACTACTTCCTAGGGTAATAAATCAGGAAAAATGGTGGATCGGCTCGGGCTCGAACCGAGGACCATTCGATTAAGAGTCGAACGCTCTACCAACTGAGCTACCGATCCGCTCTTGGTGTGCGGGGCGCTATAGCGAGGTCGCTCGCGGGGTCAACCTTGCTCTAGCGTTGGCGTTGCTGGGCCGCTTTGCTTGCCCGCATGGCGATAAACTGGTCGATAACGACCAGCCGCTCGGCAATCGCGAAGCGATAGGGCGCGTCGCGCGGTGCAAGCGTCAGCGCGCGCAACCACGAAATCTTCGCTTCGGGCAATTGTCCCGCCTGTATCTGTGCCAGCCCGAGCATGAACGGCGGCCCTGGTGCCTCGGGCGCGAGTGCCAATGCCTTGCGAAACGCGAACAGCGACGCTGGCGAAACTTGCCCCCCGTCATGCGCCGCGATCGTACTGCCAAGCCCTGCCCACAACCCGGCGTCCTCAGGGCGCTTGGCAAGCGCGTCGATCAATATCTGCGACGCGCCGCTCGGATCGCCAGCGCGCAGCCGGTCATCGGCGGCGCTAAGAAGTTGCTCATTGCCTGGCATGATGGCCGATCTAAACGCGACCAAACCCGGATCAACCTCGATCGTCGCGGCATTGGCGGTAACAACATGGCCTGGCAGATTCGCATGCTGCTGCCACGCATAGCCCGCCCCGCCCAGCAACAGCGCCGCGCTGCTTAGCGTCGCCAATTTGCGCGATACGCCAAGCCAACGCATCGCCAGGAACGCCGCGCCTGCGATCAGTGCCAGCCACAGCCATCCCATCAGCGTCTCTTCCGCTTGAAACTGCGCGCCGCGATCAGTCCGCCGATCAACAACAACGCAATCGGCGCCAGCCACAATGCCGCCGTGGTCACGCCAAACGGCGGGTCATAAGTGACGTAATCGCCATAACGTTCGATCAGCCATTGCCGTACCGCTCCAGGCGATTCGCCTGCCTCGATCCGCTGTCGCACCAAAGCGCGCATATCGCCCGCCATTTCGGCGTCGCTGTCGGCAATCGACTGGCCCTGGCAAACTAGGCAGCGGAGCGTAATCATCAATTGCTGCGCCGCCACTTCCTGGTTCGGATCGGCAAGCTGGACATTGGCATATTTCGCTGGCGGCAGCTTTGAATCGGCCCAAGCCGCGCCCGACATGGCGATCAGAATGGCGAACAGCAGCGCCTTCATCGCGCCGCCCTCACCGCCGCAAGGATCCCCGCCACATCACCGGCTTTGATGTCGCCGACATGCTGCAACATGATCTTGCCCGTGCTGTCAATAACGAAGCTTTCAGGAACGCCCGACGAACCCAGCGATAATTGCACCTTCGATTCCGGGTCGCTGCCGATCCGCTCATAAGCGTCGCCATTGCGGGCTAGGAATTGTGCCATGTCCGGCGCGGTGTCGCGCACCGCAATCCCGTCGATGTTGACCCCCGCCGCCTTGAGCTCAAGCAAGATCGGCGCTTCGGCGATGCATGGCGCACACCAGCTAGCGAATACATTGAGCAGCCGCGGCTCGCCGTTGCCAAAATCCTTATTGCTCAGCCCCGCCTTGCCTGCGACCAGTCCCGGCAGTGCGAATTCGGGCAGCAATTGACCAACCATCGCCGATCGAACCGTTCGATCTGCCGGTTGGTACAAACCGCTCGCCACCACCGCGATCAAGCCCGCAAAGGCCAGGAACGGCAACCACAGCAAGGCCCGCTTCATGTTGTCGCTTCAGTCATTGGTGCGACGCGCCGTTCGCGCCGCATCCGCCCGACCAACGACAGCAGGCCGCCAAAGGCGATCAACACCCCGCCCAGCCAGATCAGGGTCACGAACGGCTTCCACCATAAGCGAAGCGTCCACCGTCCCTGCGCATCCTGCGTCCCGAGCACGGTATACAACTGGCCGCCAAGTCGGGTGGCGATCGCCGATTCATTGGTGACCATCACCGGATTGGCGAAATAACGCGATTGCGGGCGCAGGATGAACGCCGAGCTTGGGCCGCGCTGCACCTGAAGCTCGGCTTCGAGCGCTGACCAATTGGCACCGATCGCTGGCGAGACACTGGCGAGGGTGACTTGGTAGGGGCCGACCCGATGCGGCTCGCCAATTCTCGCCGCGGCCAATGTCTCCTTGGTAAAGGCGCTGTCGCACGCCATCCCGGCAAGACTCGTCGCAATCCCGAAATGTGCCACCACCATGCCATAGGTGAATAATGGAGTCCGCTTCAGGTCTCGTCCCCACAAGGGGGCGAGGCTTCCAACCGCAACGCCCGCTGCGACGACCAGCCCGAGCAACGGCAAAATCCCCATCCCCGGGGCCAGCAGCACCATCGCGACCAGCGCGACAACCAGCACTGCCACCGGAAAGCGCGCCCGGGTGAGCACCGCGCGCACCTTGTCCCGCCGCCAGCGAAGCATCGGCCCGATCGCCATCAGCGCGACCAGCACGAGCGTGATCGGCCCTGCAGTCTTATCGAAAAATGGCGGGCCGACCGACAATTGGACCCCGAACGCCGACGCGACGATCGGATATAATGTCCCGATCAGCACAATCCCCAAGATCACCGTCAGCAGCAGATTGTTGAGCACCAACGCGCCTTCGCGGCTGACCAGTTCGAACGTCGATCCCTCGCGGATCGTCCCGACCCGAAGCGCGAACAGGGCCAGCGCCCCGCCGATATAAATCACCAGCAGCGCGAGGATGAAGCTGCCGCGTGACGGATCGACCGCAAACGCGTGAACACTGGTCAAAATCCCCGACCGTACCAGGAATGTCCCAAGCATCGACATGCTGAACGCCACCACTGCCAACATGATGGTCCACGCCCGCAAGCCGTCGCGGGTCGCGAGTACGGTCACCGAATGCAGCAAGGCGGTCGCCGCCAGCCACGGCATCAGCGACGCATTTTCGACCGGGTCCCAGAACCACCAGCCGCCCCAGCCAAGCTCGTAATAAGCCCAGTAACTGCCCGCCGTGATCCCAAGTGTGAGGAAAATCCAAGCCGCCAGCACCCATGGTCGCATCGCCCGCGCAAAAGCCGGGCCGACATCGCGCGTGACCATCGCTCCGACCGCGAATGAAAAAGCAATCGAAATGCCGACATAGCCAAAATATAAGGTCGGCGGGTGGAACGCCAGACCCGGGTCCTGCAGCAGCGGATTAAGCCCGCGCCCGTCGGCCGGTGCCTGCGTCAGTCGGGCGAACGGGTTCGACGAGAATAACAGGAACGCGTAAAAGCCAAGTGCAATTGCCGCCTGCGCGCCCAGAGTCGCGACCAACGTGTTGCGCGGCAATCGCCGTTCGAACAACGCCACCGCCGCCCCCGCCAGCCCGAGCACCGTCACCCACAGCAGCATCGAGCCTTCGTGATTGCCCCACGCTCCGGCGAACTTGTACAGCCAAGGCTTCGACGAATGGCTGTTTTCGGCGACCAGCGATACGCTCATGTCGGATCGAAGGAACAACAGGATCAACAGCGCCATGGCCAGCGCCGCAAGCCCCGCCTGGACAATTGCCACCGGGCGCACCGCCGCCAGCACCTCGCCCTGCCCCCGTCGAATACCGATTACCGCAAGCAACAATTGCATCGCGGCCAAGGCACCCGCCAACCACAAGGCAGCAAGGCCCGCCTCGGCGATCATCGGCGATTTTCCCCGACCAACGAACCGCTGAAGGCGGCCCGGATGATCGTCAGGAAAAGGGAAGCATCGTTCGGCAGCACGGGGCGGCAATAGCAGGAACGATTCCAAACTCCACAACCCGTTCGCCGAGTATGGCGCGCGTTGATGGCGAGCCAGAAATGACGCCCCGATCGCTGCATCGCGCTAACCGTTGCGGCGCGCCATGAAGGCCAGTTTCTCGAACAGCATCACATCCTGCTCATTCTTGAGGAGCGCGCCGTGAAGCGGCGGAATGGCCTTAGTCGGATCACGATTCTGGAGGACTTCGAGCGGCATATCCTCGTGCAGCAACAGCTTGAGCCAGTCGAGCAATTCGCTGGTCGATGGCTTTTTCTTCAGGCCAGGAACGTCGCGAACGTCATAGAACAGGTCGAGTGCGCGGCTAACGAGGATTTTCTGGATGCCGGGGAAATGCACATCGACGATCGCCTCCATCGTCCCCCGGTCGGGAAAGGAGATGTAGTGGAAGAAACAACGCCGCAGAAAGGCGTCAGGCAATTCCTTCTCGTTGTTTGACGTGATCACCACCACCGGCCGATCGACCGCCTTGACCGTCTCGCCGGTCTCGTAAACGTGGAATTCCATCCGATCGAGCTCTTGCAGCAGGTCGTTGGGGAATTCGATGTCGGCCTTGTCGATTTCGTCGATCAGCAGCACCGGCAGCTTGGGCGAGGTGAATGCCTCCCACAATTTGCCGCGCCTGATATAGTTTGAGATGTCGTGCACCCGCTCGTCGCCGAGCTGGCCGTCGCGAAGCCGGGCGACAGCATCATATTCATACAGGCCTTGATGCGCGCGGGTGGTCGACTTGATGTGCCACTCGATCAACGGCGCGCCGATGGCGGCGGCGATTTCGTGCGCCAGGACCGTCTTGCCCGTGCCCGGCTCGCCCTTGATTAGCAGCGGGCGGCGGAGCGTGACCGCCGCGTTGACCGCGACCTTGAGGTCGTTGGTTGCGATATAATTAGTGGTGCCTTCGAAGCGCATCGCCGTCGCCTAAACGGCGTGGCGGGCGGGGGCAAGCTTAGTCGACTCGAGCCCCTGCGCGGGCTTCCATCAAGTCGAGCAGCCCGCGATGCTGGAGCAGGAGTTGTTCTGCCCCGAAGGCCAATGCGCGCTCGCTGGCCACGCCGTCAGTGCCGGCGGCGATGGCGGCGGCAATGCTGTCATCGTCGGGTAAGACAAACGCCGGGCATTCGACTCCACAACGATCGGCCGCATGATCGAGCAAGGGCCGGAAGCTGCGCCAGTCCTGGATCAGCGCCGTCGCCGCCCCCAGCGCGCATCCGCGCCGCTCGGACTGGGCCAGCGTTTCAATTGCGCGGCGCTGGGCAAGCAAGGCATTTTCGGTTTGCACCGCACCCGCCGTCGACGGCATCGGACCGATCGCCGAGGTCAGTCGAACGAGATAGAGCCGTTCGCGTTCGAAAGCGTCTGCGGCATCGCGCAGCCAGTCGCGGGCCTCGCCAGCTGGACAATTGGCATGAGCGAAATCGGTCAGGCCGGGGTGGCTTCCATGCACGGCGCACAGCAGGTGCACTGCGTCCGACAAATCACGCGAGGCCGAAGCACCAGTTGCGCTCACCAAGGCGGCGAGGTGGACGTGGGTCGACGTACCATTTGCCGCCACACGCGCCACTTGCGCCGCGAACGGGTTGGCGCGTTCGCCGTCGACCACCGCATTGTTCGCCATACTTGCCACGCTCCGCACTTCCTTGCCGTCAAAGCTTTGAACCGGAGTCTCTAACCCAAGGGCGTAAAGACCCGGTTTATTGCAGGGTAAGGAAGTAGAGAGAATGATTACGATCCGTGCCGCATTGGGACGGATCGGGCGATAATCGGCCTATCCGCGATAAAGACTGGGCATCATGCGCCTCAACGCAGACACTTTGCCGACATCATTGGCAAGAATGTACGGATGCATCGGGTTGCGTCGCATGAAATCCTGATGCGAGCGTTCAGCGTCGTAAAATTTGCCCGACTCGAGCTTGGTGACGATCGGCCGGCCGAAGGCGCGGGCGGCAGTCAGTTGCTTGAGATAGGCGTGCGCCACCCGCACTTGGTCAGGTGTCTGCGGGAAAATCGCCGAGCGATAGCTGGGGCCGCTGTCCGGACCCTGGCGATTGAGCTGGGTCGGGTCGTGCGCAACCGAGAAATAGATTTGCAGCAGGGTGCCGTAAGTGACTTGCTTGGGGTCGTAGGTGATTCGAACCGCCTCCGCATGTCCGGTGCGCTCGGTGCTGACCTTGTCATAGGTTGCATCGCTCGCGGCGCCCCCAGCATAGCCCGAGACGACATTCTTGACGCCCTTCACATGCTCGTAGACGCCTTCCATGCCCCAGAAACATCCGCCAGCAAGCACTGCCGTCTGGAGCCCGGCGGGGGCTGGGATGTCCATCGCCGGCGGCGGGACGACTTTCGACCCTGCAGCGTCGGCCGAGGTGCACGCCGCCGTGGTGAGCATGGCGGTCGTAAGTGCAATGAAGAGGACGCGCATGATGAAACTCCTTGAATGGACAGTCGGTATACGCTGGATTCGGTCGAAAGGTTTCACCTGAATCTGCGAATAAGCTGTGCGTGGTCGCCGCTTGGGCTAGGTTAGCGCAGAGTGGAGGCTGCAGATGTCCCAAACCTACCCAGTGCCGACCGATTGGGCGTCCCACGCGTTGATTGATGCGGAACGCTACGGCGCAATGTATCGGCGGTCGATCGACGATCCCGAAGGCTTTTGGCGAGATGAGGCGAAGCGGATCGACTGGATCCGGGCGTTCACGACCGTCAAGGATACCAGCTTCGCCGAAGCGGATTTCAGGATTAACTGGTTCGCCGACGGAACGCTCAATCTCAGTGCCAATTGTCTCGACCGGCATTTGGCCGAGCGCGGCCATGTCGCGGCGATCGTCTGGGAACCCGATGATCCGGCCGAACCGCACCGGACGATCACGTACCGCGAACTTCACCGCGACGTCTGCCGTTTTGCCAATTTGCTGAAGGCCAATGGCGTGAACCGCGGCGACCGGGTGACAATTTACCTGCCGATGGTTCCGGAAGCGGCGGTGGCGATGCTGGCCTGCGCGCGGATCGGCGCGGTCCATTCGGTAGTCTTTGCGGGGTTTTCGCCCGAAGCTCTGGCCGGGCGGCTCAAGGATTGCGATTCGCGGATTGTGATTACGGCTGACGAGGGATTGCGCGGTGGCAAGCGGGTCCCGCTCAAGGTCAATGTCGATGCCGCGCTCGAACAATGTCCCGATGTCGCTCGAGTGATCGTGCTGAAGCGCACGGGGGCCAAGGTCGCACGAGTCGAAGGGCGCGATCTTGACTGGGCCGAGGCAGTCGCGGCGCAATCCGAAATCTGCCCGCCGGAGGAGATGGGTGCCGAGGATCCCTTGTTCATCCTCTACACCTCGGGATCGACGGGTCAGCCAAAGGGTGTGCTCCACACGACCGGCGGCTATGCGGTTTGGACCGCGATGACCCACCACTATGTGTTCGATTACCGACCGGGGCAGATTTATTGGTGCGCGGCGGATGTGGGTTGGGTCACCGGGCACAGCTATATCGTTTACGCACCGCTCGCCAATGGCGCGACCCAGATCATGTTCGAAGGCGTTCCCAACTGGCCCGATCCGTCGCGTTTCTGGCAGGTGATCGACAAGCATCAAGTCGAGATATTCTACACCGCGCCGACCGCGCTCCGGGCGCTGATGCGCGAAGGAGACGATTGGGTTAGCAAAACTTCCCGCGCGTCGCTTCGGCTGCTCGGCACGGTCGGCGAGCCGATCAATCCCGAGGCTTGGGAGTGGTATCATCGCATCGTTGGGGAACGGCGCTGCCCAATCGTCGATACCTGGTGGCAAACAGAGACTGGCGGGATGATGATCAGCCCCCTGCCCGGCGCCACCGCGCTCAAACCGGGGAGTGCGACAAAGCCGTTGTTCGGGGTGCGGCCCGAATTGCTCGACGGCCACGGCAAAGTGATCGATGGCGCGGGCGAAGGCTCGTTGGCGATCGCCGACAGCTGGCCGGGGCAGATGCGCGGCGTGTGGGGCGACCCGAAGCGCTTCTTCGCGACCTATTTCACCCATTTTCCGGGCAAATATTTCACCGGCGATGGCTGCCGCCGCGATGCCGACGGCTATTATTGGATCACCGGGCGAATCGACGATGTGATTAACGTCAGTGGTCACCGGATGGGAACCGCCGAAGTCGAAAGTGCGCTCGTATCGCATCCGCTCGTCGCCGAGGCGGCGGTGGTCGGGATGCCGCATGCGATCAAGGGACAGGGAATTTACGCCTACGTCACGGTCAATGCCGACGTCGCCGCCGATGCCGCGCTCCACGGCGAGTTGACCAAATGGGTGCGCAAGGAAATCGGCCCGATCGCGACTCCCGACGTGATCCAGTTCGCACCCGCCTTGCCCAAGACCCGCAGCGGCAAGATCATGCGGCGAATCCTGCGCAAGATTGCCGAGGGGGATGTCAGCAATCTGGGCGACACATCGACACTGGCCGATCCGGCGGTGGTCGACGATTTGCTCGCCAACCGGCCCGTCGTCGAACCTTAATCGTCGCGGTAAGCGAGTTCCAGATTGCCGAAGCGGCGACCCTTGATGAACAACGGCACATAGACATTCTTGACCGCGATCGACTCGTCGCCGCGCTGCATCAAATAGGTCATCAGCGTCGGATGATCGCTCTTGAGCGCGAAATTGGTCTGGTCGTCGATCAAAATCCGGCGGTTGCGGCAATGGGCGTCATTCCACACTGGATCATTGCCCTGCGGCTGGGAGCGATCGCTCAAGTGGGTTGGCAAGTGGCCGTTGACGTCACCAATCGTGGTGCCGATCACGCGATTGTCATGGTCGCGGATGAAATCCAGCATAGGCTGAACGTTGATGTCGGCGAAGTCGCAGAAATCGGTGTCATATTGCTTCGGGTTCGATCCTGGACGCTCGCGATAATTGCGATCGAATACCTGCTCGAGACTGATCTCGCCACCGTCGATCCCCGCCTCGATCCGCTCTTGGATCTGGCGCATCAATTGCTGGCCTTTGAGGATCATCGGCGTGTCATCAATCTCGGCACCCGAATTGGCGAGAGTGTTGAGCATCGTGTTCGACAGCATTTCGAGGTGGCTGAGCCGCTTTTGAGCCTTGATCAATTGTCCACCATTGTCGCGTGCGTCGCCAGCAAACGCGGTCAATCCGGCTTTGACCCGGTCGACACTCGTTTGGATCATGCTGGTCGAATGGGCGATGCCCTCGGTCTGGCGATCGACCATGCCGACGATCTCGCTGACTTCGCGAACCGTGTCGCTGATCTGGGAAAAGCCCGATTGCGCGGCACGGCTGCGCTCGACACCGGTCTTGATTTCGGACGTAACCGCACCCGCCTCGCGGGTCAGTTCGCCAATCGTCAGCGCGATCTGGCTCGTCGCCGAGCGCGTGTCATGCGCGAGCTTTTTCACTTCAGCAGCAACCACCGCGAAACTGCGCCCTGCATCGCCGGCGCGCGCTGCCTCGATCGTGGCGTTCAATGCCAGCATGTTGGTCTTGCGGGCAATAACTTCGATCGTCGATGAAACGCTTTGCACCTGGTTCATCGCGGTGGCGAAACCGGCCATCCGCTCACCCAGTTGGACAACCAGGTCGGTCAGTCCCTTGAACCCTTCGATCGTGCCTTCGATCGCCTCACGCCCGGCTTCGAGCTTGGCCTTGGCCTGCTCGCTCAGCAAGCGCGCTTCGTCAGTCGAATCGCTCACCCGCCCCTGGTCGGCAAGCAAATGGTTGGTCACTTCCTCAAGGCCGTCGAGCGTCTTGAGGTGGAGGCCGATTTTCTCGGCCACTTGCTCGACATAGCCCGCGACATCGCTGCATTCGATCGACAGCGAACCGCAATCGCGCGCCACTGCGCGGATCGCATTTTCGGTAACTTCCTCGATCCCCAACGTCGCCATGCTACCCAACCCCGTTCAAATGTCCGGGATGGATGTACGTCCAATGTGTAACCGTCGGGTTAACCACGCCCTGCCTCGACTTCCCCGCCGCCGGGCGGCAAAGGAACGGCCATGTTCATTTCATTCGTCGATGCGCTGCGGCGCGGCGGAATCCCCGCCAGCCTGAAGGAGCATCTGCTGCTGCTTGAGGCGATGGACGCCGAGGTGATCAACCTTGAGCCCGAGCAATTCTATTATCTCGCGCGATCGGTGTTCGTTCATGACGAGAGCCAGCTCGACCGTTTCGACCTGATCTTCGGCGAGGTGTTCAAGGGCATTCTCGCCGACTTGGGCGACCCGGCGCAGACGATCCCCGAAGACTGGCTGCGCAAGGTCGCCGAGCAATATCTGTCCCCCGAGGAAATGGCCAAGATCGAGGCATTGGGGTCGTGGGACGAGATCATGGACACGCTCAAACAGCGGCTCGCCGAGCAGGAAGGCCGCCACCAGGGCGGCAACAAGTGGATCGGCACCGGCGGCACTTCGCCGTTCGGCAATGGCGGCTATAATCCCGAAGGCGTCCGGATCGGCGGTGAAGGCAATCATGGCCGCGCGATCAAAATCTGGGAGAAGCGCGAATTTCGCGATCTCGACGACAGCCGCGAGCTTGGCACGCGCAACATCAAGGTCGCGCTCCGCCGCCTGCGCCGTTTCGCCCGCGAAGGCGCCGCCGACGAGCTCGACATGGACGCCACCATCGATGGCACCGCGCGCCAAGGCTGGCTCGACGTTCACATGCGACCCGAGCGGCACAATGCGGTCAAACTGTTGCTGTTCCTCGACGTCGGCGGCTCGATGGAGGGCCATGTCCGACTGTGTGAAGAGCTGTTCTCGGCGGCGCGGACCGAGTTCAAGCATCTCGAACATTTTTACTTCCACAATTGCATTTATGAAGGCGTGTGGAAGGACAATCGCCGCCGCTTTACTGAGCGCCACGCGACGATCGATATCATGCACAAGTTCGGCCACGATCATAAGGTGATCATCGTCGGCGACGGCGCGATGAGCCCCTATGAAATCACCCACGCCGGCGGATCGATCGAGCACATGAACCCAGAGGCCGGGATGACCTGGCTCAACCGCCTGACCACGACCTATCCCGCGGCGGCATGGCTCAACCCGACCCCCGAACAATATTGGGGCCATTCGGCCTCGACCGGAATCCTCAAGCGCCTGATGAGCGACCGCATGTATCCGCTGACGCTCGGCGGGCTCGACGATGCGATGCGTGAATTGAGCCGGAAGCGTTAACTACTTGCCAACTGCTCCGAATGGAACGGCGCGGATCGCCGTCGGAAGCGGTGCGGGACCTTGCAGGCTCTCGAGGATGGCCAGGATGAGCGCCGCGTCGGGCTGATGGCCGGCCACATTGAGGATGTAGGATGCACCGCGTCGCTTGGACGTGACCGCGACCTTGTGAAGCTCCTGCCCCATCTGCCACGGGGCAATATCGTCGCGCAGACCGTGGATCAGGGCGTAAGGTTCATCGAGCGCAGCAACCGCCTCGGCATTGCGATATTCGTCGGGAACCAGTGCGCGGGTAAGCTTGGGCGCCATGTCCCGAAGGCGCGTGAACGTGCCGATCGTGACCAATTGATCCAGCCGCTCGCGCCGCGACAGGCTGAGCGCGACCGCACCACCGATGCTGTGCCCGATTACCCAGATGGGCCGTCCCGCCGCCAAGCGCCGCCCCTCGGCCAGAAAAGCGGCGGCGTCGTCGGTCAATCCCGCTTCGCTCGGAGAGCCGCGAAATCCGCTATAGCCGCGATATTCCGCCGCCAAGACTCCGTATCCCTGGTCGGCCAGGAGCCCGAGCCACTCAATCGCCGACTTGGCCGAAGAGGCATTGCCGTGGAGGAGTAGAATGAGCGGGCGATCCTTGATGGTTGCGGGACGGTAAATGCCTTGCAGTTCAATCCCACCGGACGAGCGGACAGTCAGCAACTCGGTCCCTGTCGGAAGGCCTTCGAGCGTCAGTTTGACCTGCGGTGCCGGATAGATGCGATCGGCGACCGGGCCGGCGCAGGCGGCGCTCGGCAAGGCCAAGAGTGCGACGATCAACAGCCAGCGTGTCAGTAGAGACGGCAAGTGCGGGTTCCTTCCAGCCATTCGGCTTCGTCCGGCGCGGCGATTGCGTCCAGATCCCCCGCCTTGCTGTCCGCATCATCGACCCACTCGCGCAACGCCGGGCCGCCGTTGATGACGTCGATGGCGAGCTTGTCGAACACATATTCGTAGGGGAAATCACGCCACAGATCGTATTCTGGATAGATCCTACGGATTGCCTTGAACGCCAGCGCCTGGAGCCGCCACGGACGGAAGGCGTGATGATCATAAAAACCGAGCTCAGGGTGGAATTGCAGGCCGTTGCACAGCTGGCCGGCATGTTTGTGGAAGGTCGGCTCGAAATGCACTTCGCGGATCGCGGTTCCGGCCAGCCACTGCGGTGCGAACCGCTCCATTTCGCCTAGCACCGCGCGGGCGTCGATGTCGGGCGCGCCGAACAGTTCGAGTGGACGGGTGGTGCCCCTGCCCTCGCTCAGCGTCGCACCCTCTAGCATGACCGTCCCGGCATAAGCCCGCGCCATGCTGAGGTTGGGCGCATTGGGCGATGGATTGATCCACGCGCGGTCGGTGGGCCAGCCAAACCCAGGTGCGGACTCCGGGTCGTAACCCTCCATCTTGATCACGCGATAATCGACGTCGAGATTATAGTGCTTGATGAACCAATGGCCCATTTCGCCCAGGGTCAGCCCGTGGCGCATGACCATCGGCCCGGCGCCGACGAAACTCTCCCAGCCGGGGAGAAGCAACGTCCCCTCGACTGGGCGGCCGGCGGGGTTGGGGCGATCGAGCACCCACACCGCTTTGCCATGCTCGGCCGCGGCTTCGAGCATGTAGAGCAAGGTGGTGACGAAGGTGTAGATGCGGCAGCCGAGGTCCTGCAAATCGACCAGAACGACATCGAACGTGCTCATCATCTGCCCCGACGGGCGGCGGACCTCGCCGTAGAGGCTGAACACCGGGATTCCGAGCCGCGGATCGACCTCGTCGGGCGTCTCCATCATATTGTCCTGCTTGTCCCCCTTCAGCCCGTGCTGCGGCCCGAAGGCGGCGCTGAGGCGGATGCCGGGGCAAGCGGCAAGCGCGTCGAGGCTGTGCGTGAGGTCGGCGGTGACCGAGGCCGGATGCGCGAGCAGGGCGACTCGTTTCCCCTCCAGCGGCGCACGCAAGGCGGGGTCAGCGAGCAGGCGTTCAATACCGAATTTCATGGACGCGCTATTCCGGCAGGCGGGCAATGAAGCAAGAGGGATCGTGGAAATTGGGCGGGCCGGACGGATGGGCGAGCGCCCAATAGGATTTGGTACCGCCAGATTCTTCGATCACTGCGGTAAGGTTGAACGGTAAGCCGGGCAAGAGATCGGCGGACACTTCGGCTTCGACCGCAATCCAGGTCTCGCCGCCTTCGAGCCAGACTTTGGCTTCGTCGGCAGCAGCGCGCATTCCTTCGCGCGGGGAATCGAAGGCGTAAGTCGCCCATTGGCCCGAAGGCGCGAAATTATATTCGCGATAGGCGGCCGCGTCACCGGCAATGAACGCCTCGAAGCAGGTGCTTTGCCACAGTTGATCCGCACGGTCGCCTTCAAGCGCATCGAGCAGGACGAGCTGATGTGCACCCTCGACTAAATACCGAAACCGCCACCTTTTATCCTCGAACCAGCACACCGCCCCGACTGCTGATACTGCGAGCGACGGAGTGTCCGGGTGACATTCCAGTTGAAGATAGTTCAGCTCCATCAGAACCCCGTTGTTGGTTGGCGCACTCTCGGTTACCCCGCAACGCGATGACTTACCAATCCTCCCTCCTCCGCTTGCTCGACGAGCGCGGCTACATCCATCAGGCGACCGACGCTGCGGCGCTTGATGCGCTCGCCCAGCGTGAGGTGGTCACCGGCTACATCGGGTTCGACGCCACCGCACCCTCGCTTCACGTCGGCAGCCTGGTGCAGATCATGATGCTTCGGCGGCTGCAGCAGGCGGGGCATCGGCCAATCGTGCTGATGGGCGGCGGGACGACCAAGGTCGGCGACCCTTAGGGCAAGGACGAATCGCGCAAATTGCTTAGCGATGCCGATATCCAGGCCAATATCGCCTCGATCCGCCGCGTGTTCGAGCGATTTTTGACGTTTGGAGACGGCCCGAGCGATGCGATCCTGCTCGACAATGCCGACTGGCTCGATGCGCTCGATTATGTGCCGTTCCTGCGCGACATCGGCCCCCATTTCACCATCAACCGGATGCTGACCTTCGATTCGGTTAAGCTTCGGCTCGACCGCGAGCAGCCGCTGACCTTCCTCGAATTCAACTACATGATCCTGCAAGCCTATGATTTCCTCGAACTGTCGCGCCGCGCCGGCTGCCGGTTGCAACTTGGCGGGTCGGACCAATGGGGCAATATCGTCAACGGCATCGACCTAGCCCGACGGGTCGACGGGGCTGAACTGTATGGGGTCACGACCCCGCTGGTGACCACGGCGGACGGCGCGAAGATGGGCAAGACCGCTGCGGGGGCGGTGTGGCTCAACGCCGACCAGCTGGGGCCCTATGATTATTGGCAATTCTGGCGGAATACGGCGGATGCCGATGTCGTTCGGTTCCTGAGATTGTTTACCGACTTGCCGCTGGAACGCATTGATGAGCTTGGTAAATTAGAAGGCCAGGCAATCAACAAGGCGAAGATCGCTTTGGCCAATGCGGCAACCGCAATGCTGCATGGCGAAGATGCTGCCGTCAGCGCGGCCGCGACTGCACGGGATGCATTCTCAGGTGGCGGCGGGGATGATTTGCCAGTGCTGAAAGTCGATGGCGCAATCGGCATCGTTGCGGCGCTGACCGAGCTTGGATTTGCGGCATCGAATGGTGAGGCCCGCCGCAAGATTGCCGAAGGTGCGGTCAAGGTCGACGGGATTGCCGTGACTGATCCGGCGGAGATGGTCGAAGCGCCAGCCAAGATCAGCCTCGGAAAAAAGAAGCACGGGCTACTTACCCGCTCCTGAGTAACCCAACCGCCGAATCGCGTTCGAACAAATACAAGCACAGGCGCGCGGCCTGGCCTCTCACCCCATCCAGCCCGCCATCTCGGTCCAGCAGCAATCGGGCATCGTCGTGGGCCATTGGCGCGAGTTCGGCGACATCCTCGGGCGTGGCAACGCGGAAACCTTCTTCGCCCGACTGTTTGAGGCCCAATATCTCGCCCGGGCCGCGCAGTTTGAGATCTTCCTCGGCAATGCGGAAGCCATCGTTCGTCTCGCGCATCAACGCCAGGCGTGCCCTGCCCGTCTCGCTGAGCTGCTGGCCGCGCAGCAACAGGCAGATGCTCTTGCCCTCCCCGCGCCCGACCCGCCCGCGCAATTGGTGGAGCTGAGCCAGGCCGAACCGCTCGGCTCCTTCGACGACCATCAAGGTCGAATTGGGCACATCGACCCCGACCTCGATCACCGTCGTCGCCACCAGCACCGCCAGCTCGCCGCTTGCGAATGACGCCATGACGACATCCTTGGCCGGACCCTTCATCCGCCCATGGACCAGCCCGACCTTGTCCACGCCGAACCGCAACCGAAGCACGGCGGCGCGCTCCTCGGCAGCCGTCGCGTCGCTTTTCTCGGTCTCCTCGACCAACGGGCACACCCAATAGGCTTGCCCGCCGCCGTCGATGTGGCGCCCAAGCGCGGCGATCACGTCGGGCAATTTCTCCTCGCTGATCACGCGAGTCTCGACCGGGGTGCGCCCCGGGGGCATCTCGTCGAGCCGGCTGACGTCCATCTCGCCGAAATGGGTCAGGGTTAGCGTGCGCGGGATCGGAGTGGCGGTCATCACCAGCAAGTGCGGCGGACGATCGGCCTTCGACGACAGCAACAGCCGCTGCGACACACCGAAGCGATGCTGCTCATCGATCACCGCAAGCCCGAGATTCTGGTAGGCGACCTTCTCCTGGAAGATCGCGTGGGTGCCGACGAGGATGTCGACCTCGCCCGAAGCCAGCCCCATCAGCACCGCCTCCCGCGCCCGGCCCTTCTCGCGCCCGGTGAGGATCGCGACGCGGACACCGAGGCTGCCCAACTGGCCGAGCAGGGTGGCGTAATGCTGGCGCGACAGGATTTCGGTCGGGGCGAGGAATGCCGCCTGCGCCCCGCTTTCGACCGCGGTCAGCATTGCGCGCACGGCGACCAGGGTCTTGCCCGATCCGACGTCACCCTGGAGCAGGCGCAGCATGGGCGCGGATTGCGCCATGTCGCCGCGAATTTCCTCGCTGACGCGGGCCTGTGCGCCGGTCATCTGGTAAGGCAATCTGAGCGCATCATTGAGCCGACCAGTTCCTTCAAGAGGGATCGTGCGACGCTTTCGGCTATGCTGGCGAAGCAGAAGCAAGGCGAGCTGGTTCGCAAAAATTTCGTCATACGCCAGTCGTTTGCGCGGACTTCTTGTCTCGGGATCGGAATGCGTTTCGGCCAAGGCCGCGCGCCACGCGGGCCAATGCTGCTGGGCCAGCAGCGACGGCTCTACCCACTCGGCAAGCTCGGGCGCGCGCTCCATCCCGGCCAGCGCCAGCTCGCGCATCCGCTTGTTCGAAATCCCCTCGGTCAGCCCGTACACCGGCTCGCGGATCGCGATCCCGCTGGCTTCGTCGAGCTTGAGCACCTCGGGATGGACGATCTGCCATTCGTCGCCCCATTGATCGAGCCGCCCGACCACCACCCGCGTCTCGCCCAATGGCAATTGTTTCTTGGCCCAGCCAGGGTTGTTGAAGAAGGTCAGCGTGATCGTGTTGGAGTCACTGTCGGCGGCGAAGATCCTGAGCGGTGCCCGGCCCGACCCGGCGCGCAGGTCGAACGGCTTGACCGACAGGATCACGATCCGCCCAAGCAAGGCGCCGCTCGCCGCCTTGGCCTCGACCCGCTCGATCGTCCCGGTCGGCAAATGTAACGCCAGATCGACCGCCCGGGTCAGCCCGAGTCGCGCCAACTGTTTGGCCACCGCCGGGCCGACCCCGGGCAACGCCTCGACCTCGGCGAATAAGGGATTGAGGATCTCGGGCCGCATTCAGGCCAGCAATTCCGGCGGATAAGGGTAGGGCTTGGTCCGAATCCATTGCGACAGCACCCATTTGCGACCACGTGTCGGCGGCAGCGCGCTATGGCCGCTATGATAATCGGGCGTTCCGTTGGGCATCAGGTTGGCCCAGATCAACGCATCGCCGGTGCCGCCGCGAAACTTGACCCCGGCGTCGGGGAAAAAAGTCTCCGCGCCGTCGAAATCATCGTTGAGGTAGGTGACGATGGTCGCGCTTCGCTGCCCGAGCTGCTCGAGCTCGTCGTGGAATTGCGGCACGGCCGGATCAATGAAATCGACATGCGCGCTGAACGATTGGCCGGGCTGATAACTGATGACGTTGGGCGGCTCGTGCTGATTGATCGGGGTCCCCGCCATTCGCCCGGCGCGGATCTGCATGATCGCCAGCACCAGATCGCGGTGTTGTGGGCCGAAGGCCGCAGTGGTGGCGGTGCGCACCCCCATCCCGCTGGCATCGTTGACCCCCGCTTCGACCAAACGGTCGCTGACCTTGTCGATCAGCCAGTCACTGAACCCCGGCGGTGCAAAGCCGCGCGCGACCCCGATGCGCGAAATGTCGGACAGTCGCTCGGGCGTCGGCGGGATCAGCAAGTCGGCGATCGGCGCCTGGGTGACCAGCGCAAGCTGCCGCTCGGCCCCCGCCTCCCCCGCCCGCGCCGCCTCGGCGAGCAGCGCCAGCGCGTCGTCCCAGTTGCGCATCCGGCCCCAACCATAGGCGGCGCGCGCGGCTTGCTTGCTGAAGGTTTCCTCGCTCATCGCCCGCACCCTAGCGCGACAGCGATTGCCTGCCTACATGGGCGGAAGGGAACCTGCGGCGATCAGCGCCAGCGGGCTTTTAGCGCGTGGAGCGATCAGCATGGACGAGCAGCTTCGGGCGTTGAAATGGCGCGCCAGCCATCGCGGAACGCGAGAAGCCGACATGATGATCGGCGGATTCTTTGACGCGCACCACATCGCGTGGAGCGAAACCGAGGCCGCCTGGTTCGCCGACCTGCTCAATGAACAGGATGTCGACATCATGGCGTGGGGGATCGGCACCCTGCCCGTCCCCGAGCGCTTCCAGGGCCCGATGATGGACGCGTTTCGCAAACTCGACTTCATCAAGGTGGCCAAGTGAGCGAACCCCTCGCCCGGATATTGCACGCGGCCACTCCGCTGACGCTGGCCGCGGTCCCGACCGGCTTTCTGCCGTGGCTGGCCACCGACCTGGCGCGCGCGGCGTTTGGCACGGGCAGCGGCCGCCGCTTGGTGATCATCGCCGCCGACGAAGCCGCAATGCGCGCGCTGACCGATACCATCCCGTCGTTCGCGCCCGAGGTAGAGGTGCTAGGCTTCCCGGCGTGGGATTGCCTGCCCTATGACCGCGCCAGCCCAGCGCTGCGGGTAATGGCCGAGCGAATGGCAACGCTCCATGCGCTTCAGCAGCCGGTAAAGACACCGCAGGTGCTGGTCACCACGATCAATGCCGCGACCCAGCGGGTGCTGACGCCATTCCGGATCCGCCAGTTCACGCGGCGGCTGGCCGAAGGCGTGGCAATCGAGCGCGACCGGCTCGCCGAACTGCTCCAGGCCAATGGCTATCAGCGAAGCGATTCGGTCCATGACGCGGGCGAATATGCGGTGCGCGGATCGATCGTCGACGTGTTCCCGGCAGGCGCGCGTCAGGCGATCCGGCTCGATTTCTTCGGCGACGAGATCGAGACGATGCGCCATTTCGACCCCGCCGACCAGAAATCGACCGGCAAGGCAGCGGGCTTCACCCTGATGCCCGCCAGCGAGGCGTTGCTCGACGCGGACAGCATCAAGCGCTTCCGC
>NZ_JANMLM010000082.1:0-24149 GCF_031372575.1 Sphingomonas sp. | reverse complement strand
GAGACAATCGACTCGTCCATCGTGTCCCCTCCGGTACGGACCGAGGTGGTATAGGCAAGTCCGCGCAAGGAAAGCACCGCAACTTCGGTCGTGCCGCCGCCGATATCGACGACCATCGATCCGATCGGTTCGGTCACCGGCATGTTGGCGCCGATCGCCGCGGCCATCGGTTCCTCGATCAGATAGACCTGGCTCGCCCCGGCGTTGGAGGCAGCATCGCGGATCGCGCGGCGTTCGACCGAGGTCGATCCGCTCGGCACGCAAATCACGATTTGCGGAAAGCGCCAAGCGCGCATCTTGCCGCCGTGCACCTTGTGAATGAAATGCTTGATCATCTGCTCGGCGACATCGATGTCGGCGATGACCCCATCACGGAGCGGGCGGATCGCCTCGATCTGGTCGGGGGTCTTGCCCATCATCAATTTGGCGTCGTTGCCGACGGCCTTGACCCGCTTGACCCCATTAATTGTCTCGATCGCAACCACCGACGGTTCGTTGAGCACGATCCCGCGACCTCGAACATAGACCAAGGTATTGGCCGTTCCGAGGTCGATTGCCATGTCGTGCGACATCCATTTGAACCAGCGCGTCCAGAACATTCAAATCTCGCCCTTTTTCCGTGGGAAGTGCATTGCGCTATCGAACCGCAACGCATTCACCGCCGCTTAAACAATCGCCGATGAAAGACACATGAATTTACAGGGAAAATCAGCGCTTCGCGGGCCCCCATCGATTGGGCTAGGAGCAAGGCCATGTCAATAAGAAGGCTGCCGTCCGAACTGGTCAATCGAATCGCTGCGGGCGAGGTGGTCGAGCGCCCGGCGAGTGCGCTGAAGGAACTGGTTGAAAACGCGCTGGACGCTGGAGCAACGATGGTTGCGGTGCGGCTTGCCGCAGGCGGGTTGGAACTGATCGAGGTGACCGATGACGGATCGGGCATGAGCCCAGCCGACATACGCCTCGCGATCGAACGTCACGCGACCTCCAAATTGCCCAACGACCGGATCGAGGATGTCGCCAGTTTTGGCTTTCGCGGTGAAGCACTGCCATCGATTGCGAGCGTGGCGCGGCTGACGATCGAGAGCCGGGAAAGGGATGGCGGCGAAGGCTGGCGGCTCGAAATCGATCATGGCGCACCGGCGGGTGAGGGGCCGGCTTCGCTTCCGCCCGGGACGCGGGTGCGGGTCGAAGGGCTGTTCGACAAGGTGCCTGCACGGCGCAAGTTTCTGCGCTCCCCCCGCGCCGAATATGCCGCGAGCCTCGATTCGGTGCGTCGGCTGGCGATGGCGCGGGCGGATGTGGGCTTCACGCTCGATCATGACGGCCGGCGGATATTGTCGCTCCAGCCGAGCGACGGGCCGGGGCGGGTGGCGGCGTTGCTCAGCCACGACCTCGACCGGCATGGGCTGGGGATCGATTGTATTCGCGACGGCCTGCATCTGACCGGGGTGGTCAGCCTGCCGACCTTCAACCGCGGGATGGCCGACCAGCAATATCTGTTCGTCAATTCGCGCCCGGTGAAGGACCGGCTGCTGGTCGGAGCGTTGCGCGGCGCCTATCGCGATTTGCTGGCGCGCGATCGGCATCCGGTGGCGGCCTTATTCATCCAGGTGGCGGGCGACGAAGTCGACATCAACGTCCACCCGGCCAAGACCGAGGTGAGGTTCCGCGATCCCGCAGCAGTAAGGGGACTGATAATCGGCGGATTGCGCGCGGCGCTGGATGAGGCCGGTCATCGCAGTTCGGCGCGCGAGCAATTTGCGGCGACGGCCAACTGGACGAGCGAGTTCGATCGTCTTGCCCGCGAAAGCGAGCACCCTGCTACTTTTTTCACGCATCCCGAAAGCGGGGTCCCCGCGTTCGGGGGGGTGACAGATCATTCAGGCACGTTCGCGCTTCCTCAGGGACGTGCCGAAATGGCAGCGCCGATCAATCCGACGGAAGTGCATTACCCGCTTGGGATCGCCCGCGGGCAGGTTGCGGCGACCTATATTGTCGCCGAGGCTGAGGACGGGCTGGTGATCGTCGACCAGCATGCCGCGCACGAGCGACTGGTACTCGAACGGATGCGCAAGGCGAGCGCGGGCGGGGCAATTGCGCGCCAGGCTTTGCTGATCGCCGAGCCGGTTGAAATGGATGAGGTCGATTGCGACCGGCTTGAGGGCGCGGCGGGAGAGCTAGGCGAACTTGGGCTGGAGATTGAGCGGTTCGGACCGACAACGATGCTGGTGCGGGCGACGCCGGCGCCGCTCGGGAAGGCCGATGTGCCGGGGTTGCTGGCCGATCTGGCGGGCGAACTGGCCGAGCTGGGAACTGCACTCGCCTTGCGTGACCGGCTCGACCTGGTCGCGGCGACGATTGCCTGTCACGGATCGGTCCGCGCGGGGCGCATCCTGTCGGTGGCGGAAATGAATGCGCTGCTGCGCGAAATGGAAGTCACGCCGCACTCTGGCCAATGCAATCATGGCCGCCCGACGTGGGTCAAGCTGGCGCATGGCGACATCGAAAAATTGTTCGGGCGAAAGTAAGAGCTGCGTTTTGTTTTTGGCGGATTTCTGCTAAGCATGGGCTTGAGAGCGAGGGGACGTGCCATGAGCGAGCAGGATCGGATGTATTTCGCGAACCGCGCCGCCGAGGAAGAAAAACTCGCCAAGGAAGCGGCCGACCCCAACGCCGCCGAAGCGCATCGCAAGATGCAGCGCGCCTATGTCGAGCGGGCGAGCGTCGGTGAGCGGCCACATGTCGACAACGAGATCATCGGTTAATCTTCGAGTTTAAGGCGGGCAGCTTCGACCGCGAGGCCGCGTGCCTTGCGCCGGGCAGCCCTTAGCAATGGGTATCCGCTGGCTTCTTCATCGGACAAGGCCCGCGCGAACGAGCCGTCGCGGACCGTGGCGAGCAAGGCGCGCATGGCGGTACGGACATCGTCGCCGATCACCTGGGGTCCACCGATCAGCGCGCCGAGCTCGGCGGTGTTGCTGATCGCCTCGCGCATTCCGGCAATGCCGCGCGCTTCGATCAGTCCGGCGAGCAATTTCAGTTCGCCAACGCATTCCATGTAAGCGACTTCGGGCGAGATCCCGGCCTCGACCAGCGTGTCGAACCCGGCGATCAGCACTTCGGGCACCGCACCCCACACCACGGCACCCTCGTTGAACAAATCGGCTTCGCATTCTTCGGCAAAGCTCGAGGCGATCAGGCCAGCGCGGCCGCTGCCGATTGCCTGGCCGTAGGCGAGGGCGGTGGCGCGGGCGTTGCCGCTGCTATCCTGTGCGACCGCCCATAGTGACGTCATGCCGTCGCCGGCGACGTAGAGTGAGCGCAGCGCGGTGCCGGGGCCTTTGGGGGCGAGGAGGAAGACGTCGAGGTCGGAGCGGGGTTTGATGAATTTGAAGTGGATCGCGAGACCGTGACTGAACCCCAATGCTGCTCCGGGGCGGAGGTGGGGTTCGATCTGGCCGTAAACGCCGGCCATGGTCTCGTCGGGGATGAGAAGCATGACTAGCTCGGCGCTGGCGACCGCATCTCCGAGCGATGCCGTGGCGAGGCCAACTGCCTGAACTTCGGCGGCAGTGGTCGAGCCATCGCGAAGGCCGACGACAACGTCGATACCGCTGTCGTGGAGGTTGAGCGATTGCGCGCGGCCTTGGTTGCCATAGCCAATGATCGCGACGCGTTTGCCGATTAGTGGGGCGGGGTCGATGTCGGGGTCGAAAATCCGGTCCATCGGGCGTGACTAGCGTTCGGCACCGAGCAGCGCCAGCGCGTGGTTCGCACTGCGAGCATCATATGGCGCGAAGTGTCGCGGCCAGTCGGCGGGGGGCTGGTTGGCGAACCAGGTATATTGGCGCTTGGCGTAGCGGCGGGTCGATTGTTGCCCAAGCGTAACGATATTGACACTGCCACTGGCGATCTCGGCGACGCCAATGGCGCGCATGACGGGGAGATTGGGGTCGAGGCTGCGGGCGAGCAAGCGGCGGACTTCATCGACCGCGCCCTGGTCGATCATCGCGGCAAAACGCTGGTCGCAGCGCTGGTAGAGCCAGGGGCGCGGCGGGAGCAGGATCAGCGGCTTGAGGTCGATCGTATCGACGATCCCGCCTTCGCGCTGCTGTTGCCAGTGGGACAAGGGGTGACCGCTCGATCTGACGACTTCGAGCGCGCGGGCGATGCGCGTGGTGTCGGCGGGGTTCAGACGGGCGGCGGCCTCGGGGTCGAGGCGGACGAGCTCGGCGCGATTGTCCGCGACCGAGCGATTGCGGATCGTGTCGCGGATTGCGGGGTCGATCTTGGGCACTGGCGCGATCCCGTCGAGCAAGGTGCGGATGTACAGGCCGGTGCCGCCGACCAGAATTGGCAGGCGGCCCTCAGCGTGAACGCTGGCAATTTCGGCGCGCGCCAGGGCTGCCCAGCCGGCGGCCGAGCAGGGATCGGCGCCGTCACGGACACCGTAGAGGCGGTGGTCGACGCTTGCGCGCTCTTCTAGCGAAGGCGCGGCGGAGAGAATTGGCAGGTCGCGGTAGAGCTGCGCACTGTCGGCGTTGATGATGACGCCGTTCCGCAGCCTCGCGAGTTCCAGCGCGAGCGCACTCTTGCCGCTTGCGGTCGGACCGGCGATTAGGGCGAGCGGAGGAAACGACTTGATCATTGCGACGCTGATAGCAGCCGGACGGCTCGATGATAGGCTGCTCGCCGCGGCGATCGACCGCGTGCCGGGGTCGCGGCTGCATGGCTGGGTGGACGCGAGCGATGCGGCCGATCTGCTGGTCGCGGACGCGGCGGCGGCACGGGCGGCGCTCGAAGGCTGGGAAGGCTGTGACGTGATCGTCCAGTACTTGGCGGGTCGTGAGAAGAAGTTGCTCGCCGCCGACATGGATTCGACGATCATCGGGCAGGAATGTATCGATGAACTGGCGGATTATGCCGGGATCAAACAGAGGATCGCGGCGATCACCGAGCGCGCGATGAACGGCGAACTCGACTTCGCCGAGGCGCTGATCGAGCGCGTGGCGCTGCTCAAAGGGATTGATATCGCAGTCATCAAGCGCTGCCTCGATGAGCGGATCAGGCCCAACCCCGGGGCCGCGACGTTGGTGCGGACGATGCGAGCGCGGGGGGCGGGAACGTTGCTGGTGTCAGGGGGGTTTTTGGACTTTGTCGAGCCGGTCGCTGCGGCGGTTGGCTTCGAGCATCATGCGGCCAACCGACTTGGAAAAAAAGGCAATAAGTTGAACGGTTTACTGGTTGGAACGATCGTCGATGCCGAGGCCAAGAAGGCGGCGATGATGATCGAATGTGCTGATCGCGGGATCGACCCGGAGGATGTACTGGCAATCGGCGACGGGGCCAATGACATAGGGATGGTGCAGGCGGCGGGACAGGGGGTGGCCTATCGCGGCAAGCCGGCGTTGGTAGCGGTGGCCGATGCGCGGCTCGACCATCACGGGCTCGACGCGTTGCTGTGGGCGCAGGGCATCGCGCGCAGGGATTGGGTTATTTAGCGGCGACCGCGAAGCAGGGCTGGGGTTTGAGCCGGGCGCACGCCTGCGCGGCGACTGCGCTCGACGGATAAGGGCCGGCCTGGAGCCGGGTGATCGTGCCGACCGAGATATAATAGCTTTGTGCGCCGCCGAGCGAGGGCGCGAGCCGCGCGAACAACGCCTGCGCCGCACCACGATTGCCGAACGCGCCGAGCTGGATTCGCCAGCCGCCGGCTGACGTGAGGGCAGCGACCGATTTCGGCTTGGGGGCCGAAGGGGGAGCCACTTTGGCTGGAAGGACCTTGGCCACAGCGCTCCTGACCGGAGTGGCCCGGGTGGTGGCCGTCTTGACCGTCGCGGCTGCAAGCGCGAGCGCTACTCCCTTTTGCCGATCTTCGAGCGGCATCACCTTGTCCATGTCGGCGAGCGTGGCCTTGGCGGGGGCAAGCCCCTGCGCCGCCGCGCGGCTAACATAAGCATAGCCCAGCACCGGATCGCGCTTGAGGCCATCGCCGTTGAATAACGCAGTGCCGGTGACGAGCAAGGCGCGCGGTTCACCGCGTTCGGCAGCGCGTTTCAGCCAGTCGAGCGCATTGGCGCGATCCCCGATGTCGAACAACAACAGGCCCAGGCTGACCTGCGCATCGAGGTGGCCGGCCCGCGCCGCGCGTTCAAACCATTTCTTGGCTTCACCGCTGTCGGCAGCGACCCCGCGGCCAAGGCGATAGGCCTGGCCGAGATTGAAGGCGGCATCATTATCGCCTTGATTGGCAAGGCCGCGCCAGATCGCGACCGCCTTGGCTGGATTGCCCTGCTGCCACGCATCAATCCCCGAGCGGACCGTTTCGACCTGTGCTGCCATTGCCGAGCCGGGCAGGGCAATCGCCATCATCGCTGCAAGTATCGCCGCCCGCATTGTCATTCGCCTCACGCTCAATCCCGTTCTTCCAGCTTAGCCACGCCCGAGGCCCGGCAACAAGGTCGGGCCGACATTAACCAATAATTAGAGCCTTTCCTGCCAGTTGGGAGCCTGATCAGCGTCATATTTGGGCGAGGGGAATAGAATGCGCGTTCTGGCAATGGCATCGCAGAAGGGCGGATCGGGGAAGACGACCCTGTCCGGGCATCTGGCGGTGCAAGCGCAATTGGCGGGCGCTGGGCCCGTCTGCCTCATCGATATCGATCCGCAAGGTTCACTGGCCGATTGGTGGAACGAGCGCGAGGCCGACATGCCGGCCTTTGCCCAGACCACCGTCGCTCGTCTTGCGTCGGATCTCGAGGTGCTTCGTCAGCAAGGGTTTCGCCTGGCCGTGATCGATACGCCGCCGGCCATCACCATGGCGATCCAATCGGTCATCGCAGTGGCCGAACTGATCGTCATCCCGACTCGCCCGAGTCCGCACGATCTGCGCGCCGTCGGCGCCACGGTCGATCTGTGCGACCGCGCCGGCAAGCCGTTGCTGTTCGTCGTCAACGGCGCGACTCCGAAAGCCAAGATCACTTATGAAGCCGCCGTTGCGCTGTCGCAGCATGGCACCGTCGCCCCGGTCACGCTTCATCACCGCACCGATTTCGCAGCGTCGATGATCGATGGCCGCACGGTAATGGAAGTCGACCCCAATGGGCGTTCCGCGCGCGAAGTTGTCGAATTGTGGGATTATATCTCCGACCGGCTGGAAAAGAATTTCCGCCGCACCGTATTCGCAGCCCCCGGCCAAGCGCCAGCTGCCAGTCCCCGTCCCGTTGGTGGTTTCGGCCGCCGCGTGGCGGGCCAGTAAGGAGTGCCCAGCATGGGCGAGCCCAAAGCCTTCGCATCTTTGTCGTCCGGCCTGCTTGCCCGCAAGGGTGGCGCGCGCCCGGCGATGCGTCCGCAAGGTTTCGGCGGCCAACATGGCGCTGGGCTTGAGGATCTTGGCTGGAACGACATGGGGTTCGAACCGCCCAAGCCGGCGATTCTGCCCGACACCGATTCGGAGCATGACGGTTTTGGCGAGGACATCGCCCCGCAGCCAATTCGCAACCCACTTTCCGCGCTGACCCCAATCGGGTCGCCGGTCCACGATCAGCATGCCGAGCTGGCCGACGCCTTCAACGCCGTCGAGGCCGAAGGCGACGAGGATTATGACGAAACCGCCGAAGTATTCGAAGGCGAAATGCCTGCATTCCCGGTCGGGGTGGATTCGGCCGACGTGGTCTCGATGCCGGCGCGCAAGGCGATGGCGATCGAGCCGGTCGCCGCCGATTTTGCGCCGGTGTTCGAGCAACCCGCAGTGGCCGCGCCGCGCCGATCGACCAGGCCGCGTGCGCTGCCCGGATCGAAGGCCAAGGCGGCGTTCACGCTTCGCCTCGACAAGGATCGTCACCTGAAACTGCGCCTGGCCTGCGCCGTCACCGGCCGGTCGGCTCAGCAACTGGTCACCGATGCACTCGATGCACTGCTGTCCGACATGCCCGAACTCGATGGCATGGCGAGCCATGCGCCGGGCAAGAAAAACGCTAGCAATTAAGCGAAGGGAATTTGTGATGGGTAAGTCGCTGCGTCTTGGAACTGCACTGACCGCCGTCGGGATGATCGGTACCCTCACTGGTTGTGCCACCACCAACGCTCATATCGCCAGCCGCTCGTCGATTTTCGGCGACAAGATCGACAAGTCGAACATCGGCATTGCGACGCGCGCCCAGGCGGCGCTCGATGCGGGCGACTTTGCGACGGCGGTGTCGCTCGCCGAGCGCGCGGTTGGCAACACGCCCAATGATGCCGGCTTCCGCGCCTTGCTCGGCGGGGCGTATTTCGGGGCTGGACGCTTTGCCTCGGCCGAAAGCGCCTATCGCGATTCGCTGAGCCTGATGGGCAATCAGCCACAGGTTGTGCTGAAGCTCGCGCTGGTAACCATCGCGCAGGGCAAGAATGATGAGGCAATGGCGGTGCTCGAAGCATCGCGCGGCATGCTCGACCCGGCCGATTACGGACTGGCGCTGGCGCTTGCGGGTCAACCGCAGGCTGCGGTTGCGGCGCTCGACGCCGCAGCGCGCGAGACCGGGGCCGATTCGAGGGTTCGTCAGAATTTGGCGTTGGCCCATGCGCTGTCGGGCAATTGGGAACAGGCCAAATTGGTCGCGGCGCAGGATATTCCGGCTGACCAGGTCGATGCGCGAGTCCAGCAGTGGATGACCTTTGCCAAGCCGGCCAAGGCATCGGACCAGGTGGCGTCGCTGACTGGGATCAATCCGGCGGCGAGCGATCCGGGCCAGCCGGTGCGCCTGGCATTGGTCCAGCCCAAGAGCGATGTGCGGATGGCGGAAGCCGAGCCGGTCGCTGTTGTGCCGGTTGTCGCCGAGCCCGCACTGCCGATGATCGAGGAAGTTGCAGTTGCGCCGGAGCCGGTTGCAGCGGCCGATATTGTGCCGGTCGCCGAAGTTGCGATCACACCGATCGAGGTTGCGGCTTCGCCGGTTGTTGCGGTCGAGCAGGTTCGGGCAATGGTTGCGGCGGTTGCAGCGCCCAAGGCAAAGCGCGTTGCTTCAAAGAATATTGCCAAGCCGGGGCTTTCGCCGCGCGCCGCAAGCTTTAACGACAGCCGCCTGCCGGTGCGCCGCGCCTCATTCGCGATTGCGTCGGGGAGCAGCAAATCTGTGGTTCAGCTGGGGGCTTATGCGTCTCAGGCCAATGTGGCGGCGGCGTGGAACAAGGTGGCCGCGAAATATCCTTCGCTGCGTGGGTACAAGCCGGGGACGGCGCGGTTCGATGGGCCGCGTGGCACGGTCTATCGCCTGTCGGTCAGCGGCTTTGCCTCGCAGGGCCATGCGCAGAACCTGTGCTCGGCCCTCAAGACCAGGGGCGGGGCATGCTTCGTGCGCTCCGTCGCCGGGGAACGCCCGGTGCGGATGGCGTCGCTCTAAGTAATCAGGCGTTCGGCGGTCAGGAGGTCGAGACAGGCCATCCTGACCGCGACCCCCATCTCCACCTGAAGAATGATCAATGACCGCTCGGGATGGTCGGCGAGCGCGGTGTCGATCTCGACGCCGCGATTGATCGGGCCGGGGTGCATCACTACCGAATCCGGCGCGGCCTTGGCCATGCGCGCGGCGGTCAGCCCGTAGCGCGCGAGATATTCGCCCGGCGCGTCGCCAAATTCCTCGTCGAGCCGCTCGCGCTGGATCCGCAGCATCATTACCACGTCTGCGCCGTCAACCGCCGCGTCGATCGAGCCATTTCCGGCGAAGTCGGCGGGGAGCAATTCGGGCGGGCCGGCGAGGCGGACCTCGGCACCCAGGCGAGCGAGGAGCTTCACGTTCGAGCGGGCAACTCGGCTGTGTTTCAAATCGCCGCAGATCGCGATATTCAATCCTTCGATGCGACCGAAATGGCGGCGGATGGTGGCGGCGTCGAGCAACGCCTGGGTCGGATGCTCGCCCGACCCATCGCCGGCGTTTATTACCGGGCAGTCCATGATGGCGGCAATGCTGGCCGGGGCGCCGCTGGTGCCGTGGCGGATGATCAAGGCGTCGGGGCGCATTGCGTTCAAGGTGCGCGCGGTGTCGGCGAGGGTTTCGCCTTTCTTGATCGAGCTCATTTCGACCTGCATCGTCACCGCCTGCGCACCGAGGCGGTTGGCGGCGATTTCGAAGCTCAGCAGCGTGCGGGTCGAATTTTCGAAGAAGGCGTTGACGATCGTGAGGCCGTCGAGCTTGTCCGAATGGCGGCGGGGCTGACGGTTGAAGGTGAACCAGCGGTCGCCCTCATCGAGAATGGTCGCGATGTGCGCGTCGCTGAGGCCGTCGATCGAAAGCAGGTCCATGAGCGCTGCTGCTAGCCAAGCTCGGGCAGATTGACCAGTGCGTCGATCGCGCCCTGCAGGATATGCGCGGCGGCGTGGGCGTCGATCAGGGTGGCGCGCTTGGCACGGCTCATGTCGGCCTCGATCATCACCCGCTCGACCGCGACCGTCGACCAGCGTTCGTCCCACATCAGCAATGGGCGGGCGAGGGGCAGGAGGTTGCGGGCAAAGGCGCGGACCGACTGGGTGCGCGGCGAGTCGCTGCCATCCATGTTGAGCGGCAGGCCGACGACGAGGCCGATGATGGCGTGGCGCTCGATCAGGGCGGCGAGCGTTGCGAGGTCGGCGGTGAATTTGGTTCGGCGCAGCGTCTCGGCGGCGGTGGCGTAGCTCCAGCCATTGTCGCAGGTGGCGAGGCCGATGGTTTTGGTACCGACATCGAGACCGAGCAGGCGGCCGCCGTTGGCGGGGAGCGCGGCGCGGAAGTCGGCGGCGGTGAACGCGATCATTTAAAGGCGGCGAGCCGGCGCGCGGCATCGGCGCGGATCGATCCCCAGAACAAAGCATAATCGAACGGATGGTAATTATTGCCGGGCAGAACGAACCCGCCGACGCTCGGCAAGTCGCCCGCGACGAGCAGAAGGCCGTTGGAGCAGCGTGCGCTGACCTGGCCCGCGTAGGAGGTGGCGGTGGCGAAATTGGCCGAGGGCTGGAGCGTGCCGAGGTTGGCGGAGGCTGGGGCCGAGCCGCCGCTGGTGCCGGTCAGCGGATTGACGCAGACCATGTCCGCGCGCTGGCGGACGATGCCGTTGGCGCTTTTGGTGCCGACCCACGAATCCATCACCAGGGCGGGGTTGGCGGGCTCGGAGAAGCTTTGCCATGACAGGATGCAGCCGATTTCGTCGGGGGTGGCGCAGGCGGTGCGGCTCATCGCGGGGAGGTCGGCGGTGGCGGACAATGGCCAGCCGACGACATAGGCGGCGACGAGGCGACCCTTGAGCGCATCGCGGCGGTCGGCGAGGAGGCGCGACAGATGCAGCGCACCCTGGCTGTGGCCGGCGAGGATGACAGGCTTGCTTGCCGGTTGGGCAGCGAGGAAGACGTCGAACGCGGCAAGGACGTCGCGATAAGCGAGGTCGAGCGCCTTGGTCGCGTCATCGCTCTTGAGCAGGAAGGCGCCGAACGCCGCCTGCCGGTAGCGCGGCGCCCAGATGGTCGAGACCGCGTTAAACGCGCTCGCCTGGCTCTGGACAAACAGGTGAATGCGCGACTCATTCTGGCCGGTCGGCACGAGCGGGGCGTTCCAGCGGTCGTTCTGGAGATAGGTTGTGGGGTGGATGAAGAAGGTCGCGGCAGGCTTGTCGCCGGCAATGGGGGCCATGCCGTCGGGCATCCACACCGAGTCCGAGGGGGCCGTGCCGGGGCGGTCGACCCAGTTTTCGAGTTTAGCATAATCCGGGCCGTCGGCGGCCTTGGGTGCGACAAAATGGCCCTTGGGCGTGGCCTGCTTGATCAGGATCGACCCGCCGAATTGATAGACGGCAAAGCCGATCGCGACCGCGATGACGGTGAGGAGGAATATACAACCAAGGAAGCGTCGAGCGAGCATGGGCCGCGCCCTAGCCGCGCATCATCCAAGCGGCAACTGTGCTTGAAGGCGCGGGGAGGGGCTGATAGGCGCGCCCTTCAAGTCGCTGGTCGACATGAAGGAACGAACAACGTGTCAGTCAATGAAGCCCAAGTGCGCCACGTCGCCAAGCTCGCCCGGCTCGCGCTGAGCGATGCCGAGATCGACAAGATGGTGCCCGAGCTCAACAATATCCTGGGCTGGGTTGAGCAGCTCGGTGAAGTCGACACCGACGGGATCGAGCCGCTGACCGCAGTGATCGATATCCCGACGCGGTTGCGCGACGACGTGGTCGATGATGGCGATGTCCGCGACAAGGTGTTGCTTAATGCGCCCGACGCCCAGCACGGGTTTTTCGCGGTGCCGAAGGTGATCGAATAGTGTCCGAGCTTACATCAAAGACTATTGCCCAGCTTCGCGACGGCTTTCGTGGCGGGGATTTTTCGGCGCGGGAAATTGCCGGGGCGTTTAACGCGGCAGTCGAGGCCGGGCGGGCATTGAATGCTTGGACCGTGGAGACTCCCGAGCTTGCGCTTGCAGCGGCCGATGTTGCGGACGCGGCGCGGGGTTCTGACGCTGTTCAGCCATTGTCTGGTATCCCATTGGGGATCAAGGATTTGTTCTGCACTGAGGGGGTCGCATCGACCACCGGGTCGAACATCCTGCGCGGGTTCAAGCCACCTTATGAATCGACCGTATCGGGCAAGTTGAAGGCGGCGGGCGCGGGGATGTTGGGCAAGCTCAACATGGACGAATTCGCGATGGGATCGTCCAACGAGACTAGCGCCTACGGGCCGGTAATCAGCCCCTGGAAGCGCAATGACGGGGGCAATGTCGCGCTGACCCCGGGCGGGAGCTCGGGCGGATCGGCGGCGGCGGTCGCGGCAGGGATGGCGCCGGGTGTCACTGGCACGGACACCGGCGGCTCGATCCGCCAGCCCGCGGCGTTTGTCGGCATCTCGGGTATCAAGCCGACTTACGGTCGCTGCTCGCGGTGGGGGATCGTGGCGTTTGCCTCGTCGCTCGACCAGGCCGGGCCGATGGCCAAGGATGTGCGCGATTGCGCGATATTGCTTGAAAATATGGCGGGCTTCGATGTCAAGGACGCAACCAGCCTTAACCTGCCGGTACCGCAGTGGGAATCGGGGTTATCAAGCAATCTCAAAGGTAAGCGCGTCGGGATTCCCAAGGAATATCGCATCGACGGCGTGCCCGAGGAGATTAACACGCTATGGGACCAGGGGATCGCCTGGCTGAAGGATGCGGGGGCCGAGATCGTCGAGATCAGCCTGCCGCACACCAAATATGCGCTGCCAACCTATTACATCATCGCCCCGGCCGAAGCCTCGTCCAACCTCGCGCGTTATGACGGGGTGCGTTACGGCCTGCGCGAGATGGGGGTGAAGAGCCTCGACGACATGTACGCCGCGACCCGCGACACCGGCTTTGGCGCGGAGGTTAAACGGCGGATTATGATCGGCACCTATGTGCTGTCGGCGGGCTATTATGATGCGTATTTCACCAAGGCGCAGAAGGTGCGGACGCTGATCAAGCGCGACTTCGCGCAGGCGTTCGAGGCGTGCGACCTGATCCTGACCCCGACCGCGCCGAGCGCGGCGTTCGGGCTGGGCGAGAAAATCAGCGACCCGCTGGCGATGTATCTCAACGACGTGTTCGCGGTCCCGGCGAGTTTGGCGGGGCTACCGGCGATGAGCGTTCCGGGTGGGCTCGACGCGCAGGGCTTGCCGCTCGGGCTGCACCTGATCGGGCGCGAATGCGATGAGCAAAGCGTGCTTAATGCTGGGTTGGCAATCGAGGAGCGCGCCGGATTTACGGCGCGGGCGGAGAAGTGGTGGTGAGCGACTATCGAATTCACGGCGAGACCGGCGAATGGGAGGTCGTGGTCGGCCTTGAGGTCCACGCGCAGGTGACGTCCAACGCCAAATTATTCTCCGGCGCCTCGACCACCTTTGGCGCGGAGCCCAACACGCAGGTGAGCCTGGTCGATGCGGCGTTGCCGGGGATGTTGCCGGTGCCAAACCGCGAATGCATTCGACAGGCGGTGCGCACCGGGATGGCGATCGGGGCCCAGATCAATGCCTGGTCGCGCTTCGACCGGAAGAATTATTTCTACGCCGATCTGCCGCAGGGCTATCAGATTTCGCAGCTGTATCACCCGATCGTGGGGGAGGGGTCGATCACGGTCCTGACCGACGAGAAGGACGAGAGCAGCGCGAAGACGATCGGCGTCGAGCGCATCCATGTCGAGCAGGACGCGGGCAAGTTGATGCACGACCAGCATCCGACCATGTCCTACGTCGATCTCAACCGCTCGGGCGTGGCGCTGATGGAGATTGTGTCGAAGCCCGACATGCGTTCGCCCGGCGAAGCAGGGGCCTATGTGCGGAAGCTGCGGGCGATCCTGCGCTATGTCGGGTCGTGCGACGGCAATATGGAAGAAGGATCGATGCGCGCCGACGTCAATGTCAGCGTGCGCAAGCCGGGCGGCGAACTGGGAACGCGGACCGAGACCAAGAACGTCAATAGCGTGCGCTTCGTGATGGCGGTGATCGAGAGCGAGGCGAAGCGGCAGGTCGAAGTGCTCGAGAGCGGCGGTGCGATCGCGCAGGAGACGCGGCTGTACGACCCCGACAAGAATGTGACGCGGACATTGCGGTCGAAGGAAGATGCGCATGATTATCGCTATTTCCCCGACCCCGATCTGCTGCCGCTGGAACTGGACGAGGCGTTCCTGACAGAGTGCCGCGAGAGCTTGCCCGAACTGCCCGATGCCAAGCGCAAGCGGTTCGAGGGGCTTGGGATCACGCCCTACAACGCCAGCGTGCTAACCGCGGAAGTCGAGACCGCGCATTGGTTCGATGCGTTGCTCGATGCCGGTGCGCCGGCGGTTCAGGGCGCTAACTGGATGACCTCCGAACTGTTCGGTGCGCTCAACAAGCGCGGCGAGACGCTCGCGACGACCGGCATTTCGCCGGCCGAAGCGGCGGAATTGCTGACCTTGGTGGCCGACGGGACGATCAGCGGCAGCCTGTCGAAGCAGGTGTTCGAGATCATGCTCGAAACCGGCGACGCCCCAAGCAGGATCGTCGAAGAGCGCGGCCTCAAGCAGACCAGCGACACCGGCGAAATCGACGCGCGGATCGACGAAATCCTCGCCGCCAATGCCGACAAGGTTTTGCAATATAAGGATGGCAAAGAGGCATTGTTCGGCTTCTTCGTCGGCCAGACGATGAAGGCGATGGCGGGCAAGGCCAACCCCGGCGTAGTCAACGAACGGCTGCGGGCGAAATTGGCGGGCTGAGGAGTTTGAGAATGCGTTTGTTGCCTGTCCTGCTGATCGCTGCCGCCTCGACGGCGACGGCGCAACCCGCGCCGACCCCAGCGCCGAAACTCACCGTGGTCATTTCGGTCGACCAGTTTTCGTCCGACCTGTTCGACCAATATGCGCCGGTGCTGCAGGGTGGGTTTGCGCGGCTCAGGCAGGGGACGGTTTATCCGCGCGCCTATCAGGGGCATGCCGCGAGCGAAACCTGCCCGGGTCATTCCACCATCCTGACCGGGGTCCATCCGGCGCGCAGCGGGATCATCGCCAATGTCTGGTACGATCTGTCGCAAACACGGTCCGACAAAGCCGTCTATTGCGCCGAGGACGAGCGCGTCGCGGGAACGTCGTCGAGCGCGTACGCCGTGTCGCCGATGCACCTCAAGGTGCCGACACTGGGTGAATATATGAAGCGCCAGTGGCCAACGAGCCGGACCATCGCGGTGGCGGGCAAGGATCGCGCGGCGGTGATGATGAGCGGGCAGCAGCCCGACCAGCGCTGGTATTGGAACGGCAAGACCTTTGCGACCGACCTCAAGGGGGCGGCGATCCCGCAATCTTTGACCTCGGCGCGAACGGCGGTCGCCAATCTGGTGGCGCAGCCGCAAGCACCGCTCGAACCACCGGCCCTGTGCTCGTCCAAGGCGCAGGACGTGGCGGTTGCTGGCGGTGGGCAGCCGGTCGGGGCAGGGCGTTTTGCGCGGGCGGCGGGCGACTTGACCTTGTTCCGCGCGTCACCCGCCTTCGACGGCGCGACAATGGCGCTTGCCGCCGGGCTGGTGCGCGAGATGAAGCTGGGAAAGGGGGCCGCACCCGACCTGCTAACGCTGGGACTTAGCGCGACCGATTATGTTGGCCATCGCTATGGAAGTGGCGGGCAGGAAATGTGCCTGCAATTGCTCTCGCTGGACCGCGACCTCGGCGATTTCCTGGCGTTCCTCGACCGTGAGGTGGGCGATTATTCGGTCGTGCTGACCGCCGATCATGGCGGCAAGGACATCCCCGAGCGCGAACGAGCCGCCGGCGTGGCGGGCGCGGCGCGGGTCGATCCGTCGATTTCGGCGTCGAACGTCGGCAAGGCACTGGCGACAAAGTTCGGGCTGCCCGGGTCGGTGCTCTACGGATCGAATTTCGGGGACATCTATGTCGATCGCGCCGCCGCGATGGGCCAGCGCGCCCGCGTGCTCGCAGCAGCGGTCGCAATCTATCGCGCGCACCCGCAGGTCGCAGCGGTATTTACCCACGACCTGCTGGATCGGACCGCGATGCCGACTAGTGCGCCCGATAAATGGAGCTTGATCGAGCGCGCGCGGGCATCGTTCGACGCGAGCCGGTCGGGCGATTTCGTGGTGTTGCTCAAGAAGGACATCACCCCGATCGCGGATACCAAGGGCGGTTATGTCGCGACCCACGGCAGCGTGTGGGATTATGACCGGCGCGTGCCGATCATCTTCTGGCGTTCTGGCTATGGCGCGAAAAGCATCGACCAGCCGGTCGAGACGGTCGATATCCTGCCGACCATTGCCGCGTCGATGGGGCTCGCGCTTCCAGCGGGCGCGGTTGACGGCAAGTGTTTGGCCGACGCGCCGGGGGCCGTCTGCCCCGCCCGCTGAGATTTAGCGAGCGACCGGATCGGGCGGCGGGGGCGGTTCGACTTCCCCAGGGATCGGCTCGGGCGGAGGCTCGGGCGGTGCGCTTGCCATCAGGCAACCGGCGAGATTGGCGTGGTCGGGGCTTCGGTCCCGGGCGACGCGGGTGAGGGAACGTCGATCGGCGGTTCCATCGGCGGAGTTTCGGCGGGCGCTTGGCTCGGCTGCGGATCGGGTGTTTCGGGGGGTGGATTGTCCTGCATCATCGCGTTTCTCCTTTTGCAATCAAACGCCTCGACGCACGAATGAGTTGCTTAAGCGTCCGACTGGCTTGCCCCGGCTGCGATCCTTGCTATAGGCCGCGCACCTTAATGGCGTCCGCGCGGGCGTGGCGGAATTGGTAGACGCGCTGGTTTTAGGTACCAGTATCGCAAGATGTGGGGGTTCGAGTCCCTTCGCCCGCACCACCTTCGCCACCATGCGGACCAGATAATTTTTTCTACGGGCCAGATAATTTTTCTACGGGAATGCGCAACATCATGAAGACCGTCGAGACGGAAAATTCGGGCCTCAAGCGGGCCTATACGCTGACCATCGCCGCCAAGGATATCGATGCTCGGCTCGACCAGGAAATCAAGCGCATCGCGCCGACGATCAAGATGCCCGGTTTCCGCCCCGGCAAGGTTCCGGCCAATCTCATTCGCAAGATGCACGGCGATGCACTCCACCAGGAAGCATTGTCGAGCGCGGTCCAGCAAGGCGTGCAGGGCCTGCTCAGCGACAAGAAATTGCGTCCGGCGATGCAGCCCGAGGTCCAACTCGACGAAGGCTATACCCCCGGCAAGGATGCCGAGATCAAGGTTCGTCTCGAGACGCTTCCGGATGTGCCCAAGCCCAAGATCGACAAGCTCCAGCTCGAGCGGTTGACGGTCGAGGCCGACGACAAGGTGGTCGACACCCAATTGAAGACGCTCGCGGCGTCGCAAAAGGCGTGGAAGACTGCGCCCAAGGGCCACAAGGCCGCGATGGGCGATCTGGTCGTGATCGACTTCGCCGGCAAGGTGAAGGGTGTGGCGTTCGACGGCGGGACGGGCGAAGGCATGTCGGTCGAATTGGGCTCGGGGTCGCTGATCCCGGGGTTCGAAGAAGGGCTGGTCGGGGTCAAGGTCGGCGACGAGAAGGACGTAGATGTCAAATTTCCGGCCGATTACCAGGCCGAGAATCTGAAGGGCAAGGCCGCGGTCTTCTCGATCAAGGCGACCGAGGTGAAGACCGCCGCCGAGACCAAGCTCGACGATGAATTCGCCAAGACGCTGGGGCTCACGGGTATCGATCAGCTCAAGGGATTGATCCGCGAACAGGTACAGCAGGAATTGAACGGGCTGACCCGCACCCACATGAAGCGGCGCTTGCTCGACCAGCTTGCCGCCGACCATGATTTCGACGTTCCGCCGTCGATGGTCGAGGCCGAGTTCACCAACATCATGGAACAGCTCAAGCATGAAGCGAGCCATGACGAGGATCCGGCCGCGTCGCTCAAGGAAATCGAGAGCGAAGCCGATGATTATCGGGGCATCGCCGAGCGCCGCGTGCGCCTCGGGCTGTTGCTGAGCGAAATCGGGTCGGCCAATGGGGTCGAGGTAAGTCAGGCTGAAATGAACCGCCTGATAGGCCAGGCCGCATCGCAATATCCACCCGCAGATCGCGATCGCTTCATCCAATATGTGCAAGCGGAGCCGATGGCGGCCGCCCAGCTGCGCGCGCCACTGTATGAGGACAAGGTGGTCGATTTCCTGTTCGCCAAGGCCGAGGTCACCGAGCGAGCGTCGACCCGCGCGGAACTTGAAGCCGATCTCGAGAGCGAAGACGGCCATGTTCACGGGCCGGGCTGTGGTCACGACCATGTGAAGCCGGCCAAGGGCAAGAAGGCGGCGGCCAAGCCTGCCGCCAAGGCTGACGCGAAAAAGACTGAGCCGAAGACGGCTGCGGCACCGGTAAAGGTTGAGGCGAAGGTTTCGGCTAAGGCTTCGGCCAAAGCTCCGGCCAAGCCTGCTGTTGCGGCGAAAAAGCCGGCGGCCAAGCCTGCTACGGCAAAGAAGCCCGCAGCAAAGAAAAAGGGCTAAGGCCCAGACGCATGGAGGTCGGTGACAAGCTCGAACGAGTGTGCGCCGACCTCAATGCTGCCATCGAGCAGGCCCGAAGCGAGGGCTATCGGCTCGACGTCATCTATCCCGCCGACGATCCGCATGAGGCGATCTTGAGCGGGCCCGGCGGAACGCTCCGCCTGACCACCAACCCTGGCGCGCCGCGACCGAGCGACCACTTACCGCCGTTCCAGCCCGAGTACGTATTGACCCGCGCTTCCGGCGACGGCGGGGCAGGGCGCGCGGGAATGCTGTATCGCGACCTCATCCCGTCGCGGCTCGGCGGGCGCTATATCGCCTCGCACATCCGCGTCCCCGGCGGCGGGCCGGTCGCCGACTGGGTCCATTACCATCGCATCGGCTTCCAGATGATCGCGGTCCGATCGGGCTGGGTGCGCGTGGTATACGAAGGCCAGGGCGAGCCGTTCGTGATGCGCGTTGGCGACGTTGTGCTTCAGCCGCCTGGCATCCGCCATCGCGTGCTCGACAGCGGCGACGATCTGGAAGTGGTCGAGATAGGCGCACCGGCGCTGCACGAGACATTCGCCGATCATGAGCTGGTGCTTCCGACCGGGCTCTATGAGCCGCTGCGCGACTTCGGCGGCCAGCAGTTTCTCCGCCACATCGCCGCCGAAACGCCGTGGACGGCGCTTGGCGGGGGCGAGGCTCAGCAAACTGCAATGCGCGCTGCGACTGGCGGGCTGGCCGATGTGCGGATCCTTCGCGGCAATGTCGATCTTCCGGGCCATGGTGGCGAGCTGGTGTTCGGCTTCGTCCTGTCGGGATCGGCGTTGCTCAAACATGGCGATCTCACGCCGATCGGCCCCGCCGACGCCTTCGTGATTCCGCCGAACGAGGCGTGGTCGATCGCCGAGGCGCTGGGCGATTTTCGATTGCTCCAAGTTACTACCGCCAAGCTTGCAACATTCGCCTAGCCACCACGCGTCAATCGCCCTTATAGCCAAGGGCATCAGCCAAGGGGGATCAATGGCCGCCGAACATCAGTTGCGCATTGCTGTCCTGCTGCCTTGTTACAATGAGGAAGCGGCGATCGTTCGCACGGTCGAGGGCTTCCGCGCGGCATTGCCCGACGCGGCGATCTACGTTTACGACAATAATAGCAGCGACCGGACGGTTGAGCTGGCGCGCGGGGCGGGGGCCGATGTCCGCAATGAGCGGATGCAGGGCAAGGGCAATGTCGTGCGCCGGATGTTCGCCGACGTCGACGCCGATGTGTACATCATGGCCGACGGTGATTTGACCTATGACCCCGCAGCCGCACCGGCGATGGTCAAGTTGCTGCTCGACGGCCGGCTCGACATGGTGGTGGGGACCAGGCTGCACGAGGCCAAGGATGCCTATCGCGGTGGGCATGTGATCGGCAATCGCGTGTTTACCGGCCTGCTGTCGAAATTGTTCGGGCGCAGTTTCTCGGACATTTTCTCCGGCTATCGGGTGTTTTCAAGGCGGTTTGTGAAAAGCTTTCCGGTATTGTCCGAGGGGTTCGAGATCGAGACCGAGATCTCGGTCCATGCGCTGGAATTGCGGATGCCGGTGGGGGAGGTTGAAACCGCTTATGGCGCGCGGCCCGAGGGGTCGGAGTCCAAATTGTCGACCTTCCGCGACGGGTGGCGAATTCTCAAGACGATCGGGACCTTGTACCGGATCGAACGGCCGGTGCTATTCTATGGACTGATCGGCGCCCTGTTCCTGCTGGTCGCGATCATCCTCGCGATTCCGCTGGTGCTGACGTACCTCGACACCGGGCTGGTGCCGCGTTTCCCGACCGCGATTCTGGTCACCGGTATGACGATCATCGCGGTGCTGTGCGTGTTCGCCGGGCTGATCCTTGATACGGTGACTCGCGGCCGCCGCGAGATGCGGCGCCTGGCCTATCTCTCGCAGCCTGCAACAAGCGCCTGAAAAGACACTGCGTTTCGTCGCAGTGGTGCAATAATGTCGCAACAATGACTTGTTTGCCGCGCCCGCTTCCCAAACAAAGCCAGTTTGATACTCTGTGGTTGTTGCGATTTAAATTAATTAAACAGTCGCTTAACAGGGGGTATTCATGTCGAACAGCAGGCTTCTTTTCCGCGCGGGCGTCTCGCTCGGTGCATTGCTGATCTCGGGCGGCGCACTCGCGCAGAGCTCGCTTCCCCCGGCTGACGCGGCACAGGCCCCGGCAACGGCGGCAGAGCCCGCAGCAGAGCAAGACGCCATCATCATCACCGGATCGCGCATTCGCCGCGACCCGCTCAGCCAGGATTCGCCAGTCACGTTCGTCGACAAGGCGGACATCGACAAGACCGGGCTCAACTCGATCAACGAAGTCCTGCAACGCTTGCCGAGCGCGGGCGGCGGATTGAACGGCAAGTTCAACAATAGCGGCAACTTCGGCAATCCGCCCGACGGTGGCGGGGTTGGCGCGGGCGCGGCGGAGATCGACCTGCGCTACCTCGGCTCGAAGCGCACCCTGGTGCTGGTCGACGGTCTTCGCTTCGTCAACGCGGCCTCGGCCTCGGGCGTGCCGGGATCGGTCGATCTCAACGCCATTCCCGAAAGCATGATCGAGCGAGTCGAAGTGCTGCAGGACGGCGCATCGGCCATTTACGGCTCCGACGCGATCGCCGGCGTGGTCAACATTATCACCAAGTCCCGCCAGAAGGGGCTGATCGGAACGGTCCAGTTGGGCGGCTATGATGCCGGCGACGGTTTCTCCCAGAATTACCAGCTGAGCTGGGGCAATGGCGGCGACGGCCCGACCAAGATCGTCATCGGCGGCAATTTCGTGAAGCAGGACCCGATCAGCTCGGGCGACCGCAACATCTCGTTGTTCCCCGCGCCTTATTCCAACACGTGCCTCGACGGCGGGTGCAGCTCGGGAACGCCGCTCGGCCGGTTCATCGTGCTCGGCAACGATCTTACCCTGCGCGGTCCGGTGATCGGGCGGCCAGTGGTCTACAACCCGCTTGTCCCCAATGATCCGGCCAGCGATTTCAAGGATTTCACCACCGCCGATCGGTTCAACTTTGCGCCGTTCAACTTCATCCTCACGCCGCTCGAGCGATACGGCGGGTTCGTCACCGTCAAGCAGGAGCTGGGCGAGACGATGAACCTGTCGGGCAAGATCATCGTCAATCGTCGCAATTCGAAGAACCAAGCGGCACCGCTGCCGTTGTTCGTCGGCCCCGACGCGGGCAATGGCAATCTGCTCGACACGATCGTCATCGACGTGACCAATCCGTTCAACCCGTTCGGCCAGACGCTTGGGCCAGGCACCTATAATTTCATCGGTCGCCGGATCATCGAAGGCGGACCGCGCCGGTATAACCAGAAGGTCGATACGGCTTATGGGACGGTCACTCTGGACGGCAAGTTCAAGGTTAGCGACCGCGACTGGTATTGGGACATCAACGGCATCGCCGGTCGCAACAAGGCCAAGCAGACGGTGCTCGGCAATATCAACGCCGCGAACCTGCAACGCGCCTTAGGACCGGTCGCCAGCTGCACCGCGCCGTGCGTGCCGTTCAATATCTTCGGCGGCGTCGGGTCGATCACCGACGCGATGCTCGACTATGTCAGCTTCACCCAGCGCGACAGCAGCGAGCAGAAATTGTGGGGCGTCAGTGCCAATCTGTCGGGCAGCTTGTTCGACCTACCCGGCGGGCCGTTCGCCTTTGCGGTCGGTGTCGAACATCGCGACCTGAAGGGCCGGTTCGACCCGGATACGACCGTCGCGGCCGGGCTTGGATCCGACATTCCTGCGCTTCCGACCAAGGGCGGATATAATACGGACGAAGCGTATATCGAGCTGGTTGCGCCCTTGTTCACCGACCGTCCGTTCTTCAAATTGCTCGAATTCAACGCGGCGGCGCGATTCTCGGATTATTCGGCATCGGGATCGACCACGACGTTCAAGGCCGGGGTCAATTGGAAGCCGGTTGCCGACCTGCGCTTGCGCGGGTCATGGTCGGAGGGGTTCCGCGCCCCGACGATCGGCGAATTGTTCGGCACGCCATCGCGCTTCGACCAGGAAATCGTCGATCCTTGCTCGGGATCGCCGACCGGCCAGATCGCAACCAATTGCGCCGCGCAGGGGGTGCCGCCTGGCTACACCCAGAATAATCCGCAAATCTCGGTCATCACCGGCGGCAACGAGAATTTGAAGCCGGAGACGTCGAAGGGCTGGAACCTGGGCGCGGTCTATAGCCCGGCCTTCATCCCGCGCTTCTCGATCGAGGCCAATTATTACAACATCAAGATCAAGGGCGCGATCCAGGCGATCAACGCCAACACCACGTTGCAGCAATGCGTCGTCAACAACGATGCCAATGCCTGCGCGTTGGTGACCCGCACGTCGTCGGGCCAGATTGCCAACATCCAGGGCCTGCTCAACAATATCGCCGCGATCGAAACCGAGGGACTCGACCTCAACCTGACTTATCGCACCGACACGATGTCGTGGGGGCGGCTTGGCTTCACGCTCAACAACACGTTCCTGTTCAATTACGACGTGATTGTCCCGACTGCGACTGGCACGCAATTGATCAGCCGCGAAGGGACCGAGCAAGGTAGCCCCGACCAGGCGTTTCCCAAGCATAAGGCGATTGCGATCCTCGATTGGGACTTGACCAATTTCGGCGCGTCGGTGACCGGGCGCTATATCAAGAGCGTGCGCGAAACCGAAGCCGACAACAAGCTCAACAGCCGCTTCTACACCGATGTCCAGATTCGCTTCACTTCGCCCGACTTCGCCAAGAATTTCGGCTTTGCACTGGGCGTGAACAATCTGTTCGACAAGGATCCCCCGGGCTGCATCAGCTGCGGCCTCAACAATTTCGACCCGGGGACGTATGATGTTCCGGGCCGCTATCTCTATGCCCGAGCAACCGTAAAAATGTAGCTTGGGTTGCCATTTGATACGCGAAGGGCGGTCCTTGTCGGGCCGCCCTTTTCGCATCGGCCGGGCTTGGGCTTGTATCTCGCCCGAAAGCTGCCGATGTAGGATGCAGCCCAACAAAGGACCGACTTTTCCCATGGATCATCAGGATATCGTTTCCCAGCTCGTTCCGATCGTCATCGAGCAATCCAATCGCGGCGAACGCAGCTTTGACATTTACTCGCGGCTGCTGCGCGACCGGATCATCTTCGTTACCGGCGCCGTGGAAGATCATATGGCGGCGATTAT
>NZ_JANMLM010000042.1:0-12524 GCF_031372575.1 Sphingomonas sp. | reverse complement strand
GATTATTTCCGCACGACCAGCACCTTTTTCTCGCTGCTGCCGAGCTTCAACTCAACCTATGTCTTCACCCCGCCGCGCGGCAAATGGACCGACACCTCACCGATGGCCAGCATCGACTGGCAGGCCCTGTCCAACCTGATGCTCTACGCCCGCGTCGCCAAGGGGTTCAAATCGGGCGGGTTCAACGGCCGCGCCAATAGCGCCAGCGAATCGACCGAATATGATCCTGAAAAGGCCTTGTCCTATGAGGCCGGATTCAAAAGCCGGATCGCCGGCCAGCTGACGCTCAACGGGTCGGTGTTCACCACCACATACAAGGACTTCCAAGCCCGCGTGTCGGGCATTGAAGACGATCTCATCACCGGTATCCCGTCGCCCAAATTATCGGTCCTCAACGCCGGCAAGCTGCGCATCAACGGGGCCGAACTCGAAGCCGCCTGGACTCCGCTGACCGGGCTGCTGCTGGATACCCAGATCGGCTATCTCGATGCCGAATATAAGGAATTTGACGACGTTCGGTTCGCCGCATCCGGGGGCAGCCGCGCGTTCCAGACTCCAGCCTTCGCACCCAAGTGGACGGCCCGGTTCGGCGCGCAATATGCGGTCGACCTCGGCACTGCCGGGGGCATCACGATCGGCGCCCAGACGCGCTACAAATCGCGCACCGCGCTGGCGGTCGACAACACGCTGACTAACAGCCGGACCGAGATCGCCGGGCTGTTCCAGGGCGCTTATTGGATGCACGACGCGCGCATCGTCTACGAGACCTCGGGCAAGCATTTCGCGTTCGGCTTGTATGGCAACAATCTGTCGAACCGCGCCTACAAGACCGACGCGCAGGAATTCTCTTCGGTTGGCAGCATCCGCACCGTCTATTACGGCGCCCCGCGCACAGTAACTTTCCGCTTCACCGCGCGCTACTGAACAAGCGCAAGGTTCAGGATCGAATCCAGCGTTCCGCTGATTCCATGCACCGGTCACGCCCTGCGGCGATATCCCTGATCGTCGGGCGAACCATTACGTCGGGCAGGACTCCGCGATCGGGTTGCGGCGTTACCGCGAAATTGCCGATGATCGGGATATCGAACTCAAGGTTGCTGCCGGGCAGTCGGACAAAGAAATAGCCATTGCCGTTGATGCCGCGCAAATTCCCCCCGCTTTGCTCGCCGAACAAGCGCACCAGTTTCGATTCCCGCGCCCGGCGAGCGAAAGAAAAAGTGGCCGAACTGCACGTCGGCCCGATCAGCGCCGCCACCGGCAGGTCGATCCGTGGCCCCTTGGCCGCAATCAGGTCGCTGCCCTCGGTGCCCAGCGCGAAAAAGCCGTTGCCGAGGTCGGCGGCTTGTTCACCAATGGTGCGGAAACTGTCGTCCCACGTATCGAGATAAGGGTCGAGCTCCTTCGGGGTTCGACGATACCGGACCAATTGGCGATAACCCTCGAATTGCATGTCCTTGGTGGTCAGTCGGGCAAAGATCGCATTGCCGCATTCGTTGCCGCCTTCATTGTCGCGCAAATCGATGATCAGGCCCTTGGCACCGGTCAAGCTCGCCAATCTATCGTCGAGCCAAGCCTCCCACTTCCATTTGCTGTTATACATCACCCAGCTCGGCATGGTCAGGATCGCGACCCCGTCCCGCATCTCCCAGGTCCAGAACGGCTCGGACGTGCCATTGGTCTCGATCGTATGGCGGTTTGCGCTTCGCTGGGCCGGGGTCAGCGCCGCCAGTTCGACTATGCCGCTGGTTCCTGCCGGGGTGCGGTAGCCGATCCGGAATACGCCATCTTGCGGCGGTCGGATCAGCCCCTGGAAAATGTCGAACGTCTCCAGCCGGTCGGTGTTACGCATCGCCATTTGCTGGATGCGCTTGCCGTCGTTACCGCCGTCGGCGCGCGAAAAGGCCACCAGCCGCCTGAGCAAGTCGCTCGCTCTTTCGCCATTGATCGACACGATCTCGGTCCCGCGCGGCAAGGCCGCCTGCCCGCTGCGGTTCGCGAGCACCACCATTCGCCCGTCGATCCAGTCAAACTCGAACGGCAGCCGCGTATTGCGCTCGAACAATGCGGCCGCCACCGCTCTTTTCTGATTATACGGGTTGCAGTGCGTATGGCCGCAGCGAATCTCGGCGAGAAATTTCGACAAGATGAGGAATTGGTGGTCGAGACCGGACTCGCGCGCATAATCCCGTTCGAGCAAGCGCAGCCGCCTCTCCAACATCTTGGGGGACTGGTAACGATAGACGCCGGGGTGCAGCGCCAGCACGCGCCGGACGATATCAACGTCCTGCCTGAGCTCGCCGGTCGATGCCGCCGCGCGCAGCGACCGATGGGGAAGCAGGGCTGCGGCGCCGCCGACCGCGAGCAAGCTTCGTCGTGTGAGGGTCATGGTCATGGCCGCTTTGCTGGCCTCATCGGCTCGACGGGTCGCCTCAATTTGCAAACTTGATCGATTATTCTCAATTTGATCCGTCGCGCCGACGAAAGGTCGACGGGCTGCAGCCAAACGTCGCTCGAAACGCGCGGTTGAAACTGGCTTTCGAACTGAACCCGCTGTCCAGCGCCAGGCCCAGCAGATCGCCTTGCCCATCGGTCCGAAGCCGCGCGGCAACCTCCTCCGACCGCAGTCGATTGATGAACGCCGAAAAGCTTTCGCCCATCCCCTCGTTGAAGGCGCGGGAAACATAGGCGCTGTTGGTGCCCAATATGCGGGCCAGTCGCGGGACGCTGAGTTCAGGGTCGGCGAACAGCCGTTGATCGCGCACCTGCGTCGCCCATTCGGCCGCTTTCGACGTCCAGTCTCGCGCCGATACAGTCGGCACATCAAGCTCGCGGATGGTCGGAAATGGCATTGCCGCATGGCGCCACCCTTCGATCCCAATGAACAAGGCGAAGGCGGCGATCGCCAGGTACAGGCCCATCAGGCCGCGATAGCCAAGCGGACTGACCAGGTCCCACAGGCCGTAAACCGCCCAGATTGCGAGCAGCACGAACAGCGCACCGACGGCCCGCTCCAGCCAGGCCAGCGCAAAGCGGTGATCGTCGCTCCGCTGGCCGCGCAGCAATTCGCGATATTTGTGGATCAGCGACCGGCTGGCCAGGCCATAGCCCGCCAATCCGACGACGATGCCGGCATTGATGATGATTTCATAGGCCGGGCCGGCGGTCGCCAGCCACGCATTCTTATACGGTTGACGCAACAGGATGAACGCGCCGCTCAGATAAGCGAATTGCACCGCCGCCGGGACAAGATGACGCCATGCCGCGACCGGCCAGCGACCGTTGACCATCGCAAACACATACAGATACGCCAGCGGCGCAACCGCCAGCGAAATTGCGAATGGCGCAAATGACAGCCACCGCCAGCGGTCGTAAAATCCGGCAAACCCGATCATCCACGGCGTAATCATCCCCGCCAAAACGACCAGCAACAGCGCAAGCGTTCGATTGGCGACGATATTGCGCAGCGAACGGGTCAGCGCCCACGCCAGCAACGCCAGCTGGGCAAACGCCACCGCCAGCACCGCCGTCCGCCAGCCAAAGACCAAACCGTCACCCACAACCCCAACTAGCACGCACGCCGCCGCGGTCGAACCCAATCGCCAGCGCGCCGCCGATCCGCCGTCCAATGCAGGATTTCGCCCGCCTTGCGATCACCGGCGGCGCGGCAATTACCGGATCGAGCGGCTCAGGATGCCGGTGCCAACGGTTGATCGTTGGGGCGAAGCGACGGCGACCGAGCCAATGTCCGCAAGGGGTGGCAAGCAGACATTCACTCAAATCGATCTGGAGGTCCGATCTGCGACCGTATCCATCATTGAGACCGGAGTTCTAGACGCTCGAAAGCGGGTGCCGGGACAGCTATCGCTACGTGGCTATGGACACGAATCAGATGCAAGAATGCGCTTCTGCAATTGTATCGCGAGTCCCAACGCGGTGCCGATGGCAATCGCCACGGTAAGGCTACTCAGCACGGTCAGACCAAATGTCAGAAACAGCAATATCCGGTCGCTCGCGCTCGCCCTCAGGCGCTCTGGCCATCGATCCGGTTCGCTCATCGTCCACGCCGTTACGATCAACAACCCCGCTAGGGCCGGCATGGTGAGATATGCCGCCAACGGCGCAGCGGCGACGATCACCACTAAGATGGTTAGCGCGTGGACGATCCCGGCAATCGGGGTCCGTCCGCCAGCGCGGACATTGGTCGCGGTCCGAGCAATCGCGCCGGTCACCGGCAAGCCTCCGAACAAGGGCGACGCAATGTTCGCCGCGCCTTGTGCCAGCAATTCAGCGTTGGAGCGATGGGCGCCGCCTATCATCCGGTCGGCGACCACCGCCGACAACAGGGATTCCACTCCGGCTAGGAATGCTATCACGAGTGCCGAGGGGAGCAGTGCGATCAATAGCTCCGTACTCATCGGCGGCAGGGCGATCATCGGAATGCCATTGGGAAGGCTGCCGAATCGTGAGTGCAATGTGTCAACTGGAAGCGCCAGCAGCGCCACCGCGCCAGACGCGATTGCGATTGCGAGGATTGAGCCCGGAATCCGCGGCGTCCACCGCCGCAACATTAGGATCAGCACGATGGTGGCAAGACCGATGGCAAGCGCAGCCACGTTAATCGTCCCTCTTGCGGACCATAATACAGGAACAATATCTACGAACTCAGCGGGCATTTGGGCAATGGATTCGCCAAGTAGATCTTTCAATTGACTGACCGCGATGATCACCGCGATCCCGATCGTGAACCCTTCGATGACAGGCTCCGGGATCAACGCGATCAGCCGGCCCGCTTGCACCACCGCCCCGATGATCAGGATCAAGCCGGCCATCAAAGTAGCGAGTAGCAATCCGTCGAACCCGAATTGCTGGATGATCCCGTAGACGACGACGATGAAGGCACCGGTTGGTCCGCCGATTTGGACACGACTGCCTCCAAGAGCCGAGACGATCAGTCCGCCAATCACCGCCGTGACCAAGCCGGCGGCCGGCGGCGCGCCTGATGCAATCGCGATCGCGATACTTAGCGGCAGAGCAACCATCGCGACGGTTATTCCTGCGATGACGTCGGCTGCTAATAGCCGGGATGTATATGCCGGGAGGGTCGTTAGCAGCTTCGGCTTCATCGCTCACGCGCCGCTGTCATTCCTGATCCATCACGCATTCACCCGAATATCGTCCGCATGCACGGGATAAGGCGCCGCGATCGCTCGCTCAATCCTAGTGCCGCCAATCTTGCTCGAATATCCGTGATTGACGTCGCGATGATGCGCTTCGTCGGCACGCACCAGCAACACAACATCGCGCAACGTCGCGTCGTCGGCCATCTTCCAGTAATGGCGTGCGATCGCCGGGGCCGGCACGTTGGGCGAGCGGCCGTCGTCGATTTCCTTGAGGTAGAGCGTGTAGCTGATCACCGCTTCCTCCTCGAAATAGCCGACCACGCGATGTGCAGTTTTTGACGAGAACAAATAGAGGATCGAGAACAGGACGAGGAACACCCACTGCGCCATCAGGATCACCAGCCGCTCGAACAGGGTCGGCTTGGCGATCTCGATGAACGTCATCAGATGCATCCGCTCATTCTCCGCTTCTTCGAGCAGGGTGCGAATCCAGCCCTCGTCATCCTTCATCCGGCGCAGCGAACTGAGATGGGTGAACATCGCGCCGACCATGCCCGGCACCGCCGCGACGGTTTCCAGCACGATCGCGCGGTGGCCGTAGCGTTTGGCGAAAAACGTATCGGCACAGAAGCGCAGCAACTTGGTGAAGCTCAAGGCGAACCGGTCTGAAAAGCCCTCGGGCTGATGGTGGATCGCGGGCTCGGCGTCATGCTCTTCGGCAAGGGCCCTGGCGTCGGGCACAAGGATCTTATTGGTCATTGTCGGCCTCCTCGCGCAATGGCGCGGCGTGGGCCGCCTTGACGCTGTAGCGACCGGCGAGATCGAAGTGGATCAATCGCGCCCCGGAATTGGTCGCGGTCCGGGCCTTGGCGAGCGAGGAGCGCTTGCGCTTGAGCCAGTAAGTCTGTTCCATGGGGTCGACCTTGCGTGGGCAAGCGGGGGCACGATGACCCTCTGTCACAGGATGCTTGCGGAAAGTGCAGGTGATGCCGGCGACTTAGCACGTCACCAAGGAAATAGCGATCTCGTTGGAGGATCGTTCGGGAAGCGCCTGCGCTTCAGGCCATACCAAGTTGGCCATGCGCCGAACGTTTACAGTCCGGTGAAGTCAAACTGATGTTGGACAGTCGGTTTCCGGCAATTCGCGGCCGTGTCGATGGGCTGACTGGAATGTCCGCAATGGGTCGAAAGCGGACATTAGCAAAATCAAGCGCCGCTCCTGAAAGCCGCTTTCAATGTAGGATTTCGTCTGCCAGCGTAATGGCCGCACGACTCGATTGTGCTGGCTCTTTCATGCTGTTGGTTCAAGCACCGAAATCTGTCGCGAAGCCGCGATTGGGGGCAATTCGGGCGTGTCTTCGTTCGGTTTTCAGGCGAAATTGCAGCATATCCTAAACGCGATCGGCAGATTTCTAGGGAAAATAGGAAAAATGGTCGCTGACCATGGGTCTTTTGCGACCTTTGTGGCTTTATCGGTGCCCCTCCCTCTCCGCGCCCACCCCCTCAACCTTGACTTTCGCGGCCCCTTCGCCCATCGCACCCGTGGTGCTGCGCGACGGTTCGCGACTGGCCTTTTTCACACCGGATTTTTCATGAGTTTTGCCGATCTCGGCCTTTCCGACCCATTGCTCGCCGCTGTTGCGGACAGTGGCTATGACATCCCCACCCCGATCCAGAAGGGCGTCATCCCCTCCGCATTGATGGGCCGCGATTTGGTCGGCATCGCCCAGACCGGCACCGGCAAGACCGCCGGCTTCGTCCTGCCGATGATCGACATCCTCGCCGAGGGCCGCACCCGCGCCCGCATGCCGCGATCGTTGATCCTCGAGCCGACCCGCGAGCTTGCCGCCCAGGTCGCCGAAAATTTCGTCAAATATGGCAAGAACCACAAGCTCTCTATGGCCCTGCTCATCGGCGGCGTCCAGATGGGCGACCAGGTCAAGGCGCTCGAAAAGGGCGTTGACGTCCTCATCGCCACGCCGGGCCGGCTGATGGATTTGTTCAGCCGCGGCAAGATCATGCTCAACGATTGCAATTTGCTGGTGATCGACGAAGCCGACCGGATGCTCGACATGGGGTTCATCCCCGATATCGAGGAAATCTGCTCCAAGCTCCCGCGCGGTCGGCAGACTTTGCTGTTCTCGGCTACCATGCCGCCGCCGATCAAGAAACTGGCCGACAAATTCCTCAACGATCCCAAGACGATCGAGGTCGCCCGCCCGGCCACGGCCAACGTCAATATCGAACAGAAACTGGTCATCACCAGTGGCCCCAAAAAGCGCGACGCGGTGCGCAGCATCCTGCGCGAGCCGGGCTTCAAGAATGCGATCATCTTCTGCAACAAGAAGGTCACCGTCCGCGAGGTCTACACCAGCCTCAAGCGCTCGGGTTTCGCCGTCGGCCAGATCCAGGGTGACATGGACCAGTCGAGCCGGATCGCCGAATTCGACCGCTTCAAGACTGGCGACGTCACCGTGCTGGTCGCGTCCGACGTCGCGGCGCGCGGGCTCGATGTGAAGGGCGTCAGCCACGTCATCAACTTCGACGTGCCGTGGCAGCCCGACGATTACATCCACCGCATCGGCCGCACCGGCCGCGCCGGGATGACCGGGATCGCTTACACGCTGGCGACGTCCGCTGACGGTGAAGCAGTGGCGAATATCGAGAAGCTCACCGGCATGAAGCTCGGTCGCTTCGGCGCTGGCGAAGCCGCGGCCGAACCTGCCGCCGAGGTTGAGGCCGAAGCCCCCCGCCGCGACCGCGCGCCCAAGGCCAAGCCAGCGCCCGCCGCCCGCGAGAAGCGTCCCGAGCCAGCCCGCGAAGAACGCCGTCCCGAGCCGGTTCGTGAAGAGCGTCGCCCTAATCCCGCGCCCAAGCCCGCACCCGCGCCGAAGGCTGCCAAGCCCTTGCCCAAGGTCGAGGAAGACGATGCGTGGAACGGCCCGATGCCCGGCTTCCTGTCGGTCGGCTTCGGTTCCTCAGGCGACTAACGCTTGCGATATTGGTCGAGGAACGCCTTCGCGTGGTCCTCGAACCGGCGCTCGCTGATGGCATCGCGCAGGCCTTGCATCAGCCGCTGGTAGAACCAGAGGTTATGCTCGGTCATCAGCATCGAGCCGAGGATTTCGCCTGACCGCACCAGATGGTGAACATAGGCGCGGCTGTAATCGGCGCAGCTCGGGCAGCCGCAATCCGCCTCGATCGGCGCTTCATCCTCGGCGAATTTGGCATTGCGGATGTTGATCGGTCCGTCGGCGGTGAACGCCTGCCCGGTCCGCCCCGACCGCGTCGGCAGCACGCAGTCGAACATGTCGATCCCACGCCGCACCGCCTCGACAATGTCGTCGGGCTTGCCGACCCCCATCAGGTATCGCGGTTTGTCGGCGGGCAATTGACCCGGTGCGAAGTCGAGGCAGGCGAGCATCGCTTGCTGCCCTTCCCCCACTGCCAGTCCGCCGACCGCATAGCCATCGAAGCCGATATCGATCAGCGCGTCGGCCGACGCCTTGCGCATGCCCTCATCGAGCACGCCCTGCTGAATACCGAAGATCGCCGCGCGGGCGGCATGCTCGCCGCCGCGGTCAAACTCGTCGCGCGACCGGCGCGCCCAGCGGATCGAGCGCTCCATCGCTTCACGCTGCTTGGGCTCGGGGACGTCGGGGCGGACCAGTTCGTCGAATTGCATGATGATGTCACTGCCAAGTAGCCGCTGGACCTCGATCGACCGTTCGGGGCTGAGCAGATGGCGCGACCCATCGAGATGGCTCTTGAACGACACGCCCTCATCCGTGACCTTGGTGAGTTCGCTTAAGCTCATCACCTGATAGCCGCCGCTGTCGGTCAGGATCGGCCGATCCCAATTCATGAACTTGTGCAGCCCGCCCAGTTTCGCCACCCGCTCGGCGCCGGGGCGGAGCATAAGATGATAAGTATTGCCGAGCAGGATGTCGGCCCCGCTCGCCCGCACGCCCTCTGGCTTGATCGCCTTGACCGTCGCCGCCGTTCCCACCGGCATGAACGCCGGGGTGCGGATCTCGCCGCGCTGCATCGTGATCGCACCAGTGCGCGCGGCGCCGTCAGTGGCGGAAATCGTGAAGGCAAATCTGGTCATCGGCGGGCGTCCTAGCGGCTCGCATCCGGCACCGCTAGGAGGCAGGGATGATTGATCCATGGCTCTATCCAATTCTCACTTCGGTCGCGGTGCTCGCCGGCTTCATCGACTCCATCGCCGGTGGTGGCGGGTTGATCATGATGCCGGCGTTGCTGTTCGCAGGGGTGCCACCGATCAATGCACTGGCGACGAACAAACTCCAGTCGATGTTCGGAACCGCCACCGCCTGCGCCAATTATGCGCGCAAGGGACTGGTCGACTGGCGGTCGAACTGGGTGTCGATTGTGCTGATCTTCCTTGCGTCGGGCGCGGGGGTGATTGTCGTCCAGTCGGTCAGCTCGAAGGCGCTGACATTGGTCATTCCGTTGCTGCTGCTCGCCGTCGCCGCTTACGTGCTGTTCAGCCCGCGAATGAGCGACGAGGATGCGCATGAGCGGGTCAGCGCCAAAAGCTATTCCCCAATCGGCGCGGCGATCGGTTTCTATGACGGCTTCTTCGGCCCCGGCACAGGCAGTTTCTTCACCACCACTTTAGTCGGTCTTCGCGGCCTCGGGCTCACCCGCGCCACCGCGCTGACCAAATTGTTCAACCTGACCAGTAACGTCGCCGCGGTCCTGCTGTTCGCGATCGGCGGCAAGATGTTGTGGCTGCTCGGGTTCAGCATGGCAGCGGGGGCAATGCTCGGCGGGTGGATCGGCAGCCACACCGCGATGCGGTTCGGTGCAAAGGTGATCCGGCCGTTGCTGGTCGTGCTATCGCTCGGGCTGACCGCGCGACTGCTGTGGAGCTATTTCGCGGGCTGAGGTAGAAGCGTTATAATGTCCTCGACCGCTTTCCACCATCTGGCCCAGCGCCTCGGCAAGCGCGATACGAGTGCCGCTGCGGCAATGCTCGCGATGGCCGAGGCTGGCGATGCCGATGCGCAGAACAAGGCGGGTGAACTGAGCCTTCGCGGGATGGCGGGGCCGGTCGATCTGGAGCAGGCCCGTCGCTGGATTGCCAAGGCGGCTGAGCAGGGCCAGCCCGACGCGCTTCGTACTGCAGCTTATTTCACCGCCGCTGGTATCGGCTGCGCGCCTGACCCGGCAAAGGCGCTGGCGATGTTGCAGGCGCTTGCCGCGACCGACCGGTTCGTCGCGGTTCAGCTGGCGTTCCTCGACCATCTCCAATGCGAGGCGACGCTGGCCACTGCAGAGCGCCGCTTGATCTCCGCCGATCCGCATATCGAGCTGATCCTCGGGCTCTTCAGTGCTGCGGAGTGCCGTTACCTCCAATTGCTCGCGCAGCCGTGGCTCGAGCCGGCGATGATCTATGCCACCACCGGCAAAGGCATGCGCGACCCGCACCGTGACAGCGACAATATGGTGATCGCGCCGATGACCGAGGACCTCGTGATCCAGGCAATCAACCGCACCATCGCCGCTGCCAGCGGCACGCAAGCGACTTGGGGGGAGCCGCTGCACATCCTGCGCTATGCGCCCGGCCAGCAATATCGCCCGCACCATGATGCCCATGCTTTCGGGCCGATCGAACAACGGCGGATCGCCACGGCGTTGCTTTATCTCAACGACGCGTACGAAGGCGGCGAGACGCATTTTCCCGAACTGGGCATTACGGTTCGCGGCGGGGTCGGCGATCTGCTGATCTTCCACAATCTCGACGCCGACAACATGCCCGACATGCGGATGATCCACGCTGGTCTGCCAATCACGTCGGGGGAGAAATGGCTTGCGACGCGCTGGATCCGCGGCGCAGATTACTTCCCGCGCTGAGGCAGCAACAGCGATCCATCGCCGTAGGAGTAGAACCGGTAGCCGCCTGCGATCGCATGGGCGTAGGCCGACTTCATCACGTCGAGCCCCATCAGCGCCGACACCAGCATGAACAAGGTCGACCTGGGCAGATGGAAATTCGTCAGCAGCCCGTCGACTGCCTTGAAGCGATAGCCGGGCGTGATGAAGATGGCAGTGTCACCGTCGAACGGGTGGATCGTGCCGTCGTCCGCCGCGGCGCTTTCGATCAAGCGAAGGGACGTCGTCCCGACCGCGATCAGTCGTCCACCCTCTGCCCGGGCCGCGTTGAGGCGGTTCGCGGTAGCAGCGTCGATCCGGCCCCATTCGGAATGCATCCGATGCTCGGCAGTGTCATCGACCTTGACCGGCAGGAACGTCCCCGCGCCGACGTGAAGCGTCAGCGTCTCGCGGGCAATTCCTCGCGCGTCGATCGCCGCGACCAGCTGATCGGTGAAGTGAAGTGCGGCGGTCGGTGCCGCAACTGCACCGGCTTCGCGGGCGAACATGGTCTGATAGTCGGCCGCATCATCGGCATCGGTCGGGCGTTTCGACGCGATATAGGGTGGCAGCGGCATTTGCCCGGCACGCTCAAGCAATAGCTCGACCGGTTCGTCGCCGTGAAAGGTGAACAGGATCGCGCCGGCATCATCACGTTGTACCGCCGTCGCGAAGACGCCACCACCGAAGTCGACGACGTCGCCATTGCGCACTCGCTTGGCATTGCGGACGAACGCCCACCAGCTGCGCAGCCCTTCGCGTTTGTGCAAGGTTGCGCCGATGCGGGCCCCAGGCCTGCTTGTCAGGCCGTCCACAGAAGCGCCGCGCGAGCCCTCGAGCTGCGCGGGGATGACCTTGGTGTCGTTGAACACCAGCACGTCGTCGGGGCTGAGCAACGACGGCAGGTCGAGCATGACCCGGTCGGCAATCGCATCGCCATCGACCAGCAGCATGCGCGCCGAATCGCGCGGCCGCGCTGGCCTCAGCGCGATCCGGTCATTAGGCAGGTCGAAGTCGAAGTAAGCGACGTCCATCAGCCGGCGGGCGGTGTCGCCTCCGCGGCCGGCGGCGAGGCCGCTGCGGGTGGCGGCGGCAATGGCCCGTCGATCCACACCCGCACCATCTTGGTCGGCGCTTCCGGCGGTTCGCCGGGCGCGATCCCGTCGACAAATTGCATCCCGGAAATGACGCGGCCGAAAATGGTATATTTGTGATCGAGCGAGGTACCGGCCGACAACATGATGAAAAACTGGCTGTTGCCGCCGTTGAGATCTTCCTGGGTCCTCGCCATCGCCAGAACTCCGCGCATGTGTGGCAACGTGCTGAATTCGGCGGTCACATTGGGCAGGTTTGACCCGCCCTGCCCGCTGCCCTTGGGGTCCCCACCCTGCGCCATGAAGCCGGGGATGACGCGGTGGAAGGTCAGGCCATTGTAGAATTTTTCCTTCACTCGGTGGAAAGCATGAAACTACTCGGTGAGCAGGCAGGACTGGAGCTTTATGA
>NZ_JANMLM010000038.1:0-3686 GCF_031372575.1 Sphingomonas sp. | reverse complement strand
GCCTAAGCGGCACACGCAATCGCAACCTCCATACAGGCATTTATGGCAACTCCCTTACGTATCGCACTCGCTGGCCTTGCGAATCCCGGCATCCCAATCGAGGTTGGATCGGGTGAAGGCATGTCCGCTGGCCAATTCGCTGCGGGCGTTGGCCAGCAGGAAGGCGCAGAAACGCGGGTCGAACACCTGCTCGAAATAGTCGACTTCGCTCATTGCACCAACTTTCGCGCAACGACATGGGCCAGACGGCGGCGGCCCGGCACTGGCGTGACCCGGCAATCCACGTCCGCGAAGCCCGCTTCGGCGATTTCCTCGGCCAATTCTTGGACGGTGAAGAAATGGTAGAAACTGTCGCTGACCGAATCCCCCGGCTCCCTGGCGATCAAACGCGTAAGCAGTTGAGTCCGCTTGTGCTCCTGGCGCGTCAGCACATCGCCCATGATCAGCGGCGCTCGGTCGATCAGCAAAGTCGCGCAGGCGCGCAGGAAGGCGATCCGCTTCGCCCGGCCCGGAATATGATGATAGACGCCACGGCCGATCACCAAAGCGTCGAAGCGGCCTTGCCCGTCTGGAACGGCGCCGGGGCCGGCGTTGATCATGGTCGCGGTCACGCCGGCGGTCGTCAAATTCGCGCGGCACGCCTCGGCCAGATCGTCCGACGCGTCGAATCCGGTCACCTTATGCCCCATCCTGGCCAAGGTGATCATTTCCCGCCCGCCGCCGGCACCGGCGACCAGTACCTGCAGGCAACCTAGTAACATCTCGCGAAAAGTGGCCTCTTCCCACGCGTGCAACCCGGCAATGTTGTGCGCCTCGCTGGCAAAGCCGCTGCCTGAGCTATTGGCGTAAGACAGCATGGTCAGATCATCGAGGTCGCGGTGGTCGAGCAGCCGCAGCCAAGCCAGCGAGTACGCTGCCCGGATCGCGCCGGGCAGGGCCCGCACCAGGCGTTGGCTGCGGCGAAAGATGCTGGTTCGAAGGCGCAATCATTCACTCCACAGGTCGGCTCAGCCGATCGGCACCTTGCAGAACCGGCCACGCCACGTCAAAAAATGCTTATGACCCCGACCCTCGGCCCTCTTCCGCCCGTCGCGCAGCGGCAGCAGTTCCTGGCGGATGATGCTCATCGCGCCTTGCTCGACCATGTGCTCGCCAATCGTGACACATTTTCGCCCGCCCTCGTCAACAAGGGACAGGTCGACAGCGCCAACCGGGTCGATCCCGCCAAACGGATTGCGCAGACGACCCGTACGATTGGCCCGCTCGAGCCGATGCTCCGCGATCGATTGGGCGCGGCGCTGGCCGATCTCGCTGGTGAGTTCGGCCTCGGCTTCACCGCGGACTCGCTCGAACTGGAACTTGCGGCGCATGGCGACGGCGCCTTCTTCGGGCCGCATACCGATATCCCGATCGGCGCCAACCGAACGACGCTAAGCGATGAACCCGGCCATGATCGGGTCGTCAGCGCGGTCTATTATTTTTACGCGACACCTCGCCAATTTTCGGGCGGGAACCTGCGACTCTACCGCTTCGGCGCCGATCCGCAGGGTGACGGGCAGGACACCGCCAACCACCTTGACCTCGCGCCAACCGACAATTGCCTGGTCGCTTTTCCGTCGACGGTCCGCCACGAAGTAACCCGGGTAAGCTGCCCGAGCGGCCGCTTCGATGATTATCGGTTTGCGCTCAATTGCTGGTATTGCGCAGCGCGTTAGGCCGAAACGCTGGCATCCTCGAGCGTCTTGGCGAGCGCCTCGATCCGCTCCGCCAGCGCCTCGATCCGGGGCGCAAGCTCGGGATCGACCATCGCCGCAGCCGCACCAGGTTTTTCGAGCAACTGGTCGGCCAGAAGCAGGGAGGCGAACAATAATTGCCGCGATTCGGACAAGGTGCCGAGCCCGGACAGGGCCTCGCGGCTCTTGGCATCGACCATCCGCGCGGCGGCCACGAGATTTTCTTCCTCGCCCGCGCGGCACCCGACTTGATAACTGCGCCCGGCGATGGTCAAATTCACTTCGGCCATCAGCGCCCCCCGCTGGCAAAGATTGAATCAAGCTCGGCCACGACATCGCGGACCGTGGCGCGAAGCTTCTCTTCGCGTCCCCGGCTGCCCTTGACGGTCGAGACTGTTTGCTCAAGCCGAGACATTGCGCGCTCGGCACGGACGATGGCGTCGATCAGCACCTGGTTACTCATAATCCCCTCGCTAGGCCGAATGAATCGGACGGGCAAGCGGGTCTTAAGGTTGACGCCAAACGCCTCACCGACAATAGGCACCGTGCCAGCGACCGACCAACGTCTGACGGTCGACTGATCCAGATGGAGCAGACATGCAGCCGACCCAGCGCCGCCTCGCCAACGCCATTCGGGCGCTCGCCATGGATGCCGTCGAAAAGGCCAATAGCGGCCACCCCGGAATGCCGATGGGCATGGCCGATGCCGCTACCGCCTTGTTCACCCGGCATCTGAAGTTCGATGCGTCCGATCCGTACTGGCCCGACCGCGATCGGTTCGTGCTGTCGGCGGGTCATGGCTCGATGCTGCTTTATGCGTTGCTCCACCTCACTGGCTACGCCAAGCCGACGATCGAGGACATTGAGAATTTCCGCCAATTGGGGAGCCCCTGCGCAGGCCACCCCGAAAGCTTCGAAATGCCGGGGATCGAGACCACCACCGGGCCGCTCGGACAGGGGCTTGCGGCGGCGGTCGGCATGGCGATCGCCGAGCGCCACCTCAACGCACTCTATGGCGACGACCTGGTCGATCACCGCACCTTCGTCATCGCGGGCGACGGCTGCCTGATGGAAGGGCTCAACCATGAGGCCGCCGGGCTTGCCGGCCATTTGAAGCTCGCTCGGCTGATTGTGCTGTGGGATGATAACCGGATCACCATCGACGGCCCGACCGACCTAAGCCGCAACGAGGATGTGATGGCCCGTTACGACGCCATGGGCTGGCACACGATCGAGACCGACGCGATGGACTCGCACAAGGTCAGCCAGGCGATCGACCGGTCGCTGGCCGACAATCGCCCGTCGCTCATCCGCTGCAAGTCGATCATTGGCTATGGCGCGCCCAACAAGCAGGGCACGTCCGCTACTCACGGCGCCGCGCTCGGGCCGGACGAAGTCGCCGCCGCGCGCACGGAATTGGGCTGGACCGACGCCCCGTTCGTCATCCCTGATGATATCGCCAAGGGCTGGAAGAGCTTCGGCGATCGCGGCAAGACTGCCCGCGCCGAATGGCATCGCCGCCTCGACGCCAATCCCAAGGGCAAGGACTATCTCGCGCGGATCGAGGGCAAGTGCGACGATGCGTGGCTGAAAGCGCATATCGAAGGCCTGATCGCCAAGCCGCAGGCGGTGGCCACGCGCAAGGCGTCCGAACTTGCGCTCGATGCGATCAACGCGGCGTTTCCCCAAACCATTGGCGGATCGGCCGATCTGACACCGTCGAACAATACGCTGACCAAGAATATCGCGGTGCTTGACGCTGGCAATTATGGCGGCCGTTACATTCATTATGGCATCCGCGAATTCGGCATGGCCGCAGCGATGACCGGCATGGCGCAGCACGGCGGGGTGATCCCCTACGGCGGTACCTTCATGGTCTTCTCCGATTACAGCCGCCCCGCGATCCGCCTCGGCGCGCTGCAAAAAGCCAAGGTGATCCACGTCATGACCCAC
>NZ_JANMLM010000028.1:0-26550 GCF_031372575.1 Sphingomonas sp. | reverse complement strand
TCGAACGTCCGCTCAAGGAGTTTTGTGCCGTGGCCACCGCCGTCAATCTCGAACCGACCTCCGACGCTGAGGAAATTGCCGCGCTGATCGCCCGATCGCGGAGCGCGCAGGCCCAGATCGCGCATTATTCGCAGGCCCAGGTCGACAATCTGATCCGCGCGATGGTGTGGGCGGTGGCCAAGCCCGAGGTCGCCGAAATGATCGCGCGCCATACCGTCGAGGAGACCCAGCTCGGCAATTACGAGGGCAAATATCTCAAGATCTTCCGCAAGACTCGCGCCACCTTGATGGACATCATCGACGACAAGTCGGTCGGGGTGATCGAGGAGGATCGCGAGCGCAATTTGATCAAGATCGCCAAGCCGGTGGGCGTAATCGGCGCCTTGTCGCCATCGACCAATCCCGAGGCGACCCCGGTGATCAAGGCGATTGCGGCGGTCAAGGGGCGCAATTCGATCATCGTCGCGCCGCATCCGCGCGCCAAGCTGACCAACAAATTGATCTGCGACCTGATGCGCGAGGCAATCGTCAAGATGGGCGCGCCGGCCGACATCGTGATCGGGATCGACACGCCGACGGTTGAAAAGACCAATGAATTGATGCGCCAGTGCGACCGCATCCTCGCCACCGGCGGCGCGGCGATGGTCACCGCAGCTTATTCATCGGGCACCCCGGCGCTTGGCGTGGGGGCGGGCAATGCCGTCGTCACGGTCGACGAAACCGCCGACCTCGACGACGCCGCCGAGAAGATTCGCCTGTCCAAAACACTCGATCTCGCCGCGTCGTGCAGTGCGGACAATGCGGTGATCCTGGTCGATGCGATCCATGATACGATGCTCGCCAAGCTTGTCGCCAAGGGCGGACTGGTGCTCGACAATGCGCAGAAGGCCAAGCTCCAGCAGGTGATCTGGGTCGACGGGCATATCAATGCCAAGGTTGTTGCGCAGACGCCCAAATTCATCGCCGATGTCGCCGGCTTCGCGATCCCCGAGGGCACGCAATTCTTCATCGTCCCCGAAACCGGCGCGGGCCCCGATCACCCCTTCTCGGGCGAGAAGATGACGGTGACGATGGCCTTGTACCGGGCGCGCGACATCGACGAGGCGATCGCGCTGACCAACCGCATCCAGGCCTATCAGGGTCAGGGCCACAGCTGCGGCATTTACTCGCGGTCCGACGCCAACATCATGAAACTGGCCGAGGGCACCAACACCAGCCGCGTGATGGTCAACCAGCCGCAATCCGCCTCCAACAGCGGAAATTTGTGGAACGGGATGCGCCAGACTTTCTCGCTCGGCTGCGGCAGCTGGGGCGGCAATGGCACCAACAACAACATCACCTGGCGCGACCTGATCAACGAGACCTGGGTGTCCAAGCCCTTGGCCGTGCCCAAGATTTTGCCGAGTGACGAGGTTTTGTTCGGCGACGTGATTGCGAAGCTTGGCTGACGACCGGACGGTGAGTGGCATGAGGCATCCAAATGCCGAATTGCGCGTTGCCGGACCATGAAAAGCCAAGCCTTGATCCCCGCCGCCTTGCTCGCGCTCGCCGCTTGCCAGCAAAACACCGACAATATCGCCATCGACGAGGCCAATAATGTCGCTGCGGTGGAGGTCGAAACCTTGCCACCCAATGACGGTACCGCCGCAGCGCAGGGCACGCCCGCCGCGACGCCGACCAACGCGGCGAGCCCCGCTAAGCTGCCGACCGCTATTCCGGCGCAATTTCATGGCCGCTGGGGGCTGACCAAGGCCGATTGCACGTCGACCAAGGGCGACGCCAAGGGGTTGCTGATCATCAATGACGTGCGGCTGACGTTTTATGAAGCCAAGGGGACACTCGACAAGGTGCTTGGCGCGACCAAGACCAGTTTCGATGCCAATTATGGATTCAGCGGCGAGGGCCAGACGTGGCAGCGGGTCGAGCGATTCAAGCTGGTCAATGCCAGCCTCAACCGCCGGACCGATGCCGCAGCCGGTCAGGAACCGCCGGTCAATCTGACGTATAAGCGCTGCGCCAACTAATCGATTGATCACGGCGGGGCTGGCGAGAGCGATGCCCCGCCGCTAATGGCAGCGCCATGAGCCAGTTCGACCTTACTGAAGACCAGCGCCAGATCCAGGAGATGGCGCAGAAATTTACCGCCGACGCGATCACGCCGCACGCTGCGGAGTGGGACGAGAAGCATATCTTCCCGCGCGACACGATCCGCGCTGCCGCAGAGCTTGGCTTCGGGTCGATCTACGTCAGCGAGGACAGCGGCGGCATCGGGCTCGGGCGGCTCGAGGCGGCGCTGATCATGGAGGCGATGGCCTATGGCTGCCCCTCGACCAGCGCGTTCATCTCGATCCACAATATGGCGGCGTGGATGATCGACCGCTTCGGATCAGACGAGGTCAAGGCCAAGTATCTCCCGTCGATGATCCCGATGGACCGGATCGGCAGTTACTGCCTGACCGAACCTAGCTCGGGGTCGGACGCGGCGGCGCTCAAGACCAAGGCGGTATTGGACGGCGATCATTATGTCGTCTCGGGATCGAAGGCGTTCATCTCGGGCGGCGGCGAGAATGAAATTTACCTAACCATGGTCCGCACCGGCGAGGATGGTCCCAAGGGGATCAGCGCGCTGGTGATCGAGAAGGACATGCCGGGCGTGTCGTTCGGCGCCAACGAAAAGAAGCTCGGATGGCATTCGCAGCCCACCGCGCAGGTCAATTTCGACGAGGTCCGCGTGCCGGTCGCCAACCGCGTCGGCGGCGAAGGCGAAGGTTTCCGGATCGCGATGATGGGCTTGGATGGCGGGCGGCTCAACATCGGCGCCTGCTCGCTTGGCGGGGCGCAGCGCTGTCTCGACGAGGCGATCGGCTACACCAAGGAACGCAAGCAATTCGGCAAGGCGATCGCCGACTTCCAAAACACCCAGTTCACGCTCGCCGACATGGAAACCGAGCTGCAGGCGGCGCGATACTTGCTGTACGTCGCAGCGGCCAAAGTCAGCGACAATGCCCCCGACAAGACCAAATTTGCGGCGATGGCCAAAAGGCTCGCGACCGACACTGGCAGCAGCGTCGTCGACCGCGCGCTCCAGCTTCACGGCGGCTACGGCTATCTCCAGGATTATCCGATCGAACGCTTCTGGCGCGACCTTCGTGTCCACTCGATCCTTGAGGGGACCAACCAGGTGATGCGGATGATCGTCGGCCGCGAGTTGACGCGGCAATGAGCCCGCGCAAACCCACCCTGCCGTTTGACCCGTTCGCGATTGCCAAGGCCACCAGCGAAGCGGCGATGGGGTTGGCGATGCGGCCGCAGGATTTGCTCGAGGTGCAGGTCGCCGCGGCCAAGCAATGGGGCGACTTCTGGTCCGATGCGCTGGGCGGCAAGGCGGGCGAGAAGCCGCGCGACCGGCGGTTTCACTCGGCTGAGTGGCAGGACGATCCTTACTATCGATCGGTCAGAAATGCTTATCTGCTGGCGTCGAAGCAGTTGCGCGACCTGGTGGCGGGCGGCGACGGCGATAGCAGCGCGAAAGCGATGAGCCGCTTCCTGCTCGACCAATATCTCAATGCCGTTTCCCCGGCCAATTTCGCGCTCACCAACCCCGATGTGTTGAAACGCACGGCGGAGACCAACGGCGCGAACCTCGTCGGCGGGTTCCAGAACCTCGTCGAGGATATTATGAGCGGCAAGGGCATCGTCCAGCGCCGCACTGACGCGGGCGCGTTCGTCAAAGGCGAGACCATCGCCGCGACGCCGGGCGAAGTGGTGTTCCAGAACGAATTGTTCCAGCTAATCCAGTACACGCCGACCACCCCCAAGGTGGCCGAAGCGCCGATGCTCTACGTGCCGCCGCTGGTGAACCGTTATTACATGATCGATCTCGCGCCCGAGCAGAGCATGGCGAAATGGCTGGTCGACGAGGGGCGGACCGTATTTGTCGTGTCGTGGGTCAATCCAGGGCCCGAGCATAGGGACAAGGGCGTCGAGGATTATGTCGTCGACGGTGTCATCGCCGCGATCGACGAGGTGCGCCGCCGGACCAAGGCCGCACCCGATCTGTTCGCATTCTGCCTCGGCGGGACATTGGTGGCGATTGCGCTGGCGTGGCTCGCGGCGGAGGGGCGCGGCAAGCACGTCAATTCGGCGACATTGATCGGCAGCCTGGTTGATTTCGCCGACATGCGCGACTGGTCGGCGTTCGTCCACGAAGGCCATCTCGACGCGCTCGACGATCATCTCGAAAAGGCCGGCTATATCGACAGCCTCGAGCTCCAGCGGCTGTTCGCGGCGATGCGCGCCAATGATCTGATCTGGTCGAGCGTGGTGCAGCATTACCTCCTCGACAAGCCCGCGCCCGCTTCGGACTTGCTGACATGGTTCGAGGATGGGGCTCGCATCCCCGCCGCTTTCCTCAAGAGCTACAATCGCGATCTGTTGCTCAACAATCGCCTCAAGGAACCTGCGGGTTTCGCGGTGCGCGGGACGCCGATCGACCTCGCCAAAATTGCAGCACCGATGCTGGTCATCGCGCTCAAGGACGACCACGTTTCGGCGTGGGAAGCGGTGTATCGCGGCGCGCGGCACATCCGCGCCGACTTCATCCTTGGCGGGTCGGGCCATAATGCCGGCGTCATCAACCCGCCGAGCCGCAACAAACACGGCTTCTGGACCAATGTCGCGCGGCCCGAAACCGCCGAAGAATGGCTCGCCGCCGCGGATCGGCATGAGGGAAGCTGGTGGCCGCTGTGGACCCAGTGGCTCGACGGGCATGGCGACAAGTCGGTACCTGCACGCATCATCAAGGACGGCATCGAGCCCGCCCCCGGTTCGTACGTGATGATGGCCTGATGAGCGACGTCCTGACGGTCAAGGAAGGATATGCCGGCCGCCTTCGCCTCAACCGCCCCAAGGCACTCAACAGCCTCAACCGCCAGATGGTCCGCGACATGGCGCGCGCGCTGATCGAATGGCGCGACGACCCCGATGTGCGGATCATCCTGATTGATCACGCCGAGGGCCGCGGTTTTTGCGCTGGCGGGGACGTGGTCGATATCGCCAATTCGGTCGAGGGCACAGATGCCGCAGCGCGCGCGTTCTTCTTCGACGAATATCGTCTCAACCACCTGGAATATACTTACGCCAAGCCCGGCGTCGCGTTCATGGACGGGATCACCATGGGCGGCGGGGTCGGGATCGCCTGCCCGTGCCGCTACCGCGTGGCGACCGAGCGGACGATCCTCGCCATGCCCGAGACGACGATCGGCATTTTCCCCGATGTCGGCGGCGGGCGTTATTTGTCGCGGCTGCGCGGGCGGCTGGCGCAATTCCTCGCGCTGACCGGGGCAAGGCTCGATGGCGCGGAATGTCTCAAGCTCCGGCTTGCCACTCACTATATCCGCTCCGACCGGCTCGACGCCGCCAAGGAGCGGATCGTGGCCCAGCCGTTCCGGGTCCAGGCGATTCTCGACGAATTGTCCGAAGATGAAATCCCGGCCGCGCGCATCGCGGGCAACCTCACCAAGATCGATCGTTATTTCGCCTCCGACCGGCTGGAGGAGATCATCGACGCGCTTGATGCCGGCGCGGTGGAGGGCGACGAGTGGGCGGCGAAGGAGGCGATCACAATCCGCGCCAAATCGCCGATGGCGTGCAAGGTCAGCCTGAAACTGCTTCAGGAAAGCCCCTACCAACTGCACTTCGTCGACGAGATGCGGATGGAATATGGAATCATGGTGCGACTGATCCATCATCCCGACTTCCGCGAGGGCGTGCGCGCGCTGCTGATCGACAAGGACAATAAGCCGGGCTGGAACCCGACCAATCCCGCGTCGATCGGCGACCGCGATGTCGACGCTTTCTTCGAGCCGCTGCCGATCGAAGAGCAGTGGCGCCCGTTCGATTTTTAGGAGCCTGACATGAGCTACGAGACCATCATCGTTGAGGCGAAGGGCGCGGTGACGTTGGTCACGTTGAACCGCCCGCAGGCGCTCAATGCATTGAACTCGACCGTGCTCAAGGAATTGATCGCTACCTTCGCCGCATATGACGCCGACGACAGCCAGCACTGCCTGGTGCTCACCGGGTCCGAAAAAGCGTTCGCGGCGGGGGCCGACATCAAGGAGATGCAGGCCCAGGGCTTCGCCGACATGTACGGCAGCAATTTCTTCGCCGGGTGGGAGCGGGTCACCGCAACCCGCAAGCCGTGGATCGCGGCGGTCGCCGGCTTCGCGCTTGGCGGCGGCTGCGAAGTGGCGATGATGGCCGACTTCATCATTGCCGCCGACAGCGCCAAATTCGGCCAGCCCGAGATCAAGCTTGGCGTCACGCCAGGCATGGGCGGGTCGCAGCGGCTGGCGCATGCGGTCGGCAAGGCCAAGGCGATGGAAATGTGCCTCACCGGGCGAATGATGGGCGCCGAGGAAGCCGAGCGCAGCGGGCTGGTGGCCAAGGTCGTCCCCGCCGCCGATCTGATCGACGAGGCGCTGAAGATCGCCTCCGCGATCGCGAGCATGGCTCCCCTAGCCGCAATCGCGACCAAGGAAATAGTCAATGCGTCGTTTGAGCTGGGGCTGGCGCAGGGCATCAATTTCGAGCGGCGTCTGTTCCACGGCCTGTTCGGGACCGAGGACCAGAAAGAAGGCATGGCCGCCTTCGTCGAGAAACGTCCGGGGAAGTGGACGGGGCGGTGATCGCTGCGTTCTTTCTGTCGCTTGGCGCGCTGCTAAGTTGGATTGGTTGGCGGCATTGGCGCTACCGTAATGAAGAAACGATTAGCCTATTGGAATCGACAATCTTGACGGCGACAGGTGATGAACCGCTTCCGAGGACCGGAATCGATCGTTTTGTCACGTACGTGCAGGCCATTTTCGGATTCGTGTTAGGTCCGTTCTTTTTTCTAATCGGTCTTGTGATCGTTCTGAGTGAATTGGGAATGATATGAGAGTAGCATTCATTGGCCTCGGCAATATGGGCGGCGGGATGGCCGCGAACTTGGCCAAGGCGGGGCATGAGGTTGCCGCGTTCGATTTGAGCCAGGCCGCGCTGGATCGCGCAAAGGCTAATGGCTGCACCATCGCAGCGAGCGCGGAAGCAGCGGTCGCCAACGCCGAGGCGGTGGTCACCATGCTCCCCGCGGGCAAGCATGTCGCCGAGGTCTACCGCTCGACCGTCTTCCCCAACGCGCCCAAGTCGGCGCTGCTGATCGACTGCTCGACCATCGACGTCGCTACCGCCAAATCGGTCGAGGCCGAGGCGAAGGCGTCGGGGTTTGTGATGGTCGACGCGCCAGTATCGGGCGGGATCGCGGCGGCGGATGGCGGCACGCTGACCTTCATGGTCGGCGGCAGCGACGACGGGTTTGCGCGCGCCAAGGCGTTGCTCGACAAGATGGGCAAGACGGTGATCCATGCGGGCGATGCGGGCGCCGGCCAGGCGGCCAAGATCTGCAACAACATGCTGCTCGGCGCGACCATGGCCGCGACCTGCGAGGCATTCGTGCTGGCCGAAAAGCTCGGGCTCGACGCGCAGACCTTTTACGACATTTCGTCCAAGGCGAGCGGCCAGAGCTGGTCGATGACCAGCTATTGCCCCGTGCCGGGAGTGGGTCCCGAAACCCCCGCCGACCGCAATTACGACGGCGGGTTTGCGGCGGCCTTGATGCTCAAGGATCTCAAGTTGGCGATGGAAGCGGCGAAGGAAGCCGGCGCCTACACCCCGATGGGCGGCGAGGCCGAAGAATTGTACCAGCGCTTTGTCGATCGTGGCGGCGCGGGCAAGGACTTCTCCGCGCTGATCAAGATGATCGATGACAGCTGGGTGGCCCCTTAGCTCCCCTCCCTTGCAGGGAGGGGAGTTAAGGCCCACATCTCATTTATGCTGATCGAGATTGAACCTACGCCCAACCCGGCGACGCGTAAATTCCTGCCCGGACGAACCGTGATGGACACCGGCGGGCGCGACTTTCCCAACGCCGCCGCCGCTGAAGCTTCGCCGCTCGCAGAGGCATTGTTCGCGATCGGCAATGTCGACGGCGTCTATTTTGGCCGCGACTTCATCTCGGTTTCGGCTGCGCCCGATGCAGACTGGCCGAGCCTCGAAGCCGATGTGCTAACCCTGTTGCTCGACCATTTCACGCTTGATGCTCCCTTGTTCCGCCAGGGCAGCGCAGCGGGGATTGAGGTTGCGCCCGACGATGGGTTCGACATTGTCGATGATCCGGCCGACGCCGACATCATCGACCAGATCAAGGATTTGCTCGAAACCCGCGTCCGCCCGGCGGTCGCGAATGATGGCGGCGACATCGTCTATCGCGGCTATCGCGACGGCAAACTCTACCTCGTGATGCAGGGCGCCTGCGCCGGTTGCCCATCCTCGGCGGTGACGCTCAAGCGCGGGATCGAAAGCCTGATCAAGCATTACGTCCCCGAAGTCGAAAGCGTCGAGGCGGTATAACGCCGACTAGGTTTCGCTTGCTCGTTGACCGCGCTTGTGGCCAATTCCTCGACTGAACGAGCGGAGCGCCATGAGTTGATCCTCGCCCTCGACACTTCGACCGCCGCCTGCACCGCGGCCCTGTTCGCCGCCGACGGCAGCCTGTTCGCGCGTGCCGATGAGATTGTCGAACGCGGCCACGCCGAGCGCCTCGCGCCACTGATCGCCGAAATGCTCGGTGGACATGTCCCGGCGAGTATCATTGTTGGCGTCGGCCCGGGCAGCTTCACCGGCCTGCGCATCGGCATCGCCTGCGCCCACGGTATGGCGGTGGGGTGGGACATTCCGGTCAACGGCATGGATTCGCTCGCTTTGCTTGCCGCCGGCGCGCCGGGGGATGGCCCGGTCGTGGTTGCGGTCAATGGCGGGCATGGCGAGATCTTTGTCGCGCAATATGCCCGACCGCGATTGGCGTCGATCGGTGAGCCTGCCAATTTGCGCCCCGACGTGGCCGCCGCCCGCTATGACACGGCCTTGGTCGTCGGCAATGGCGCAGCGGCTCTGGTTGCGGCGCGCGGCTCGGGCGAGGCGATCGACCTGCTCCCCTCCGCCGCTAATGCGCTCCTCCTGCCCGTTGCGCTTCGGAGTCTCGCACCAAGCCCGATCTATGCCCGCCCGCCTGACGCAAAGCCGGCAATAGCGGCATGAGCAGCGCCAGCCAGCGGTACATCCCGATTCGCATCAACGACGGCTGCTCCGATGATCTCGACGACGTAATGGAGGTAATGCGCCACTCGTTCGACCCGGCATATGGCGAAGGCTGGTCGCGGTCGCAATGCGCCGGGATATTGCCATTGTCCGGCGTAGTGCTGGCCGTGGCCCGCGACCAACATGACATGGTGCGTGGATTTTCGCTCCAGCGAACGATTGCCGGCGAATCCGAATTGCTGTTGCTCGCCGTGCACCATGATGTGCAACGATCCGGGATCGGTAGCCAATTGCTCGATCATTTCGTCGCGACCAGCCGCGCGCGCGGCGCCGCCCGCCTTCATCTTGAAGTGCGCGACGGCAACCCAGCGACCGCCATGTACCAGGCCTATGGATTCAGCCCGGCCGGGCGCCGTACCAACTATTATCGTGGTCACGACGGTGGTGTATACGATGCCATTACCATGGCGCTCGACGCCGATTGACGGAAATTCATTCGCTTTTGCAACGCATCGTTGCACGATCACTGGCGCGGGACTAACAGGCTATAGTCTGCCGCAATAAGCAGTACGGGTCGCGTAGAAATCCAGCTCGGGGAAATCGAAGAATGGCCGAAGAACAAGATTATGATACTTTGCTCACGCTGACGGCGGACATCGTCGCCGCGCATGTCAGCAACAACAGCGTTGCAGTCAACGACCTGCCAAACTTGATCAACAACGTTCACGGCGCGCTTAGCGGCCTGTCGGGGCGAAATGCGCCCGAGGCAAAACTTGAGCCAAAGGTACCGATTCGCTCGTCGATCAAGCCTGACTATATTGTCTGCCTTGAGGACGGAAAGCGGCTCAAGATGCTCAAGCGGCACTTGATGACCCACTATCAAATGACCCCGGACCAGTATCGCCAAAAGTGGGGCCTCAATTCGGATTATCCGATGGTCGCGCCGAATTACGCCGAACAACGGCGCACGCTGGCCAAGGCGATCGGCTTGGGCACCAAGCGTCGCAAGACGATCAAGACCGGCAAAACCAAATAGTCTTTGCGGTAAATAAATTGGGGGAGTCGGCGTGCCGAACGCTGGCTCCCCTTTTCTTTGTTGCCCCGCATCCCTAGTCTTGGGCCATGCAACGAACGATCGATATCGAACAGCTGTGCGCCGACAAGGGGCTGCGCATCACCGAACAGCGCAAGACCATCGCGCGAGTCCTCGGCGACAGCGAGGACCATCCCGACGTCGAGACGCTCCACACCCGCGCCGCAGCGATCGACCCCAACATCTCGATCGCCACCGTTTATCGCACCGTCCGCTTGTTCGAGGAGGCGGGGATCCTCGAGCGTCACGAATTTGGCGACGGCCGTTCGCGCTACGAGGCGGCCTCCGAATCGCATCACGATCATCTGATCGACGTCGAGACCGGCAAGGTGATCGAATTCGTCGACGAGGAATTGGAAGAATTGCAGCGCCGTATCGCCGACCGGCTGGGCTTCCGGTTGGTCGACCATCGCATGGAGCTCTATGGCGTCGCTCGCGATCGCGGCCGCTGATCGAAGCTCGTCGCGGTGGCGCGCCGCGCTAAGGCTGAGCGGGCTGCTGGGGCTATTAATTGTCATGGTGCCGCTGCACCTGATCGCCAAACTGCGCGGCAGGCGTTCGCCGTGGCCGCCACGTTTCCTTGGCGCGGCGGCGCGGATCATCGGCGTTCGGGCAAAGGTCGAGGGCGCGCCGCTGACCCCGCCAACCTTAGCTATCGCCAATCATGTCAGCTGGCTTGATATCCTCATCCTTGGCGGGGCGACCGGGACTGCATTCGTGTCCAAGGCCGACATTGCGAGCGCGCCGCTGGTGGGCTGGCTCGCCGACCAGAATCACACGCTTTATATCGAGCGCGCCGCGCGCAGCGACGCACATAGCCAGGTTCGCCGAATCGCCGAGGGGATCGAGCGCGAGCAACCGCTGACGGTGTTTCCCGAAGGCTCTACCGGCGACGGCTGCGCCCTGCTCCCGTTCCGCCCGACCCTGCTTGCCGCCGTCGCACCAGCGCCGCCCGGAACCGCGGTTCGCCCGATCGCGATCGATTATGGCGCCGCAGGGCCGGGGATCGCGTGGCACAGCGGCGAGCGCGGGATCGACAATGCGATGCGCTTGCTCGGTCGGCGGGGAACGTTACCGGTGACGGTGCGCCTACTCGACCCGCTGCCCCCGGGCGAGGACCGCAAGGCGATGGCCCGCGATGCCCAGGCTGCGATTGCCGCAGCGCTGACTTCCGCCGTGCCATCGTCCGGCCTATAGGCGCCGCCGATGAGCGCGATTCCAACCACCTTCCGAGTCAAGAGCTTCGGCTGCCAGATGAACGTCTATGATGGCGAGCGGATGGGCGAATTGCTGAGCGCCGAGGGAATGATCGCGGCCCCCGATGGCGATGACGCCGATCTGGTCGTGCTCAACACCTGCCACATCCGCGAGAAAGCCGCCGACAAGGCCTATTCCGACGTCGGCCGGTTGACCCGCGAAGATGGCTCGCGGCCGATGATCGCGCTCGCTGGGTGCGTCGCGCAGGCTGAGGGTCCCGAGGCCAAGCGCCGTTCGAAGATGATCGACCTCGTCGTCGGCCCGCAAGCCTATCACCGCCTGCCCGAGATGATTGCGGCGGCGGCGAGGGGCGAGCGCCCGGTCGATACCGACATGCCCGCCATCTCCAAATTCGACGCGCTCCCCGTGCGCCGCCGGACCGGGCCGAGCGCCTTCCTGACGGTGCAGGAAGGGTGCGACAAATTCTGCACTTATTGCGTCGTACCCTACACCCGTGGCGCCGAGATCAGCCGCCCGTTCGCCGATATCCTGACCGAGGCCGCGGTGCTGGTCGAGGGCGGAGCGCGCGAGATCACCTTGCTCGGGCAGAACGTCAACGCGTGGACTGGGGGTCTCGACAAGCTCATTCGCGCCATCGCCAGGATCGATGGGCTCGAGCGGATCCGCTACACCACCAGCCATCCCGCCGACATGACGCCTGAACTGATCGCCGCGCATGGCGAGGTGGAGCAATTGATGCCCTATCTCCACCTGCCGGTGCAGTCGGGCAGCAACCGCATCCTGAAGGCGATGAACCGCAGTCACAGCGTCGATTCGTACCTCCGCACGATCGAGCAAGTCCGCGCCGCACGGCCTGATATCGCCATCTCCGGTGACTTCATTGTCGGCTTTCCGGGCGAGACTGACGAAGATTTCACCGACACTCTCGCTATCGTCGATGCGGTCGGTTACGCTTCGGCCTATAGTTTCAAATATAGTCCTCGTCCGGGCACCCCGGCGGCGACGATGGAAGGAGCGGTTGACCCCCAGGTGATGGACGACAGATTGCAGCGGCTCCAGGCCCGCCTCGCCGAGCATAGCCTCGCCTTCAACCGCGCAACAATCGGGAAAGACACGCGAATCCTGGTTGACCGCAAGGGCCGCCTGCCCGGCCAGATGATCGGCAAGTCGCCGTGGCTGCAATCGATCTTCGTCACCACCGACGCTGTGATCGGCGACATGGTCGACGTTAACGTGACCCACGCCCTTCCCAACAGCCTGGGCGGTGAATTGACTGTGCAAAAGGTGGCTGCCTGATGGCCAAGCGGCTCCCCCTTCCGCCCGCTTTGACCGATCATTTGGTCGAAGGCCGCGCCCGGCTCGAGCTCGATTTCGACCAACCTTACCTCCTCGGGCCATTGTTCGGCGATTATGACCGCCATTTGGTGATGATCGAAGACCGGCTCGGCGTGCACATCAATGCGCGCGGCAATCGGGTGATGATCGAGGGCGAACCCGATAGCGCCGCGCGCGCCCGCGACGTGTTGGTCGGGCTCTACAACCGGCTTGACCAGGGCCAGGACGTCGATGGCGCCGCGGTCGAAGCGGTGATCGGCATGGCCAATCAGCCTGCGCTCGACGGGATCATATCCGCCGACGTGGCGCGGCCGGCGTCGATCATGATCCGCACGCGCAAGAAGACGATCGTCCCGCGCTCGACCACCCAGACCAAATATATGGAAGCGCTGGCGAGCGACGATATGATCTTCGCGCTCGGGCCAGCGGGCACCGGCAAGACCTATCTTGCGGTGGCCCAGGCGGTGGCGATGCTCATCTCGGGCCAGGTCGACCGGCTGATCCTGTCGCGTCCGGCGGTCGAGGCTGGCGAACGGCTCGGCTTCCTGCCCGGCGACATGAAGGAAAAGGTCGATCCCTATCTCCGCCCACTGTACGATGCGCTTTACGACATGCTCCCGACCGAGCAGGTCGAGCGGCGGATCGCGTCGGGCGAAATCGAGATTGCGCCGATCGCCTTCATGCGGGGCCGCACGCTCAGCGACGCGTTCGTGATCCTCGACGAGGCACAGAACACCACCGCGATGCAAATGAAGATGTTCCTCACTCGTTTCGGCATGCGCAGCCGGATGGTGATCTGCGGCGATCCCAACCAGACCGATCTGCCCAAGGGGACCGAGTCGGGCCTCAACGATGCGGTCGACAAGCTCGAAGGCATTCCCAAGCTGTCGATGATCCGTTTCTCTTCTAAGGACGTCGTCCGCCATCCCCTCGTCGGGCGGATCGTCGAGGCCTATGAGGGTACCGACTAAGTGAACCTCGACATCATCCTCGACGCCGATCCGGAGTGGGACAGTAACATCGGGTGGGACGAGCTTGCTCGTTCCGCCGCCACCGCCGCGATTGCCGAAAGCGCCTTTCCGCAGCTCGCCGACGGGCCGCGCAACGTCGAGATTTCGGTGCGCCTCGCGGGCGATGATGAAGTCCGCCTGCTCAACGCCCAGTGGCGCGGCAAGGATAAGCCGACCAACGTATTGTCCTTCCCGATGGCTGAAGGGCAGGAGCTTGCTGCCGCCTCCGCCGAAGGTCCCGAATTGATGCTTGGCGACATCATCCTGGCGCATGGCGTGTGCGAACGCGAGGCGGCGGAGAAACATGTCCCGATCGAGCGCCACGCGGCGCATCTGATGGTTCATGGCACGCTGCATCTGCTCGGTTACGACCATTCGGACGACAGTCAGGCCGCCGACATGGAAGCGCGCGAAGTTCGCGCCCTAGCCCGCCTTGGCATCGCCAATCCCTACACCCTTGAGGCGCACGCCTGATGGCCAGCCAGCAACCCGACGAGGGCGGATCGCGGCTGTGGCGCGGGATGCGTGCGCTGATCTTCGGCGACGATGGCGAGACCACGTTGCGCGACCAGATCGAGGAAGCGATCGACGATGCCGAAGGCGAGCGCCCGATCACCGGCGACCTCTCGGCTAACGAGCGGCAGATGCTTCGGAACCTGCTCCACTTCGGTGATCGCACGGCGGGCGAAGTTGCGGTCACGCGCGGCGACATCATCGCCATCCCCGACACCATCAGCTTTGAAAATCTGGAAGCCGCTTTCGCCGACGCCGGCCACAGTCGCCTTCCGGTTTATGCCAAGTCGCTCGATCACGTCGTCGGCATGATTCACATCAAGGATGTGTTCGTCGCCGCGCGCGACCCCAGCATCGACCGGTCGATATCGGCGCTGCTGCGCACCCCCCTGTTCGTTCCCGAATCGATGGGCGTGCTCGAATTGCTCGCCCGGATGCGCGCCGAACGGATGCACCTCGCGATCATCGTCGACGAGTTCGGCGGCACCGAGGGATTGGTGACAATTGAGGATGTGGTCGAGGAAATCGTTGGCGAAATCGAGGACGAGCATGACGAGGAAGAAACCAGCAGTTTGGTGATGCTCGAGGATGGCGTGTGGGAAGCCGATGCCCGGATCGAACTCGACGAATTGGCCAAGGCAGTCGACCCGCGCCTCGCCTCGCCCGATGATGAGGTCGACACGCTCGGCGGGCTGGTGTTCCTGCTCGCGGGCCACATTCCGGCCGAGGGCGAATGCGTCCAGCATCCCAGCGGTTGGCGCCTCGAAGCCTTGGACTCGGACAGCCGCCGCATCATCCGCGTCCGGCTCCACGCACCGGATAGGCATCCTTCGGGCGGTTGATCCGTTGCAAGCGGCAATGAACCGTCAGGAGACCAGGATGCGCGCCCTTCTTACTTCGCTACCTCTCGCCGCGTTGCTCGCCGCCTGTGGCTCTGCCTCGACCCAGGACGTGGCGATGACCCAGGGGGCCAACCCGCAACTCGGCGCGCCGCAAACCTCGACCTTTCCGACGGTTAATGTCGCCAAGGGTGAAGGCTGGCCGGCCGGCAAGATGCCGACCCCCGCTGCGGGCCTCGCGGTCAATCAGTTTGCGGGCGATCTCAATCATCCGCGCTGGCTGCTCCAGCTGGCCAATGGCGACGTGCTGGTGGCCGAGACCGACAATCCCGGCACCGACAAGACCGGCGGCACCATCAAGAGCATTATTCAGGGCTTGGTGATGAAAAAGGCCGGGTCGAGCAAGGGCAGCCCCAACAAGATCATGCTGCTGCGCGATGCCGACGGCGACGGCGTTGCCGAGACCAAGACCGTGCTGCTCGACCACGATTTATATTCACCATTCGGGATGGTGGTGGTCGGCGGCGAATTATTCGTCGCCAACGCCAATGCTGTGGTCGCTTTTCCCTTCACCCCCGGCCAGACCGCGATCACCGCCAAGCCGCGGCTCGTGACCGAGCTTCCCTCGGGCTATAACCATCATTGGACCAAGTCGTTGGTCGCCTCGCCCGATGGCCGCTTCCTGTATGTAGGCATCGGCTCGAACAGCAATGTCGGCGAGAATGGGCTGGAGATGGAGAAAGGCCGCGCTGCCGTGTGGCAGATCGACCCCAAGTCAGGCCGCTACGCCATTTTCGCCAGCGGGCTCCGCAACCCGGTCGGGATCGCCTTCAACCCGGAGAGCGGCGCGCTATGGACCGTCGTCAACGAGCGCGACGAGCTCGGCAATGATCTCGTCCCCGATTACCTCACCTCGGTCCAGCAAGGCGCCTTCTACGGCTGGCCGTTCAGTTATTATGGCCAGCATGTCGACACCCGGCCGCCCGCCAATCCGGCGATGGTGGCGAAAGCGATTGCCCCCGATTTCGCGCTCGGCTCGCACGTCGCCGCGCTCGGGCTGACCTTTTCGACCGGACAGACGCTCGGTGGTGGCTTCGCCTCGGGCGCATTCATTGGCGAGCATGGATCATGGAACCGCAAGCCCGCCAGCGGCTATGAAGTGGTGTTCGTCCCCTTCGCCGGGGCTAGGCCGACCGGTGCCAAACCGATCCCGATCCTGACAGGCTTCCGGGTCGGCGACACCGCTTACGGTCGCCCGGTCGGGGTGCAAGTCGGCAAGGACGGCAGCCTGCTCGTCGCCGATGACGTTGGCGGCAAGGTGTGGCGGGTCAGTGCCGGTACGCTTCCCCAACAGGTTACCAGTCGCTAGCGAGCGCTGATGCACCTGCTTTTCGCGCTCGCGCTCGGTCTTTGCTCCGCTTTCGCGTTCCAGCCGTTTGGCTGGTGGCCGCTGATGCCGCTCGCTATTGCGGGATTGTTCGAGTTGATCGCCCGCGCCCCCACGCAACGCCGCGCGATCGGGCTTGGCTGGTGGTTCGCGGTCGGGCAATTCTGCATCGGCCTCAACTGGATCGCGACCGCCTTTACATTCCAGGCGGCGATGCCGGCATGGCTGGGCTGGGTCGCGGTGGTCGCCTTGTCGCTCTACCTCGCAATCTATCCGATGCTTGCCACCGGCCTTGCGTGGCGCATCGGGCGCGACCGGCCAGCAGTGCTGGTCCTCGCATTGGCGGGCGCGTGGATCGTCAATGAATGGCTGCGCGCGACGATGTTTACCGGCTTTGCGTGGAACCCGGTCGGGGCGATCCTGGTCGATTCGCGCTTGCTCGACGCCAGCCGCTGGATCGGCACCTACGGACTGGGCGCGTTGGTCGTGCTCAGCGGCGGTGCTCTGTGGCTGGCATGGCGTCGCGCGTTCCGGCCCGCAGCCCTAATCGCCGCCGCCGTGCTCGCCTTCATGCTCGTCCCCACCGCTACGCTCCAGCCTGCCGGCACCCCGCGCCCGATCCGCATAGTCCAGCCCAACATCGGACAGGACGTCAAATGGCGTCCGGGATTCGAGAATGTCGCCACCACCCGGCTCAAAGCCCTCAACCGCCCGCGCGACCACCGCCAGGAACTGATCTTCTGGCCCGAAGCCGCAGTCACCACGCCCTTGTCCGACAATCGCCCCGGTGCGGGCAGCTACGTCCAGCAGGAACGCAACCAAGCAACCGCCTTGGTCACCAACCGCGATGTACTGCTGACCGGCGGGATCGCGCTTCGATCGAAGGACGGCCGTGTCTCCGACAGTGCCGCCAACAGCGTGTTCATTCTCGGCCCCGGCGGGCGGTTCATCGGCCGCTATGACAAGGCGCACCTCGTGCCATACGGCGAATATCTGCCGATGCGCCCGATCCTGTCGGCCATCGGCCTGTCGCGGCTTGCGCCCGGCGATGGCGATTTCGACGCCGGACCCGGCCCGTCGAGCCTTCAGCTTCCCGAAGGCTGGGGCAAAGCGGGGTTCCAATTGTGCTACGAAATCATCTTCTCGGGCCATGTCGTCGATCGCGCCAACCGCCCCGACTTCCTGTTCAACCCCTCGAACGATGCCTGGTTCGGCCGCTGGGGCCCGCCGCAACATCTCGCCCAGGCCCGCTTGCGCGCCGCCGAGGAAGGCATTCCCGTGGTTCGCTCGACCCCCAACGGGATCAGCGCCCTGGTCGATGCCCACGGCCATTTGATCGAATCGCTGCCGTGGCACCGCGCGGGGATCATCTGGGCCGATCTTCCGCGCCCAGCAGCTTCGCCCGGCGCGTTCGCCCGATATGGTAATGCAATCCCATTACTGCTGGCCTTGGCAATGCTCATCGCGGCGATTGCACTGCGACGGAGCCGCCGCTAAAGCCCCTCATATAAAGCTTTCCTTATATCCCTAAAAGGACATTGGCCGCCGATGCGCAGCTCCTATCTCTTCACCTCCGAATCGGTCTCCGAAGGCCATCCCGACAAGGTCGCCGACCAGATCAGCGACGCCATCGTTGATCTGTTCCTGTCGAAAGATAGCGAAGCGCGCATCGCCTGCGAGACATTGTGCACCACGCAGCTGGTCGTCCTCGCCGGTGAGATCCGCGGCAAGGGCATTTACGAGAATGACGAATGGGCACCCGGAATTCCTGAGGAAGTTGAAGCTGTCGTCCGCGCGACGGTCAAGCGCATCGGCTATGAGCAGGAGGGATTTCACTGGGAAAACTTCCGCTTTGAGAACAACCTCCACGGCCAATCGCTCCACATCGCGCAGGGCGTCGATGCCTCGGGCAACAAGGATGAAGGCGCGGGCGACCAGGGGATCATGTTCGGTTATGCCACCGACGAGACCCCCGAACTGCTCCCCGCCACGCTTTACTACAGCCACAAGATCCTCGAACGCATGGCCGCCGACCGCCACTCGGGCGCCGCGCCGTTCCTCGAGCCCGACACCAAGAGCCAGGTCACGCTCCGCTACGAAGAAAGCAAACCGGTCGCCGCGACTGCCATCGTCGTTTCGACCCAGCACGCCAAGGGCTATGACCATGGCGCGGCCGAAGCTGAGCTCCACGCCTACGTGAAGCAAGTCGTCGCCGACATCCTACCCGCCGATTTGCTCAGCGACGAGACAGTCTATCACATCAACCCGACCGCCAGTTTCGAGATTGGCGGCCCCGACGGCGACGCCGGGCTCACCGGCCGCAAGATCATCGTCGACACCTATGGCGGTGCAGCCCCGCATGGCGGCGGCGCTTTCTCGGGCAAGGACCCGACCAAGGTCGACCGTTCGGCCGCCTACATGGCGCGCTACCTCGCCAAAAATATCGTCGCCGCGGGCTATGCCACGCGCTGCACCATCCAGCTGGCCTATGCGATCGGCGTGTCTGAGCCGTTGTCGCTCTACGTCGACACCCACCGCACCGGCACAGTCGCCGACGATGCGCTCGAAAATGCCATCCATTCGATCACCAAACTCGGCAAGCTGACCCCGCGCGGCATCCGGACCCACCTCGGGCTCAACAAGCCGATTTACGCCCCGACCGCCGCTTACGGCCACTTCGGACGCAAGCCCAAAGGCGATTTCTTCCCGTGGGAGAAAACCGACCTGGTCGACGATCTGAAAGCCGCGCTGGCGGTCTAGCCGAACAGCCTATTTCCAGGCGCCGAGGATCATTCCGACCGTGACATGGCCAAGCAGCAGATGCGCGCTGTCGACCAAGGTCATGTCGATCGGCCCGACGCCATAGACCCAGCCATAGAGCATCCCTGGCACGGCCGACGCCAGCGCGACCACCGCCCCCCATTGGGCGCCCTTGCTGACGCCGGTGACCGAACCCCATTTGAACAACAAGGCCATGAACCCCGCGGTCATCAGCGGCATCACCACGCTAAACGGCATCCGGCTCTGGCCAACGGCCTCCATGTCCGCCGCACTGATCCCGGACATCGCCATCCAGCGCTCGGGCGGAATCAGCAATCCATAAATGACGAACCCGATCGCATAAAATGCGATCCCCGCTACCAATACCGCGGCCCAGTTGATTCCACCTGCACGCATTATTGCCTCCCTTGTTACCCAAGCGAAACATATGCCGAATTGCGGGGCGTGGCGAGTGGGGCTAGGCGCGCCTGACATGACCGCCGCTAAATCCGCCGACCCGACCACCATCAACCGCCTCTATGGGCGCTCGACCGGGCATAAATTGCGCGTCGAGCAAGCCGCGCTGGTCGAAACCCTGCTGCCGCAAATCTCCGTCCCCCCGGACGGCGAAATCAGCGCCTCCGGCTTGTTCGGCGACCCCCGCCCGCTTCATCTCGAGATCGGCTTTGGTTCGGGCGAGCATCTCGCTTACCGCGCCGATCTGCTGCCCGATCACGGCTTCATCGGTTGCGAGCCCTTCCTCAACGGTGTCGCCACTGCGCTGACCCACATTCGCGACGGACATCTCGCCAATGTCCGGCTGTGGACCGGCGATGCGCTCGACGTGCTGCGCCGACTGCCCGACGCGAGTTTGGCTTTCGTCTACCTCCTCCACCCCGACCCTTGGCCCAAGAACCGCCACGCCAAGCGCCGGATGATGAACGATGGCCCGCTCGATTTGATCGCAGCCAAGCTCAAGCCCGGCGGCGAATTCCGCATGGCGACCGACCATCCGGTCTATCTGACCCATGCGTTGATGGTAATGCAGCGTCACCGCCACCAGTTCGACTGGCTGGTCGAAGGACCGAGCGACTGGCTGGCCTACCCCGGCGGCTGGATCGAAACCCGCTATGCCGCCAAGGCCCGGCGCGAGGGCCGCACCCCGCACCAGTTCCGCTACCGGCGGCGGCAGGAACCGCTTTCACCGGGGCGCGTGGATGCCTAGACAGCCGCGATGACCGACAATGTCCTCGCAGCAATCGGCAATACGCCGCTGATCAAGCTCCGCCGCGCGTCGGAGGAGACCGGCTGCACGATCCTCGGCAAGGCCGAATTCATGAACCCCGGTCAGTCGGTCAAGGACCGCGCCGCGCTGGCGATCGTCGAGGATGCGATGCGGCGCGGTGCGCTGCGCACCGGCGGGACGATCGTCGACGGGACGGCGGGCAATACCGGCATCGGCCTCGCCATGGTCGGCAATGCTCTGGGCATGACGACGGTGATCGTCATTCCCGAAACCCAGACCCAGGAGAAGAAGGACACGCTCCGCTTGCTCGGAGCCGAACTGGTTGAGGTTCCGGCGGTACCGTACCACAATCCCAATAATTATGTGAAGGTCGCCGCCCGCCTCGCTGCGCGCTTGGCGCAAGACAATCCCAATGGCGCGATCTTCGCCAACCAGTTCGACAATGTCGCTAACCGCGATGCCCATGCCCGCACCACCGGCCCCGAAATCTGGCACCAGACCGAAGGCCGGATCGACGGCTTCGTCTGTGCGGTCGGAACTGGCGGGACTCTCGCCGGGGTCGCGCTGGCGCTGCGGGCGCGAACGCCGGGCATTGCGATCGCGATCGCCGACATCCCCGGTGCTGCGCTCTACAATTACTTCACCAACGGCGAGCTGAAGGCCGAGGGGAGTTCGATCACCGAGGGCATCGGCCAGGGGCGGATCACCGCCAATCTCGAAGGCCTGGCGGTCGACCACGCCTTCCTCATCCCCGACGAGGAGAGCTTGGCGGTAACCTTTGCCTTGCTCGCGGAAGAAGGCCTTGCGCTCGGCCTGTCGTCGGGGGTCAATGTCTCCGGTGCCATCCGCCTCGCTCGCCAATTGGGGCCGGGCAAGACCATCGTCACCATCTTGTGCGACCCGGCGACCCGCTACCAGTCGCGCTTGTTCAATCCGGAATTTTTGGCCTCGAAGGGACTGCCAGTGCCCCACTGGCTCCAGCCCCATCCGGGGATCGAGCCCGATTATATCCTGGTCGACTGAGCGACGCGACGGCGACGAGGGCCGCTTGCTAACGCGCCGGATCGAGCCTGACCAGACGCCCTTTGTCCTCAATCACAAACACCGTTCCGTCCGGCCCCTGGGATACCGCGCGGATTCGCTCGTCCATGTCCCATTGCTCGGCCTTGGTCGCTTTATCGCCGTCGATGTCGATCCGGATCAGCGCTTGGCCCGACAATGCGGGGACCAGGGCGTCGCCTTTCCAGCCAGCGAATTTGTCGCCGCTGTAGATCATCAGCCCGCCGGGCGAGATGGACGGATTCCACCATACTTTGGGTGGCTCATAGCCGTCGCCGACGCGATGATCGGGGATGTCGCCGCCGTCATAATTGCTGCCGTTCGACGCCTTGGGCCAGCCGTAATTCTTGCCCGCGACGATCAGATTGACCTCGTCGCCGCCCTGCGGCCCCATCTCGCTTTCCCACAAGCGCCCGTCGGGGGCGAACGCCAACCCGAGCAAATTGCGATGCCCGATGCTCCAGAAGGTCGCCGCGACGCCGCCCTGCGCGGCCCACGGATTGCCCGGTGCAGCCCCGCCCTCATCGGTCAGCCGAAGCACCTTGCCAAGGTTGCCACCCATATCCTGCGCCGGGGTGAATTTCTGTCGATCGCCCGAGGTCAGGTAGAGCAATCCGTCGGGCCCGAATGCGATCCGGTGGCTGAAATGGCCATTGCCATCGACCTTGGGCGACTGGCGCCAGATCACCTTGAATCCGGTTAGCGCGGGTTGCGCCGCATTCGTCGTGTCGAGCAGGCCATAGCCGACCGCCGCGCCGCTGGTTCCGTCCGGCCCGGCCTCGACGAAGCTCAGATAGACCCGCCGATTGACCACGAACGCGGGATGGAGGACGACATCGCCCAGCCCGCCCTGCCCTGCCGCGCGCACCGCCGGCACCCCCGCGACCGCAATTTTCGCCCCGGTGCGGGTATCGACCAGCCACAATCTGCCCTCTTTCTCGGTCAGCAAGGCCGCGTCGAGCAACGGTCGCCCGCTGCCGGTCAGGAACGCCATCGCCCACGGCGTGGAAAATTTCGCCACCTCCTGCACCGAAAACGGCTTGGCCGACGTATTTGCTGTGGTGGTCGCAGCCTGTCCGCAGGCGGCGGTCGCACCGATCAATAGCGCACTGGCTTGCCAAATATGGCGCGGCAGTGGATGCAGCGATCGCCCCAGTTGCAGGATAAAACTTTTTGCCATCAGCCAAGCTCCTCTCGATTGCCACGGCGGTTCCGCCGAACACGGTCAGCCAATCCGACGCTAAATCCGCAGCCAAGGCAATGTTCCGTGGTCGCGCAGCGTTGTTCGACCGACTGGCGGGTGTGTTCGACAACGCGCTGATCGACCGCCGGTCGACCGTCGCCCCGATCGACTGGTACCGCGAGCCCCACGGCTGGCAGGAACGCACCGAGCTATACGTCGCCGCGACCGAAGCCTTGTTCGAGGAAGCGGCGGTCAGGGCGATCGCCGACGCCGGGCTGACCCCCGACAAGATCGACGGCGTGGTATTCGTCTCGACCACCGGAATCTCCACGCCCAGCATCGACGCGCGGGTTGCGCCCCGGCTCGGCCTTCGCCCCGATATCCGCCGCGTGCCGATGTTCGGCCTCGGCTGTGCTGGCGGGGTCACCGGCCTCGCCACCGCCGCGCGGCTTGCCGCGGCCGAGCCCGGCACCAACTGGCTGTTCGTCACGGTCGAGACCTGCTCGATCTCGATCCGCCTCGACAGCGACGACCCCGCCGCAATCGTCGCCACCGCTTTGTTCGGTGACGGCGCGGCATCGGCCGTGCTGTCGACCGAGGGCAAGGGCATCGCCACCGTTCGCGGGGCGGGCGAGAAATTATGGCCCGACACATTGGGCATCATGGGCTGGCGGGTCGAGGATCCGGGCCTCGCGGTGATCTTCGACCGCGCCATCCCGCCATTCGTCGAGGGCGAGCTCGAGCTGGCGATCGATACGATTCTCGCCGACCTCGATTTAACCCGCGCCGACATCGACCGCTATTGCTGCCACCCTGGCGGGACCAAGGTGGTCGACGCGATCGAGAAATCGCTCCAGCTTCCCGTCGGCACCCTCGACCTCGAACGCGACGTGCTCCGCGCCCAGGGCAATATGAGTGCCCCGACGGTGCTGTTCGTATTGAAGGCGCTGATCGCTCGCGGCTTGCCACCCCGCGTGATGATGACCGCCTTCGGCCCCGGCTTCACCTGCGCCGGGCTGGTGCTCGAAGCGTGACCCCGCTGTGGCCGCACATCGCGATTCTCGGCTTCGTCACTGCCCAGCGCCTGATCGAACTTCCTGTCGCCCGCGCCAACACCGCGCGCCTGCTCAGCATCGGTGGCCGTGAAGTCGCGCCGGGGCATTACCCGTTCATCGTCGCGATGCACGCGGCGTGGCTCGCCAGCCTGTGGGTGTTCGCGCTTGGCCAGCCGATCAATCTCGCCTTCCTCATCCTGTTCGGCCTGATCGAGCTCGCCCGCGTGTGGGTCCTGCGCAGCCTCGGCAATCGCTGGACGACGCGGATCATCATCGTCCCCGGCGAGCAACTGGTCGCGCGCGGGCCGTACAAGTTCATCAGCCACCCCAACTACCTGGTCGTCATCGCCGAGCTGGCGGTGCTGCCCTTGGTGTTCGGCCTGTGGCAGATCGCCCTGATCTTCACCGCCCTCAACGCCGCCATCCTGACGGTGCGAATCCGGGCCGAGAATGCGGCGCTCGAAAGCCTCCGCCGATGAAATGGCTTGCCTCCCTCGCCTTGCTCGCCACCGCAGGCTGCGCGACGGCTCCCGCGCCCGACCGCGACTTTTTTACCAACCTCTCCTCGCTGTGCGGCAAGGCCTTCGAAGGTCGGATCACCAGCCCGCCCGCCGCCGCCGACGCCAGCTTCGCCAGCAAGGCGCTGGTGATGCACGTCCGCGAATGTTCGGCCGACACGATCCGCGTCCCGTTCCACGTCGCCGACGACCACAGCCGCACTTGGGTCATCACCCGCACCGCCTCCGGCCTGCGCCTCAAGCATGATCACCGCCACAAGGACGGAAGCGAGGACAAGGTCACCCAATATGGCGGCGAGTCGGTGACCCCGCTCAGCGCCGCACGGCAGGAGTTTCCGGCCGACGCCTTCACCAAGGAATTGCTGATCCGCGAGGGCAATGTCGCCGGGGCCGCCAATGTCTGGGCGGTCGAGGTCAATCCCGGCCGTACCTTCGCCTACGAACTCCGCCGCCCGAACCGCTTCTTGCGCGTCGAGTTCGACTTAACGCGTCCCGTCTCGCCGCCACCGCCGGCGTGGGGCGCTCGCTAGCAACTAGCCCGCCACTCACCGAGCGATAATTCAGTGCCCCCGGTTGAGCTTGTGAATGTCCCCGCTTCCGACCCATTGCGGACGTTTCGGTTTGAACTAGACAGGCAGGAATGACCTACTGGCGCAGCATTTTCTTGTCATTGACTGTGCTGGCAAGCTGCGGCGGTTCAACTCAAAATGCGGGTTGCCCGGCTATTGAAGCCCTGCGCGCAAGAAGCTCTGTTGCGGATGCAAGAGCGGCATATGCGAAAGGTGACTTACGGTTTCTGTCGCTAGGCGGCTTTGTAGGCGAAGTTCCGGGCGCTTCGGACAAGCTCGGGCCCACACGAGAATTGAAGGGGACCTCTGACACCGAAACAGAGGCTTGCTTCCAGCTGAAGCCTGAAGCGGAGCATTATGCCACTCGCTACAACGCGGAAATGTCAGTCCTTCTCACGCAGAAATGAGTGTCAGCTTTCCAGCCCTGGCGGACATTAGCGCGCGCAATTCAAACTGAGGCACTCCACCCTCCACTCCCCGCTTGCGACTCTCCCCCGACGCGCCTATATCGCCCTCACTTCTCCTCGACATCGTCAAGACGTTGGGGCCGGGCCGGGTCGGTCCGGCATCGTGAAGGCTTGTATTCGCTGGAGCCGCTTTGACCGACGTAACTGCCATCGCCACTCTAATCGAACCCGCCGTCAAGGCGCTGGGGCTCGACCTGGTGCGCGTGGCGATGATTGGCGGGAAGAGTGATCCGACATTGCAGGTCATGGCCGAGCGCCCCGACACGCGGCAGCTGTCGATCGACGATTGCGCCGATCTGTCGCGCGCCATCTCCGATATTTTCGACCCGCTCGAGGAAGCCGGCCGCGACCCGATCGACGGCGCCTATCGCCTCGAAGTCTCCTCGCCGGGGATCGACCGCCCGCTGACCCGCCTGGCCGATTATGCCGACTGGGCGGGGCATGAAGCGCGGATCAAGTTCAATTCGCCGGTCGACGCCGCCAAGCAGGTCACTGGCAACATTATCGGGATCGACGGCGAAACTGTCGCGATCGAGACCACCAAGGGCCGCCGCGAGGTCGCCTTTGCCAATATCCAGTCGGCCAAGCTCGTGCTGACCGACAGACTCATCAACGCCACCGCGCCGCTCAGCACCGAGGGCGCCGATACCATCAAGACAGAAGGTTGATCTGATCATGGCTACCACTGCAGCTACCGGCGCCCCAACCGGTGGGCCCACCGCCAACAAGGCCGAATTGCTCGCCATCGCCGATGCGGTTGCGCGCGAGAAACTGATCGACAAGGGCATCGTCATCGAAGCGATGGAAGACGCCATCCAGCGCGCCGCTCGCGCCCGCTACGGTGCCGAGAATGACATCCGCGCCAAGCTCGACCAGGAAACCGGCGATTTGCGCTTGTGGCGCGTGGTCGAGGTGGTCGAAGAGGTTGAGGATTATTTCAAGCAGGTCGATCTGAAGGGCGCGCAGAAATTGCAGGCCGATGCGACCGTCGGCGACTTCATCGTCGATCCGTTGCCCCCGATCGAGTTTGGCCGCATCGCCGCGCAGGCCGCCAAGCAGGTCATCTTCCAGAAGGTCCGCGACGCCGAGCGCGAGCGCCAGTATGAAGAATTCAAGGATCGCGCCAACGAGGTCATCACCGGCGTCGTCAAGCGGGTCGA
>NZ_JANMLM010000017.1:0-21028 GCF_031372575.1 Sphingomonas sp. | reverse complement strand
GGAATTTCGCGGCCGGTGATCGGCAGTCTGATCTGCTTGCCGACCAGCGCGGTATAACGCTCGTCGGTCGGGTGGACCGCGACCGCCATGTCGGCGAGCATCGTCTCGGGCCGCGTGGTCGCGACCTCGATATGGCCGGATCCGTCGGCGAGCGGATAGCGCAAGGTCCAGAACTTGCCGGCCATTTCGCGCGTTTCGACCTCAAGGTCGCTGATCGCGGTCTGGAAATGCGGGTCCCAATTGACCAGGCGCTTGTCGCGGTAGAGCAGACCGCGCTTGTGCAGCTCGACAAACACGTGGGTGACGGCTTTCGAGAAGCCCTCGTCCATGGTGAAGCGTTCATTCGACCAGTCACAGCTCGCGCCGAGGCGGCGGAGTTGCTGCGTGATCTGACCGCCGCTTTCCGTCTTCCAGTCCCACACCTTGCCGATGAATTCGTCGCGGGTGAAATCGGTCCGCTTCTGCTGGAGCTGATCAAGCTGCCGCTCGACCACCATCTGGGTCGCGATCCCGGCATGGTCGGTGCCGACCACCCACAGGCTGTCCTTGCCCTGCATCCGCGCGATGCGGACGAGGATGTCCTGCAGCGTGATGTCGAGCGCGTGGCCGATGTGCAAGGACCCGGTGACGTTGGGCGGCGGCATGACGATGGTGAATGGCGTCGCCTCGGGCCGGTCGGGGCGAAACAACCCTTCCGCCTCCCAATGCGCGTACCAGCGGGATTCGATCGATGCGGGGTCGAAGGTTTTGGCGAGTTCGGTCATGCGCGCCGCCTAGACGGCGGCGCGCATCGCTTCAACCTCAGCGCGCAGCGGGTGCGAGCCAGCGGTTCATCCAGCCGAACACATTGTCATACCATTGAATCGAATTCTTGGGCCTGAGCACCCAGTGATTCTCGTCCGGGAAAACCAACAGCTTGGATGGAATTCCACGCCGCTGGAGGGCGGTGAAGCTCGCCAGGCCTTGGGTGTAGGGAATGCGGAAATCCTTCTCGCCGGTGATCACCAGCATCGGGGTCTTCCACTTGGCGACATGGTTCACGGGGTTCCATTTCTCGAACGCCGCGGGGTCTTCATAATAGGTCTTGCCGCCATGTTCCCACTCGTCGAACCAGAGCTCTTCAGTTTCGTAGGCCATGGCGCGGGCATCGAACACGCCGTCGTGTTGGACCAGGCATTTGAAGCGGTCGGGCCATTGGCCGGCGATCCAGTTCATCATATAGCCGCCGTAGCTGGCCCCCAATGCGCAGGCGTTATTGGCGTCTAGCTGCGGATCCTGCGCGGTGGCGAAGGCGAGGCCGCGCTTCAAATCCTCGAGCGGCTTGCCGCCCCAGTCGTTGCGGATGCTGTCGGTGAAGGCCTGGCCATAGCCGGTGGAGCCGTGGAAATCGACGCTGACCACGGCGTAACCGGGCGATGAGATAAGCCGCGAATTCCAACGATAGCTCCAACCGTTGCCGAAGCTGCCCTGCGGCCCGCCGTGGACGACGAAGGCGATGGGCAACTTGCCTTGGGCGGCGGCGGGCTTGAGCTTGAAGCCGTAGACGCGGTCATTGCTGGCACCGTTGAAGGCGAATTTCTCGAACTTCACCGGGTCGAGCTGGGCGAGCAAAGCGCGGTTGACGTCGGTCAGCCGGCCGATCACTCCGCGCGACGTGACGCGATACAGATCGTCGGGCGCCATGATGCTGTTCTGGGTGAAAATTACACCGCCATTGGCCATCGGGATGACGTTGCCGGCATGGCCATCGCCGGTCAGCCGGGTGACCGTGCCGCTGGCGACATCAATCGTCCAGATCGGCGCTTCCATCACGTCTTCGGCGGTGACGAGGATGCTTCGTCCGTCCGTGCTCCAGGCGATCGACCCGACCGAGCGGTCCCATTTTTCGGTCAGCGCGCGGGTCCGATTGGTCGCAAGATTGCGCAGCATCAGCACCTGGCGGTCGGCCTCATAACCGGCGCGGGCCATCGACATATAGGCCAACGTCCGGCCGTCGGGCGACAGGGTCGGCAAGGTATCGGTGCCGCCGTTGGGCGCGGTTAGATTGACCGGCTGGGCCGATCCGTCAGCGGGGGCCATGAAAATATCGAGATTGGTCGAGGTCGGCTCGATCCGGCCTGCCTCCCGAAGCGCGAAATAGACGGTCTTGCCGTCGCCCGAAATGTCGATTTCCTCACCACCGCCGAATGGCTTGGACGGTGTGTCGCCGACCAGGGTACCGGTGACCCGGACTTCCTTGCCCAGCTTTCCGGCCACCATCGGGAAAGCATAAATCCGGGACTTGGTGCCGGGCTCGGCCCATGTATCCCAGTGGCGGACGAACAGTTCGTCATAGATCCGCGCGCTTCCGGCGGGCTTGGGCGCAAACGTCGTCGCGGCGCAGGCGAGGTCGGGGCAGTCTTTGGTGTCGGCCCAGACCAATACGCGGCTACGATCGGCGCTGATCTTGAACCCCGAAATGTCGGCTCCGAAGTCCGACAGCTGGACCGGCTTGGCGCCCATCGTCATGCGGAACAATTGGTCGCGTTCCTTGACCGGGGCGAGATAATAGATCGCGCCATCGCCTGCGAACACCGCGTCATGCGCACCCTTGGTGACGCCGGGGATCGCGCGCGGCGCGGCGGGGCGAGTCAGGTCGAGCATCATCAGCGGATTGCTGCGCTTGTTTACCGCCAAATCGGTGGTCGACAGCGTGAAGATCGCGGTCTTGCCATCCGGCGATACGCTTGGCGTGCCGAGGCGGTGCATCATGTGCATGTCGGTCGCGGTCATCGGCCGGGCGAACGACGGGGTGGAAACAAGGGCGATGGCCGCGACAGTGGCGGCGAACAGGGTGCGGTTCATTCAGAGGGGGTAGCAGGCGGGCGGAGCGATTCAAAGAGTGAGCGTCCTCCCCTCCTTCCTTCAGGGAGGGGCCGGGGGTGGGTTCCTTCTTTCAATCTTTTGGGCTCGCAGACGCTCGCACCCACCCCTTCCCCTCCCTTGCAAGGAGGGGTAATTAGAGCGGCTTGCCCGTGATCCGGCTGATTTCGCGGCGGACATGTTCGTCGACGATCCGCGGCAGATGTTCATCGAGCCATTGCTTCAATGCCGGGCGAAGCATGTCGCGGAGCATTTCTTCGAGCGGGTTGACGGTTGGCGGCGGCGGAGCGGCGGCGGCAACCGTGGACAATTGCTCAAGGCTCGAACGGCTGGAGTCGGCAGCGTCGGTATCGAGCAACGGCTCGCCAAGTTCGACTGGCGGCACCTCGGCCTCGACCGGGTGGTCGAGCTCGAGCACATCTTCCTCGTCGGGCTCCCGCACGGCCGGCGGGACCGCGGCGCGAAGTTCTTTTTCCTCCGCGATCACGCGTTTGATCGACGCGAGAATATCCTCCATCGATGGGTCGCGGGGCGTCTGCATCGCCGCTCTATCGCCTATCGCGGCTGGGAAACCAAGACCTGCGGTTGTTCGGCCTGTGTCGCGGTCGTGGTCGCGACGGGAACATGGCGCGGTGCCTGCGCCCAATCGTTCCAGTTACCCGCAACATCGCGATAGTTGCCGAGCGGATCATAGAGCGGTCCACCGTCGAGGCCAAGGACGTCGGCCTGCGCTTGACCCATGGCGTTGAGCAATTGGAAACCGGCGACATAGGCATCGCGCCGCGCGGTCACGAGCTGGACCTGCGCATTGAGCAATTCCTGTTCGGCATTGAGCACTTCGAGGATGGTGCGCGTGCCAACGCCATTTTCGGCGCGGGCCCCTTCGAGCGCGAGTTCGTTGGCCTTGACCGCAACCTGGTTGGAAACGATCGCATCCTGTGCCGCGCGATAGGTCGCGAACGCCGACCGGGTAGTGGCGATCACTGCGCGTTCGGTGGCGACGCGTTGCTCAAGGGTCTGGCCCTCGAGCGCCTGGCTCTGCGCGACTCGAGCCGCCGGAAGGCCGCCCTGATACAGCGGGATTCGGCCCTGGACGCCAATGCTGGTCGACGTGCCTTCGCGCGGCGCACCGCCGGTATTGCCGGAAATGGTATTGACGTAATCGCCCGACGCAACGCCCGACACGGTCGGCAGCCGTGCCGCCTGGGCAACGCGGACATCATAACGCGCGGCATCGGCCTGACGACTGATGGCGATCAGATCGGGATTATTGGCAAGGGCGATCTGCACCGCCTGATCGGCGGTTGCAGGCAGCGGAGGCAGCGGCGGTGGCGGGGCAAGAACGCCCGGGCGCTGACCGACGACGCGGCGGTAATTCTCCTCGCTCGAGGTCAACCGACCGCGCGCGGTCTCAAGTGCGCTTCGTGACAGCGCCTGACGCGCTTCGGACTGGGCAACATCGGTGCGCGTCACGTCGCCGATTTGGAACCGATCGCGCGACGCCTCGAGGTTGGTGGCAAGCACCCGGACCTGGTTCTCGTTCAGTTCAACGATCGCGCGATCGCGGATCACATCCATGTAGGCGGCGACCGCCTCGGTGAACACATCGCCTTCGACCGCCCGCAACGTCGCACGTCCAGCTTCGACGCGGGTCTTGGCGGCGGTGATCGAATTCTTCACGCTGCCGCCGTTAAACAACGGATAGCTGACGTCGACACCGCCCGTCACATAGGGGCCTTTGCCGAGCCGCTGGAGCGAGCCGCTCTGGGTCAAGTCGCGGTTGAGGCCGACCGTCGCAGAGACTAGCGGCCGGCCAGCGGCGCGGGCAATCGCGACAGACGCATCGTTGACTTTCAGCGCCTCGCGCTGGCCAGTCAGGGTCGGATTGGTGCGATAGGCGGCGTTGAGCGCCTCGCGCAGCGTATCGGCCGACGCAGATCCGGCGAGCAGTGCGGCAAGCAAGGTACCGGTCAAAAGATGACGCTTCACGATATCTCCAATCGTCAGAAAGTGAACGCCGGGGCTTGGCTGAAGCTGGCGAGGAGAGGCACCTGGGCCTCGGCAAAAGAGGTGAATCCGAGTGACTTTCCGTGACCACGGCCGGTCGCGAGGCGAGTTACGCCATCTTCGACAATCGCCGTGCCAATGCGGCCATTGGGCGCGAGGCAGCGGGCGAGCGAAGCAGAAACATGTTCGACCGCGCCTTCGATCAGGATCAGGTCGAATGAACCGGTGAGCGCATCCTCGGCGGTCTGCGCGCGGTCCACGGTCAGGCCGATGTGGCCCAGCACAGCGGCCGAATAATCCCCACCACCGCCAATCACCAGCGCCCGTTGGCCAGGTTTCGGTGCGAGCTGGGTGAGCAATTGGCCGAGCTCGGCGGGGGCCATGACCGGGGATCCATCCGCGAGGCGGATCGGGCGATCGCCATAGGCAATTGCGGCAAAATTTTCGGGCAGATAATCTTCCCGCGCGACATTGGTCATCGCCGCCAATACGGCAGCGTCGGTCACGCCTTGCGGGCGGAGCTGGCTGAGCACCATCAACCGGCGAGCAGCGGCGCTATCAGTGGCAGGGTTGGCCATATATTCCTTCAACGTCTTAGCTGCTCTATGTCAGTAATACAGTCGGGCTTCAAGCTCGCTCTTATCGGTCCAGCTCCATGAGGCCAAGCTGAACCCACCGCCACCGGTCGAAAAAGGCAAGTCGCCGATCCGTTAGATGGTGGCTCGCAAGCGGTTGACAAGCGCGAGCCTGCCGCCCATTTCCCCGCCCCGCGAGGCCCGATGGCGGAGTGGTTACGTAGGGGACTGCAAATCCCCGCACGCCGGTTCGATTCCGGCTCGGGCCTCCATTTCCAATCCGACGAGGATCATGGCTGTGAAAGCTGCAGTGGCGATGCTGACGTTGATGCTGCTTACCGCATGCCAGTCCGATCCGCCGCCATTGGTGACGGTCAACGACGCCCGGGTGATCGCGCTGCCGAACTCCGCCGCAGCCTATTTCACGCTTGCCAATAGCGGCGGCGATGATCGACTGATCTCGGTCGAGGCGCCGGGTGTCGGACAGGCCAGCTTGCATGAAACGAGCATGGCGGACGGGATCATGCGAATGCGCGACCTGGGCCAGGGGATCGAGGTACCGGCCGGCGCGACGGTGCTGCTCAGCCCGAGCGGCAAGCATGTCATGATCCAGGGGCTCGCCCGCCCGCTGTCCCAAGGCTCGTCGATCCGCCTCAATCTGAAGTTTGAGCGGCAGGGGTCGGTCGTGGTCAACGCGCCGGTAGGTAGCCCGCGATGAACCTGCGGATCATCCGAATCGGTTTGTGGATAGTCGTCGGCCTGGCCGCGATTGGAGGAATGGTCATCGCGCTCCGTCCGCCGGCAGCGCTGTCGCCGCCAATCCAGCAGCCCATGACCGAGGTCGGCGGGCCGTTCACGCTGGTTGGGGCCGACGGCACTCCGTTTTCAAGCTCGCGATTGAAGGGCAAGCCGTTCGCGATGTTCTTTGGCTTTACCCATTGCCCCGATGTCTGCCCGACCACGCTTGCCCGGCTGGCGAAGCTTCGTCGCACACTCGGCACGGGCGACGAATCGTTTGCGATTGTCTTCGTCAGCGTCGATCCCGAGCGCGATACGCCCGCCGAAATGGGCCGTTACGCGGCGCAATTCGGCGCGCCGATCGTCGCACTCACCGGTTCGGTTGCCCAGATCAATCAGGTCAAACGCGCCTATGGGATCTATTCCGGCAAGGTGCCGCAGGCCGGCGGCGGCTATAGTGTCGATCATAGCGCCGCCGTCTTCCTGATGGATCGCGATGGCGCGTTCATCGCCACCATCACCCCCGATGAAGGTGACCCGGCCGCAATCGCCAAGTTGCGACGGCTGATGAACTGATTGCTGCCGCATAACGATTTGTTGCCGCCCAACAACAAGTGTGGATTTTCGACCAACGGCGGTGGACGAATTGTCGATCGGTCCTTATTTCGCCCCTCGCACCGCAGTTCTGCGGATCGCATTCAACAGAATACATGAGGTATTTGTGAAGCATCTTCTCTCGCTCGCGCTCGCCGCGACCGCTTTCGTTGCAGCCCCTGCCGCCGCGCAGGACGCCGCCGCCGCCACGACGTTCACCGGCCCGCGCGTCGGCGTCAATGTCGGCTTCGCTGACGACAACATCTTCGGCACCGATGCCTTCACTTATGGCGCCGACGTCGGTTACGACTTCGCCGCTGGTGGTGCGGTTCTCGGCGTGACCGCCGAAATCGAAGACAGCAAGGATCTCACCCGCGCTCTCGCCGTGACGGCACGCGCCGGTGGCCGCGTCGGCAGCAACGGCCTGCTGTACGTCGCAGCCGGCTATTCGAACCTGCGCGCTTATGGCGTCAGCGTCGACGGCTTTCGCCTCGCGGTCGGTGGCGAACTCGCCCTCGGCAAGAATGCTTACGTCAAGCTCGAGCAGCGTTACGGCAACTACCAGTACGGCATCGACCTTTACCAGTCGGTGATCGGCGCTGGCTTCCGTTTCTAAAACGAGCCTTCGATCAAGGAAAAGGGGCGGCTACGGCTGCCCCTTTTTTTGTGCCTCGAGCACGCGGTCGAGCAGGCGGTCGAGCGCGGCGATACTTTCGGGCTCGTCGAAGGTGGGGGTGTGGCCGACGCGGGGAACGGTCACCAGTTCGACATCCGCGAGTTCAGTCGCCATCCGCTCCGCCACCTTGGCGCCGAGCAGATCGGACAATTCACCACGCAGGATGGTCACCGGACGGCCATCGAGCGCCTGATAGAGCGGCCAGACATCCGGAGCACTTGCGGCGCTTTCGAAATTGCCAGCGATCGCCAGATCATAATCGAAGATGATCGACGCTCCATCCTCGCGCGCGATCCGCCGGACAAACCGCTCCCACTCGGCGCGACTGTAATCGGGGTAAATGTCGCCATTGCGCGCCATAATCTTGTCGATTGCTTCGTCCCAGTTGGCGAAGCGCGCCTCTTTGCCCACCCAGCCCGCGATGCGCTCAACCCCGGCCCGATCGATCTCGGGGCCGATGTCGTTGAGCAAGGCACCCGCAATCCGTTCACGATCACCCAAGGCCAGCGCCATGGTGCAGATCCCGCCGAGTGAGGTGCCAACGAACACCGCGTCGGCGATCCCCAACTGGTCGAGCATTTTCAATATGTCGGCAACGTAGACCATCGGCTTGTAATTGGCCGGATCGGGATCAAACGCGCTTCCCCCGCGGCCGCGAAGATCGATCGAAATCACCCGCCAGTCGCCGGCATAACGATCCGCCACCGGCTCGAAATCGCGCGCATTGCGGGTCAGGCCGGGAATGCACAGGATCGGCGGGCGGTCGCGATTTCCGGCATAGTCGCGATAGTGGAGCTTCACCCCGTCGGCGCTGTTCCAGTATCGATCGGTCCAACTCGCCACTACGCTTCCCCCGCTGCATTCGCTCCCCTATCGCGAGCCGATGGGAAAGTCGCAAGCTTATCATCCTGACCGAGCCATTTTGTCGCTGGGGGACGGCTTTTTCGATCCGGTCGACGCGGCGGACTTCCCCGAGCATCAGGTGCGCTTCTTCAACCAGCGCTGGGCAGCGCGGGTGGGATTGAGCGCGGTCGACGTCGCGGCGCATTTCGGTTGGTTCGAGCCGCTGGAGCGCAACCTGCCCCGGCCGCTCGCGCTGCGCTATCACGGGCACCAATTTCGACACTATAATCCTGACATCGGCGACGGGCGCGGCTTCCTGTTCGCCCAACTGCGCGATGATCACGGGCGGCTGCTCGATCTGGGCACCAAAGGATCAGGACAGACGCCGTACAGCCGGTTTGGCGACGGGCGGCTGACGCTCAAGGGCGGGGTGCGCGAAGTTCTGGCGACCGAAATGCTCGAGGCGCTGGGGGTCAATACGTCGAAGAGCTTCGCGCTGATCGAAACTGGCGAGGAACTGACCCGCAACGACGAGCCGTCGCCGACCCGATCGGCAGTGCTGACGCGGCTGAGCCACGGCCATGTGCGGATCGGCAGTTTCCAGCGGCTTGCGTTTCTGGAGGATGAAGCGCGGATCAAGGTGTTGGCGTCTTATGGACTGCGCAACTTGTTCGGCGAAGACAGCGGCGATCCGCTGCGGCTGTTCGCATTGGTGGCGGAGCGGACCGCCGGGCTAGCGGCGTCGTACCTCGCCGCCGGCTTCGTCCACGGGGTGCTCAACAGCGACAATATCAACATCACCGGCGAGAGCTTCGACTATGGCCCGTGGCGATTTGCGCCAAGCTGGGACGAGGAGTTTGTCGCGGCCTATTTCGACCAAAGCGGGCTTTATGCATTCGGCCGCCAACCCGAGGCGATTCATTGGGATTTGGCGCAGCTCGGCGGGTGCCTGGCACTGGTGGCCGATGGGCCGGCGCTGGCCGAGATTTTGGCTGGATGGTCGACGTTGTTCGAGCAAGCGCTGTTCGCCAAGCTTGTCGCGCGGCTCGGGATCAAGGCGTCGGACGATGATCGGCCCTTGGTCGCGGCGTTGCTCAAGGCGCTTCGGACCAAGTCGGTGACGATCGACCGGCTGTTCTTCGACTGGCGCGGTGGACGGGTGCCCGAAGGGTATGATGCACCGGAGTTCGCCATTCTCAGGCATCAGCTCGAAGGCCGCACCCCCCTGCTCCATGCGCTCGACCATGAATATTGGCGCGATAATGGACCGTGTTCGATGCACATCGAGGAGGTCGAGGCGATCTGGGCAGCGATATCCGACGGTGACGATTGGGCCCTGTTCGACGACAAGATCGCCGCCATTCGCCGGATGGGCGACGCCATGACGCCGCCTTGCGCTTGACCCGACTGTGCGGGCATGGTGGTGGCATCGCATGGTTCCCGGAGTGATGGTTTGACCGACAGGCTGATTTCGACGGAGCCGGCCACCGGGGCGGAGATATGGGCGGGCGACATCGGCAATGCCGAGGTCGAAGTCGCCGCCGCGCGCGCCGCTTGGCCCGAATGGGCGGCACACAGCATTTCCTTCCGGATCGAGACGATGCGCCGCTTCGCCAATGAAGTGCGCGCGCGCGAACAGGAATTCGCCGACCTCATCAGCCGCGAAACCGGCAAGCCTTATTGGGAAGCACGGACCGAGGTCGGCGCGGTGATTGGCAAGGTCGAAATTTCGGCCAACGCTTATCTTGAGCGCACACCGATGCGAAAGGTCGAGGCTGCACTGGGCAGCAAGGTCGCAGTGCGCCACAAGCCGCATGGCGTGCTGGCGGTGCTCGGCCCGTATAATTTCCCCGCGCATTTGCCCAACGGCCACATCGTTCCGGCGCTGATCGCGGGCAATGCGGTGGTGTTCAAGCCATCAGAGAAAACGCCAGCGGTGGGCAGTTTCCTGGTCGACTGCTTCCGCGCTGCGGGCGTGCCGGAAGGCGTCATCCGGGTGCTGATCGGCGGGCCGGAGGAGGGCAAGGCGCTCGCCAGCCAGCCCGGCATCGACGGCTTGCTGTTCACCGGTTCGGCACGCGCCGGCATGTCGCTCCACCGGCAATTTGCCGACGCTCCGCACAAGATGCTCGCGCTGGAACTTGGCGGGAACAATCCCCTCGTGGTCTGGCAGGCGGCGGATATCGACTCGGCTGCGCTGATCGCGGTCCAGTCGGCCTACCTCTCCGCCGGCCAGCGCTGCACTGCGGCGCGGCGGCTGATCGTCGAAGATGGCGCCGAGGGGCCCTTGCTGGAGGCGATCACCAAGCTGATCGACCGCATCATCGTCGATCACCCGCATGCCGATCCGCAGCCATTCATGGGGCCGGTGATCGATCTGGCGGCCGCCGACCATTTGCAATCGCAGTGGGTGGAATTGATGATCAAGGGGGCCAAGCCGATCCGTCGTCTCGACCGGCCATATGAAGAACGGCCCTATCTCACCCCGGCACTGATCGACGTAACCGATGTCGCCGACCGCCCTGACGAGGAGATGTTCGGGCCGGTGCTGCAGCTGATCCGGGTCAAGGATTTCGACGCCGCGATCGACGAGGCCAACAACACGCGGTTCGGGCTTGCCGCCAGCCTGGTTGGCGGCACCCCAGCCATGTATGATAAATTCTGGGCCAATGTCCGCGCCGGGGTGATCAACTGGAACAAGCCGACCAACGGAGCCCCGTCGAGCGCACCGTTCGGCGGCATCGGCTTAAGCGGCAATCATCGTCCAAGCGCCTTTTACGCTGCCGATTATTGCGCTTATCCCGTGACCAGCAGCGAAAGCGAAATCGCCCGCGCCGCAATTCCCGAGGGACTTCGCGACGCAAGCGTGACGGTCGACCAGTAAGCCCCGCTTATTGCGCGCCGCCGACTGTCGCGAGCGGGGCTCCAACGGTGATGTCCATGCCGCCCGCCATCACGCCGGGACGGTCCCAGCCATAGCGATCCTCGAACGAGGCCATGCCGGTCGCGTCGGGAACCATCGTCAGATAGGTAACATAGACCGGAATTCCGCGCGGCAGCGACAGATGCTGCTCGGGCGTGCTGCCGACCGCAGCAACGTCGCGCCCGAACACCCAATTGGCGAGGCGGCGATAATCCTCGACCCGGATGCAGCCATTGCTCTTGGCCCGGTTGGCGAGCGCAAAATATTCCTTCTTCGGCGTATCGTGAAGGTAGATGCCCTCCCGATTGGGGAAGGGGAATTTCATCTTGCCCATGCTGTTCGCGCCATTCGGCTTCTGGCGCATGTTGACCCGGACGGTGCCTGCTGCGACGCCTTTCCAGTCAATGGTCGATGGTGCGATGATCGTCGGGTTGCCGCTAAAATCCGAAATGACTTCATAGCCAAATGTCTTGAAATAGGCGTCGGGGCCCTTGGCGATATTGGTCGCAAACCTGCGAATGAGGTGCGGCGGCACATGCCAGTAGGGGTTGGCGATCGCATAATACATGGTGCTGGCGATAATCGGCGTCGGCAGGCCATCCTTTTCCTTGTTGCCGACGACGACCTTCATCGAGCTGACTTCCTGGCCATTTTCCATCATGTGCAGCCGCTGTTCGGCGGTGTTAACGAAGATATACTTGCCGCTGCCCGGCAGGATCCGCGAGCGCTCCAGGTTGAGCGTTACCTTGTCCGAAGCACGACCGCCATTGGCCGCAGCTTCGGTCACCGCAATTTCGCGCAATTTGGAATAGATCGGATTGACCCCCGACACCGACAGCAAATGCTGCGCCAGCGACGGTGCCGCCTCGGCGAGCGCGAGCGTGCGATCCGGGTGCGGTGCCACGCGGGCGAGCGCCGGGTCGCCGTACAAAACATTGGTCGACGGACGATAGAGCGACTGGGCATAATCGGCCCACGCGGCGGACAGCGCCAGTTCGGCGGCCTTGACCTGCATCGGGTCGTTACTGGTCTTGGCCCGGGCAACCGCAGCCTCGACGCTTGCCGCAACCTGCGGACCATTGCTCATCCCGTCGATCGGGGCGCGACGAAGAATCGACAGCAATTGGCCGATCGCCTCATCGCCGCCACGCGCGCCGAACCAGATCGCCGGATATTGGCGGCGCTCGTAATAATAACGCACCGTCACGCCGTTGGGCGACGCCGGCAGCGCGACCTGCGGCGCCGGGGCAGCAACGGGGACCGGCTTTTTGCGTGCATCAGCCTGGGCTGAGGCCATCAGCGTCACGGCAACTGCCGTCAATAAAGTAACCCGCAGACGCATCGTTATCCCCTAAAACCGGCAGAAAACTGGAAGCGCCGATAGTGCCGGAATCGTCCCGCCGCTTCAATCCCCCGAACGCCAGGAAGCCATTTCCCGGGGCCAGTCGGAGTGGGGTTGATATGGGTTGTGACATGAATGCCACACGAACGACCTTATTCGCGGGGCGATGAAACTTGATGCAATTGCAGCGGTTTACACAGCCTGCCTCCCACAAGCGGAGCGCGTAAAGGAGAAATCATGCGTAAATATCTATTGGCCGCAACCGCGGTTGCAGCGGTTATCGCCACGCCGGCGATGGCTCGCGACGGCTCGGTCTATGTCGGCATCGAAGGCGGCGTTTTGTTCCCCAAGGATCAGGATGCCGACGTGTTCGCCGATTACACGACGACCCAGACAATCGCCACGACCCCTCCGGTCGCTGGACCGGCAGACGCCAACTTCGGCGATGCCTTCGGGATCAACTACAAGCGCGGCATCGATGCCGACGTGATCCTCGGTTACGACTTCGGCATGTTCCGGCTTGAAGGCGAGCTTGGTTACAAGCGCGCCAGCCTGAAGGATTTCAGCGTCGATGATGCGTTTATCGCATCGCTTAACAGCGCGCTTAACCGTCCGTCGGGCGCTGGTGATCCGGGTGCGCCGGGCCAGGCCGCACTGTCGGATGCCAATTTCGATCTTGGTGGCTCGGTCAAAGTCTATTCGGCGATGGTCAACGCATTGGTCGAATTCGGCGACGATGACGGCTTCACCTTCTACGCGGGCGGCGGTGCCGGTCGTGCACGCGTCAAGTTCGCGGGCGACAAGGACAATGCATGGGCGTTCCAGGGCATTGCCGGTGTTCGCTACGCCGTCAGCCGTAACGTCGATCTGGGCCTGAAGTATCGTTACTTCCAGACCGGTCGCCTCAACCTGGCCGAAGATCCGGTCGCCTTTGCCGGCAACCCGGACACGGTCGTTGTTGGCAACACCACCACGGTCGCCACGACCAATGCGGTGCTTTTCTCCGACTACGAACAGAAGTTCCGTTCGCACAGCCTGCTGGCGAGCCTGACCTTCAACTTCGGTGGCGCAGAGCCGATGGCACCCCCGCCGCCTCCTCCGCCGCCGCCGCCGCCGCCTCCCCCGCCGCCGCCAGCGACGCAGACTTGCGCCGATGGCTCGGTGATCCTGGCGACCGACATGTGCCCGCCCCCGCCGCCGCCGCCGCCGCCGGCGCCGATGCCTGAGCGTGGCTAAGCCTTAACGGCGCTAACAAATTGGGCCGGTCATCCTGGTGGATGGCCGGCCCTTTTTGTTTGGATTGAACGCAAATGAGGGCGCCGGAGGGGGAACTTCCAGCGCCCTCATCCGCCCCCCACGCCTGGTCGGCCACAAGGGCCGTCCGGCGCGCCCCTAGCTTCGCAGCTCGGGCAGGAAGCTGTCGTCAGCGAGATCGCTGAACTTGGTGATACGGCTGTCGAACTTCATCTTGACCTTGCCGGTGGCGCCGTGGCGCTGCTTTGCGATGAGCAGCTCGGCCGTGCCGTAGACCCGCTCCATATCGCGCTGCCATTGTTCATAAGCTTCGAAGATCTTGGCATCGTCGCCATCCATCGGTCGCTTGGGTTCGCGCGATGCTACATAATAGTCTTCGCGGTAAATGAACATGACGATGTCGGCGTCCTGCTCGATCGAGCCGGATTCGCGAAGATCGGACAGTTGCGGGCGCTTGTCTTCGCGCTGTTCGACCGCCCGGCTGAGCTGCGACAGCGCGATCACCGGAAGGTCGAGTTCCTTTGCCAATTGCTTGAGGCCACGGCTAATCTCGGAAATTTCCTGGACCCGGTTGTCGCTCGAGCTTCGCCCCGATCCCTGGAGCAACTGGAGGTAATCGATCACCACCATACCGATGCCCTTCTGGCGCTTCAGTCGGCGCGCGCGAGTGCGTAGCGCAGCGATGGTCAGGCCCGGGGTGTCGTCGATATAGAGCGGCAATGTCTGGAGGTCGGCGGCGGCGCGCGCCAGTTGGCGAAACTCCTGCTGGCTGATCTTGCCCATTCGCAGATTTTCGCTGCTGATCCCCGATTCTTCCGACAGGATGCGGGTTGCCAGCTGATCGGCCGACATTTCCAGGCTGAAGATCGCCACCGGCGCACCGGCCGACTTGGCGGGTTCGATCCCGTCTTCCTGATCGCGAACGAATCGCTGTGCCGCAGCGAAGGCCATGTTGGTCGCGAGCGAGGATTTGCCCATGCCGGGTCGCCCGGCGAGGATCAGCAGATCGGAGCGGTGAAGCCCACCGATCTTGGAGTTGATCCCGTCGATCCCGGTGGTAACGCCCGACAAATGGCCGCCTGAGTTAAGCGCCCGCTCGGCCTGTTCGATCGCCAGCTTGGTCGCTTCGCCGAAGCTCTTGACCTTGCCTTCGCCGCCGCCCTGCTCGGCAACGCGGTAAAGCTCCCCTTCCGCCCGCTCGATCTGTGACAAAGGCGCAACTTCTTCCGACGTATCGAGCGCGCCTTCGACCATGTCGCGTCCGACCGCGACCAAGGAACGAAGCAAGGCGAGATCGTAAATCTGCTGGGCGAAATCGCGCGCGCCGATGATCGCCGCGCCCGATCCGGTCAGCTGGGCGAGATAGGCTGGCCCGCCGACCTCGCGCATCGCTTCGTCAGCTTCGAACATCGGGCGCAGGGTGACCGGGTTGGCGACCATATTCTTGTCGGTCATGCGCAGGATGGCGTCATAGATCCGGCCGTGCAGCGGCTCGAAATAATGGTCCGAGCGAAGCTTCAGCTGGACATCCTCGACCAAGCGATTGTCGATCATCAGCGCGCCAAGCAGCGCCGCCTCCGCCTCGATATTGTGCGGCAGGACCGGGGTTGCGGGCACATCGGCACCGCCATCGATTCGAACTACTTCAGCCATCCAAGCACCCTACATCAAATTGCGCCGATGCGAGCCTTGCCGCCAAAGATAGCCGTGGACGTCGCTGTGGATAAGCATCGGCATTGCGCGCGCCCCACCGCAGCCGCTAGCGGGTGGCAATGAGCATTTTATCCGACCGCTGGATTCGCGAACAAGCGCTGTCCAATGCGATGATCGAACCATTTGTCGAAGCCCAGCGCCGCGACGGCTGCATCAGCTATGGCCTGTCGAGCTATGGCTATGACGCGCGGGTCGCCGACGAATTCAAGATTTTCACCAACGTGGATTCGGCGGTGGTCGACCCGAAGAATTTCGATTCCAACAGCTTTGTCGATCGCAAGACCGATTGCTGCATCATCCCGCCCAACAGTTTCGCGCTGCCCGGACGATCGAATATTTTCGCGTGCCCGAAGATGTGCTGGTGATCTGCCTCGGCAAATCAACCTATGCGCGGTGCGGGATCATCGTCAACGTGACCCCGCTCGAGCCCGGCTGGGAGGGGCATGTAACGCTGGAATTTTCCAACACCACTCCGCTTCCGGCGAAGATTTACGCCAATGAAGGCGCGTGCCAGTTCCTGTTCCTCAAGGGCAATGAGCGGTGCGAGACGAGCTACAAGGACCGCGCCGGCAAATATATGGGCCAGCGCGGAGTCACATTGCCCAAACTATGACCCGCGACCGCTTCCGCTTGCCCGAGGGCGTGATCTATCTCGATGGCAACAGCCTGGGGGCGATGCCGGTGGGCGCGCCCGGGCGGATCGCGCGGACAGTCGAAGCCGAATGGGGCGAGCACCTCATCACCAGCTGGAACCGCCACGACTGGATCGGCCTGCCGCAGCGGCTTGGCGCCGAAATTGCCAGGCTGATCGGCGCTCAAGACCACGAAGTCGCGGTGTGCGATTCGACGTCGGTCAATCTGTTCAAATTGCTCGCCGCCGCGCTCGATGCGCGGCCGGGGCGGCGGACGATCCTGACCGAATTGGGCAATTTCCCGACCGATTTATACATTGCCGACGGACTGGCGCGGATGGTCGGCGCGAATGTCCGCGCGGTGCCAGCGGATGGGCTCGAGGCCGCGCTCGACGCCGATGTCGCGGTGCTGATGCTGACCCAGGTCGATTATTGCAGCGGGCGCCGCCACGACATGGCCGCGATGACCGCCGCCGCGCATCGTGCCGGGGCGCTGGCGTTGTGGGACCTGTCGCACAGCGCCGGGGCAATCGCGATCGAGCTGAATGGCTGCGACGCCGATCTGGCGGTCGGTTGCGGCTATAAATATCTCAACGGCGGGCCGGGTGCGCCGGCGTTCGTCTATGTCCGCCGCGAGCTGCAGGACCAGCTGACCAATCCCTTGCCCGGCTGGATGGGCCACGCCAGGCCCTTCGCTTTCGCCGCCGATTATGCCCCGGCGCCGGGTCTGGCGCGGTTCCTAACGGGCACACCTTCGGTGATCGCAATGGCCGCGCTGGAGGCTGGGCTGGCGACCTTCGACGGGATCGAAATGGCGGCGCTGGAGGCGCAGTCGGCGATCCTGTCCGAAACCTTCATCCGCGCGGTCGAAGCGACCTGTCCTGCCCTCCGCTTCGCCTCCCCGCGCGACCCGGCGAAGCGCGGCAGCCATGTCGTCTTCGCCCACCCCGACGCTTACCCGATCATGCAGGCGCTGATCGCGCGCGGGGTGATCGGCGACGTGCGCGAGCCGGATTTGCTGCGGTTCGGCTTCGCGCCGCTCTATAATGACGAGCGTGAGGTAGTCGAAGCGGCGCGTATCCTGAGCGATGTCGTCGCCACCGGTGCCTATGATCGCCCCGAGTTCCGCCAGCGCGCTGCGGTGATCTGAGCACCCCACGCGACCACCCCACGCATTTTTCCGAACCTGTCATCGAACCCGCTCGCCAACCGTCACCAATGTTTCGCACATTTCAGCGATAGGCGCTGGGCGACGCCCGATGGTCGGGCGGCGTCATGTGGTTCCATCGAGCAAAACCCAATCGTGATCGCCCAACCCGGCGAGCGAAGGGGCACGTCTGCGCTCGGTCGACCACGCAATGGGGAATCGATCATGAGCAGGACTATCATCGCGATCATGGTGAGCGTTGCAGCATTGATGACAACCAGCGCCCAAGCCCAGCCAGGCTGGCTTCAATTTCAATCGGCCAATAAGGTCGGCGTTCGCCAGGCGTCGGTCAGCTTCGCCGACCTCGATCTGAACCGTGAGCCCGGTCGCAAAATGCTTCGGCAACGGGTCAGTTACGCCCTGAAAATGGTGTGTAGTGCCGAAGGCGGTACCCGGACTCTGACCGACCTCGAAGGGCAGTGCCGCCGCGCGAATGGAGCGAAAGTCGAGCAGGATGTGGCCCAACTCATCCAGACCCGTTCCACCGGCCGGCAAATTGCGCAGAACGACGTCAACATCGGTCGTTGACGCTATCCGCCAGCATCCGTCGCGCCCGATGACCGGCGCGGCGGATCGCTGTGTCAAACCAGCGCTGCGCGACCCTTGGTGATTAGGTCAACCCAAGCCGCGAAAGCATGCGCGAGGCCGGCAACGACGTCCTTCAGCGGGCCGTCCTTCAACTGCCCATCAGCGTCGAAGCTGCCGTCGTTGACGCCACCTAGATAGGCTTCGGGCTGGGCCATAATCGGCATGTCGAGAAACACACAGCATTGGCGCAACTGGTGGTTGGCGCCGAACCCGCCGACGCCGCCGGGCGACGCCGTGACAACTGCTGCGGGTTTCTTGGAAAAAACGCTTTGGCCATAGGGACGCGAACCGACGTCGATCGCATTCTTGAGCGCGCCGGGGATGCCGCGATTATATTCGGGGGTGACGAACAGCACGCCGTCCATCGGGCGGATCGCGTCGCGGAATTTGACCCACGCTTCGGGCGGGGTCGCCTCGAGATCCTGATTGAACAGTGGCAAATCGCCAATCTCGACGATCGTGCATTCCAGGCTGTCGTCGCGGATGGCGGCCATAGTCAAAGCGATTTTGCGGTTGACGCTGTCCTTGCGGAGCGAGCCCACGATGATGGCGATTTTGTGCTTTTCCATAAGTCCTCCAAGCGGTCACTGCAGCGGTTGGTTCCCTAGCGCCGCTTTTTGCCTTGATGCCGGATGTTGGCCGGGCGACCGCGGCGCGGCCCGCGCGGCAGGGTGCGGTCGCGACGCCGGTCGCCGCCGGGCCCGCCGAACTTGCCTTCGGCCAGTTCAAACCGAAGCGCGCCCGACGCGGGGTTGGCTTCGGCCAGCTTCAATTCGATCATCTGGCCCTGCTTGTAGGTCTCGCCGGTCGTCTCGCCGATCAATGCCCGCGCCGCCTCGTCGAAGCGGAAATATTCATTGCCAAGAATCGATGCCGGGACCAGCCCGTCGCCGCCAAGGTCGAGCACGGTGGCGAAGAAGCCGAACGACTGAACCCCGGTGATGCGGCACTTGAGGATTTGCCCGACCCGGTCGGACAGGAAAGCGGCGACATAGCGATCGACCGTCTCGCGCTCGGCCTCCATCGCGCGACGCTCGAGCATCGAGATTTTCTCGCCGATCTCGGTGAAGCGCTCGACCTTGTCAGGCCCCAGCGCACCCTCCCCCAATTTGTAGCTGCGGACCAGCGAGCGGTGGACGATGAGGTCGGCATAGCGGCGGATTGGCGAGGTGAAATGCGCGTAGCTTGCCAGGCTGAGCCCGAAATGGCCGAGCGGATCGGGGGCGTAGCGCGCCTGCATCTGGGTGCGCAGGACCTGCTCCATGATCTCGTGGCGCGAGGGATGATCGGGGCCGAGCCGGTCGATGATGCGGTTGAAGATTGCGGGTTTGACCACTTGGCCGAGCGCGAATGGCATGTCGAAGGTGGCGAGATAGTCTTTCAGCGCGACCAGTTTCTCGCGGCTCGGTGCTTCGTGGTCGCGGTACATCACCGGCGCTTTTTTCTTCTCCAGCGCTTTGGCCGCGGCGACGTTGGCGGCAATCATGAAGTCCTCGACCAGCCGGTGCGCGTCCAATCGTTCGCGCGGGGCGACCGACAGGATGCGGCCTTTCTCGTCGAGCATCACCCGCCGCTCGGGGAGATCGAGTTCGAGCGGTTCGCGCTTGGTGCGGGCGGCGAGGAGGGCGGCCCAGCAGTCCCAGAGCGGGGCAAGTGCAGTCGTCCATAATTCCTCCCCAGCATGGGGAGGTGGCGGCGAAGCCGACGGAGGGGGCCCTCCGCGTGGCACGCCCCCTCCACCTCCTTCGGTGGTTCCTCTCCCCGTCCCGGGGAGGAATTCGTCCGCCATCGCCTGTGCATCTTCGTATGCAATATTTGCAGCCACACAAATCTTGGCCCGAGTAAATCGCCAGCTTTTGAGCGCCCCATCCTTCCCCACATGCAAATGGCAGGCGAGCGCGGCGCGGACCTTGCCTTCCTTCAGCGAGCAGATGTCTGACGACAGTTCGTGCGGCAGCATCGGCACGACGCGGTCGGGGAAATAGACGCTGTTGCCGCGCAGCAAGGCCTCGCGGTCGAGCTGCGATCCCTCGCGGACGTAGAAGCTGACGTCGGCGATGGCGACGATCGCGTCCCACCCGTCGCCGTCAGCACGCGGGCTGGCCCAGATGGCATCGTCATGGTCGCGCGCATCTTCAGGATCGATTGCGACGATCGGCAAATTGGTGAGGTCCTCGCGGTTCCCGAGCGGGAACTTCGCGACCTTGACCGCTTCTTCGATCGCACGCTCGTCGAATTCATCGCGAAGGCCATGTTTGGCAATCGCGATCATCGAGAAACTGCGCGGCGCGAACGGATCACCGAGCACCGCATCGACTCGCGCAGTCATCTTGGGCGGGCGGCCTGCCGGCTCGGCCAGCACGAGATCGCCGGGCCGCGAATCCTTCAAGTCGGAGATCAGCAATTCGCGCCGCTCGCGCTTGTCGACCGGGGTGAGGAAGAAGCGGTCGCCCTCGCGGCGCACGACGCCGAGCACCAGATCGGCCGATTTCTCGAGCTTCTTCATGATGTGCGCGACCTGGCCGCGCCCGGCCTCCTCGGTTCGCGCCAGAATGCGGTCGTTGAGCACCAGCGCCGAGCGCCGCCCTTTTTCGATCACGCGCAATTTGGGCGCGGGGGTGTCGGCGTGCCAGCTTTCGGGGATCGCCCAGATTTGCCCCTCGTCGACCGACACCACGCGAAGCACCGTCACCCGCGGCACCCCACCCGCTTTGTGAAACGCGCGGCCCGGCGCCGAATCGATCAACCCCTCGTCAGCCATGTCCTTAAGCAGGGCCTTGAGCATGATCTTGTCGTGCCCGCCAAGGTTGAACGCCCGCGCAATCTCGCGCTTCCCCGCGGGGGAACCGGACTGCTCGATGAATTCGAGGATTTGCTTGGGGGTGGGGAGGCCGGAGGGGGGTTTGCGCTGCATTTCTAATGCCCTCCCCCTTGATGGGGGAGGGTTGGGTGGGGGTGATGGTCGAACGGTCGCGCCCTCTCCGTATAGATCACCCCACCCGAATTACCCACGATTAAGGTGAGGGACTATGATGAGGCGACGGTCTCGCATATTCGCGTTCACGTGAAGCATC
>NZ_JANMLM010000007.1:0-8285 GCF_031372575.1 Sphingomonas sp. | reverse complement strand
CCGTTCGTGATCCTGCTGTGGATTTCCACCGTGGTTGATTGGTGGGCGGCCCAGGCGATGGTCAAATCCGAGCGGCTACGGACCCGCAAATTGTGGATGCTGGCCTCGGTGGTGGTCAATCTCGGCATGCTGGCATTCTTCAAATATGGCCAGTTTTTGCTCGACAACTTCATTGCTATCGCGGGCTCGCTGGGGATCGAGTATCAACCCGCGCAATATTCGATCGTGCTTCCGGTCGGGATCAGTTTCTACACCTTCGCGACGCTGAGCTACACGCTCGACGTCTATCTGCGTCGGGCCAAGCCGGCCAAGCATTTCCTCGATTACGCATTGTTCGTGACCTTCTTCCCGCACCTCGTCGCGGGGCCGATCATGCGCCCGACCGAACTGGTTCCGCAATTCGCCGAACCCAAGCGCGCCAATCGCTCGATGCTGCTGTTCGGGCTCGCGTTGATCACGCTCGGGCTGTTCCAGAAGGTGGTGCTTGCCGACGGCTTCCTCGGCCCGGTGGTCGAGAAGGTCTACGATGCGCGCGAGGGCGTGCCGATGATGCTCGATGCGTGGGTCGCGACTTTGGCGTTCAGCGGGCAGATATTCTGCGACTTTGCGGGTTATTCGACCACCGCGATCGGGGTCGCCTTGTGCCTCGGCTTTGCGATGCCCGACAATTTCCGCTTTCCCTATGCGGCAATCGGCTTTTCCGATTTCTGGCGGCGCTGGCACATCACACTGTCGAGCTGGCTGCGCGATTATCTGTACATCCCGCTCGGCGGCAACCGCCATGGCGAGGCGCGGACGTACATGGCGCTGATGGGGACGATGCTGCTCGGCGGACTATGGCACGGGGCGAGCTGGACGTTTGTTGCGTGGGGCGGGCTGCATGGCCTGTATCTGTCGGCCGAGCGGTGGCTCAGGGGGCGGTTTTCCGGTTATCGGCCCGGGCGCGGGGCCTTGGTTGCGTTCGGCGCGCTCACGTTCGTATTGATCAACCTCACGTGGGTGTTCTTCCGGGCCAAGGATTTCACCGTCGCGGCGACGATGTTGCAATCGATGGCAGGTTTGGCGGTCAAGCCGATACCGATGATCGCCGCACTGCCGATGCTCTATGCGATGGTGATCGTCGCGGGGATAGTCGGCACACACTGGGCGATGCGCGACAAGACGCTGGAGATTGCAATCGAGCGGACGCCGGCGTGGTTGATTGGCGCTATCTGGTCATTGATGGCGATCGCGATCGTCGCAGAACAGGGGAAAGGCAGTGCCTTCATCTACTTCCAGTTCTGAGTCCGGTGGCGTGCTGCGGGAGAAGGGCGCCTTGCCCGCCGGGTTGAGGCTGACCGCGTCGGACCGGCCAGGCGAGGCGCAGCCGGTTCCGGTGCGCGACATTCCAAGCCAGCCGTGGGGGCGGATCATGGGCTTCGCCGGGGTTGCGCTGGCGCTTGGCGTGGTCGGGCTGGAGGCCAATGCACGGCGCATCGGGCTCCATGCGGGGGATCTCGACAATAGCGAAGTCGCCTGGGTCAAGGAGCGGATCCGATCCGAAAGCGCGGAGGTCGCAATCGTCGGCGATTCGCGCATCCTGTTCGATACCGATCTCGACCGGTTCGAGGCGCTGACCGGCACGCGTCCGGTTCAGCTGGCAATCCACGGCACCAGTGCGCTGACCCTGCTCGAGGATGCGGGGAGCAATCCGAATTTCCACGGGCTGCTGATCGTCGGGATGGCGGATACGATGTTTTTCCAGCCGTTCGACGGTTATGGCGGCTATGTGAAGCGGCGCGGCGACTTCAGCTCGCCGTCGGGCCGGGTCGGCATCGAGATCGACCATTTGCTCCAGCGTCGGCTGGCGTTTCTCGACTCCAATTATCGGCTGAGCGTTGTCGCGCATCGGCTCGATCCCGATTTCAGGATCGGGGTCGAAGGGCCGAAGCACGATATCTGGAAAGTGGCCGAGGTCGGCGAAAATCGAGCGACGCATATGTGGTCGCGGGTTGAGACTGACCTGGCCTATCGCGCCCGCACGCGATGGGCGTGGAAGGGGTTCAAGGAGAAATTCCCCTACACGCCGCAGCTGATCGCCAAGGGCCAGGCCCGCGCGGTGAAAGCGGTCGCGGCGATCCGCGCGCGGGGGGGTGACGTGGTGTTCGTACGGCCACCGTCGGACGTCCATCTCAGGGTCAATGAAGAAGCCCAATTGCCCAAGGCGAAGGGCTGGGATGTCCTGCTGGCCAAGACCAAGGCGGTCGGCGTGCATAATGACGATCTGCCGGCTGCAGTGCAGAATTTGACGCTGCCCGAATGGTCGCATCTCAATCGAGCCTGCGCGACAGTGTTCACTGATGCCTATGTCCGGGCGCTCGCCGCCCAAACCCCGCGGCTGAAATTGCGCGCCAATGCCCCGCCGCCGCTAAGCCGGGATGATTGTGTGCCAAAGACGTAGGGAGAATGGCGCACCCGACAGGATTCGAACCTGTGACCCCTGCCTTCGGAGGGCAGTACTCTATCCAGCTGAGCTACGGATGCGTGGCGCGTCGCTTAGCTGGGGCGGGGTTCGCTCGCAAGTGGGACCTTATCTGACGCCGCCGCCTGCGCCCGCTTCAATTCGAGCAACAAACCGTGAAGTATCTCGCTCGCCAGGCCGTGGAGCATCAGTCGGCTACCTGCGGCGAGAGTCGATAATGGGACCATCGGGTGGCGGTTGTTGATCAACGCAAGATGCTTCTCCTCCCCGGTGATCCGCGCGGCATAAAGTCCGATCATCTCGTCGAGCTGGAGCGAATTGGTCGCCCGCCAGAAGTCGCGGTCGGTCAGGAACATCGCATAAGCTGGCGTGTACAGCTCGATCGCCGTCGCCACGTCGATCAGATTAAGCCGGCCGGTGGGCATCGGTTCGAGTTCGATATTTTCCTCGATCGCCGAAAAGTCGACCTGATCGATACGCCGCACCTTGTCGCCGCGTCGCTTAAGCTCTTGGTTCAGTTGGATGATGAAATTGTAGATGTTGAGATCGTGGTTGAGGAACAGCAGATCCTTGACGTCGTCGATCCGGCGCGGCCGCATCGGCTTAAGGTCGGGCTTGAACCCGGGCGCTGCATTGGCGGCGATGAAGGCGAGGATTTGCGAACCCAGGCTGAAGTGCCGCAGGATCAAGGTATTGGCGTCGGGCTAGAGAAAGCGCTTCATCCCCCAGGCGATGAGATTGTGCAGCAATTTGGGAGCGTGCGGCCAGCGCGGGCTGATGGTGTGGACGATCTGCGCGAGGATGATCGTCACCCGCGCGAACGGGCGCACCAGCGGCATCAGGAACTGGCGGCTGGTCGAGCCGGTGTCGCGCAGCAGCGCGGCCTTGGCGACCGGATGGATCGGCAATGTTTGGTCGAGGTTGAGCGCCAGCCACGGATCGGGATCGACCGGATCGTAGCGATCGATGGTCAAGGCGACGTCAGACATTGCCGAGCTCCTCAAGCTGGAGGCGATAGAGGCGGGCGACGATCTTGGCATGACGAACGATATCCGCCGAAACCGCGTTGCCATCGCGGTCCGGCCCGGTCACCGCGAGGCGTACTGCATCCTCAAACATGTCGAGATGCTCGGAGTCATTTTCGCCATGATAGGACAGGAAGCGCACCGCTTCTTCGGGCAGGTCGAGCTGTTGGCGAATGCTCGCCGCCCACGGTCCGGCCATGCGATTGCCAAGCCCTTCGATGATGAACATCGCGCCGAGCAGCCCGAGCGGATCGGGGTTCGACGCCGCATGATACATGAACGCGCTGAGCGCTTCCGACCCGATGTTCTTCTGGCCCGACTGGATGTCCTCGATCTTGCCGCCGGCTGCGACATAATCCTGTTCGAGTAATCGGAAATCACGATGCTCGGCGGCCGAATGGCGAACGAACAACGACCGCAATTCCTCATTGGCGGGGGACAGGCTGGACGACGCACGGCTAATCCACCGGCTGCCCTCGATCACCTGCTGGCGAAGGTTGAACAGCAAGCGCTGATAATCTTCCATCCGCAGGCGCTGGCCGACCAGTCGTTCGATCATCGGTACCTTGAGCAGGGCGCTTTCGAAATCGATCCAAACTTGCGCAAGCGCCCGGTGGGTGCGTTCGACCAATAACGCGTCGGTATCTATGACTATCTCTCCACCACGGTCATGCCGGCATAGCCCATCAGGCATTGCCCGCTTTCGGGAACGGCGACGAGCACCTACTGGCCCGCTTTAAGAAGCGGACTATCGAGCAGATCGTCGAGCAACAGGAACATCGATGCGGCGCCGACATTGCCCTTGGTCGGCAAGTTGGTGAGCCATTTTTCCTCATCGACCATGCATCCGGCGCGGGTGGCCAGGCGAACCATTTCTTCGCGCAGGCTCCTGGCCGAATAATGGCACACGAAATGGTCAACGGTACGGGTCTCGACCCGGCCGTCGTCGATCAGCCGCATGAGCTCGCCAACCCACACCGGCAGCATGCGGTGCGGTGCCTCGAAGTCCTGCCGCAACTGGAACGCGCCGGCCCGCGCCGCATCGCCGATCGACGGGAAATGGCTCCACGGCTTCATCTTTCCGTCGCTTTGTCGAATAGCGCCGCCAGTCATGCACGGGGCGAAGCGGTCGGCGAAGCTGCGGATCGAAATCCAGTCGATCTTGAGCGACAAGCGGTGGCGCGCGGGGGTCGGCTCGACGATCAGCGCGGCGGCGCCGTCAGATAACGTCCAGCGCAGGAATTCGCCATCGCCCGGAAGCTCCCCCTGCGCATCGATCGAAGCGGTGTCGAGGTAAAAGCCGGGACGGAAATAGCGGCTCGAAAATTCGGCCCCGAGTGCGAGCGCGGCGCGATGCTCCCCAGCATGCACCTGGAGCGCGGCACTCTTCAGCGCCATCATCGATGAACCGCACACGCTCTGGTGGCTCGACAATTCGAGCGGGGGAAATCCGAGCGCGTGATGGACGCCGCTGGCTAGGCCAGGCACCAGCAGGTCATTCTGGGTCGTTGCCGTGGCGAGCAATCCAAGCTGGGACGGGTCGATCTCGGCCTTGCTCAGGCAATTGTGGGCGGCTGCGGCAGCAAGGCGGGCAAGGGTCCAGTCGCTGCTCCCGTCGCGGTTGATCGCATAGTGACGGCTCTTGATGCCGTTTTGGCGAAGGACCATTCGACCGAGCCGGTCCGATCGTTCGGACAAATGACCGATGAATTTGCCCATCGCGGCGTTGGATATTGGCGGCCTGGGTAAATACTGGCCCCCGGCCGTAAGATACGCGTCCATCATTCCTCCCGCCCGGCATGGTCAAGCCGACCCTGCGCGCGGTATGCGATAAAGCCTTGCCAAAAGGTAGCTTTTCGAAGCGCTTGCTGCGCTGCGGCGTGCTTGTTGCAGTGCGTTACGCGGCGGTGCTAGGCTTTGCGGCTGCAGCAGGAGCGCATCATGGTGAAGACGTCGGGCAAGGTCACGATCAAGAAATATGCCAACCGGCGTCTCTATGACACCGAAAGTTCGAGCTACATCACGCTCGACCGATTGGGCGCAATGATCCGCGAAGGGCGCGATTTCGAAGTGATCGACGCCAAGTCGGGCGAAGACATCACCCACCAGGTCCTCACCCAGATCATCGTCGAAGAAGAATCGCGCGGCGAGGGGGCGACGATGTTGCCGGTCAATTTCCTGCGCCAATTGATCGGATTATATGGCGGCCAGATGCAGCCCGCAGTACCGCAATATCTCGACGCGGCGATGGACATGTTCCAGAAAAATCACGCCGCGATGCGTGATGCGGTCGCTGCGCCTTTTGGCGGGGCGAACATGTTCGCCGATCTGGCCAAGCGCAACATGGCGATGTTCGAGGAATCGGCGCGCGCGTTCGTGCCGGGAGCGGCCGCAAAGAAAGCGGCTGGCGACGATCAGCCGAGCGAAGTCGAAACGCTCCGTGCCGAGCTTGCTGCGTTGCAGGCCAAGGTCGACAAACTGGGCAAGTGAGGCGATGGAATTTCGCGCCTATCGGAAGCGCGAAGTTGCGGAGATTATCACCAACAAATTCTATTACAAGTCTTGTTCTTGCGCTCAGACCCCCACATGTTGTGTATGCCAATAACACAGCGAAAGGAGGTGATCCGATGTCTCATGGTTCAGCTAAGGGGTCGGTGAAGTTCGTTCGGAGGATGTGTTCCTGACGGGACACCACGGTCTTTCCGGGCTGGAACTCTCCGGCCGCTGACCATGTTTTTGGGGGCAGGTACCGGTGGGTGCCGGCCCCCATTTACGTTACGGCCCCCGAAATGATAACGCATGACGATTGAGCCGAAGCGGAACACTTCGTTCGCTGGACCGTCTGTGCGGTGATCTCAATGTGAAAGGGAAAGTTGGTTATGGCCAAAGCGACCACCAAGAAAGCGAGCAGCCGCAAATCGAGCAGCGCGAAAAGTTCGAACAAGGCAAAGATCGACAAGATTGCAAAGGCAGCAATGAGCCGCGAGATGCTCGCCGCCGGATTGACCGCCGCCGCTGCAGCCATTGCCGCCAGCCCCAAGGCACGCCGCGCGATTCGCGATGCAGGCCTCGATGCCGCCGATACCGCGAGCAGCGCCGCCACCCAGATGATGGGCAGCGCGTCGCGGCTTGGGTCGTTGATCGCCGAGGCGGTCGCCGATGCAGCGCAGCGCGTATTGTCGGGCAAGTGGGTCGATAACGCCGAGGAAGCGGTGGCCAAGGCCACCAATAGCGCCAAGAAAGCGGTCGGGCTGAAAACGACTCCGGCCAAGCGCAAGCCCGCTGCCCGCAAGACACCCGCCAAGAAAGCGACCGCACGCAAGCCGGCGGCGCGCAAGACCGCGGCCACTGCTGCGGCCAAGCCGCGCGCGACGACCGCCAAGCCGCGCGCTGCGGCGAAGCGCAGGCCGGCCACCAAGCGGGTGACGAAACCGGCAACGCCCAAGGCCTGAGCCTGGGGCGCTGGAATAAGTCTATGGGCCATGCCAAGGGGCGACGATGACCTCGCCGCCCCCTTTCGCCGTTATCGTGCTTGCCGCCGGACAAGGCACGCGCATGCGTTCCGACACGCACAAAGTGCTCCACCCGATCGCCGGCAAGCCAATGTTGCTGCATCTACTCGACACGGTCGAGGCGATGGGCGCGGACCGCCAGGTCGTCGTCGTCGGCAAGGGCCGCGACCAACTTGAGGCGGCACTTGGCGGACGGGGTGTCACAACCGCGTTGCAGGCCGAACAGAAGGGCACGGCACATGCGGTGCAGATGGCACAAAGCGCACTCGACGGCTTCGATGGGCCGGTGTTGATCCTTTACGCCGACACGCCGTTCGTGACCGCCGAGACGCTGCAGCGGATGCTTGTCCGGCTGGGCGACGCCGATGATCCCGGCGTGGTCGTGATGGCGAGCTCGCCCGACGACGGCAAAGCCTATGGCCGCGTGATTTTGGAGAATGGCGACCGGATCGCCAAGATGGTCGAGTTTAAGGACGCAACCGCCGAGGAACGCGCTGTCAAATTGTGCAATTCGGGAATGATGGCGGTCGGCGCGGGCGAATTGTTCGGCTGGCTGGCCGAGGTCGGCAATGACAATGCGGCGGGCGAATATTACCTCCCCGATGTAGTCAATGTCGCGGCGCGGTCGGGGCGGCACCCGGTGGCGATCGAGGGCGAGGCGTTCGAGACCGCGGGCGTGAACAGCCGCGCGGAACTGGCGCATCTCGAGCTCGACTGGCAGCGGCGCCGACGCGAAGAAGCGCTCGAGCAAGGCGCGACTCTGATCGACCCCGAAAGCGTCTGGTTCAGCGCCGATACAAAGCTTGGCCGCGACTGCACGATTGAGCCGCACGTGGTGTTCGGCCCCGGCGTCAAGATCGCCGACGGGGCAGTGATTCGTGCCTTCAGTCATATCGAGGGCGCGACCATCGCCACCGGCTGCGAAGTCGGGCCATTCGCGCGGCTCCGCCCCGGCGCGGTGATGGAGGAAGGATCCAAGATCGGCAATTTCGTCGAGATGAAAAAAGCCCGGCTGGGCAAGGGCGCGAAAGCCAATCACCTGTCGTACCTTGGCGACGCCGACATCGGCGAGAAAGCGAATATCGGCGCGGGGACGATCACCTGCAATTATGACGGCTTCGGCAAATATCCGACGACCATCGGCGCGGGCGCCTTTATCGGATCGAACAGTAGCCTGATCGCGCCGGTCAGGATCGGCGAAGGCGCGATCGTTGGCGCGGGGAGCGTGGTGACCAAGGACGTCGCCGACGACGAGCTCGCCGTCGCGCGTGCCAGCCAGCGCGGGAT
>NZ_JANMLM010000099.1:0-4551 GCF_031372575.1 Sphingomonas sp. | reverse complement strand
GACCCCGCCGGTGGTCGGATCGGTCAGCACGACGATGTAGGGCAGGCCGGCTTCCTTGAGCTCGGCCAGCGCCACCGTGGTGCGCGGCATCTGCATCAGCGAAAGAATGCCCTCCTGCATCCGCGCGCCGCCAGCTGCGGTGAACAGGATGTAGGGCACCTTGAGCGCGATTGCAGCGCGAACGCCGGTGAGGAAGGCGGCGCCGACGCCAATCCCCATCGATCCACCCATGAAGGCGAAATCCTGCACCCCGACGATCGCCTTGCGGCGGCCGATCAGCCCTTCGGCGTGGATCAGCGCGTCTTTCTCCTCGGTCGCGGCGCGGGCGGCTTTCAAGCGGTCGGCGTAGCGCTTGGTATCGCGAAACTTGAGCGGATCCTCGCGCACGTCGGGGGTCGGCAGCACTTTGTAATTACCGCCGTCGAACGTTTGCTTGAACCGCGCGGCGGGGCCGATGCGGTCATGATGGTCGCAGCGCGGGCAGCAGAACAGATTGTCCTCCCACTCCTTGGTGAACACCATCGCGTCGCATTTCTTGCACTTGTGCCACAGATTGTCGGCGGTCTGCCGCTTGGGCAGGAACGGGATTCCGTTACGCACTCGGCTAAGCCAACTCATTCGATCGTCTCCAACAATATCATAAGGTCGCGGCGATCGCCCGGAGCGCGGCGTCAGGGTCTTCGGCGGCGGTCACCGGGCGGCCAATGACCAGGATTGAGGCGCCCGCGTCCATCGCGGCGCGCGGGGTCATGACGCGCTTCTGGTCGGCGACATCACCGCCTGCGGGGCGAATGCCGGGGATGACGAAGAAACCGCCCCTCCAGCTTTTGCGGACTTCGGCGACTTCATCGCCCGAGCAGACAATGCCGTCGAGCCCGGCTTCCTGCGCCAGCCCGGCAAGGCGAACGACCTGCGCGTGGGAGCCACCCGACACGCCGATGCGGCCGAGGTCGCGATTGTCGAGGCTGGTCAGGACGGTCACCGCGACGACCTTGGTATGCGCCGGTGCGGCGGCCTTGGCCTCTTCGAGCATCGCGCGGCCACCAGCGGCGTGGACGGTGATTATCGCGGGTTCGAGCACGCGCAGCGACTGGACTGCCTTGGCCACCGTGTTGGGAATGTCGTGCAGCTTGAGGTCGAGAAAGATCGGCAGGCCGAGATGGGCGAGATCGGCAACCCCGGCGGGACCGTTGGCAGCGAAGAATTCAAGCCCCAGCTTGAGCCCGCCGGCGTGGCGCTTGACCGCCTTGGCAATGGTTCGCGCCCGTTCGAGGTCGGGGGTATCGAGCGCGACATAGATCGGGCTGGTCATTGGTCGCCCTCATAGCGGGGTGCGGGCGCGGCCGGAATTGGCGGGACATCGATCGCGATGCGCCGCTCGATCCGCCAGATCTTGCCGCGCATCACCAGCCATGTCGGGAAAAAGCCGAGCAGGAATACCGCCAGCAACAATATCGGAATCTTGATGTCGGCCTGGAGATTGCTCCACAGGTCGATCGTCACGTCGCGCCAATTATTGCCAGCGATGATCGCCACCAGCACCGCGACGAGGATCCATAATAATGTCTTCAGGAATTGCATGTTGGACGGGGCTTTAGGCGAGCCAGGCCGAGAATTCCAGTTCGAGCGTCGTTCATCGTTCGATGCGCTCGCTTTGGCGCAGGCCCGTGTAGCGCCGATTGAGTGGCGGCAGATGCCCAGCCACAGCAGTCGCGAGCCAAGGGAAGATCTTCATTTGAATAGGCAATTGCAAATCGGGCTGGCGGGAATTGCGCTGGTCATCGGCGGACTCGCGGCAAGCGGGCATTTGATATTCGTCGGGCCGGAAAAAGCGGCGACGTCATCATCGGCCTATGCCGCGCTCGCCAAAGTATCGACCACCGATCGCCGCGACATCGATTATGCAGCGTTCGACCGACGGCTGCAGCGGATGATCGAGCAACCATCGATGGTCGGGATGGCGGTGGGGATCGTCGAGAATGGCCGCATCACGTTCGTCAAAGGATATGGCGAGACAATATCTGGATCGGGCGACCCGGTGACGCCGATGACGGTGTTCCGCTGGGCATCGGTATCGAAGGGCGTCGCGGGGACGATGGCGGCGAAGCTGGCGGAGATGGGCAAGCTCGACCTCAACGCGCCGATCGCCAATTATTCGTCGACCCTCAAGCTGCCCGGTGGAGCGGAATATCGGGCGACGCTGGGCGATGTGCTGAGCCATCGGCTGGGGCTGTACCGCAACGCCTATGACGACAAATTGGAAGCTGGCGAGGATCCGCGGTTCATTCGCCAGACGCTTGGCACGCTCGCGTCCTTATGTGCGCCGGGAACGTGCTGGAGTTATCAGAATATTGCGTTCGACGCGGCCAGCGAGGCGGTCGCCAAGGCGATGGGCAAGCCATATCAGCAAGCGGTCCCCGACTTGCTGTTCAAGCCGCTCGGAATGACGTCGGCCAGCGTCACCCGGGCCGGGCTCGAAGGGTCGCCGAGCTGGGCCAGGCCGCATGCGGCTGGGCGGCGCGAATTGCCGATGAGCGATGCTTATTACCGGGTTCCGGCGGCGGGCGGGATCAACAGCAATATCAAGGATTTGTCGCTGTGGATGATCGCGCAGATGGGCGGGATGCCCGAGGTTCTCGACAAGCAAGTGCTCGACGAGATTCACGCGCCCCTGGTGTCGACCCCGGGTGAGCGCGGGCGGCTACGCAAGTTCCTCGAGCGGCTCAAAGACCCATATTATGGCTATGGCTGGCGCAGTTACGATTATGCCGGTCACCACATTGTCGGCCACCGCGGCGGAATCAACGGCTATCGATCGTTGATCCTGTTCGACCCGAAAATGAAAAGCGGCGTGGTGGCGCTGTGGAACAGCAATGTCTCGCAGCCCGCCGGGCTTGAGTTTGAAGTGATGGACATGCTGTATCACCTCGACTTCCGCGACTGGATGGAGCTCGACAAGGTCAAGGCGTCGCCAGTGGCCGACGCGCCCGAGGATGCGCGCTCGGGCGACGGCCTGCGGGCCTAGCCGAAAAGGCAGGGTCGCCGCTCGCCAGAAATGTTGTATTACCCTCCATCGGTTGGATGGAGGGAAGTGCAATGCGCGGGATCCTCATCGTTTCGGTTGCGACGCTGGCGCTGACGGCGTGCGAGCAGAAGGCGGCGGACAATCGCGTGGCGGCAAATGCCGGGGCACCGGCCGTGGAAGCGAGCACAGGCCGGACCATCACTGCGAGCTTCGATTGCAATGCAGCGCGCGGTCAGGCGCAGGAACTGGTCTGCGCCGATGCCAATCTGGCGGCGATGGACCGCGAGGCGGCGCGGCTCGGGGCGAGCGATGCGGCGGGGCAGGCGGCGTGGGGACAAGAGCGCGATGCGTGCGGCAAGGCCGATGAGCTTCGGCTGTGCGTGATGGCCAATGCGGCGCTGCGGATCCATGATTTGCGAAGCAGTGTGCCGGACGATGCTGGCGGGATTTCGGTCGGGCCGGTGGCGTTTGCATGCAACGGGCTGAGCAAGCCGCTGGCGGTTACGTTTATCAACAGCGACCAGGGGGCGGTCGCGGTTGAGTCAAATGGCCAGACCGTGGCGCTCGACCGTGCCGAAGCCGCATCCGGCGCGCGCTATGTCGGGCGCTGGAACGGCGAGGAATGGAGCTTCTGGGAGCATGGCGGCGAGGCCACGCTGACCGTGCCCGGCAAGCCTGAAATGACCTGTATCAAAAGCTGAGGCGCCGCCGCCCATCCAGCGAGGATGGACGGCGACGATCGTGGCTTAGGCTTCTTGGCTGAGCGGAATCGCGCTGCGGGTGTCCGCGCCGCCGAGACTGGAGTCGAGGAAGGTGGTGACATCCGCGATCAGCCGGTCCTTGTCGGTCGCGAACAGGCCGTGCGCACGGCCGTCATATTCGATCAGCTTGGCACCGGGGACCTGCGCAACGACGACCCGTCCGGTGGCGTCGATCGGGACGGTCTTGTCGGCGGTACCGTGGATCACCAACGTCGGCGACTTGAAGCTGGCGAGGTCGGGGCGGAAGTCGGTGGTGGCGAACGCCTTGGCCGCGTCGAGCATGTTCTTGGTACCCGACAGCATCGTCTGCCGCCAGCTGTTCATCAGCACTTCGTCGCTGACCGTGCCGGGACCGTAAAAGTCCTTGAAGAAGCCGGTGAAAAAGGCCGCGCGATCTTTCTTCATGCCTGCAGCCATTTCGTCGAAGGCAGCCTGCGGAACGCCGTTGGGATTGCCGTCGGTCTTGAGCATGTACGGGACGACCGAGGAGATCAGCACCGCCGCCGAGGTGCGGCCGGGGTACTTCGTCTGGAAGCGTGCGACTTCGCCGCCGCCCATCGAGAAGCCGACCAAAGCGACCGGCTCGCTAATCTCGGCATCGTCAAGGATCGCGGCGACATACTATGCATAAGTATCATAATCATTGCCGGTCCACGGCTGGTCCGACCGGCCAAAGCCGCGACGGTCGGTGAGGATCGCGCGATAGCCCTTGTCGGCCAGCGCAATGCCGAGATCGTCGAACGTGTCGCCGGTCAGCGGCCAGCC
>NZ_JANMLM010000095.1:0-3005 GCF_031372575.1 Sphingomonas sp. | reverse complement strand
GGCTGACAGCATCAGTCCCGCCCCAAGGGCAGTTAGAATTAGCTTGTGCATGATCTTGTCCCCTAGTTCCGGACTGGACGACCCCGTCCGCTCTGGAACGGCAATGCCGGCAAAAAACGCCACGAACTCCAGCCAAGAAGTCGTTCCGGGACCGATGCAAGCACGCAGCGCCGAGTCGCGCCTAATAGAAATTTAACGCCGCCCGTAAAGAGATCTGCCCCACCCGGCGTAAGTTTCGCTGCCATCCGATGCCGTTCACCGCTCACGCGGCGATCGGCAAATCCATCCGTCTCTAATTTCTGTTTTCCACCCATTCCTGACATTGGCGCCTAACGTCCGCTTTCCACCCAAAGCAGACATTAGCGCTTTGCGCCTGATGCCCGCAATAACTGTCGCCGTCAGAAGCTAAGCTCGGGCTTTCGCGGGTCGGCGCGACCGGCTAGCACCCAGCGCCATGAAGACACTTCGCGATCCCGGGCAGATCCTTACCGATGGTCTTGCGGCGATCCGCTTGCAGTATCAGCTCCCCGACGCCTTCCCGCCCGAGGTGGTCGCCGAGGCCGAGGCGGCGGTTAAGCGGCCGCTGAGCGACCATGTCGACAAGACCGAGATGCATTTTGTCACGCTCGATCCGGCGTCGTCGCGTGACCTTGATCAGGCGTTCGCGATCGAGGTTCGAGGGGACGATGTCATCTGCCATTATGCGATCGCCGATGTCGCGTGGTTCGTCGATGACGGCGGAGCGATGGACACCGAGGCGTGGGCGCGCGGCACTTCGCAATATCTGCCCGATGGCAAGGTCAGCCTGTATCCCCAGATCCTGAGCGAGGGCGCGGCGAGCTTGCTGCCCGACGTCGTCCGCCCCGCGATCCTGTTTTCCACCGCCGTTGCCGCCGATGGAACTGCGACGCTTGAGACGGTCCAGCGAGTCAAGATCCGCAGCCGCGCCAAGCTTGGCTACGAGAGCGTCACCGCCGCCGATCTGCCCGACGGGTTTGCCGAGCTCGAGCGCCGCATCGCCGCCGCCGAGGCCAGGCGCGGGGCCAGCCGGTCGGACCCGCCCGAGCAGGAAGTGGTCGAGCATGACGGCCATTTCGACCTCCGCCTGAGCCCGCAAAGCCCCGCCGAGGCGCAGAATGCCGCGCTGTCGCTGGCCAACAACCTTGCGGTCGCCGACGCGTTGCTCAAGCATCGCACCGGACTGTTCCGTGTGATGCCCGAACCCGAGGGCTGGGCATTGAAGCGGCTGCGCAATACCGCCAAGGCGATGGGCATCGATTGGCCCAAGGGGCGCGAGGTGCCCGCGATGGAGCGGATGCTCGATCCCGCCGACACGAACCAGGCGGCACTGCTGCTCGCGATCCGCCACGCCAGCCCCGGCGCCAGCTACGCCCCGTTCGCCGAGGGGGTCGTGCCGTGGCACGCCGCGATGGCCGCGACCTATGCCCACGCCACCGCCCCGCTGCGCCGCCTCGCCGACCGCTATGTGGTGATGGCGGCCCTCGCGGTTGCCAATGGCCAGCCGGTCCCTCCGGCGATCCTCGACGCCTTCACGCGATTGCCCAAAGTGATGGCGCGCGCCGATGCATTGGGCGGCAATATCCAGCGCGGGGTGATCGACCTGGCCGAAGCGATCATCCTCAAGGACCGCATCGGCGAAACCTTCAAGGCCGTGGTCACCGACGTCGACCAGCGCGGCCCGCGAATCCAATTGTGCGGATTGCCCGTGGTCAGCCGGTTGAAGGACGCCGAGGTCGCGTCGGGCGCCGCGATCAAGGTCCGCCTCGACCTCGCCGATCCCGAAACGCGGAAGCTGGAATTTTCGCTCAGCGCGTAACCGCTGCCAGCCGCGCTTCGACAAGTGCCAGCGCGGCGGCGATCGCCTGATCGACGTCCATATCGCTGGTGTCGAGCAACAGCGCATCATCGGCCTGCACCAAAGGCGCTGCATCGCGCCCCGAATCGCGCTCGTCGCGGGCATGAATGTCGGCGAGGACTTCGTCGTAATGGACGTTCATCCCGCGCTTGATGAGCTCGGCGAGGCGGCGCGTGGCGCGGACCTCGGGCGCGGCGGTGACGAATAATTTGGCGGTCGCATCGGGCGCAATCACGGTGCCGATGTCGCGCCCGTCAAGGACCGCTCCGCCCGCCTGCGCGGCGAAGCTCCGCTGCCGCTCGAGCAGATGCGCGCGGACGGCGGGGTAAGCCGAGATGCGTGAGGCGTAGGAGCCGACGATTTCGCTGCGCAATTCGTCATCGTCGAACGAGATCACCGACAGGTCGCACGCCCGCACCGCCTCCAGCTCATTACCCGGATCGCCGCCGAAGCGGAACAGGTTGAGCGCGACGGCGCGGTACAGCAGCCCGGTGTCCATGTGCGGCAGGCCATAATGATCGGCCAAAGCGCGGGCGATGGTGCCCTTGCCGCTCGCCGCCGGGCCGTCGACGGCGATTACGAAGGGCGTATCGGTGGTTGCTGGACTGGTCACGATGGGCTGCGCTTTGACAGTCGGCTGTGGCTATGGCAATGCCCGCGCCGCATGCTCCGTGGCCCAGCTTTACCAATAAAGGTTGGGGCTGACGGAGCGATCAACCGATTAGCTGACTGGAGTTTATTCATGGTGAAGCCCGAATGGGGCACCAAGCGCACTTGTCCCAAATGCGCGACCCGTTTCTACGATCTCGGCAAGGATGACCCGGTGGGCTGCATCGAGTGCGGCCACACCTTCAATCCCGAGCCGGTGCTGAAGTCGAAGCAGCCGATGCCGTTCGAGGTCGCCACCCCGGCCGCCGACAAGCCCGAGGCGGTCGACAGCGATCTCGGCGCCGAGGATCTGGTGCCCGACGAGGATGAGGAAATCAGCGCCGACGATGAAGTCGACCTGGCCACCGGCGAGGACGAGTTGGTCGTCACCAAAAGCGACAACGACGACGAACATTAAGTTTTCGCGGCCTGCCGGTGATTTTGCCGGTGCGGTGATTTGGGGTTTGCAGCCTTAGACATC
>NZ_JANMLM010000086.1:0-3311 GCF_031372575.1 Sphingomonas sp. | reverse complement strand
TGCTGGCGATCGTCGGCGCCGGGCTGGCCTTCCTGTGGTTCAACGCGCCCCCGGCGGCGGTGTTCATGGGCGATACCGGAAGCCTCGCCTTGGGCGGGGCATTGGGCGCGGTGGCGGTGGCGACGCACCATGAATTTGTGCTGGTGATCATCGGCGGCCTGTTCGTGCTCGAGGCGGTCAGCGTCGTGGTCCAGGTGTTCTGGTTCAAACGTTTCGGCAAGCGCGTCTTCAAAATGGCGCCGATCCATCATCATTTCGAACATATCGGGTGGAGCGAGCCGACCGTCGTTATCCGCTTCTGGATCATCAGCTTCATCCTCGCGCTGGCCGGGCTGGCGACGCTCAAGCTGCGGTGATCACCGCCCGGGCTTTCACGGGGAAGCATTATGCAGTGCTCGGGCTTGCGCGGAGCGGGCTGGCGACTGTGGCGGCGCTGGTGGCGGGTGGGGCGAGGGTTACGGCGTGGGACAGCAATCCCGAAGCGGTCGAAAAACTCCGTTCGTCCCGAGCGCAGTCGAGGGACGTTGGGGCAAAAGAACTTGTCTCGACTTCGCTCGACACGAACGGACTAAATTTTGCTGATCTGGACAAGGCCGACCTCACCCAGTTCGACTCGATCGTCGTCACCCCCGGCCTCCCCCTCAACCGCCACCCGATCGCGCAGCGCGCCCGCGATGCCGGGGTGGAAATCATCGGCGACATCGAATTGTTCGCCCGCGCCCGGACCGAGCTGCCGCCGCACAAGGTAGTCGGGATTACCGGGACCAACGGCAAGTCGACCACCACCGCATTGGTCCACCACATCCTCCAGACCGCGGGGGTGCCGAGTCTGATGGGGGGGAATATCGGGCTGCCGATCCTGAGCCAGGATCCGTTGCCTGAAGGCGGAGTCTATGTGCTCGAACTGTCGAGCTACCAGATCGACCTGACCAAGACCCTCGATTGCGACGTCGCGGTGCTGCTCAACATCACCCCCGATCATCTCGATCGGTATGAGAATTTCGAGGCCTATGCGGCGAGCAAGGCTAGGCTGTTCGAGATGCAATCAACGAACAGCGACGCAATTGTCGGGGTCACTGGCGCCGCCACTAGGAAGATAGCAGATGATTGTTCTGCACGGGGACAAGATGTTGTCCAGATCGGAACCGATCCGATCAGCACCGAATATGTTTGGCCGGCCCTGCAAGGACCGCACAACGCCCAGAATGCCGCTGCCGCCGTTGAGGTGTGTGTACAGCTGGGTTTGCGCGGCGAGGCGATCCTTTCCGGCCTCCGCACCTTCCCCGGCCTTCCTCACCGCATGGAGCGCATTCGCGATCGCGACGGCGTCCTGTTCGTCAACGACAGCAAGGCGACTAATGCCGAGGCCGCGGCACCCGCGCTCGCTGCTTATCCGCGCGTGCGGTGGATCGTTGGGGGGAAGGCGAAGTCCGATACGATCGGGCAGACTGGCGATCATCTCGATCATGTCGTTACCGCCTACACAATCGGCGAGGCGGGGCCGATGTTTGCTCGGTTGCTGCGCGATGCCGGGGTGACCGTCATCGAGTGCGAAACGCTTGAAAATGCGGTGAAACGCGCCGCGGAGGATTCCCAAGCGGGGGAGACGGTCCTACTCTCCCCGGCCTCGGCCTCGTTCGATCAATATCGCGATTTCGAGGCGCGCGGGGATCATTTCCGCGATTTGGTGGGGGCGTTATGACGGCGGATATCACGAGCCGGATCAAGGCCAAGGCGGCATTGGTCGACCCGAGCCGTTACGGCCGGTCGGACCGGTCGACCGCGAGCCGCTGGTTCTGGGAGATCGACCGCGTATTGCTGCTGCTGGTCGCGATTTTGGTTGGGATCGGGCTGATCGCGGTCGCCGCCGCCTCGCCCGCAGCCGCCGACCGTTATTCGGGCGGCAGCGTGCGGATCAACGATCTGTTCTTCTTCTACCGCCAGTTGATGTGGATCGCGGTGTCGATGCCGGTGATGGTCGTGATTTCGATGATGAACCGCGAGCGCGCCAAGCGTTTCTCGATCGGCGGGGCGGTGATTTGTTTGGCGCTGCTGGTCGCGGTGCCGTTCATCGGGGTCGAGAAGAATGGCGCGGTGCGCTGGATCGAGCTTGGCGTCGGCCAATTGCAGCCGTCTGAATTCTTGAAGCCGTTCTTCGTCGTGGCGATGGCGTGGATCCTGTCGTTGAAGGAGAAGGACAAGGGCCTGCCGGTATTTTGGGTATCGGGGGTGCTGACCGCGATCGTCGCGGCGTTGCTGATGAAGCAACCCGATTTCGGATCGACCATCATCTACGGCACGGTGTGGATCGCGATGCTCGCGCTGGCGGGGATCCGGATGAAGTTGCTGCTGGCCCTCGGCGCGGCGGCACTGGTCGGGGTGGTGATTGCTTATTTTACCTATGACGTCGCGACGATCCGCATCGACGGCTTCCTGTTCGGCGAAGGCGATAATTTCCAAGTCGAGAATGCGATGAAGACGCTGACGGCTGGCGGGCTGTTCGGGATGGGGCCGGGCGGGGGCACGCGCAAGTTCGGCCTGCCCGAGCCGCATACCGATTACATCTTCTCGGTCATCGGCGAGGAATTCGGGCTGATCGCCTGCCTTGCGATTGCCTTGCTCTATCTGGCGATTGTGGCGCGGGTGCTGATCAAATTGCTCGACGAGGAGTCGAGTTTCGCGATTCTCGCGGCGGCGGGGCTGGTGATCGAGTTCGGGCTGCAGGCGATGATCAACATGGCGGTCAACGTCCAGATCGCGCCGTCGAAGGGGATGACATTGCCGTTCATCAGCTATGGCGGAAGTTCGATGCTGGCGCTGAGCATCGGCATGGGATTGCTGCTCGCCTTCACCCGGCGAAACCCCTATCTGACGCGCTCGCCCTATGTCGTGAAATGTAGCGGCGAGCCGGGTAGTCCGGCCCCCGAGAACAAGCCGAAGTGAACCAGCGGACGTGACCAACATCATCCTCAGCGCCGGCGGGACCGGCGGGCATATGGTTCCGGCGCATGCGCTGGCGGCGGAACTGACGGCGCGCGGGATCGGGGTGGCGCTGATCACCGACGAGCGCGGGGCGAAGATTCCCGGCCTGTTCGACGGGGTGCCGATCCATGTGCTTCCGGCGGGGCGGCTGACCGGGGTGTTCGGCCTGATCCGGACGGCGCGGTCGATCCTGGCAGGGCGGCGGCAGGCGAAGAAGCTCTACAAGGAATTCACCCCCGATGCGGTGGTCGGGTTCGGCGGATACCCGGCTGCGAAGCAGCAGGATCCCGTGACCCCGTGGATCGGCGGGCCCGTCGATCCGGGTACGG
>NZ_JANMLM010000012.1:0-12221 GCF_031372575.1 Sphingomonas sp. | reverse complement strand
CCGAGCGCGGGATCGGCAAATTATATTGCCGCGGCTCATCGGTCATGCACAGCTATTTCCGCGATCCCGAATCGACCGACGCCTGCCTTTCGGCCGACGGCTGGCTCGATACGGGCGACATGGGCTACGTTTCGGCCGGCTACATCTTCATCGTCGGCCGCGCCAAGGACATGATCATCATCAACGGCCGCAACCACTGGCCGCAGGACATCGAATGGGCGGTCGAGCAAGTGCCCGGGTTCAAGTCGGGCGACATTGCCGCGTTCGCGATCACCGGCCCAAGCGGCGAGGAAACCCCCGCCGTGCTCGTCCACTGCCGGGTCAGCGATCCTGCCGAACGTGGCCGCCTGCGCGACGACATTCGCGAACGCGTCCGCGCGATCACCGGGATCACCCCGGTGGTCGAGCTGGTCCCCCCGCGCACCCTGCCCCGAACCAGCTCGGGCAAGCTCAGCCGCACCAAGGCGCGCAATCTCTACCTCAGCGGCGAAATCGTCCCGTTCGACGTCGCGGCTTAACACTTGCGATTGGCTGGTCGCGCGGCTAGTTGCCCCCTCGGCCTAGGGGTATAGCTCAGTTGGTAGAGCATCGGTCTCCAAAACCGAGGGTCGTGGGTTCGAGTCCCCCTGCCCCTGCCATTGCGACCAATGCTTCTGCCATTGAGAAACGCCGCAGCTTGCCTAAATCACAAGATACGATGTAAGGCGCTGCGACGAGGTCCAGCGGAAAGTCCGCGGGCCTCTTTTTTCTATCCGTTTGCGAACGAGGGCTGACCAAAGTGGCAAAGACTACCCCCGGCGAATTCGTCAATCAGGTCCGTGCCGAGGCCTCCAAGGTCGTCTGGCCGACCCGCAAGGAAACCGTCACCACCGGGATCATGGTGCTGATTATGACCACCTTGCTGGCCATCTTCTTCCTTGGGGTCGATGCCTTCTTCTCGACCATCGTCAAATTCCTGCTCGGCCTGCTCGGCTAACAACAAGGCGCATCGACATGTCCCGCTGGTACATCATCCACGCTTATTCCGGTTTCGAAAACAAGGTGAAGGACCAGATCCTCGCCGACGCGAAGCGCATGGGCCTGACCCAATTAGTCGAATCGGTCGAAGTCCCAACCGAGAAGATCACTGAAATCCGCCGCGGCAAGAAGGTCACTTCAGACCGCAAGTTTTTCCCCGGTTACGTCCTCGCCAAGCTCGCGCTCAACGACGACGTCTATCACCTGGTCAAGAACACCCCGAAGGTGACCGGATTCCTCGGCCCCAATGGCAAGCCCCAGGCGATCAGCGAGGCGGAAGCCGCGCGGATCCTCTCGACCCGCGAAGAAGCCGCGTCCGCCGCGCCCAAGCAGAAGGTCAAGGTCGATTATGAGATCGGCGACAATGTGAAGGTGCTCGACGGCCCGTTTGCGTCATTCAACGGCATCGTCGAGGAACTCGATTTCGACCGCAGCCGGGTCAAGGTCAGCGTCTCGATCTTCGGCCGCGCGACCCCGGTCGAGCTCGAATTCGAACAGGTTGAGCGCGTCAAATAAGGTGCGCTCCATCGCGACAATGACGAAGGCGGTCCTCGCGGGCCGCCTTTTTCGCGTCGGGCTTCCATTGCCGCTGCGCCGTGCCACATAAAGGGGCAAGGAGACTTTCTTCATGGAATCGATTGCCGGCGACCTGCGGGTGATGCCCCGCACCCCGCCCGCAGCAATCGCCGACCGCGACGCCGCGGACCAACAACAGGGGTCGAAATCATGACCGCGATCGACGCGTGGCACGCTTATGTTCGCTCGCCCGATGCGGCCGCGCTAAGCGCTCTGCTTGATTCCGAAGCGACCTTCGACAGCCCGATTGTTCATAAAACGCAGCACGGCAAGTCAATCACGGCTGCTTATCTCACCGCCGCGACACAGGTGCTGGGCACCGCCGACTTTCGCTACATCGGGGAATGGCGCTCCGACACCGGCGCGGTGCTCGAGTTTGAAACCGTGATCGACGGAATCACCATTAATGGCGTCGACATCATAAGGCTGACCGACGATAGGCAGCGGATCGCCGCTTTCAAGGTGATGATAAGGCCACTCAAAGCGGTCAATCTCGTCCACCAGAAAATGGCCGAAATGCTCGCCCGCTCAGGCTGACTGCGTCCACAAGGCGCCCAGCTTCAAATCGAGCGAATCCGGCGTGAACGGATCCAATCCCGATCCCGGATAGAGGCAACATTCGCCAAAGCTGAGCGCTCCATTTTCGCAATAAAAATCGACCCGCAAGAATGGCTCGTCGCCCGCCATCGTTTCCGCCGCCGCAAGCATTTCTGCGAGGCAATCGGGCTTCCTGGCATCGATCGGATCGTCCGAGAGCGGCATCCAGTCGCGGTCGAATTGGGTCCAGCGATGATCTGCCCCGCGCCCGGCGTGAACTTGCACCAACGCGGCCCGACCGCCAAACACGTAAACCTTGTAATCCATCGGCAGCTTAGGCCCGCCGATATAGGGCTCGACCAGCACCAGCCGCCGCGCCGCGCCATAATGCCATTCATCCAGCAATCCACCATAGGCGCGCTTGAGCCAGCGCGGCGCGGCGGCCTTCGCCCTGTCGTAATCGGCGTTGGTGCGGACCACGACAAATTGACCGCAGCCGTGGTTGGCCTTGACGATGAACGGCATCTTCCATGGCGCGACCTCGGGCAATGCTTCGCCGAGCCAAAGCGTCGGTATCGTCCGCGCCGAGCCAAGCCGCGCCTCCGCAATTGCCTTCGAATGCGCCTTGTCCGTCAGAAGCGCGAGACTGTGGGAGCGGTCATTGAGTTTGCGCCACTGGACCCATTCGGTGAACCGCACTGGCGCATCGAGATCGGGCCAGCGCCCGTGCCGCCAGCGATACAATAAGGCCACCCGCAACCGCGCCCATGACGCGGCCGGGAGTACAATCGGGAATGGCGGCGCGAGCGCAAGCGCGTTCACCCGATTTCCCACTGGATCGGCTTGAACGACCCGCCGTTCGACTGCAGCGCCGAGCAAGCGGTCAGCCCGATGATCAGGTCCATCCTGGCCTCAAACACAATCCGGTCGCCGGCTTTGCTCAGCGGCGGCAGCACCTTGATCTCGCCAGTGTCGCCATTGACCGGTACATTCATGAAGCAATTGAATGCGGTCGGGATCATGTCCTCGGTCACTCCGTACGGGGCGAAAGCCACCGCGAGATTGCCGAAGCAACCGCGATGCGGCTCGGCGTCGCCATAGATGATCCGGAACATCTCCTTGCTGCACGGGGTGAGCAGGAAATCATGCCGCCCGACGTCATCCTCGACAATAGCGAGCATCACGTTCGACCGGTTAGAATATAGCGGATCGCCCTTGGTCAAATAGATGCGGCTCGCATAGTCGATCGTCCGCCCCGCGCTGATCACTTCGCCGACATCGTCGCGGTTGAACGCCAGCAAGTCGGCCACTTGCCCGCCAAGCGGATCGATCACCGACAATCGCTGGCCCGCGTCGAGCGCGAAGGCGACCCCGCTGCGGGGCGCAATTTCATGCGGCATCTTGCGTATCCGTTCGGCCGCTAAACGGGCACTTCCACGCATCGGACACCGCCCGCCCACTATATTGGCGAGCAGCGCTGATGGTGCCGTGCGGCGCGAGCATCGGGTTGATCGATCCCGCCAGCCGGACATCTCGATCCAGGATTGTGCCGCGCAATTTGTCATAACGTCCTTTGGCGCGGAGCCGCTCGAACTGGTCGTGCAGATTGAACACCATTACTGGCTTTTCGAACCGTCGCGCCGGGCGACTGGACAGAGGATGGAGGCCGACGACGAAAAATGCTTCGCCGCCAAAGCTCATCGCGAAATGGGGGTCATCGGGATCATGCTTCACGCGCGGATCTGCTGGCTGGCCGAGCCATTCGTCCTTGTCGCTGAGCGATTGCAGCCGCGCCCATAATCCCCGCTCGAACTCCGCCTCGCCGGACGGTGCACCGGTTTCGAAGATCACCACCAGGGACTGGAACGGGATGGGGTCCGCGCGGTAGGATTTGGCGAGGTCGAGCAGGCCGGGCATGATCCGCAAATCGTCCCAGCCCGAGCGGAAATCGCGCGCCACGACGAACCGCATGCCGTCGCGATTAAGCGCGGCCTTGGCCCCGACGCAGGGGAATTCGGGCTTGCTGATGAACGCGGCAAAACGACGCGCCAGTAGGTGGGCCTGATCCTGGGGAGCATTCAACATTCCGGCTTAACGACAAGCTGCTGATCGGGTTGCATAAACGAACTAATTTACCCTCGGGAGTTACTTTTGGGGGAACCGCAAGTCGGTTTCGAGGTTATTGTTTTACCTTTTTACGCGAAATTTGAAGGCCGATGACACACAAGATTCTCATTGTCGAAGACGAAATGCTGGTCGCCCTGGAACTTGAATCGATCCTGTCCGATTCCGGTTTCGAGCCGGTTGGCATTGCTCCCGACCTTAGCACCGCAGAGGAATATTTCGGAGAGACGATCGATCTGGCGCTGGTCGATCTCAACCTGCGCGACGGACTCACCGGTCCCCAAATCGGCAAATTGCTGAGCGAAAAAGGCGTTACCGTCCTGTTCCTGACGGCCAATCCGCGGATGCTCGGTGATGGAATTTCGGGCACGATTGGCGTCCTCACCAAACCGACTGATAGCGAGACGGTGAAAAGTGCCGTCGACTATGCGCTGCGCATCCGCAGCGGCGAAGCCGTCGCTCCGCCCGCCGCACTTAAATTATTCGGCTGAACGCCTAGCGGGCGATCCGTTTGCGCTGCACCGTGATGGTTGCCGCAAGCCCTTCAGGCCGCCAGGCTCGATCGAAGCGCCCACCCAGTTGATTGACCACGCTCAGCTCCATCAGCTTGGTGCCAAACCCGCTGCGAGCCGGTTCGCCGTCTAGCATCGGGCCACCGGTTTCTTCCCACTCGATACGCAAATCGTCGCCATCCGAACCGGTGCAGATCGTGACCTTGCCGTCACTCGAGCAGAGCGCTCCATATTTCGCCGCATTGGTGGCGAGCTCATGGATCACCAAGGCGATCGGTGTCGCTCCGCGATCATCGATTTTGAAGTCGTCGCCGCTCACGACGATCCGTGCCTGGCCAAGTGCGGGATAGGGTTCAAGAATCTGACGGATGATCCCGTGCAGGCTCTCGGGCAGGTCGGTTGGCCGCGATTCGTCGCTATGCGGGCGAACGAATTCATGGGCTCGGCCGAGCGCCGCAATGCGATGCTTCAAGCTGGCAGCGAAGCCTTCATGCCCCGGGTCCTGGCGCGACGATAGCGACACCAGTCCGGCGATCACCGCAAAGATATTCTTGATCCGGTGGCTTAGCTCGCGGCTTAGAATCTCGTTCTGTTGGGCAACCAATTTGGTCTCATGAATGTCGGTGCAGGTCCCGATCCAGCGGACGATCTGCCCCTCGCCGTCGCGAACCGGCAAGGCGCGGCCGATCGTCCAGCGATACTCGCCGCTGTAGTGGCGCAGCCGATAATCGATTTCATACGGCTCGCCGGTTTCCAGGCAATGCCGCCAGATCGCCCATGCCCGGTCCTGGTCATCGGGGTGGAACATGCCGTTCCACGCTTCCCCATCGGTCGAACCCGCCGGAACACCGGTGAATTCGTACCAGCGTGCGTTGTAATAATCGTGGAATCCATCGGGCAAGGTCGACCATACCATCTGCGGCAATGCATCGGCCATCGTCCGGAACGAGACATCGTGATCGCGCAGCGCGTTGCGCGCGGCGACGAGGCCGGATTCTGCAGAAAAGGTAGTGTCGGTCATCAAGGCTCCGGATCGTTTCGGTATCAGTTACGTTCCCGCCTAACGATGCACATCCTGCTTTGCTCCACGCTTGTGGGTTGCGCGGATTGGTGATCGACCCTAGCGGAGTAAGGGAGGAGCTGCAGAGTCTTGAAGTACGACCGTAGTTCCGTCTGGCTGTTCCTGCTGATCGCGGCATTGCCGTTTTTTCTGTTCATGTCATTCCGCTACGCATTCGTCGCTCAGAACGAGCAGCGCGAACTCCAGCGGCGGGCCTATACCGATTCCCAGCTGATTATAGCACGGTCGGACGCGGTGCTGAGCGAAGCGCTGGCGGTGAGCAAGGCGTTCGCGGTCGACGAGGCAATCCGGTCGGGCAATGCCCGGACCGCGGTCACCCAGGTGCGCGACTTGCTGGCTGCAAGCACTCGCTTCTCGGGCGCCGCGCTTGACGACAATCAGTCGCAGCGCCGCCTGTTTGCTGAGGCGGGAGCTGGTGCTGTGACGGGGCCCTACCTTTTGCCCGGCGCTTATCGGGTCACCTTGGTCAAGACCCCGACGTGCCACTGCGTCGTGGTCAGTCGCGGACTGGTCGATAGCAGCGGCAACCCGCAGACCCTCCATCTCTATATTCCCAATACCACCTTCCTGCGGCTTCTGCCCGTTGCGCAGAATCAATATGCGGTCAGCGCCATTGCCGACCGCCAAGGGGTCTTTATCGCCCGATCGTTGATGGACAACGAACGGTTTGGCACTATCGGCTCCCCTCATCTCCGACGCGCCTCGGCGGCGCTGACCAGGCAAGGCAATTATTCGGGGAAGACGCTCGAAGGCGTGAAAAATTACACCACGTTCGCGGGCTCAGATATCACCGACTGGAAGGCGCATGTCGCGCTGAAGGCGCAGCGGATCGACGATCCGGCGATGGCCTTTCGGGTCGCGATCGGAGTCGCCGTGCTGCTCAGCCTGCTGCTCGCGCTACTGCTGTACCTCGTCGCGCGCCGCCAGATCGATAGTACGCGCGCGCTCACCCGCCGAATCCAGGAAACCCAGAAGCTCGAAGCGCTCGGCCAGCTGACCGGCGGGATGGCGCATGACTTCAACAATCTGCTGACCCCGATCGTCGGCGCGCTCGACCGGCTCAACCGCTCGCCCAACCTCGACGTGCGCGAAAAACGCTTTGCCAAGGGCGCGCTTGAAAGCGCCGAGCGCGCCGCGACATTGACCTCGCAATTGTTGAGCTTCAGCCGCCGCCAGAAGCTGGAGATCATCGTCGTCGACATCGTCCGCGCGCTCGAGGATGTCGCCGATCTCGCCGGCCAAAGCCTTGAGGTGCGTCACATGCTCAATTGGTCGGTCGAGCCGGGAACCCCGCCGATCGCAACCGACAAGGTTCAGTTCGAACTGGCGATACTCAATCTCATCCTCAACGCCCGCGATTCGATGCCCGCTGGCGGAATGGTCGAGGTCCGCGCGGCCAGAATCGATTTTAAGGGGCAGCCGTGGGTTGCCGTGTCGGTTACCGACAGCGGATCGGGGATGGACGCCGATACGCTACGCCGCGCGCAGGAGCCGTTCTTTACCACCAAACCACAGGGCGCCGGCACCGGGCTCGGCCTTGCCCAGGTAGCCGAGGTCGCGCGCCAATCGGGCGGTCATGTCGAAATCGACAGCACGCTTGGTCAGGGCACCATTGTGCGGATGATCCTGCCTGCCGCTGCCGCCGCAGCGGTTTCCGTATCGGTGCCGGCCGCCGGACGCGGGCGCAACCTGCCCGGCGCGCTCAAGCTGCTGATCGTCGATGACAATGCCGACGTCCGCGAAACCTTGGTCCAGATGGTCGAATCCGATGGCCACCGCGTCGAATCGGTCGCCGATGGCCGAACCGCGCTGGCCGCATTGTCGAACCGCAAGCCGGACTTGTTGCTGGCCGATTTCGCGATGCCCGGATTGAGCGGTGCCGACGTGATCGCCCGGGCCAATGAAATCCATCCTGGCCTGCCATGCCTGCTGATCACCGGTTACTGGGACAGCGAGTCGCTGGCGGTGTCCGGCGTGACCTGCCCGATCCTGCGCAAGCCCTTCACTCATGACGCGCTGCGCGACGCGATGGCGGCGGCGCTGGAGGTGTAAGGGCGCGCTGCCCCCTTCCCTTTTCGGCCATCTTCGGTTAGGGGCACCGGCTTCCAACCAGCATTGCTGAGGAAAACCATTGCGGGAGGCAGCGTGCTGCCGTCTGGACCGCTAAACTTGAACCGGGCTGCGGGATCGTTCCAACGCCCTCTACAGAGTGAGACTGATGGCCAAGAAAATTACCGGATATATCAAGCTGCAGGTGCCCGCAGGCGCTGCCAATCCATCGCCCCCGATCGGGCCGGCGTTGGGGCAGCGCGGCGTCAACATCATGGAATTCTGCAAGGCGTTCAACGCCGCCACGCAGGAGATGGAAAAGGCGATGCCGATCCCGACCGTGATCACCGTCTATGCCGACCGCAGCTTCTCGTTCACCACCAAAACGCCACCGGCGAGCTTCCTCATCAAGAAAGCCGCCAAGCTCAAGGCGGGTTCGGCCGAGCCGGGCAAGATCAGCGCCGGCAACATCAAGCGCTCGCAGCTGACCGAGATCGCCGAAATGAAGATGAAGGACCTCAATGCCAATGACATTGAGGCCGCAACCAGGATCATTGAAGGCTCCGCTCGCGCGATGGGCCTCCAGGTAGTGGAGGGTTAAGACCATGGCCAAGCTCACCAAGAAATTGAAGTCGCTCGACGGCAAGGTCGATTCGAACAAGAATTATGGTGTCGCCGAAGCGATCACCCTGGTCCGCAGCCTCGCCACCGCCAAGTTCGACGAGACGATCGAAGTCGCGCTGAACTTGGGCGTTGACCCGCGTCACGCCGACCAGATGGTCCGCGGCGTCGTCAACCTGCCCAAGGGTACCGGCAAGGACGTCCGCGTCGCGGTGTTCGCGCGCGGCGACAAGGCCGAGGAAGCCACCAAGGCCGGCGCGGAAGTGGTTGGTGCAGAAGATCTGATGGAAGCCATTCAGGGCGGCCGCAGCGATTTCGACCGGGTCATCGCCACCCCTGACATGATGGGTGTCGTCGGCCGTCTCGGCAAGGTGCTCGGTCCCAAGGGGATGATGCCCAACCCGAAGCTCGGCACGGTCACCCCGAATGTCGGCGAAGCCGTCCGCCTCGCCAAGGCCGGCCAGGTTGAATTCCGCGTGGAAAAGGCCGGGATCATTCACGCCGGGATCGGCAAGGCGAGCTTCCCCGAAGCCGACCTCAAGGCCAATTTCGACGCCTTCCTCGACGCCATCGTCAAGGCCAAGCCGGCCGGCGCCAAGGGCAAATATGTCCAGAAGGTCGCGCTTAGCTCGAGCATGGGCCCCGGCGTCCGCCTCGACACCGCCGAGATTGCGGGAGTTTAAGGCCAGGCATTTCGCATTGCGACAAACAATCAATCAGGCCGGGGTGGGGACGCCCCGGCCTTTTTGTTGCAGCTTGCCTCGGAAGGGCCGGTCCGTTTAGTGACACCACATGGAGATTGAGGGGGATTATCGCCGGGATGGCTATGCGCTGGTGCGCGAGATGGTGCCGCGCGGTGTCGCACGCGCGCTGATGGCCAGGCTCAAGGCGGATATACCCAAAGGGCCGATCACCCCGCCAAGTGAGAAAATTGAAATCCTCAAACGGCCGGCGTTCGATATTTACGGCAATGCCTATCCGCCGATGCAGGCATTCCTGTGGGCACTGACCCCGGCGATGGAAATCGTCACCGGGCAGCGGCTGGTCCCGACCTACGACTATTTCCGAATCTATCGCGAGGGCGACATTTGCCGCGTCCACCGCGATCGCCCGGCGTGCGAGCATAGCTTGTCGCTGACGCTCGATTATAGCGACGATGTGCCGTGGGCGCTTGAGATCGGTGCCTCGGGCATGGACGGCCCCGACAACAATAATAACGCCGATGATTTCGGAACCGAACAGAGCCTGACGATGGCGATGAAGGTCGGCGATGCCGTCGCTTATCGCGGGGTCACCCATCGTCACGGGCGGACCCAGCCCAACCCCAATGCGTGGTCGGCGCACCTGTTCCTCCACTGGGTCGACCCCGATGGCCCGTTTGCCAATCAAGCGTTTGACGGCGCGGGCGAGCCCAAGCCGGTCAATTTCACCTTTGCGGAAAGTGCGGCCATCGCATGAGCGGAAAATCGATCCTCAGCTGGCAGCAATATGAGACCGCGCTCGACCCGCTGACCAAGGAATTGAGCGACGCCGCGCGCTGGATCCAGGAGACCGGGCAGCGCGTCGTGATCCTGTTCGAAGGCCGCGATACCGCCGGCAAGGGCGGTTCGATCGACATGTTCGCGCGCACCCTCAACCCGCGCCAGTGCAAGGTCGTCGCTTTGTCCGCACCGTCGAAGCGCGAGCAGGGGCAATGGTATTTCCAGCGTTACGCCGAGCATTTCCCGTCAAGGGGCGAAATCACCTTGTTCGACCGCAGTTGGTATAATCGCGCCGGGGTCGAAAAAGTGATGGGCTATTGCACCGAGGATCAGGCCGACGCCTTCCTCCGCGCGACCCCCGAATTCGAACGGCATTTGGTCGAAGACGGGATGCTGTTGTTCAAATATTGGCTGTGCGTCGATCAGGACAATCAGGAAGAACGCTTCACCAACCGGCTCAACAATCCGCGCCGGCGGTGGAAATTGTCACCGATCGATATTGAATCGCGCACCCGCTACGACGCGTATACCGACGCTCGCGAGAAGATGCTCGCCGCCACCCACAAGGATTGGGCACCGTGGACGCTGATCGATTTCAACGACCAGGCGGTCGGCCGGTTGACCCTGCTCCGCGACCTGCTCGACCGCTTGCCCGACACCGAACTGCCGGCCCCCGACCTCGACTGGCCCGGGCTTACGCACAAGCCACAGCGGGAAAAATATGGCGTGCTCCACCCGATCGAAAATTACCCGGTCAAACTCGCCTGATCACGACACTTGCGCCAGCGCAAGATTCGCCTAGCCTTTGCGCCACATGTGATTGCCAGGGGGCCGACCATGCCAGCAAGCAGACTGATTACACAGCTCATCATTTACTATCTCGTGCTGGTCGGCGGGATGTGGGCGGTGCTGACCATCAACCCCGATTTGCGTGGTTACCTTCCCATTGGCGGAGCCGAGGCGCTGATCAAGGGCGCGGGCAAATCGAGCACGCTCGAGGCGGCGGCGACGGCGGCCAGCGTCAAGACGCTCGGCGCCAGTCTCGGCTGGATGGGGGTCGCGATCCTCGGCGCGCTGGTCACCGCGCTTCCGGTCAGCTGGGTCTATATGGCAACCCGCACCTCGGAAGAATATGACCAGTCGCTGATCAGCTCGATCCTGATCCTGCCGGTGGTCGTGACCTCGATTGTGATCGTCGTCCAGGGCAGCCTGGCGTTGGCCTTTGCGCTGGGCGGGATTGCGGGGGCGGTGCGGTTCAAGAACAGCCTCAAGAGCTCGGGCGACGCGCTCTACATCTTGTTGTCGGTCGGGATCGGCCTCGCCTCGGGGATTGGTGCGGTCGAACTTGCGTTTGTGATGAGCTTCGCCTTCAATCTGTGCTTCGTCATCCTGTGGATCACCGAATATGGCGAACGCGAAGGCATGAAGCGCTACATGACTGACTTCGATCCGCTCAAGGGCCCGACCAGCGCACCGGTCGGATCGGCCCCGGTCGGTGGTCCGCCAATGGTTGAGGATGCGGTACCCGGCTCAAAGCCGCCACCCGCACCCTAAAGGCAGTTTTTGACCAACTTCGCCTCGACGCTGGCATCGGTGGCGATATCGGCAAAGAAACCGCCGAGATAATTGGTCGCCTTATTGGCTGTTTTCGGGTCGATTCCAGGCACGGTCGCGAAGGTCGCTAGCAGCGGACCCTGGCGCGCCCGGACTGTGCTGATCGCGGCCCGCGCCTCGGCATTGAACCGGCAGAAACCGCGATAGCGGCGCTGGCGGACACTGGTGACGTTGATCGAATCCGGCGGGGTGGCATAAGGCGTATCGACCAGTCCCGAGAAATCCCAGTCGTAAGGCACCGGCACCAGGCCCGCCGGTCCCGGCCCGATCAGCGGATTATTGTGACAGCAATTGCTTCCGCCCGGCCCCGCCTGCATCGCCCAGTCGAGATTGCCGATCATATATTCGAACACCCCGACCCGGCCCGAATCCACCGCGCTCAACTGTGATACCGCGATCCGGTCACCGACCTTGGCTTCGCGCATCCCGTTGCGGCGGGCGACGTCGTCAACGTCCTCGAGGAAGAATCCGATCCGCGAAATAATCGGCCGACCCGCCGCATCGACATAATCGATCTTGGCCAGCCGCGCCCCAAAGCTCAACGGTGTCAGTTGGTTGTACAATTTGTAGGTGGCATATTCCATCAGCACATATTGCTGGAAACTCTCC
>NZ_JANMLM010000046.1:0-1520 GCF_031372575.1 Sphingomonas sp. | reverse complement strand
GATGCTTCACGTGAACGCGAATATGCGAGACCGTCGCCTCATCATAGTCCCTCACCTTAATCGTGGGTAATTCGGGTGGGGTGATCTATACGGAGAGGGCGCGACCGTTCGACCATCACCCCCACCCAACCCTCCCCCATCGAGGGGGAGGGCTAAGACACTATTTCTTCTCCACCGGCGCCACATAAGGGCGGAACGCGCCGCCGGGGACGGCCGAGGCGACCGGGCTTTCGAAGCCGTCCTTACTGACCGACGAGACGCCAAACACCCAATCGTCGACGCGGATGCCTTTTAGGACGGCCTTACACTCAGCACCCCCAGCAAAGTGCGGTTTCCCCGGCGCACTTGCCATCCAGATTGAGCAGGCGTTTTTGTCGATTGATTTTAGATGCTCCCAGCTGCTGGAATCCGTTCGCCGCCAGTGAACGCGATACTGATGAAAAAAGCTCTTGGAGGCATTCAACATTTCAAAGCCAACCGTCGTATCCGTGCTTACAGCCCCTTCGACGGTCGGCTCCGGCGGCGGCGGGGCGCTGGCTAGGGCGGCGAGCGCGGCGACGTTAAGCCGGGTCACCTTGGCGAGGTAGGGGAAGTCCATTTCGTCGACGGTGTCGCCGTAGGTGATCCCTTTCTCGACCCGCAGATCCTGATGCTGGTGATCATAATCCTCAACCGCGACCGAGAATCGCACTGCCGGGTAACCGGCGTTGAGCAATTCGGTATGGTCGCCGCCCCGCCCAAAACGGTCGTTGCGCCAGATTTGCATCACGTCGAGGCCGATCTCGGGGTGGCGCTCGGCCAGGCTGTCGAGGAAGCGCGAGATGTTGCGCGACGGGCTGTCATTCTCGCCGCCTAGGCTGCGCTGCTGCGCCGCGAGCGCCTCACGCCCCTGCCAGCGCGGCCCTTCGGAAAACACCCGCACCGTCCTGGCGTCGCACACCTTGTCGGAGCCGCAGCTGTTGCCGATGATGTCATTGTTGAGGTTGGCGATGACGTTCCAGCCTTGCGCCTTGGCATAATCGGCGATGATCTTGCCGCCGAGCAGCCCCTGTTCCTCCCCCGACAGCACGCCATAGACGATCGTGCCGGGGAACTTGTGCTTCGACAGCACCCGCGCCGCTTCCATCACCGCCGCCGTGCCGCTGCCGTCATCATTGGCGCCGGGCGAGTCGGCAGTGGCGTTCATCACGTCGCTGACCCGGCTGTCGATATGGCCGGTGATGATCACCACATCATTGGGCCGCTCGGTCCCGCGCTGGATCGCAAGCGCGTTACACACCCTCGTCGGGGTCGGCACGCGGCGGCCGGTGACGGTGTCGCAGGTCTGCAGCGTGGTCAGACCGAGCTTCTTCATCTCCGCCTCCGACCAGCGCACCGCCGCCCCGATCCCGCGCTTTGGGTCGGTTTGCGACGACAAAGTGTGGCGGGTGCCGAAGCCGACCAGCCGCTCGACCGTCGCCTTCATCCGCGACGCCTCCACAGCGGCAGCGATCCGGGCCAGCCGCGTGTCTTGCGGGCTC
>NZ_JANMLM010000032.1:0-30394 GCF_031372575.1 Sphingomonas sp. | reverse complement strand
GGCGCGAAGTGCCGATCAACTCGATCTACATGATGGCCCACTCGGGCGCTCGTGGTTCGCAGGCGCAGATCAAGCAGCTCGCCGGCATGCGCGGGCTGATGGCCAAGCCGTCGGGCGAGATCATCGAGACCCCGATCATCTCCAACTTCAAGGAAGGCCTGACCGTCCTTGAATATTTCAACTCGACCCACGGCGCCCGCAAGGGTCTCGCGGATACCGCGTTGAAGACCGCCAACTCGGGCTACCTCACCCGCCGACTGGTCGACGTGTCGCAGGACGCGGTGATCATCGAACAGGATTGCGGCACCGACCGGGCGCTCGAAATGCGCGCGATCGTCCAGGGCGGCGCGGTCATCGCATCACTCGCCGATCGCGTGCTCGGTCGCACAACGGCCGAGGATATCGTCGATTCCGACAATAAGGTCATCATTCCCGAAGGCACGTTGCTCGACGAGCCGATGGTTGCCCAGCTCGAGGACATGGGGCTTCAAGGCCTCAAGATCCGCAGTCCGTTGGTTTGCGCGGCCAAGCAGGGCGTGTGCGCCAAATGCTATGGTCGTGATCTTGCCCGCGGTACGCCGGTCAACATCGGCGAAGCGGTGGGCGTCATCGCCGCCCAGTCGATCGGCGAGCCTGGCACCCAGCTGACGATGCGGACCTTCCACATCGGCGGCGCGGCACAGCTCAACGAGCAGTCGAACCTCGAAGCGCCGGTCGACGGCACGATCGAGTTCCGCGACATGCCGACCATCCAGGATCCGCGCGGCCGCCACGTGTCGCTGTCGCGCTCTGGTGAAATCGCGATCCTCGATATGGATGGTCGTGAGCTCAGCACCCATCGCGTGCCGTACGGCGCGCATATGCTGTGCGAGACTGGGCATATCGTCAGTCGCGGCGATCGGATCGCCGAGTGGGACCCGAGCTTCATGCCGGTGATCACCGAGAAAGCGGGTATCATCCGCTATCAAGACCTGACCGAAAACCGGACAATGACCGAGCTGACCGACGAGTCGACCGGCATCACCCAGCGCGTGGTGATGGACGACATCGCCAAGTCGAAGAAGGAAGACCTCCGTCCGCGCCTGACGCTGATGGGCAAGGACGATACCGAGACCGGGCTTTACCGCTTGCTCCCGGGGGCGATCGTCGCGGTCGAAGATGGTGCAACGGTCGAGGCCGGTGAAGTGCTGGCGCGTATGCCGCGCGAAGCCGCCAAGACCCGCGACATCACCGGCGGCCTGCCGCGCGTTGCCGAGCTGTTCGAAGCCCGCAAGCCCAAGGATGCGGCGATCATCGCCAAAATCTCGGGCAAGGTGAGCTTCAAGAAGGACTATAAGGCGAAGCGCAAGATCGTCATCATCCCCGACGATGGCTCGGAAGAGGTCGCATACCTCGTCCAGAAATCGAAAGTGATCGACGTCCAGGAAGGCGATTACGTCAAGCGCGGCGACAATCTGGTCGGTGGTTCACCCGATCCGCATGACATCCTCGAAGTGCTCGGCGTGGTGGCCTTGGCCGAATATCTCGTCACCGAGATTCAGGAAGTCTATCGACTGCAGGGCGTGAAGATCAACGACAAGCACATCGAGGTGATCGTTCGCCAAATGCTGCAAAAGGTCGAAATCACCAACGGCGGGGACACCACCTTGCTGGCCGGCGAACAGGTCGACCGCGAGGAGATGGACGAGGTCAATTCGGCCCTCACCAAGAAGCAGAAGAAGGCCGAGGGCAAGCCGGTCCTGCTCGGGATCACCAAGGCGTCGCTGCAGACCCGCAGCTTCATCTCGGCGGCCTCGTTCCAGGAGACGACGCGCGTGCTGACCGAGGCTTCGGTCCAGGGCAAGATCGACACGCTCAACGGCCTGAAGGAAAACGTCATCGTCGGCCGGTTGATCCCGGCGGGCACTGGCGCCGGCATGAACCGCCTGCGCGTCGCTGCGTCAAGCCGTGACGCCTCGCTCCGGGCCCAGCAGCGCAAGTTGCAGGAAGCCCTGATCGCGCCGAAGAATGCGGCCGAGGAACATGCTGCCGAGCTCGCCCAGGGTCCCGAAGCAGCAACCCACAGCGATCCGCTGGAGCCGGTTGTCGCGTCGGGCACCGGCACCGATGCCGACGCTGGAGATTACCTCAACAGCTAACGCGTCCGATGCGAGAAGATCGAGAAAAAAGCCCCGCCGGATCTTCTCCGGCGGGGCTATTTTTTTGGCTGATTGCCAGGTCGAATTAGCAGCGAACGTTGTTGATCACATTCTCGGTGCAATTGGCGGCCGACGAGACATCTTTGCCAGCGCCGCGAACAGTATTGCAGGCCGCGAGAACGAGTGCGCCGCCGATGATGGCGATCGTGGTGAGTTTCTGGAACATTGGTAATTCTCCTGTGTGACGTGAGTGGAACGCAGTAGATTGGCTTCGGTGCCATCACGCAGCCGAAATGTTCATCACGCGCGACGATCCGTCAACTCAAACCGCGACTGGTGCCGCGATATGCGGGTGCGGATCATAGGCATCAAACGCGAAATCTTCCGCTTCGTAGCCGAACAGATCCTGTCCGCGATCCTTCAACATCAGCGTCGGCAACGACCGCGGATCGCGCGACAGTTGGAGCTGGGCCTGCTCGATGTGATTGGAATAAAGGTGAACGTCTCCGCCAGTCCAAACGAAGACCCCCGGCTCAAGCCCGCACTCGCGCGCCAGCATATGGGTCAGCAAGGCGTATGACGCGATGTTGAACGGCACGCCGAGGAAGAAATCGGCGCTGCGCTGATAGAGTTGGAGATTGAGCCGCCCCGCAGCGACCTGCGTCTGGAACAGGCAATGGCACGGGGCCAGCGCCATCCGCTCAAGCTCCCCCGGATTCCATGCGGTGACGATCTGGCGGCGGCTGGCGGGATCGCGGCGGATCAGGTCGACCAGCCCCGCGATCTGGTCAATGTGGCGACCGTCGGCCGTTTCCCAATCGCGCCATTGCTTGCCATAGACCGGGCCAAGGTCGCCGTTTTCGTCCGCCCACTCATCCCATATCCCAACCTTGCGGTCCTTGAGCCAGCCGATGTTGGTGTCGCCGCGAAGGAACCACAATAATTCGATGATGATTGAGCGCAGGTGGAGCTTTTTGGTGGTCAACAGCGGAAAACCCTCGGCGAGGTCAAACCGCAACTGGGCCCCAAATAGCGACCGCGTACCGGTTCCGGTGCGATCCATTTGCTCGACACCCTGGTCGAGAATCTGCTGCATCAGGTCGAGGTAATTTCGCATTCTGCCACCCTAGCCAGACTGTGGATTGCGGCAAGTAGTTCGCGGATCGGTCCGTTTTGAATGTAACATGCGACCACGCTGGACGCGGTTCACATCGCCCGACGATCCGCCCTGCCCTATGCAACCGTCATGTTTCATCAGCGTGCCGAATCCCCGCTGCTTCTTAACGGCTTTGAGGCCGCCCATCGATTTTTCGCGGGCTGCCTTGCCGAAGCCGGTCCGGAGAAGGAGCATCTCTGGGTCGCCCATGTCGATGACGAGGCCCGCTGCATCCACCTTGCGCGCCATGACGGTGACGTTGCCGGCGCAACCCTGTCCGTGCGCGATGTGATCAGGGATGCCGCAACGCACGGCAGCGTCGGGGTCATTGTCGCCCATAACCATCCCAGTGGTGATGCAACGCCCAGCGCCGACGACCGCCAGATTACCCGCCGCCTCGCGCTCGCCGCCGAGGCGATTGACCTCGCCTTGCTCGACCATCTGGTGATGGCTGGCCCGGATTGCCGCTCGATGCGCGCGATGGGCTTGCTCTAGGCGGTGTCGCCCGCGTCAGGTCCGGGCAGCAGCACATGGCTTGATTGCGCCCGGCGCCGGCCGCGCCTCGGTGGCGGCATATAGCACCATATAGGCATCGCTGCCGGCGAGCGCCTGATCCCGAAGCTTGGTCAGGCCGACACTGGCGAACTCGCAAGTGAGCAATTCCGGCGGCATCCCGTGCTGACGCACCGGACGACGGGCATCGACCACAACCACCAAGCCGCCGGGCTTGAGGCCATCGCGCAAGTGCCACAGGAAGGCATAAGGCTGCTCAACCTCATGATACATATGCACCAGGAAGATGCGGTCGAAGCTCGCCGTGGGCAGCTTGGGATCATCCGACAAGCCGAGCCGAACCGCGACATTGTCGAGGCCTTCACGCTGGACGCGGATTGCAAGCCGGTCGCGGGTTTCCGGCACGATGTCCTGGGCCAGCACGCGCCCCTTGCCGCCAACCACCCGCGACAGGCGAACGGTGTAATAGCCTTCCCCAGCGCCGATATCGGCGACCGACATGCCGGGTTTGATCCCGGCAAAGGCGATCACCGCTTCAGCCTCCCCCAGCCGATCGCGGGCGTCCTCGGTCGAGAAGCTGTCGCTGACAATCGAGGCGACGTCGCGGTCGGCCCTGGGAAACGTCGATTGCGGCGCGTCGGCCTTGCAGCCGGTGAGCGCCAGCAGCAGCCAAGCTGCTGCCCTAATCGACATCTTCGACCTCGACCTTTTCGCCGGTCACCCGCTGCGACAAGGCCGCCGCCATGAACCGGTCGAGATCGCCGTCGAGCACGTCGCCCGGCGCGGTCGAGATGACGCCGGTGCGCAAGTCCTTGACCAATTGATATGGCTGCAGGACGTAACTGCGGATCTGGTGGCCCCAGCCGATATCGGTCTTGTTGGCCGCGCTGGCGTCCGCCTCGGCCTCGCGTTTTTGCAATTCGGCTTCGTACAGCCGGGCCTTCAGCTGCTTCATTGCCTCGGCCTTATTCTTGTGCTGGCTGCGCTGGTTCTGGCACTGGACGACGATATTGGTCGGAATATGAGTGATCCGCACCGCGCTGTCGGTAGTGTTGATGTGCTGCCCACCAGCGCCAGACGCGCGATAAGTATCGATCCGAAGCTCGCTCTCGTTGACCTCGATATCGATATCATCGTCGACCTCAGGATAGACCCACACGGAAGCGAAGCTGGTGTGGCGCCGTGCCGAGCTGTCGTAAGGCGAAATACGCACCAGCCGATGCACTCCGCCCTCGACCTTGAGATTGCCGTACGCATTCTCGCCCTTGATCAGCAACGTCGCGGACTTGATCCCGGCCTGCTCGCCGGCATGATGGTCGATCAGCTCGACCTTCATCCCGTGGCGCTCGCCCCAGCGTGAGTACATTCGCTGCAGCATTCCCGCCCAATCATTGGACTCGGTGCCACCAGCGCCAGCGTTAATTTCGATATAGCTGTTGTTGGCGTCAGCCTCTCCGGCCAGCAAGGCCGCCACCTTGTCGCGTTCGGCGCGTGCCGCAAGATCGGCCAAAGCGATCACGCCGTCGTCGACCAAGCCATTGTCACCCTCGGCATCGGCCATTTCGATCAGCTCGACCGTATCCTTGAGCTCGGTCTCGATCTTGGCCGTCGCGCCAATCGCTTCTTCGAGCCGCCGCCGCTCGCGCATCACGTCCTGCGCGCCTTTGGGGTCGTTCCACAGACTTGGATCCTCGACCATGCCATTGAGCTCGGCCAACCGCTTGTGCGCCTTGTCCCAATCGAGGAACCGGCGGAGCAGCTGGGTGGCGGCGTTGATCTGATCGATATGCGTTTGCGCTTCGGCGCGCATGATATTGGCTTTCAAACGGGGCGTAATGCGGCCCTAGTAAATCCCACCCTGCCTTTGCAAGAAATCGTCGACCGGAGGTTTCGGTCGGGCAGGTTTGGCGCGCACGGGTCGCGGGCGCTTGGGCGGTCCGCCGACGCCCTCGGGCGCGGCAGCAACCAGGTCTTCGCGGCGAAACGAACGACGCGGTTCGGTCTCTGGCTGGAACGCTTCCCAGATGACTGACGACTTGGGGTCCTCGCTGGTCGGGAAGGTACCGAACACGCGCTTGCCGGTGACCCGGTCGATCCGCACCATGCGGATACCAGCGGGCGCGATAAACGGAATTTTGGGCGAATCCTTGAACGCGATCTGGGCAAATTGCTTGAACACCGGCGCCGCGATCCGGCCGCCCTGCGCATAGCCGCCCAGCGAGCGCGGGCGGTCGTAACCGAGGTAAACCCCCGACACGACGTCGGGCGTCCCACCGACGAACCACACATTGGTCGGGCCAGTGGTGGTCCCGGTCTTGCCGAACAAGGGCCGGTCAAGGTCGCGCAGCACGGTCGCCGTGCCGCGCTCGACCACGCCTTCCAAGATGTGGATCATCTGATACGCCGCCTGCGGCTCAAGCAATTGCTTGGCGCGGATCGGCGGGCGCGGCATCGCCTTGCCGTCCCAATCCTTGCCATTGCACCCGTCCATCACCTGGCAGCGATTGTCGGTTCGATAAATGACCTTGCCGCCCCGATCCTGGACGAAGTCGATGATCGTCGGGCGGACTTCGCGGCCATTATTAGCGAGCACCGCATAGGCATTGGTCAGCTTCATCACGGTGGTGTCGCCAGCACCGAGCGCGATCGACAGATAATTGGGAAAATTGCCGACTCCAAGCTTCGCAGCAGTGGCGATCACCTTGGGCATGCCGGTCTGCGACGCGGCTCGCACCGTCATCAGGTTGCGCGATTGCTCGACCCCCCAGCGCATTGTCTTGGGCCCAGCATAACCACCGTCGAAATTCTTGAAACATTTGTTGCCCAGCCCCGCGCCCTGCCAGACGCAGAACGGGGCATCGACGATGATCGACGCCGGAGTCATGCCGTTTTCGAGCGCGGTGACGTAGACGATCGGCTTGAACGACGACCCGGGCTGACGCAGCGCCTGGGTGGCGCGATTGTAAGATGAGCCGACCACATCGAACCCGCCCTGCATCGCGAGGATCCGCCCGGTGCGTACTTCCTCGGACAGGAAAGCCCCGCCGATCTCGGGGATGGAGCGAAGCGCGTAGCTGGACCCGCCGATCAACTTGGCGATGACGATCATCCCCGGCTTGATCGCACTGAATGCAGTGCCGCCGCCGCCACGCTTGGACTGCTGCGCGGCCGATGCCGACAGCGTTCCCTTGGTGCCGTCAGAGAAGCCGAGCAGCGCCTGCCCGCCCGATTTCTCAAGCACCACCGCCTTGCGCCAGTCGGGAAAGCCGGTGCCGAGCGCGGCGGCGGACAATTGGCCGCGCCAGTCCTTGGTCAGATCGACGCTCAGCCCGGTATCCTGCCACCCGCGCCCGCCGTCGAACTTGGCGAGCCCCTCGCGAAGCGCGTCGGCGGCGGCGTCCTGCATCAATGGCACCATCGAGCTGCGCACCCACAGGCCGCCGGCGTAAACGCTGTTCGGCCCTTGCTCGGCCTTCTCGCCAAAGCGGCGGATCAGGTCGCGGCGCACTTCCTCCATGAAATAGCCGCCGTTCTGACGGAATTTTTCGTTGCTGCCATAGCGGATCGTGCCGAGGGGCGCGGCCGACGCTTCGGCGCGCTGGGCCTCGGTGATGTAGCCATTGGCGACCATCTCCCGAAGCACGTAATTACGCCGTGCGGTCGCTTTGGCGGTGGCACGCTGCGGGTCATAATTGGACGGCGCCTTGGGCAGGACCGCGAGATAGGCCGCTTCGGGCAGCGTCAGTTCGCTGACGTCCTTGTCGAAATAAGCGCGGCTCGCAGCCTGGATCCCGTAGGCATTGCGACCAAGAAAGATCGAGTTGAGATACAGTTCGAGGATCTGCGGCTTCGACAGCGTCGATTCGAGCCGGAAGGCGAGGATCGCCTCACGGACCTTGCGGGTGACGGCATAACTATTGTCTTGAAGCAGATATTTGGCGACCTGCTGCGTGATGGTCGATCCGCCCTTGGCGCGGCCGCCGGTGACTGACTTGGTCGAATATTCAAACACCGCACCGGCCAACCCCGGATAATCGATCCCGCCATGGCTGAAGAAGGTCTTGTCTTCCGCCGAAATCATCGACTGCACCACCAACGGCGGATATTCGTCGAACGACAGTTCGACGCGCCGCTCGCGGGCGAAGGTCTGCACCGGGTTACCGTCATAGCCGCGCACGTTGGTTGGCAACGGCGGCTGGTAAGCGAGCAATTTCTCCGAACTTGGGATGTTCGACGCAAACCAGATCCACGTCATTGCGAAAAACAGGAAGCCGCCGAACAACACCCAGGCGCCACGCCGAACCCACAGCCGGGCGAACCACGGATCGATTCGGTCGTGAACCCGCTGGTTGAAGCGGACGAGATCGGGAAGCTGGAGTGCGAAAGATGGCATTGGCGACAAGCATCTAGCCGCTTCATCGGCCCGCGCAAAGCCGGGTTAGCGCGAATGCCGCAACGCCGCATCGACTTCGATCGCGCGGGCCAGCTCGGCGACGATCGGGGCGCGGCCTTCTGCGGTACGAAGCAGCGCCTCATCGTCCATGTTGCTGATATAGCCAGCTTCGAACAGCACGCCCGGCACTTCGGACCGTCGAAGGATGTGGAACGCGGCGAATTTGTGCGGTTCCGGGCGCAGCAGCATGCCGCGGCCACGGCCCGCCACCAGCCGCGTCGCGAGGTCGGCAGACTCGGCCATCTGGTCGCGCAAGGCGAGGTCGCTGAGCAGGAACCGAAGCCCCTCGTCCCGCTCGCTGCTCAATCCCGCGCCGTCGTCATTCTCGGCCTTGGCAAAGCGCGCGGCCTCGGCGTCGGAGGCGACGTCGGACAAGGAATAGACGGTTGCGCCGCGCGCCAGCGGGTTAGGGGCACTGTCCATGTGAACCGAGACCAGCAGGCTGACACCGAGCTGGCGGGCGATGGCGGCGCGTTGGTCAAGGGTCAGGGTGCGATCCTCATCGCGGGTCAGTGCAACCCGGACCCGGCCGTGCTTAGCGAGCAAGTCCCGAAGCTCGCGGGCGAAGGCCAAGGTGAGATCCTTTTCCCTGACCGTGCCCGACACGCCCGGTGCGCCGGGATCGCGGCCGCCATGGCCGGGGTCGATCAGCACGATCGGTCGACCCGGCACCCGTGATTCGGTGATCGTCACGTCGCCGACCTGATCGCGCAGCGCGACGGTCAGCCCGCCCCGACGCGCCTCGCCGAACAAGGCTTCATCATCTTCAATCTGCGGCTTTGGCCACAGGAAAAAGGCGAGCGCCGCGATCAACAGCACTGCGAGCAGTATATGGATCACGCGTGCCTGTTTGTGTCTTAGCCACATAGGACGCTTATCGTCGGGCGAGGCATTGCGGGCAAGGGGCGCGAGTGCTAGTCCAACACCACCCGCGAATTTCAAAGCGGGCCTGCGCCGCATCGTCGGTTCAGGTTTTCGAGGTTGACGCCGCATGACACCACAGGACGCCAGTCGCTTGCTCGTAGCCGAGCCGGTTGGCGCGCTTTTCCCGGCGATGGTCGGGATGGGTCACGCAGCAGAGGCACTATCCATACATCACGCCAGCGCCGAACCCGGCCTGGTCACGTCTATCGCGCGCTCCCGCCATTCGCGGTTCCAGCGCGCCCGGAGAAATTTCAATGTCCATGCGCATGCTAATCGACGCGCGCCACCCCGAGGAAACTCGGGTCGCGGTCACCAAGGGTAACCGGATCGAAGAGTTTGATTTCGAATCCGCCGAACACAAGCAACTCAAAGGCAATATCTATCTAGCCAAGGTAACGCGGGTCGAACCCTCGTTGCAGGCAGCATTCATCGATTATGGCGGGAATCGCCACGGGTTCCTCGCGTTCAGCGAAATCCATCCCGATTATTACCAGATCCCCAAGTCGGATCGCGATGCCTTGCTGCGTGAAGAAGCTGAGCATGCCGCCGAGGAAGAGCGCATTCGCGCCGAACTCGAAGACGGCAATCTCGACCCGCATCATGACGATGACGGCACCGACGATCGCGCCGAAGAAGAAGATGAGCATCACGATGACGATCATCATGACGATGATGGTGACGCGACTGAAACCGGCACCGGATCCGATGCCTCGCCGGTCGACGAGAGCGCCGCCGACGAACTTCGTCGCAAGCGCCAGAATCTGCGCCGTCGCTACAAGATCCAGGACGTCATCCAGCGCCGCCAGGTGCTGCTGGTCCAGGTCGTCAAGGAAGAACGCGGCAACAAGGGCGCGGCGCTGACCACGTATCTGAGCCTCGCCGGTCGTTATTGCGTACTGATGCCCAACACCTCGCACGGTGGCGGCATTTCGCGGAAGATTTCCAACGGTGCCGATCGCAAGCGCCTGAAGTCGATCATGTCCGACCTTAACCTGCCGTCGGTGATGGGCCTGATCGTCCGCACCGCCGGCCTGGAGCGGACCAAGGTCGAGATTCGCCGCGATTTCGATTATCTCGCCCGCTTGTGGGACGAAATTCGCCAGAAGACGCTGTCGAGCTCGGCCCCCGCCTTGGTTTATCGCGACAGCGACCTGGTCAAGCGCGCGATCCGCGATCTGTACCACAAGGAAATCGACGAGGTGCTGGTCGAGGGTGAGGAAGGCTATAAGGCCGCCCGCGGCTTCATGAAGTTGCTGATGCCGAGCCACGTCAAGCGCGTGCAGGCTTATTCCGACCCAACCCCGATCTTCCAGCGTTATGGAGTCGAGGACACCCTGTCGGCAATGTACCAGCCGGTTGTCCAGCTGAAGTCGGGCGGTTATCTGGTGATCAACCCGACTGAGGCGCTGGTGTCGATCGACATCAACTCGGGCCGCGCGACCAAAGAACATAATATCGAGCAAACGGCGTTCGCCACCAACATCGAGGCGGCGCATGAAATCGCCCGCCAGCTGCGGCTTCGCGACATGGCCGGTCTGGTCGTGATCGATTTCATCGACATGGAGCAGAACAACCATAATCGCAAAGTCGAGAAAGCGATGAAGGACGCGCTCAAGAATGATCGTGCGCGGATCCAAGTTGGCCGTATCTCGAGCTTTGGACTGATGGAAATGAGCCGTCAGCGGCTGCGCACCGGGGTGCTCGAAGCATCGACCCGCCCGTGCGCGCATTGCGAAGGCACCGGATTGATGCGCACGGCGTCGTCATCGGGCCTAAGCGCGCTTCGGATCATCGAGGAAGAAGCCGGGCGTGGTCGCGGTGACCGCATCCTGCTCCGCGCCGGTCGTGAAGCGGCGATCTATCTACTCAACCGCAAGCGCGGCGAACTGGCGGAGATCGAAGCGCGCTTCGGTGTGACCATCGAAGTGTTGATCGACGAATCGTTCGAAGGCGCCCGGATGAGCGTCGAGAGCAGCGGACCGCGCCCGGTCGCGCCGCAGCGCATATCCGCCCCGATCGTCGATGATGACGAGGATGACGGCGAGTATGAGGCTGAGGCCGAGGGCGATTATGCCGAAGACGAAGAGGATGAGGGCTCGAGCGATGACAATCGCCGCGCCCAGCCGCAAGATCGGCCGCGTGCCGAAGGTGATGGCGAGGGCGAGAATGGCCCGCGTCGCCGCCGTCGTCGCCGTGGCGGTCGTGGCCGCAATCGCCAGCGTGAAGGTGGTGAAGGCAGCGAAGGCGGAGAGCGCGAACCCCGCCAGCACGCCGACGGTGACGAGCAATCTGAAGAGTCGACCGGCGACGAGCCGCGCGAGGCCGCCCCGGCCCGCGCCGACAATGACGATGGCGACGGCGAAAGCGGCGGTCGCAACCGCCGTGGACGCCGTGGCGGTCGTGGACGGCGTGGCCGCAGCGACGGATCGAGCGAAGGTCTTGGTGAAACCGTTGCCGCTGACGATGGCGCGATGGTTGATCGGCCGGTTGCCGACGAAGCGCCGCTGGCCGATGCCGAGCCGGTTGACGCGGAGGGTCCCAAGACCCGTCGTCGCCCCAAGGCTCGCCAAGCCGCCGAGAATCGTGCTGCCCAAGCCGCGCCTGAAGCGACAGCTGAGGCCGAGGCGGCAATTCCTGACGCTTCAGCCGAGAAGCCCAAGCGCAGGAGCCGCGCCAAAAAGATCGATGAAGCGGTGACTGCGGTCGAGGAGCCGGCCTTCGTGCCACAGCCTTACGCGAAGGCGCCGGAGCCAGCGGCAGAACCAGCCGTCAAGACGACCAAGGCCAAAGCCCCGGCGAAAGCCAAAGCAGCGCCGAAAACAAGGGCCAAGAGCGCCGCACTGGCCGACACCGAAACGGCGTCAACCGCTCAATCGGCCGACGACGACGACAGCGACGGCCCGCCGCGTGGCGGCTGGTGGCAGCGGACCTTCGGCTAAGGAATGCGCCGTCATTGCGAAGCTGGCGATCAATCGCCATGCGCAGTGACGGCGGCTTCTTTCATCGCTCGTTCATCCGCCAGATCGGACAGCACAGCATGATCCGATTCCCCAACCGGCTGATGCGGATGGTCATGCTGACCCTGGCACTGGCCTTCGCCGCGTACCAGCCAGCATCCGCCCAATCGGTGCTGCGCGACAGCGAAACCGAACTGATGTTCCGCGACATGTCGCGACCCCTGATCCAGGCCGCGGGGCTCGACCCGGCCAACGTCAAGATCGTGCTGATCAACGATGGCGAAATCAACGCCTTCGTCGCAGGCGGCCAGATCGTCTATATCCACAGCGGCCTGATCACCGCAGCAGACAATGCCGGCCAACTCGAGGGCGTCATCGCGCATGAGCTTGGCCATGTCGCCGGCGGCCATGTAATCCGCTTCAACGACGGCGCGAAGGCGGCCACCGGTATCACCATCTTGTCGCTGGTGCTTGGGGCAGCCGCAATCGCCGCCGGAGCGCCCGATGCCGGCCTGGGGATCATCATGGCCGGCCAGCGCGCCGCGATCGGCAGCCTCTATTCCTTCACCCGGTCACAGGAAAGCTCGGCCGACCTCGCCGGCGCATCCTATCTCAGCAAGGCCGGCTATAGCGGCAAGGGCAGCCTGGAATTCTTCAAGAAATTGCAAAACCAGGAATATCGCCTCGCGATCTATTCCAAGAATAGCTACGACCGCACCCATCCGCTGTCGAGCGAGCGGATCGAGGCGCTGACCCAGGTTTACCAGAAGGACCCGGCGTGGAACCGCCCGACCGACCCGGCGATCGAAGCGCGCTTCCAACGGGTCAAGGCCAAGCTGATCGGCTACGTCAATTCGAAGAATGCGGTGACGCTTTACCCTGAAAGCGACCAGAGCATTCCCGCTCATTATGCCAGGGCTTATGCCTATCACCTCGGCGCTTATCCCGAGAAAGCCTTGTCCGAGGCCGATGCGTTGCTCGCCAAGCAACCCGACGACCCCTTCTTCCTCGAACTGAAGGGGCAGATATTGCTTGAATCCGGCCGACCCAGGGATGCCATTCCGGTGCTTCGCCACTCGGTCAAGGTCGCGCCCGACCAGCCGATGATCTCGGTCATGCTCGGCCATGCGCTGATCGCGACCGAGGATGACAAGAATTTCGCCGAAGCCAAGCAGGTGCTCAAGGCGGCGGTCAACCGCGACAATGACAATCCGTTCGCGTGGATGCAGCTGGGCGTGGTCTATGATCGTGAAGGCGACGTGCCGCGCGCCGCGCTGGCAACGGCGGAGCGCAACAATCTGGAGGGCAAGCCCAAACTCGCACTGACCAGCGCCAAGATGGCGATGGCAGGCATCCCCAAGGGCACACCCGACTTCCTTCGCGCGCAGGATATCGCCATGGTGTCCGAAGCCGAGCTGAAGAAAGACAAGAAAGGCAAGAAGAGCCAGTGAGCGCCAGTCGATCGGCCCCGTGGATTGCAGCGATTGGCGGCGGACTGATCGGATCGCTGGCGACCGCCGGTTTGCTATTACTTGCAGCACCGAAGTGGGTCGGGCCGAAGCTGGTCCGCGACGCCCTGGTCAAGCAGCCGCAAATCCTGGTCGACGCGTCGGAAGCGCTTCGTGACGGGCAATATGCGCCGATCCTTGAAGCCAACCGCGCCGCGTTGGAGACGCCGTTCGGATCATCGTGGAAAGGCGCTGCGGCACCCAAGGTCGTGATGACCTATTTCTACGACTATGCCTGCGGATATTGTCGCAAGTCCAACCCCGATATCGAGCGGCTGCTGGCCGAGGAAAAGGGGCTGCGGGTGGTCTATCGCGAATTGCCGATTCTTGGGCCCGACAGCGTCGCCGCCAGCCGCGCCGCGCTCGCCGCGTCCAAGGCCGGGCGATTCGGCGTGTTCCACGATGCGCTTTACGCGGCGGGTCGGCCGAGTACGGAGACGATCGCCATTGCCGGGAGCGCTGCGGCGATCACGCCCGAGCAAGCGCGCGATCCCGCCATTGAAGCCGAAATCCAGAAGAATCTGGCGATCGCTGGCCAGTTGGGCGCGAACGGAACTCCGCTGTTCGTGATCGGCGACAAGGTGATCAACTCGGCCGTAGGTTATGAAGTGCTCAAGGCCGCAATCGAGGCGGCCAAAGCCAAAGCTTAAGGGGCGACTTTTATGTCGGCCGGATCGAGACCATCGAAATATCGTTGATACGCCGCTTGATAACCGGCCTCGAGATGGCGAGTGAATCGCTCGCTGTCGAATAATGGCATTGTCAGTCGGTTGGCGGCGAGCCGCACCCGGACCTCCTGAAGCCGCTCGGGATCGCGCGCCAAGGCCAGCGCCAGGTCGAAATATTCCGCGTCGCTGGTAGTGACCAACTCGTCCAGTCCGACCGCGCTGAGCAGGCTGGCGGCAACCCGCGCTGCAAATCCGGCACCAATCCTGGTCACCAGCGGAAGCCCGGCCCACAGCGCATCGCTCGCCGTCGTATGCGCATTATAATGGAAGGTGTCGACAAACAGGTCGGCCAGCCGGGACCGCGCCAGATGCTCGGCAACGGGCAGCGGCTCGGCAAAGCAAATGCGATCGGGATCGACGCCATGACGCACCGCTGCGGCGCGCACATTGGCGCGTGACGCGGTTGATCCGGCGAGGAGCCACAACACGCTTCCCTCGACTTCGTCCAATAGCCGCATCCAGATCGCAAATTCGGTCGGCTTGACCTTGTAGGTGTTGTTGAAGCAGCAAAAGACGAAGCCGCCTTCGGGCAGTCCTTGCTCGATCCGTGTCACCGGTCGAGTGGCGATTGCCCGCTGATTGTCGCTGGGCTGGTACGTGAAGGGCATGGTGATCAGCCGCTCGGTGAACGAGCCGCGATGCTCGGGGGCAATCACGACCGGATCGGCAATCAGATAATCGATGAACGGCGCGCCGCTGGTCCCGGGGAAGCCGAGAAACGACATTTGCACCGGCGCGGCGCGGCGCGCAAAAATCCCCGCGCGGTCGCCCTTGGTGTAGCCGAGCAAGTCGACTGCGATATCGATCCCGTCGGCGCGCGCCTTGGCCACAATCTGATCGTCGCTCATCGCGTCGACGACGGTGAAATGATCGAACGCACGGATCATCCGCTTGCGCTGCAAATCATCGCTTGGCGGGCCGAAGGCATAAGCGTGGATCTCGAACCGGTTACGGTCGTGAAGCTCGAACATCCGCCCGGCCAGATGGATCAAAGCGTGATTCCGGAAATCGGCCGAAAAATAGCCTAGCCGCAGCTTGGCCGGCTGTGCCGTCGGCCGCGCCGGGACGGGCGCTGCGACCGGGCATTGCGCGGCAGCATAACGCATCGAGCGCAGTTTGTGCCGCTCGGGATGGTCCTCGAACGACAGCAGCGCGAATGGCGAGACGACCCCCTTCGTCGTACCCAATTCGGGAAGCCACGTCAGATCGTCAGCAAGCGTTGCCCAGTCATTTTCGCAGGCCAGAAGGAACATCCGCTGCGCCCGCGCCTGGACGTGCTCTGGGTTGAGGTCGAGCGACCTGGAAAACGCCTGTGTCGCTTCGGTTTCCCGGGCGAGGGTCGCCAGCGCAACACCCCGATTGTGATGCGTTTCCGCAGATTGCGGATCGAGCGCGGCCGCGCGGTCGAGCGCCGCCAGCGCCTGCTCCGGCTGGCTTAGCAACAGCCGCACGACCCCCAGCCGCTGGTGCGCGGTCGCAGCGTCTGGCAAAATATCGGCCGCGGCGGCAAAGCAGCGGGCGGCGTCGGCCAGCCGGTCGGTGGCCCTGAACGACGCGCCGAGCGCAGTCAGCGCGGGGCCGGCCTCGCGATCGCCCGCGGTATCCCAATTGCGGTCCGCCAGCACGGCGTCGAGCGCGCTGGCGGCAGCGTCGGCCTGATCAGCGTCGATCAATGCCGCAATGAGCAGCAATTGCGCCGCGAGCGATTGAGGATCGGCCTCGACCGCCAGTCTGAAGCATGCCGCCGCCTTGGCATGCCAGCCGTTGCGCTGGTTGATCAGGCCGAGCTGGATGTGGTCCATCGCCCGGTTGCCTGCGCTCAACCCTGGTCTCCCCGCCCCTTGAACCCCTGCGCGATGACATACCATTCGCTCGAGCCCTTCCGGCTGGCGGGAGGTTTGGCATGCTTGACGGTCTTGAAATGGCGCTTGAGTTCTGCGACCAGCCCGTGATCGGCGCCGCCGGCCAACACTTTGGCGATGAAGGTGCCGCCGGGCTTGAGCATCTCGACCGCGAACTCCAGCCCGGTTTCGACCAGCCCCATGGTGCGCAGATGGTCAGTCTGGGCGTGGCCGACGGTGTTGGCAGCCATGTCGGACATGATCAGGTCAGGCTCGACCCCGCCCAGCGCCTCACGCAGCATCGCCGGGGCGGCATCGTCCATGAAATCCATCTGCAGGATGGTGACGCCGTCGATCGGCTCGGTCGGGAGCAAGTCGATCCCGGCAACGGCGGCGCGCGGCGCCTTGCGGCGAACGACCTGGCTCCACCCGCCGGGCGTGATTCCGAGATCGACCACTGCCTGGACCCCACGCAGCAGACCGAACTTCTCGTCCAGCTCGAGCAACTTGTACGCCGCGCGGCTGCGGTAACCGTCGACCTTGGCGCGCTTGACGTATGGGTCATTGAGCTGGCGTTCGAGCCAGCGGGTCGAGCTTGCAGTGCGGCCCTTGGCGGTCTTCAGGCGGGTCATATGACGTGACCGTCGCGCGCCATCAGCGACCGCAAGATGCCTTCACGGATGCCGCGATCGGCGACCCCGAGATTCTCGGCTGGCCAGATGTCGATAATCGCCTCCAATATTGCGCAGCCCGCGACCACCAGATCGGCGCGCTCGGCGCCGATGCACGGCAGGTTCGATCGCCCGCCGAAGTCCAATTCGGCGATCATCGTCGAAATCCGCCGCATGTCGCCGATCGGGACATGAAGCCCATCAACCGCGCGCCGATCGTAGCTTGGCAGCGCGAGGTGAACCGAGGCCAATGTCGTGACCGTCCCGCTGGTTCCGAGCAGGCGGATCCCGGGCACATCGCGGGGCAGCATTTCGGCAAAGCGCGAGAAACTGTCGGTGGCGCGGGCCTTCATCCGGGCATAGGCCGCGAGCCGGTCATCGCCGTCGATCGCGGCGCGGCCCTCGCTCTCGGTCAGCGACACCACGCCCCACGGTGCCGACCACCAGGCGACAATCCGCGGGCTTTCCTCGCCCGGCTCGACCAGCACCAATTCGGTCGATCCGCCGCCAATGTCGAAGATCAGCGCGGGCCCGTCGCCCGGCTCGAGCAATTTGTGGCAGCCGAGCACGGCGAGCCGCGCTTCTTCCTGCGGCGGGATGATCTCGAGCGCGATCCCGGTCTCGTTGCGCACCCGCTCGATGAACTCGCGGCCATTGCCCGCCCGACGGCAGGCCTCGGTCGCGACTGACCGGGCGATCGACACGTGGCGTCGGCGAAGCTTGTCGGCGCAGACCGCAAGCGCCGAGACCGAGCGATCCATCGCCTCCTGCGACAGCTTGCCCGACGCACCGAGCCCTTCGCCGAGCCGGACGATTCGGGAAAAAGCGTCGATGATGGTGAAGCCGTCGTCGGTCGGGCGAGCGATCAGCAGCCGGCAATTGTTGGTGCCAAGATCGACCGCGCCATATGTGTGACGCTGGGTCTTGCGCCACTGCGGCGCTCTATCCGGTGCCGCCGACCCGCCCTCGATGGCTGGCGGCGGCGTGGTGGCGTCACGATCCGCCATGTCCAAACGCCTTTTATCCTTGGCTGAAGGCGCATAGCCCGCAGCTGACTTGCCCTCTGTTTAACGGAGATCAAGGGGTATGCGCAACCGCAGCCCCAATATCGGCCCCAGCGTTGACAGGAGCAGGCGCGGTTCCTACTTGGCGCCCTGCTCTGCCCGATCGTCTAATGGTAAGACAACGGACTCTGACTCCGTTAATCGAGGTTCGAATCCTCGTCGGGCATCCAGCCTCCACAATGGCTCAAGCCTGGGTCCCCGCGATCCAATGTTCGAGGCGGGTCTTCAATGACCGGCGCGACGGGATGAAGCCGGGCTGGCTGTCATCTTCGTCGATCCCCATGCCGTCATAAATCAGCAGATTAGGCGGCAATTTGGGGCGCAGCGTCTCGCGGCCGCGCATCACATCCTCGGCCATCGCCAGCGTGCGATGCACATCTTCGGCGGTGAAGGGCTTGAGCAGGCAGCCAAGCGCGAGGTCGGGCATCGGAAAGGCCGGGGCCTTGCCGGTCACGAACAGGCACGGAATATCATAATCGCCGAGCCTGACCGCGACCGAAAATCCGGTCGAGCCGCGCGCCAGTTGGAGATCGACCAGGGCGAGATCGGGATTATAGGCTTCGGCCGCAGCAACGGCGCTGTCGAGATCATCGGCCCGGGCGACCACGCGATAGCGCGGATTGTCCTCGACCAGATATTTGAGCGTCGTCGCCAATTGCGCATCGTCTTCGACAATCAGGATCTTCAGCACCTTATCGCCTCCCCGGCCGTCAGGAAAAATCCAGTCTCTTGAAGGGGATGCTCGCTGATCAAGGGACGGTTGCGAATCCCAAGCTTAAGCAATTAACGACCAATGGAATCTAATCAGCGATGAAGTGACGGATTAGGCGCGATAAAAGATGTGTACGCCGATTTTTTCCACGCGACGCAGGTTGTTGCGCCATTTCGGGGCGACATAATCGGCGTGATACCACAGCACGTCGCTGGTCAGGCTGTCGCTGGCATTGGCGATGGCGATGCGGGTGATTGCCTGCGCCTTGCGCCACGCCCGGCAGGCCGGGTCAATGCGCGGGAAACGGCCGGCGCGAACAAAGCTGAACTGCGCCTTTTGCTTGACCACCGCGCACCAGCTGGACGGATATTGGCCCGATGCGGCGCGGTTCATGACCACCCGGGCGACCGCGAGCTGGCCGGCCAGCGGTTCGCCATTGCTTTCGAAATAAATGGCGGTGGCGAGGCAGCGCTGCTGCTCGTCGAGGTCGGCGCCGGCGCTATATTGGGTGACCAATTGGTCGAGGCTGGGGCGGGTTGCGGCGATCAACGGCGCGATGCGCGGCACAAAGGCGGCAACTGGCTGTGCGCTGACAAGCCGCTGCACGGCAGGAAAAGCGCCGCTTTGGCCGAACGCCTGGTTCGATCCGCCAACGAGGGTGAACAACATGAAGGTCGCCGCGGCCAGGCCGCGACGGCTTAGGTATTTGAACAATGATCGGTCCTAAAGGGCGGCCAGCCGAAATCCCGCAACCGAAAACTCAGGTCGCATAAGCTGCAGGGTCGGTCTGGCCGTCTTGCACGGGGGTCTGGCGGCCAAGTATCTGGCGCGCTCCGGACCCACTCGCTGTTAAAAATGCTGCACCTGCACATAAAGCAAGTACGGCGCGCTTCAACCAATAGGCGCTGAGTCGAGCCGCCTGTGCGTTGGGTGGCGCAACTTATTACGAAAGCTGAAATTTTTGTTCAGGTTTTTGCCCCGATTGCTGTTCCCGACCAAAGGCGATTGGCTAATCCCGACACTCGTCGTCCGCCATGTAACCTTTTCGGCGCTCTCCGCGAATAGAAGGCATTGGATCATAAGCGGAGATTGAACGTGAAATTATTGACGGCATTCTGGGCGGCACTGGCTGCTGTTTTCCTGATGGTTCCCGCCGCTGCGGCCGCGCCTGGCTGGACCAACTATGAAACCCGCCAATTCGCTGCCGCCCAGCAGGCTGGCAGGACGATCCTGGTCGATGTCCACGCCGACTGGTGCCCGACCTGCCGCGCCCAGAAACCGACCCTGAACAAGCTTCGTGCGGACCCACGCCTGAAAAATGTGCTGTTCGTGACGGTCGACTTCGACAAGCAGAAGGATTTCCTCCGTACGTACCGAATTCCGCGCCAATCGACGATCCTGGTGTTCAAGGGCAGCAAGGAAACGGCGCGGTCGATTGCGGAGACCAATCCGGGACGGCTGAGCGCTGCTATACTGGCCGGCGTCTGAGCGTCAAATGACCATCGGCAGCATGCTGCTGGCGTTCGTCGCCGGATTGATCACGTTGCTCAATCCATGCGTTCTGCCGCTGATCCCGATCCTGATCGGGGCGGCGCTAAAGGAAGACCGGTTCGGCCCGCTCGCGCTGGCAACCGGTCTCGTCCTGTCCTTCTCGCTGTTCGGTCTGTTCTTCCTCGCCTTTGGCTTCTCGCTCGGGATCAACGAGCAAGTGGTGCGCCTGGTCGCCGGTGGACTGCTTGCGCTGGCGGGCGTGGTCATGCTGGTCCCTCGCTTGCAAGCGCGGCTCAGCGCGGCTGGTGGCGGCTTGTCCAACCGCGGGCATCACTATCTGGCCAACGTCCGGATAAGCGGCAACGCCGGTCAGTTCGTCATCGGACTATTGCTTGGCCTGGTATGGGCGCCGTGCGTCGGGCCGACGCTGGGCGTGGCCATTGCCGCTGCGAGCCAAAGCCAGGACCTGCTTAGCGCCTTCGCCACCTTCCTGATCTTCGGCAGCGGGGTCGCAACGTCGATTCTGTTATTCGCCTACGGGTCGCGCAAGGCATTGGGCGAGCGCCGCGACCGGATTCGTCAGGCCGCGCGATTTGCCAGACCATTGTTCGGCGGGGCGGTGCTGGCGGTCGGTTTGATGGTCATGACCGGCTTGGACAAGGTCGCGGAGGCAGCACTGCTCGGCGTGCTGCCCCAAGGCCTGATCGAATTTACCACACGCTTTTGAAGCGCAATTTCTAAGCTACGCCGCAACCTTTGCCCGCGATGCGCGCTTGCGCTCGTGCGGATCGAGGTGGCGTTTGCGCAGGCGGATCGAGCTTGGAGTCACTTCGACCAGTTCGTCATCGTCGATGTAGGCGATCGCCTGCTCGAGCGTCATCCGCTTGGGCGGGGTCAGCCGGATCGCGTCTTCTTTGCCGCTGACGCGGAAGTTGGTCAGCGCCTTGGCCTTCATCGGATTGACTTCGAGGTCGTCGGTCTTGGCATTCTCGCCGACGATCATGCCCTCGTACAATGCTTCCTGGTGAGCGACGAACAGGATGCCGCGCTCCTTGAGCGGACCAAGCGCGTAATTATTGGCTTCGCCCGAGCCGTTCGAGATAAGGACGCCGTTCTTGCGGCCTTCGATCTTGCCCTTGTGGGGGCCATATTTCTCATACAATCGGTTCATGATCCCGGTACCGCGCGTGTCGGACAGGAATTCGCCATGATAGCCGATCAGGCCGCGCGATGGGGCCGAGAAACTGATCCGGGTCTTGCCGCCGCCGCTGGGCCGCATGTCGGTCATTTCGGCTTTGCGAAGCGCCATCTTGTCGATCACCGTGCCCGAATATTCGTCGTCGACGTCAATCACCACGGTTTCGTAGGGCTCGGTCTTCTTGCCGTCGTCGTCCTCGCGGAACAGCACGCGCGGGCGGCTGATCCCAAGCTCGAACCCTTCGCGGCGCATCATTTCGATCAGCACGCCAAGCTGGAGCTCGCCGCGGCCGGCGACTTCGAAGCTGTCCTTGTCGCTGCTCTCGGTGACCTTGATCGCGACGTTGCTTTCGGCTTCGCGGAACAGGCGGTCGCGGATCATCCGGCTGGTGACTTTCTTGCCTTCACGGCCGGCCATCGGCGAATCATTGACCGCAAAGCGCATCGACAGGGTCGGCGGATCGATCGGCTGGGCATGAAGTGGCTCGGTCACCGCCGGGTCGGCGATGGTGTCGGCGACGGTTGCGGTGGTCAGCCCGGCGATCGAGATGATGTCGCCCGCGCTGGCGCTTTCGACCGGAACCCGCTCGAGCCCGCGGAATGCCATGATCTTCGACGCGCGGCCGCTCTCGACGATCTTGCCCTCGGGGCTGAGCGCGTGGATCGGCGCGTTGGTCTTGATCGAGCCCGAAAACACCAAACCGGTCAGGATGCGGCCGAGGAAATTGTCGCGATCGAGCAAGGTGACGAGGAATTTGAACGGCCCGTCAGGGTCGGCCGAGGGCGGCGGGACATGGCTGACGATGGTTTCGAACAACGGGTTGAGCGTCCCCTCCCGGACGTCGTCGGTCAGGCCGGCATAGCCGTTGCGGCCCGAGGCGTAGAGCACCGGAAAATCGAGCTGCTCGTCATTGGCTTCGAGCGTCAGGAACAGCTCGAACACTTCGTCGAGCACCTCGGCAGCGCGGGCGTCGGGACGGTCGATCTTGTTGACCACGACGATCGGCTTGAGGCCGAGGCCAAGTGCCTTGCCGGTGACGAATTTGGTCTGCGGCATCGGGCCTTCGGCGGCATCGACCAGCAGGATGACGCCATCGACCATCGACAGGATGCGCTCGACCTCACCGCCGAAATCGGCGTGGCCCGGGGTATCGACAATATTGATGTGCGTGACGGTGCCGTTGGCATCGGGCCATTCGACCGAGGTGCATTTGGCGAGAATCGTGATCCCACGCTCTTTTTCAAGGTCGTTCGAATCCATCGCCCGTTCTTCGATCCGCTGGTTGTCGCGGAAGGTGCCCGATTGGCGGAAGAGCTGATCGACGAGCGTGGTCTTGCCATGATCGACGTGGGCGATAATCGCCACGTTGCGAAGATTCATTGTCATATCCCGAATGGAGTTTGAGCGCCCTTAGACCAAAGCGGCGCTTGCTGCAACGCAACAGACGAGCGATTGAGATCGATCAATCGGCTAGCCCGGCAGCCGTTCCAATATTTCGAGACCGCGCTCAAGGGCGCGCAATTCGCTGGTCGCAAGCCTTCCTAGGCGGCCTTCGAGGCTGCGGTCGGCGGCGGGTGGACGGGCCAGCGCAGTGCGGCCTTCATCGGTCAAGCGGAGCGCGAGGCGGCGACGGTTTACAGGGTCGGCCTGACGTTCGACCTGCCCCGCGCGAACCAAGGTCTCGATCGCGCGGCTGATCGCGGGGGCACCGCGCTTTACTTGCGTGGCGACCTGATTGAGGGTTGCAGGTTCAAGCGACGCCACCGCCTGGAGCAGCTCGCGTTGCTGGCCCATCGCCTTGGCCGCAGCCGTGTCACCGCCCAATTGCTCGACCAGTCGCGCGAATCGCGCTGCCAAGGCTCCGGGTGATCCGCTGGTCCACATGATATTGAAGCTATCAAAGATTTCGCAATTAGCAAATTTGCCATTAGGCAATCGTCGATGAACAAGCGCCCCGCCCTGCCCCGCCCCCGCCCCCGGCTTCCCAGAAATGTCTGGATCCTCGGCTTCGTCAGCCTGCTGATGGACCTGTCGAGCGAGATTTATCATGCGCTCCTGCCGGCGTTCCTGACGATCACATTGGGCCTGCCAGTTGCGGCGATGGGGGCAATCGACGGAGTTGCGGAGGCGACGGCCAACATGGCCAAATTGGTCAGCGGCCGGCTGAGCGACCGCAACCAACGGCGCAAGCCGTGGATCCTGCTTGGTTATGGCCTGGCCGCGCTGTCCAAGCCGTTGTTCCCGCTGTCGGCCGGCGCGCTGCCGATCCTGGGTGCACGCTTTGCCGATCGCATCGGCAAGGGCATTCGCGGCGCGCCGCGCGATGCGATGATCGCCGACGAGACCCCGCCCGAAATCCGCGGTGCAGCCTTCGGCCTGCGCCAGTCGCTCGATACGGTCGGGGCGTTCCTGGCACCGCTCGCGGCAATCGGCCTGATGGCCTGGTTCGCCGGCGATATCCGCGCCGTTTTCTGGGTGGCGACGATCCCGGCGTTTCTGTCCTTCCTGGTCGCGTGGCTGGCGCTTCGCGAAGGCCGCAACCACGTTGCGGTCGATGCCAAGATGAAGCTCGCCGGGTTCCGCGACATCGACCCCGCGACCCGGCGACTGATCCTGGTCGGGTTCGTGTTCACCCTTGCCCGGTTCAGCGAGGGCTTCCTGATCCTGCGGGCGCTCGACATCGGCGTGTCGGCAACGCTTAGCCCGCTGGTGCTGGTGGCGTTCAACCTGGCGTTCGGGCTGCTCGCTTACCCGGCGGGGGCGCTGGCCGACCGGATCGGTGCGCGCGGGCTGTTGCTGTGCGGAATCGCGGTGTTGATCGCCGCCGACGTGCTGCTCGCCCAGTCGATCGGACTGGTCGGGTTGACGGCGGGCTGCTTGCTGTGGGGCGCGCACATGGCGCTGACCCAGGGACTGTTTGCCAAAATGATCGCCGATGCAGCGCCAGCCGGTCTTCGCGCGACCAGCTTTGGCGCGTTCCATTTCGCCAGCGGGATCGCGACCCTGCTCGCCAGCCTCGGCGCCGGGCTGATCTGGGACCGCGACGGCGCGAGCGCGACCTTCCTGACCGCCGCCGCGCTTGCCGCGGTCGCCGGGGCGATGCTGGTCCTGCTGCCGAAGCAGCCGGCTGAAGCCTAACCCTTATCGGTCGCGCGGAACGGCGGCATCCGCCCGGCAACCGGCCCTCCGGTGAGGAACTGGTTTTTCAGGGCCGCGAGGACGTGGAGCACCACCAGGCCGATCAGGGCGAAGGCGAGCAACTCATGGGCGCCGCCGAGGGCGGGGATCGGTACCACCGGGAACCAGCTGCCGCCAACCAGCTCGGTCCAGCCGCCAACTGCCTTTTTCGACACCGCGGCAAGCCCGGTGACGGGAAGCGCGATCATCAAGAAATAGAATAAGCGGTGGCTCCATACCGCGACCCGCCGCTCCCACTTGGGAAAGCTCGCCGGATACGGCGGCGGGGCGTCAATCAGGCGGACCGCGAGGCGGCCCAACGCGAGCAGCAGGATGACGACGCCGACGGTTTTGTGCAGGGTGAACAGCTCGGCCCGCTCGGCGCTGCCCTTGGGCAGGTCGGCGAACGCGAAGCCGAGGTAGATTTGGCTCAGGATCAGCGCTGCGCTGAGCCAGTGGATGGCGACCACCAGCCCGGCATAGCGGATCGCCCGCGTGCCGCTGGTTTCCTGGACCATGTAATCGGCCATATTCTTGCCCTCCTCTTACCCGCTGATCAGCGAGTGAACTTCTCGCCTGCTGCGGCCTTGTCGAGCAATAGTTTCGAGAAACTGAAACCATCGCCCATGCGCTCTTCCTGCGCTTTCAATCCGTCGACAATCTTCGCCAGCCCCTCGCTGTCAGCCCAATGCATCGGGCCACCGCGATAGACCGGCCAGCCGTAGCCGTAGATCCACACGACATCGATGTCGCTGGCGCGCTGGGCCATGCCTTCTTCGAGGATCTTCGCGCCCTCATTGACCATCGTGTAGAGCGTGCGCTGAACGATTTCCTCGTCGCTGATTTCGCGGCGGGTGATGCCCTTGTCGGCGGCGAATTTCTCGATGATGCCCTGCACCACCGGCGACGGGCTGGGGCGGCGCTTCTCGTCATAATCGTAAAAGCCGGCATTCTTTTTCTGGCCCCAGCGGTCGATCGCGCAGAGCGCATCGCGGAGGTTGTCGATGCGGGTCGGGTCGCGGTGCCAGCCGATGTCGACTCCGGCGAGGTCAGCCATCTGGAACGGCCCCATCGGCATGCCGAATTCGACATGGACGCGGTCGATCTGGTCGGGCGTGGCGCCTTCCATCAAAAGCGCCTCGGCCTGCAGCTGGCGCGGCATCAACATGCGGTTGCCGATGAAGCCGTAGCAAACGCCCGCGACGACCGCGACTTTCTTGATCTTCTTGGCGACCTGCATCGCGGTGACGAGCACGTCGGGCGCGGTCTTGGCACCGCGCCCCACATAGAGCAAATTAATCACGTTGGCGGGCGAGAAGAAGTGCAGCCCGACGACATCTTGCGGGCGCGAGGTGCTGGCAGCGATTTCGTCGATGTTGAGGTAGCTGGTGTTGGAGGCGAGGATCGCACCGGGCTTGGCAATCTTGTCGAGCCGGCCGAAAATCTCCTTCTTCACATCCATATTCTCATAGACGGCTTCGATGATCAGGTCGCAGTCGGCGAGCGCGTCAAAGTCGAGCGTGGGGTTGAGGATGCCCATCATCTGTTCGACCTGCTCGCCGGTGAAGCGGCCCTTGGCGGCGCTGGCTTCATAATTCTTGCGCATCACGCCGGTGCCGCGATCCAACGCGTCCTGCGCCATTTCGACGATCGTCACCGGGATTCCGGCCGACAGGAAGTTCATCGAAATGCCGCCGCCCATCGTGCCCGCGCCAAGCACGCCGACGCGCTTGATGTCGCGCGCTTTGGTGTCGTCGGGGATGCCGTCAATCTTGGCCGCTTTCCGCTCGGCAAAAAAGAAATATTGCTGCGCGCGGGCCTGCTTGCCGCTCATCAATTCCATGAACAATTTGCGCTCGTCGATGACTCCTTCGGCATAAGGCTTGGCAACCGCCGCCTCGACCGCCTTGATGTTGGCCTCAGGCGCATCGAAGCCGCGGAACTTGCGGGCATTGGCCTTGCGGAAATCGGCGAACACTTGCGCGTCGATACCGTCGACCTTGTCCTGTTTCTCCGACGATTTGGGCAGCGGGCGGATGTCCTTGACCTCCTCCGCATAGGCGACCGCATGCTGCTGCAAATCACCCTCGATCAGGCGATCGACCAGACCCATGTCGAGCGCATCCTTGGCACCAATCATGCCGCCGCCGGTGACCATCTCGAGCGCCTTGGGAACACCAGCGACGCGTGGCAGGCGCTGGGTTCCCCCGGCCCCGGGGAGCAGGCCGAGTTTGACCTCGGGAACGCCGAGCTTGGCGGTCGGGACAGCGACCCGGTAGTGGCAGCCAAGCGCAATCTCGAGCCCGCCGCCCAAGGCCGTGCCGTGAATCGCAGCTACGACCGGCTTGGAGCAGGCTTCGATCCGGTCGACGACTTCGGGCAGCCACGGCATCACCGGGGCTTTTCCGAATTCGGTGATATCGGCGCCGGCGAAGAAGGTCTGGCCTTCGCAGCGGATCAAGACCGCCTTGATGCTGTCATCGCCTTCCGCCTGGTCGATTGCCGCGACCAGCCCCTGCCGAACCGCCGCGCCGAGCGCGTTGACCGGCGGATTGTTGGAGGTGACGACGAGGATGTCGTGATGCGTGGCGGTGGAGATTGGGCTGTCGGTCATGCGGAAGACTCCAATTTAAGCCGAAGTTCGGCCGTAGCTTTGGTGGTTGAAGGGGTGCGAAGCGCTGAGGCCGCCGTCGACGACGATCTTCTGGCCGTTGACGTAGGATGATTCGTCAGAGGCGAGGAACAAGGCGGCATTGGCGATCTCGATCGGCTGGCCGCCGCGCTTCAACGGGTTGAGGTGGCCGATGCGATCTTCCTGCCCCTTTTCGCGTGCGCGGTCGAAGATGAATTCGGTCATCCCGGTTTCGATCAAGCCCGGGCAGATGGCGTTGACGCGGATGTTGGCGCCGATGAGTTGGGTGGCGGCGACCTTGACGAGGTTGATCACCCCTGCCTTCGACGCGGAATAAGCTGCCCCGCCAGCACCCGCCCGCAAGCCCGCGACCGAGGCGGTGCAGATGATCGATCCGCCGCCCGAGGCCTTCATCGCGGGGGCGGCATATTTGATCGCGAGGAACGGGCCGATGAGGTTGATCCGGAGGATTTCGGTCCAGGCGGCGGCATCCTGATCGAACAGTCCGTCGAACCCGCCCGAGACGCCGGCATTGGCGAAGAAGATATCGAGCCGGCCGTGGTCGCGCACCGTATGCGCCACCAGCGCCTCGACCTGAACCTCGTCCCCTGCATCGCATTCGAAATCGGTCCCGTGCAAGTCAGCGCCGACCACCGTCGCCCCCTCGCTGCGAAACAGTTCGGCGGTTGCCTTACCGATGCCCGACCCGGCACCGGTGATGATCGCGACTTTGCCCTTCAGCCTCACAGGCCAACCCCGATGGTGCTGCCGCCATCGACGACGATCGCCTGACCGGTCATGAAGGTTGACGCGGGCGACGCCAGGAACACTGCGGCGCCGGCAATCTCGTGCGGCTCACCGATGCGGCGCATCGGGGTGTGGCGGGTGACGGCTTTGAGCGTGTCGGGATTTTCCCACAAGGCCTTTGCGAAATCAGTGCGGATCAGGCCCGGCGCGATGCAGTTGATGCGCACTCCTTTGGGACCGAATTCCGAAGCGAGGTTGCGCGCGAGCTGGAAATCGGCCGCCTTCGAGATGTTGTAGGCGCCGATGGTGGCCGATCCGGTCAGTCCGCCGACCGACGAGATAATGATGATCGAGCCATCTTCGCGGGCCAGCATCTCGGGCGCGACCATATTGATCAGCCAGTGATTGGCGATGACATTATTGTCGAGGATCTTGCGGAACTGCTCGTCGCTAATCCCCGCCATCGGGCCGTAATAAGGGTTGGACGCGGCATTGCAGACGAGGATGTCGACTTGGCCGAACGCGGCCTTGGTCTGGTCGACGAGATTTTGCAGCGCTTCCTTGGACGAAATGCTCGCCGCGACGGCGATCGCCCGACCCTCGCCATGCTTCTCATTCATCGCGGCGGCGACGGGGTCGCACGCATCCTGGTTGCGGCTCGAGATGACCACCTTCGCGCCCTGATCGGCCAGTGCCTCGGCGATTGCCTTGCCGATCCCGCGCGACGATCCGGTGACGATCGCGGTCTTGCCGGTGAGATCGAACAGGCTGCTCACGCGGCCACCTCCGCATGCTTGCCGAATTCGATCCGGGCGATGGCACGGTTGTGAACTTCGTCGGGGCCATCGGCGAGGCGGAGGGTGCGGATGCCGGCCCAACTGTGCGCCAATTGCGTGTCCTGGCTGACCCCAGCGCCGCCATGCGCCTGAATCGCGTCGTCGATGATCTGCAGTGCCATGCGCGGTGCCTTGACCTTGATCATCGCGATCTCGGCGGCGGCGGCCTTGTTGCCGGCCTTGTCCATCAGATCGGCGGCCTTGAGGCACAACAGCCTCGAACAATCAATCTCGATCCGCGCTTCGGCCACGCGTTGTTCCCAGATGCTATGTTCGGACAGGCGCTTGCCGAACGCGACCCGCGACTGGAGGCGGCGGACCATCAGGCCCAACGCTTCTTCCGCTGCGCCAATGGTGCGCATGCAATGATGGATTCGGCCCGGCCCGAGGCGGCCCTGGGCGATCTCAAACCCCCGGCCCTCGCCGAGTAGCAAATTGGTCGCGGGGACGCGCACGTCCTTCAAGGCGATTTCCATATGGCCGTGCGGGGCGTCGTCATAGCCGTAGACCGAAAGCGAGCGCTCGATCGTGATCCCCGCGCTGTCCATCGGCATCAGGATCATCGACTGCTGCTGGTGGCGGCGGGCTTCGGTATCGGTCTTGCCCATCAGGATCGCGACCTTGCAGCGCGGATCGCCGGCCCCCGACGACCACCATTTCTTGCCATTGATGACATAATCGTCGCCGTCGCGGGCGATGCGGCATTCGATATTGGTCGCGTCTGAGCTGGCGACCCCCGGCTCGGTCATCAGAAAGGCAGAGCGAATCTCGCCACGCATCAGCGGGGCCAGCCATTTCTCCTTCTGTTCGCGGGTGCCGTAGCGGTGGAGCACCTCCATATTGCCGGTGTCGGGGGCCGAGCAATTGAACACTTCGGCCGACCACAGGATGCGGCCCATTTCCTCGGCGCAGATTGCATATTCGAGATTGGTGAGCTGCTCGCCCTCGAAGGCGAAGCTTTCGTCGACATGCTGGAGTGCGCCGCCGGGCGGCATGAACAGGTTCCACAACCCCGCCTTGAGCGCGACCGGCTTGAGATCCTCGATCAGCGCAATCGGCTGCCACCGGTCGCCGGCGTCAATCTGCTTTTTATACTCGCCGACTCGCGGGCGGACGTTGGTGTCGATGAACACACGTACCTTGTCGCGGAAGAAAGACTGGCGTTCCGTAAGGTCAAAATCCACGTTGCCGCTCCCGCTTGCTAATCGCCCGTCTCTGGTTCCAAAAAGGGCTAGGACGCTCGCCAACGAAGGGCAAGATGCATGACCGATACCGAGACATTCAGAACCGAAACCCGCGCCTGGCTCGAAGCCAATTGCCCCGCCGAAATGCGCACTCCGATGCGGAGCGAGAAAGACGCCTGCTGGGGTGGGCGCGGGTTCGTGTTCCAGAGCGAGGCGCAGAAACAATGGCTCGACGTTATGGGGGCGCGCGGGTGGACGGTACCCGACTGGCCGAGCGAATATGGCGGCGGCGGGCTGAGCGCGGTCGAGACCAAGGTATTGAAGGAAGAAATGGCGGCGATCGGGGCGCGGTCGCCGCTGATGAGCTTCGGCATTTCGATGCTCGGGCCGGCGTTGCTGAAGTTCGGCAATGAGGAGCAGAAGAAGCATTATCTCGGGCAGATTGCGCGCGGGGAAATCCGCTG